>JAGOME010000092.1 GCA_017993715.1 Phycicoccus sp.
CCAGCACCAGATGCCGGCGAACGTGAACGTCGCCTCGACGGGGAGCGCGTTCATGGTCGAGCTCGTGAAGAACTCGGGAGCCAACATGCGCTTGCGTGCCATATCAGCGTTCACCCCACGGCACGTCGCTGGCCGGGAATGCCCAGATGACTTCACCGGGGGCGGTGCGTGAGGGCCTGCCGACGAGTCCGACGTCACGCGGGTCGAGGCACTGGCCGACGCGGCGGTGTGCGTTGAACGCGGTGTCGGATGAGAACAGGTGTTGGCATCCGGCGCAGCATCCGATTCGCTGGCCGTGCTTCGTGCGATGTCCGCACGGGAGTGGGTCGGTCTGGGTATTCTGTGGGCTAGCCACCGAGTCGTCTGATAGTGGAATCTGTGCGGCGTCGCCTCGAATGATTTGCACGCTCACGCGATTGCCCCTTGTGTTGTTGTGGTCTGTGGTCCTATCATGGAGACATGACGAACACGATGAAGGTCCGGGTCACACTCACCATCGACGTCGACCGCGACGCCTGGAACTCGATCTACGGCAACGGCGACGGCGCAGCCGAGGTGCGCGACGACGTTCGCGCCTACGTCCTCGAGCAGGTCCAGGGGAGCGCGGCGGCCGACGAGGGCGGCATCCTCAACGCTCGGATCGGCTGAGCCGTGAGCGACATGGACATCGCCTACGCGGCCGGCGTTATCGACTCCGACGGATACATCGGCGTGAAGCGGAGCGACTACGCGCAGCGGGTTCGGGGTGACGCGGGACAACCCGTCTACGCGCCTCGCGTGATGGTCAAACAGGTCACTCCCGAAGCCGTCACGCTCCTGCACGACCTGTTCGGCGGATACCGTGGCGACGCTCGGCCCTCGGCTGCGAGAGGCCGCCCGCTGTTCACCTGGGAGGCACACTCGGCGAACGCCATGCGGGCGTGCGAGGCAGTCCTGCCGCACCTGCGAATCAAGCGTGAGCAGGCACTCAACGCCATCGAGTGCGGACGGCTGAACGCTGGAAGCTCGCGCCGGGGCTGGGACCTCCCGGACGTCGATCCTTCCGAGCCGCTGGTGCCCCTGCTCGAAGCGGCTAGACGCGCCGGCCGATCGCCGGACGTGGCCTACCAGTCGGCACACCTCGGCAACATCCCGGTTGTCAGAGAGGGTCGACGGGTGTTCGTTCCCGAGTCCTACATCGAGACGTGGCGCACGCGAGGCACCTCTGCGCCTCGACGCGCCGCGCTGACCGAGCGGATGCACGCTTGCTTCCTGCGCGCCAAGGAACTCAACCGAGTGGGTGTGTAGGGCGAGCGCGTTGCCGCGGATGATCTGGACCCGGCTCACATCTTGTCGATCCACGTCGACTCCTCACGGTTGGCCCAAGCCGACGTCGTCCTCGGCTCGGGTAGGTGGATGACGCGCGCCTGACCCTCACGCGGCACCCACGACGCGGCGGCGGGGCACGCGGGGTGACCACATCGACACGCGAGCGACGCGCAGTAGCGGCCCGGTGCGGTGGACGGGTCGGCGTCGCAGGTGGGGCAGGCTTGGGCGCGCTGGTCGGCGGTGGTCATGCTTCGTCCTCGCGGTGTTCGCGGGTCCACTTGATCGCGTTGTTGACGTACGAACTCGACGAACCACGCGGGGCGGACGTCGAGGACGGATGCGAGGGCGATTTCGATGCCGCCATAGCCGTGGAAGAGTGCGCCGATGGTCAGGCTCATGGTCGTCCGCCCCCTGGTCGCAGCACCCCGGCCGCCTTGAAGTGCCGGCGGATGGTGGTGACATCGACGCCTACCGCGGCTGCGAGGTCGGTCAGGGTCTCCCCGGCCCGGTAGCGGGCGGCGAGCGCGTCGATGTCGAGCGCGGTCCGCTGGTGACGCACGGGGACGCCATGCGCGGCCATGGCGGCCTGCACGGTGGCTCGTGAGCATCCGTACTGGGCTGCGACCTGGCTCATGGTGGCGCCAGACGCGTAGGCGGCGGCGATGGGCGCGGTGTCCCGCTGCGCTCTCGGCCGGCCGGGTCGCCCAGGCTTGCGGGCCGTCGGTGCAGGTGGAGGGGTGGTCGGCTCGCCGGTCAGGACGATGGGCGACGTGGATGCCCGGCGCGCTTTGGCCTGCTCGATGCGGTCGAGGAGGTCGGGGACGGGTCGGGGGGTGCGGGCGGTGGAGATGCCCGCCCGGCACGTGGTGGCGAGGACGCCGTATCCGTCGGCGATCACTCGGGGTCACCCCATCCAGCGGCGCGCAGGAGTGCCACGAGGGACGCCATGGACAGGCACACGGGGTCATGGCAGGCGGGCGACTCGTGGGCTGCGCTGGTCATGCGCGGGTAGATCAGCTCGGCCAGGGTCCAGGCCGTGACGTAGGCCAGCCAGCGGCCCACGTCGGTAGTGCCGGGCCGCTTGACGACCAGGACGGCGATGTCGGCGTCGGCGTGGACACGCTCGGTCTCGGTCTGCCGCATCCACACGGCGAGGAGCGCGGGGCCGGGCAGTCCAGTGCCGGGGAGTTTGTGAGCCTTGACCTCGGCGATGACACCGGGGCAGACGGTGATGTCACCTTGGTCTCGGCTGCCGCGTCCGGGCTGCCGGTCAGCGCCAGGAAAGCCGTTGTCGCGCAGCCATTTGGTGACGGCGGACTCAGCCTTGGTGCCCTTGATCCGGGAGGGGTTGGTCACGAGGCCACCGCCGCTCGCTCGCACTTGCGGCATGTGACGTACCCGTAGAGCCCTCCCCTGTCGCTGCTCCAGAAGTAGTCGCCTTTGCCGCACAGTGATGTCACTGCGATCTTTGACCAGCCCACGGAAGGCACCAGGTGCTTGGTCCACGTCTGGCGCGACTCGCTCTTGCCAGCCCACTGATACCCATCCGGGATGGGGACGGTCGGGATGCCGTAGCGGGGCTCGTGGGTGCAGCCCATCTCGATGCCAGCAAGCGCGGAGCGGAGAATGGGGCGGCATGTCCATCCGTCCTCGATGTCGCGCTTGCGCTCGACCGGGGAGTCTCCGAATTGCTCCAGCGCCTGCCCTGCGGTGACGGCGTAAATCTCGCCGCGCAGGGACGCGACGGTCACGCCGCTGACGCACCCGCAGGGGCCGACCTTGATCCAGGAGACGTCCTCGATGGGGGTGGGGGTGCCGTCGACGTCGAGGTAGATGCCGGTCATGCCGCACCGTCCTCACCTAGCGCGGGCTGCTCAGGATCGGCGTCGGGGTACGAGTCGAGCTCGCTCACGAGCCGTTGATACTCGTCGCGGGTCAGCACGTCGCGGTGCTCGACGGTGCGGTCGAGGACGCTCGCCATGAAGGCGCGCTGCTGGTTTTCGTCGCCGATTGCCTTCTGCGCCAGCATCGCGAAGAGGCGGCTGCGCTCACGGGTGGGGATCTTGACGGGCTGCTCGGGGTCGGTGATCTCGCCGGTCTGCTCGTTGACGATGACGGCGTCCTCGACGTCGGGGGTGGGCGCGGTCGCCTGCGCCGCAGCCTTGATAGCGCTCAGGCCGGTGGGCTTGGACTCCGCAGATGGAGCCACGTCGTCGGGGGCTGAAAGTTCATCCGGCGCGTAGGTGACGCCGTAAAGCGCCTCGGGGCAGGCAAGTCGGGCGCAAGCGGTGACGGCGCGGTTCGCGAGCATCGTCGCTGGCTGCTTGATGTAGTTCGGCTCCTTGGCCAGGCCCATGCGCTGCGCCCATGCCATGTCCCGGACGATCACGGTTGGCTCGTCCGGGTCATCGGCGCGAATGATGGTGCACGTCGCCTCGGGCGGGTTCTCGCTCACCTTGATGCGCAGCTTGTGGCCCGCCTTGCGGACATTCGAGGCGATCAATTCCGCTGCCGCGGAAGGCTTCCCCTTGATGACGTGGATGCGGTAGAGCGACTCGGCGAAGGACAGGCCCATGGATTCACCCAGGCCGGTGGCGATGAGGATGTTGGCCGGATTGCCGCGATATGCCTCGGGGAGAATCGACCGGGCCATGTCACGCTGGTCGGTGGACCCGGCTGCCATCCGGGCGAATTCCATCTGGGCGTGGATGCTGGCGTTCGGGTCGGTGATGGCGATTTCGGTGCTCATGCTGCGGTCTCCGTTTCGGTGAGGTCGGGTAGGGCGGCGACGCGCACGAGCGCGATGCCGTCTTTCGCGGGCTGGCGGCGGGCGATCTTGACGCCCCCCGCGTAGGCGTACTGGGCGTGTCCCATCGCGTCGAGAATGCGCGCCTTGGTTGCGGCACAGCGCTTCTCGTGGGCGAGGTCAGACAGGTAGGCGTCGGCGAGGTCGGCGGGCAGGTCCACGGACTCGCCCTTGTCGATGCCGACCGTGACGCGGCGCAGCACGTCATACTCGGCAGCCATCCCGGACAAGGGCGGTGCCTCATCGGCGGCCAGGGAGTCGTAGAAGCGGCGGCAGGCAGCGACGACGTCGGCGATCGTCTCCTCGTCGCGCTCGATCACGTACTCCCGGAAGCGCAGCCCGGCATGGAGGACGGCCAGATGGACCCGCTGCGCGTCCGGGAAGCACGCCAGTTGCCACAGGGAGGACGCGACATACCAGACCGGGGGCTCGATCCAGTCGTACTCGCGGGCGTCGGTTTTGGCGTCCACGAGAACCACGTCGTCACCGTCGTAGGCGATGGCGTCAGGAGTCGCGCCAGCCCAGTCTTCGAGCGAGCGGTACGGCTGGGTGTCGACGATGCTGCGGGCGTCGGGGCGCTCAGCGAGCCACCAGCGCAGCACGCCATCCTCGAGGAAATGTCCGCGGGCTTGGTAGTCGGTCTGCGCCTCAGGTGCCAGGTCGCCGCGCATTTTGTGCCACAGGGTCAGGGGCGAGTCCCAGGGTGAGAGCCCGAGGATGGCCGCGACCTTGGATGCGGTGACCTTGGACAGCCACTCGGGGGAGCCAGGAGTCGGGGTCATGCCGATGCCCCCCAGTAGTCGTACGGGTCATCGTCGTAGGCGTAGTAGCGCGCCTCCCGCGCCCGCTCCTCGGCATACCCGTCATCGTCGCGGCACTCCTGGCACACCTCGGACTCCCACGTGGAGTCCACACCGGGCGCGGTCCGGTCGCAGCGGATACACACGATGAGGTCGTACTGGGCTCGCAGGGCCTCCTGCATGGCGATGAGGTCGGCGATGTCGTCGGGGTCGGCGTGGGCGATGGTGGCCTCACACAGGGCCGCGATCATGGTGGGGCGGGGATGATCGGCGGCGAGCTCGGGGCGAGCGTCCTGCCATCCGGCTGGGGTGGTCATGGTCGCGCCGCCCTCATCGTCCGGCCTCCGCCTCGGCGATCAGGGCCGGTCACCTCGTCGCCCACTTTGATGTCCTCGACCCGGATGTCGCTCATCGCCGACCCCCTGTCAGGGCCGAGGTGATGCACGCGATGGCGAGGATCACGAGGACGACGGCCAGGTTCTGCACAGCGA
>JAGOME010000093.1 GCA_017993715.1 Phycicoccus sp.
TGCGCTTGTTGGTGCCGCCGCCGCATCGCACGGCGTATTTCTCCAACGCCCGCAAGCCTGGTGTCGTCTTGCGGGTGTCCAGGACCGTGCACGACGTGCCGACGAGTTCGTCGGCCCACCGGCGGGTGTGGGTGGCGACGCCGGACGTGCGACTGAGGATGTTGAGCAGGGTCCGTTCCGCGACCAGGATCGTGCGCGTCGGGCCGTTCAGCGTGGCCAGCACATCGCCGCGCACCACCCGCTGCCCGTCGACCGCGACTGGTTCGACCTCGACCGGCTCCCAGCCCAGGCGCACCGCGACGGCATTCAGGGTTTGGGCGATGGCAGGCACCCCGGCGACCACGCCTGGGGCGCGGGCGACAACGACGGCTCGACTGCGTTGCGCCGCAGGGATAGTCGCCATGGTGGTCACGTCGAGGGACAGCGGGCCGAGGTCTTCCTCCAGGGCAGTGGCGATGACGTGCGCGGCGTCGCTCGTCGGGAAGCCGTAGGGGTCGCTCATCAGGGATTCCTCTCGGACGGGGCAGCGGCAGGCGCTTCGGTGACACCGAGTTCGCTCGCCGTCACCGCGAGCCGCTGGTGCCGACGCCAGGCCGGGTCCTGCTCGGGATAGTCGGACCGGACGTGCCCGCCTCGGGTCTCGGCGCGCCGACCCGCGACGGCAGCAAGGGCCCGCCCGAGATGGACCAGATTCGTGGTCTCCCAGGACCGGGGCCCGACGGGTTCGACGACGGGGAGAGCGGAGACCTCGGCCAGGCGTTCCACGGCGCTGGCCACCGAGGGCGCCGACCGCACCGGGCCGACTCCCGCCGTCATCGCCCGCTGGACGATGACCCGGTGTCGGCTGTCGACGATCTCGGCCTGGCTATCCAGGGGACCGATCTGCGGGGAGCGCACGGGCAACTCGCCGGCGGCCAGGCGCGCGGCGAGATCGTCGGCGATCCGGTGGGCGAAGACGAGACCCTCGAGCAGGGAGTTGGAGGCGAGCCGGTTGGCGCCGTGGACCCCGGTGCAGGAGCACTCCCCGCACGCGTACAGCGCCTCGACGGACGAACGGCCTCGCAGGTCGGTCAGGACCCCGCCGGACGCGTAGTGCTGAGCCGGCGACACCGGCAGCAGGTCCGTGGCCGGGTCGAAGCCAAGAGACCGGCAGGATGCCACGATGGACGGGAACCGCTCCTCGAGGAACTCCGCGCCGAGGTGGCGCGCGTCGAGATAGACGTGGTCGACGCCCTGCTCGGCCATCACCGACAGGATGGCTCGCGCCACAACGTCTCGGGGCGCGAGGTCGGCGAGCTCGTGCCGCCCCTGCATGATCCGCGTCCCGGCCGCATCCACGAGGAAGGCCCCTTCTCCGCGGACCGCCTCGGAGATCAGCGGCTGCTGTCCGCTCGACCCTTCGCCGAGGTAGAGGACGGTGGGGTGGAACTGGATGAACTCCAGGTCCTCGACGACGGCGCCTGCCCGCAGCGCGGCCGCAACCCCGTCGCCAGTTGCGACCGACGGGTTGGTCGTTGACACATAGATCTGGCCCAAACCGCCCGTAGCGAGCACGACAGCGCGGGCATAGGCGGCGCCGACCCCGTCGATCTGCCCCTCACCGATGACGTGCAGGGTGACTCCGGCGACGGCTCCATCGACGGCGGTGAGGAGATCGACGACGAGGGCATGCTCGATGACCTCGATACCGGGGTCGGAGCGGACGGTGTCCAGGTGGGCGATCAGAGCGCGCGAGATCTCGCGGCCGGTCGCGTCGCCGCCGGCGTGGGCGATCCGATCACGGTGGTGGCCACCCTCACGAGTCAGTTTGATCTCGCCGGACTCGGTCCGGTCGAACTCGGCGCCGCGCGCGACGAGCTCGCGCACCCGGGCCGGGCCCTCGGTGACCAGGACCCGTACGGCCTCGGGATCGCAGAGTCCGACGCCAGCGACAAGGGTGTCTACGAGGTGCTCCTCGGGCGAGTCCTCGGGGTCGAGCGCGGCGGCAATCCCGCCCTGGGCCCACGCGGTGGAGCCTTCGTCGAGGACCGTCTTGGTGACCAGGAGGACACGGGCGCCGTTCTCCCGCAGGCGAATAGCACAGGTCAGACCCGCGATGCCGGAGCCGACGACGATGACGTCGGCAGTGGTGGTCCAGCCCGGGGGCGGCGCCACGAGCCGACGCGGGATCCGCACGGGATCAGTCATGGTGGGCAACGCTAGCCCAGAGGCAAGGCCGAGAGGACGGCGCGGGCGGCATTCGGGCGATCAGGCGCAACGGGGCCTCTCGGCATTCGGGACGGCGATGGTCAGGCGTCGGAATCTGGCGGGACCACGTCCAATGGCCCACCGCCAGGCCCGACGGCGAGGGGCTGGTTGTCGATCAGGCGGGTCGTGCCGACCTTGGCGGCGACCGCGAGCACCGCCTCCCCGCGATACCACTCGGGCACCTCCTGCAAGGTCCGCGGGTGGACCAGGACGAGGTAGTCGACCAGCGCCAGCGGCTCCTTGACGAGCACCGCGCGGGCCGCTCGACGGATCGCGGACGGACCGAATGCCGTGGCGTCGACCCCGGCCTTCAGGGCGCGGGACAGCGACAACGCGACCTCGCGGTCGCTGTCCGTGAGATAGGTGTTGCGGCTGCTCATGGCGAGCCCGTCGGGCTCCCGAACGGTGGGGACGGCGACGACGCGGACGGGGATGTCGAGGTCGCGGACCATCCGCTTAATGAGGAGGAGCTGCTGGGCGTCCTTTTGGCCGTAGTAGGCAGCGGTGGCCCTGGTGAGGTTGAGCAGCTTGTTGACGACGGTGAGGACGCCGTCGAAGTGGCCAGGGCGCGACTGGCCCTCGAGGACTTCGCCGAGCGGCCCGGCCGAGACACGGACGCCGGGGTCGCCGTCGGGGTAGACGACGTCCGGGGTCGGTGCGAAGACGAGGTCGACGCCCGCGTCAGCGCAGATCTCCATGTCGGCGTCAAAGGTGCGGGGGTAGCGCGACAGGTCTTCCTTGGGGCCGAACTGCAACGGGTTGAGGAAGATCGTGACGATGACGTGCTCGTGCGCGGCTCGCGCCGTGCGGATGAGCTGGGCGTGACCTTCGTGCAGGGCGCCCATCGTCATGACGACGGCGACATCGCGGATGCCGAGGGTGGCGCGGGCAGCGCGCAGCTCATCGCGGGTGTGCGCGACGCTCGGAGTGCGGCGCTCGGGGGTCGGGGTCACGGCTGCTCCTGATCGGCGAGGATGTCGAGGAGGGGTTCGGCGGCGGCGGGGCGCAGGCGTCCGGAGTCCATGGCCCGCAGGGCGGTCGCGCGGGCCAGGGCCACGTAGGTCCCCTTGATGTCAGGCGCGATCCGGTCGAGTTCGCGCAGGTGGTCCCTGACGGTACCGACGTCACCGCGCGAGACCGGCCCGGTGAGGGCAGCATCACCCAACCGCAGGGCATTGTCGAGGGCGGCGCTGACCAGAGGCCGCAGGACGTGATCGGGTCGCTCGACCCCGGCAGCGCGCAGGATGTCGCTCGCCTGGGCGAGGAGTGTGGTCAGGTGGTTGGCGCCGTGGGCGAGAGCCGCGTGATACGCGGTCCGGTCCTCCTCGGCGATCCAGACGGGTTCGCCGCCCATGTCGAGAACGAGGGCTTCTGCCAGCGGGCGCAGCTCGTCGGCGGCGGTCACGCCGAATGCCGCGTCGCGCAGGCGGTCGACGTCCATGGCGGTGCCGGTGAAGGTCATGGCTGGGTGGAGTGCGAGCGGGAGGGCGTGGGCGGCCAGGACGGGGTCGAGGATGCGCACGCCGTGGCGTCCGCTGGTGTGGACGACGACTTGGCCGGCGGTCCAGTGGCCGGCGGTGGCCAGGCCCTGGACGAGCGAGGCGAGGACGTCGTCGGGGACGGCGAGGACGACGAGTTCGGCGGCATCGAGGACCGCCGGGACGTCCCGGATGGGGGCTTCGGGCAGGAGGTCGGCGGCGCGGCGACGGCTGGCGTCGCTCACGGCATACACCCCTGTGATCCGGTGTCCCGCACGGGCCAAGGCCGCCCCGAGGACCGCGCCGACCCGTCCAGCGCCAATGATGCCCACGTCGAGCCGGGCGGGGTGCTCTATGCCATCCATCGGCCCGACGCTAGTCGAGGAGGGGCGCGCCGTGCGGGAGCCGCAGGGACACTCCCCCGCCTCTGTTGTCCGTATTCCTGTCAAGCACCCTTGACATATGTCAAGGGTGCTTGACAGGATTACGGCCATGAACACCACATCGACACCTCGCGTTGAACCGATCAGCATCTTCAACAAGGTGCTCTTCCCGCTGTTGGCAGCCGGGGCCCTGCTGGCCTTCGTGCGCGGACTCGCCGGGCTGGGCATCGCCCTGGCTGCCGGCCTGGCCTACGTTGGGGTGAGCATCTGGCGGGCCCAGCGGGGCAAGGACAGCGTCCTGACCCGGGTCAGCGCCGCCCAGCCCTACGACGAGGGCGACCGGGCCGTCATGCTGCGCGGGTTCGCCTGGCTCGGGATGGGCGTCTTCATCCTGCAGACCATCGCCGTCCTGGTCTGTCTGATCTTCGAGATCGGGTCGCCGGTGGGCGAGGCACTGCGACTCCTGGTCGTCTCGCTCGCCCTCGGCGTGGCCAACATCGTCGCGGTCCGGGCAGGCTGATCCCGTGCGCAATAGCCTGCCCACCCTGCGCGCCGAGCGAGGCCTGTCCCAGGCGGCCTTGGGCGAAGCTCTCGGGGTGTCCCGCCAAACGATCAACTCGATCGAGGTCGGCAAGTACGACCCCTCGCTGCCGCTGGCGTTCGCGATCGCCCGCTATTTCGGCACGACGATCGAGGCTGTCTTTACGCCCGACCCAACTGCGTGATCATCGCGACAGTGCTAGGGCGGGATTGAGTCCCTCGAGTGGCGAGTCGTAAGTCTGGCCCGCAGTCACCGTTCTCCCGCCAGAGATCCCAACCGGCGCAGCTCCCGCTGGATCGCTTCGTGGGCTTCCGAGTCAGTCAGCACAGGAACCCCAGTCCCGCCCTGGGACTCATGAAATACGAGACCCTCTTCACTCAGAACCTGGTCGAGCCCATGAATCGTCTGAGCCACAGGCTCTAGGTCCAGTGAAACCGGGTCTTCGATCTTCCGCGTGATGAGGGGCCTGAAGTAGGGGCTCGTGGCCCTGCGGCAGGCTGGTTGGTGTCTAAGCATCCAGTCACGTCAGGACCACGAGCGTGTTCAAGCCTACGGTCGACGC
>JAGOME010000094.1 GCA_017993715.1 Phycicoccus sp.
AGGCCCACGTCTGCCTCAACGCGATCGCCCGTTCCAGCGCGATCAGGGTGCCGAGGAATCCGACGATCATGAGCTGCCCATGGACCTCGAGCAGCCGCTCGGTCGTGATCGGGGCCGGCAGTCCGAGGAGCATCAGGGCACCCGAGAGCCCGAGGAGCATCGAGGCCCCGCCCAGCAGCAGAAGGGCGAGGCGACCCCGCACCCGCATGCGCGGGCCACGGGTGCTGCCGTGGGGCGTCGTCAGCGTCGTGACGGACTGCCGGCCGGGGTCGGCCGCGTTGTCGGTCATGGCTGCCGCGCAGTCGTGGCGGCAGCCAGGCGCAGTCGGCAGGACCCGGGGTCGGAGAAGGGCTGCAGGTCGGCGTCCGCAGGGTCTGCGCCGAGTGACTGGAGCAGTCCGCCGACCAGCCCGCGGTGAACCTGGCAGACGACGTCGGGGTACTGACGGGCGACATCCAGCAGTGGGCACTGGGTGAGGTGCACGGTCGTGTTGCGCTCGTTTGCGACGGGGGTGAAGCCGAGTGCATCGAGGATCGACACCACGGTGCGGCGGGCATCCGCCTTGGACGTGTCGCGGAGGTGACGCTCGCGCGCCTCCTGCTTGCCCCACTCCAGGCCCGCGGTGTATGCATCGTCGGCTGGCAGGCTGCTCGTCCGGACGATGTGGGCTGCGAGCGCTCCGGCGAGCGCGCCGTACTCGCGTACCCGCCGGTCAGGCTCCTGACGTTCCGGGTTGGCGCGGTAGTGCCAACTGGGACGACCCCGGCCGGTGCCGGGCGCGCGTTCGCGCAGGGCGAGGCCGCGCTGGGCGAGGTACTCCAGATGCAGGCGAACCGTGTTCACGTGCTGGCCGAACCGCAGGGCGACGTCCTCGGCGGACACCGGGGAGTCCAGTTGCTGAAGCAGTTCCAGCACCCGCGCACGCGGTCGGGTCAGCGCGGCGGCACCGTCGCTGTGACGGGCCGGCATCGCCCCCTGATTTAACACAGTGGATACTGTAGTAATGTCACAGGCCCGGACACCAGCCGACCCCCTGCGAGGAACACATGAGCGAGTCCTTCACGACCCTTCCCGTCACAGCCGTGAGCACCGGCTGCGGCTGCTCCGACGCCGGGGCGCACGCCGACCCCGTGCTCGACGCGCGCACCATCCCCCATGCCATCCGGCACGGTGCGATCTTCGGGGCCCTGGACTCGCTCAGTGGCGGAGGCGCCATGGTGCTCATCGCACCGCACGATCCGCTGCCCCTGCTGGACCAGGCGCGCAGCCGCTACCCCGAGGGCCTGACGGTGGAGTACCTCCAGAGCGGACCGGACGCCTGGCACCTGCGGCTGGCGCGGTAGCCCGCTCATGTGCTCCTACTGCGGGTGCCGGGCGAACACAGTGATCGCCCGCTACTCCGCGGAGCATGACGAGATCATCAACGCGATGGGAGTCCTTCGTCGGGCCGCTTCCGCCGGGGACCGTGACGGTGCCGGCGCCGCCGCCAGCCATCTGGCCGGTCTCCTGGATCCGCACACCGCGAGCGAGGAGAGATACCTGTTCGCGGAACTGCGGCAGGATGCGGAGTTCACCGAGCACGTCGCCGGGCTGTGCGCCGAGCACCGCGAGATCGACGCCGCCCTCGCCCGCGTCATCGAGGGCGACCTTGCGGCCGCGGGGATGCTGGAGGACATCCTGAGGCGTCATATCGACAAGGAGGAGAACGGGCTGTTCCCTGCCGCCGTCATAGCGCTCGACGGACCGGCCTGGGAGCGCGTGGTGAGTGCCGCGTCATGACGTGGCATCCGCTGTGCGACCTCGACGCCCTGGCCGTCGGCACGCCCCGAGGCGTCCGCATCGCTCGCGTCGGCATCTGCCTGGTCCGCACCGCCGACGAGGTCTTCGCGGTGCACGACGAGTGCACCCACGGTGCCGTTCCGCTGTCCGACGGAGACGTCGACGGGTGCACGATCGAGTGCTGGATGCACGGATCGCGATTCGACCTGCGCACGGGTGCGGCGCTGAACCTGCCCGCCACCGAGCCCGTGCGCACGTTCCCGGTCCGTGTCATCGACGGCATCGTCGGGATCGACATGCCCTGACCGGCGTCACGCCGCCGCGCACTGACCCCGATACGACAATCGAAAGGCACACCATGGAAGCCATCTCCCTCCCCACACTCGTCGAGGAGCACCTCACGATCGCCCGGACGGCCAGCAGCGGGCGCAGTGCCCATACGGTGTTCGGCGGTCACGACCACAGGCTGCGACAGACACTGATCGCACTTGCTGCGGGACAAGAGCTGGCAGAGCACGAGAGCCCCGGCGAGGCGACCCTTCACGTCCTGGCGGGAGCGGTGCAGCTGACGACCACGACGGACTCCGCCCTGCTGGCCGCTGGAGACGTCGCCGTGATCCCGGACGAACGTCACGGCCTGCATGCGCTCGAGGACTGTGCGGTCCTGCTGACCGTCGCCCAGACGCTGTAGCCACCACGACCAACGCACCAATCAGTCGCCCGTCGCCATCGGCGAGGTTGTCTGTTGTGGTGGGTACCCTTGTGTCATGTCGATCCAGGCCGTTGGGGATGCCGCCGTGGCGGCGCGTTCCATGCTGTCGGGGGGCCCTGTGTCGAGTGAGGACCTGTGGCGTTTCGGGGTTCTCCAGTTGCTGGACGACTACGAGTCGGTTCACGCCCGTGATGGCGTGGTCGCCGCGGCCCGTTTGATGGCCGAGGCCCCGGAGCCCACGGGTCACTCGGGTCTCGATGCGGCGTTCGCAGGACTGGCATGCTGGCTCGCGGACCGCGACGGGTGGGACGCCCCAGCGTGGGCGCTTGCCGAGGAGCGGGTGGCGCGACCGTGGTGGTTCGTGTCGACGTCCGCCTACGGCCGTACCTGGGCGATGGTGCAGTCCCCGGCACAGTTCCGCATCCGCGGGGTGTTCATCACCGATACGGCCCTTCAGCGCGCATGACGAGCCTGGACGCGGAGGGCATCGGCAGGCTGCTGCATGCCCTCGACGAGGAGCTCGCAGCGAGGGGTACGACCGCGGATGTCTACCTGGTCGGCGGTGCGGCGATCGCGCTGTCGTTCGATGCGGCGCGCACAACCCGGGACCTCGACGCCGTGTTCGTTCCCACGACCCAGGTGAGGGCGGCAGCGGAGGCGGTCGCCGAGGCGAACGGCCTCGCCGGCGACTGGCTCAACGACGCCGTGAAGGGGTTCGTCCCGCCCGGGACCGACGCGCACCAGAAGGTGGTGTTCGAGACGCCTCACCTGCGGGTCTGTGTCGCGGGCGCGGAGCACCTGCTGGCGATGAAGGTCGCGGCGTCGCGGGTCGAGCAGGATCGCGGTGACCTGGCCCTGCTGGTCCAAGCCTTGGGATTTTCGAGCGCGGACGAGGCGATCGCGGTGGCGCGCGCCTGTTTGGGACCGGGCTATCCGATTCCGCCTCGGGCCCAGTACCTGCTCGAGGAGATCTTCGAGCGGCAGGCCAATCCGACGGATCCGCCTACGCGCGTGCGGCCACCTGTCGAGCATGGCCGAGGTTCGCCTGACACCGCGCAACCGCCTCGCCAGGACAACGGCTTCGAGCTGTCGTGACTTCGAGGGCAGCTCGGAATGAGAGGCGATCTGGCCCTTACAGGGCCCTTTCATGCTCGGGGCGGTGGCCCTTTCTTGACGGGCGGGGGTGGTTCTGCGAGGGTCTGGGTGAGCCGGAATCCGTTGCAATCGCTTGATATTCGGCTGTGTGCGGTGTGATCGCGAAGGCTTTTAATCCGTAGGTTCGGGGTTCGAGCCCCCGGCGACCCACTCGTGTGAAGTCCCGGGACATCGTTAACCCCTGTCCCGGGACTTCGTTTATGTCGGGGGTGTCTTCTTCTTGCGGCCGCCGCGTTGGGGGAGGCCTTTGATGGGTCCGGGTTTGCGGCCGAGTGGCTGGTAGTCGCGTGTGGGGTCGAGTTCGAGGTCGCGGATGATCTCGCCGGTGTCGGCGTGGATGACGGTGACGTGCAGGTCGTGGACCAGGACGCGGACGTCGTTTCCGTTGTGCTCGTAGCCGAGTCCGATGTGGTGCAGGCGTCCGCCGTGGCGCAGGGTGATGCGGCCGCTGGTGACCTTGTCGTGGCGGACGCGCCAGTGTCCGTCGCTGCCGGTGGGGGTGGCCTTCGCTCGGGCGGTATAGACCTCGGCGGGGGTGCGCTTGGCCAGGGATCGGTGCGGCCGGGTGTGGTTGTAGTAGTCGACGAACCGGTCGAGCTGGGCTTGCAGGTCGTGCAGGGTCGTCGCGGGTGGCTGGGCGCGTAGCCACTTCTTCAGGGTCTGCTGGAAGCGTTCGACCTTGCCCTGGGTCTGGGGGTGGTTGGGTCGGCCGTTCTTCTGGTCGATGCCGAGGATGACCAGCTCACGCTCGAAGTTGTTGGGGCCGTGCAGGAATCGGGTGGTGAAGACCAAACCGTTGTCCGTCAACGTGGATGCGGGGATGCCGTGGACGTCGATCGCGGCGCGGAAGACATCGACGACGACGTCGCCGGTCACCGGCGCGTGAACAGTGCAGCTCAGCGCGTAGCGGGAGTGGTCGTCCAGGAACGTGAGGATCTCCACGTCGGTGCCGTCGGCCAGGGGCCAGTGAGTGAAGTCGGACTGCCAGCACTCGTTCGGCAGGTCCGCTTCGAACCGCAGGTAGGAGCGCCGGGGTCGCTTGCGCGGCTCGGATGTCACCAGCCCTTCGCGGGTCAGGATGCGCCAGATCGTCGTCACCGAGGGCACGGACCCTCCCTGATGTTGCAGGTGGGCGTGCAGGGTGTGGGGGCCGGCGTCCAGGCCCGCTGCGGTCAGCTCATGTCGCAGGGCGACGATCCGCGCGACGGTCTCGTCGTCGGTGGCGTTCGGGTTCGACCGTGGCCGCGTCGACTTCTTCTCGACCGCGTCCCAGCCGCCGGCCCGCCATCGGGCCACCAGCTTGCCCACCCAGACCGTCGAGATCCCGTACTGCCGGGCGACCGATCCGTGCGACTGGCCGGCCAGGACTGCCTCGACGATGACCCGGTTCTTCGACATCCTCAAGGGTTAACGAGGACGTGGGACAGGGGTTAACTAGGTCGTGAAACACGACACC
>JAGOME010000007.1 GCA_017993715.1 Phycicoccus sp.
GCTCGAAGATGCTCGTCCACACCGTGTTGTAGTTGATCGCACTGGCCATGACCGCGACCAGAGCCTCACCGGGCGCCAGCTCGGGCACGGGGACGTCATCGACATGGAGACTTCGGCGGGGGTCCTTGTCCCGAGTGGCCATCCCCTCGAACATGGTCTCCTCGTCCTTGTGGACCGTGGCGCCGCGGTAGGACTGCGGGACCGCCAAAGCGGAGTAGGTCTGCTCGCTCCGGTCGCCGGAGAGGATGGCCTCGCGAATCTGTTCCATGGACATGGCGAAAGCTCCTGCGCGGGGGTGCGGGGGATGGATGACCGGGTCGCCGATGGCGCCTGACGCTGACGAAACTAGCCAGCGGCGCGGGCCCGAGGCCAGGCGAATGACCCCGCTCACATGGTGACCTAACTCACGCGTAGGTTTTGGGTCCCCCATCGTGCTCGGGTCCAGAGATTGGCGCGCCGCACGCTCGGAAGGCGCCCTCGTCGCCGGTGTCGACTAGCGTCGTTGCAGTGAACTCTCGCCCGCGACGACGTGCGCTGCTGCTCGGCGCGGCGGGCGTCGGCACGGCATTCGGATTGGGTGCCTGGGCGACGGTCTATCGGGAGTTGCATGCCGACATTGCCCTCTACAGCCACACCGTCGCCTTCGATGCGCGGGGCGAGCGGACCCTGGTTGACGACGCCCTGCTGGCGTCCCTGATCCCGGGTACCCGCGTGCTCGACCAAGGCCCTGCCAGCCAGGGCCTGCTCGCCGCCGAAGAGGCGTTCCTCGCCGGCTCCGCGCCGTGGGTGGCGGCGGCCGACGACGAGTCCGGCACGTTGCGCTCGGCCCTACTCGACCTCCACGTGCTCAGCGCGGGCCTGCCCGTGTCGGTGGCTGGCTGGTCCTCGCGGTGGCGGTACGCGTGGCCGCGCGATGTCTCCTTCGTCGCGACGGCCCTGGCCCGCGCCGGGTATGCCGCCAAGGCGGCCCAGCAGCTGCGTTTCCTGCAGCGCGTTCAACGGCCCGACGGGTGGTTCGAGGCGCGCTATGACCTGGCCACCCGGGCGGCACCCGATGGCCGGGCCGCCCAGCTCGATGGCACCGGCTGGGTTCTTTGGGCGTGTGCCGAGTTGACGCGCGCCGCCCCCCAGGTCGCGCTGCCCGAGCTGGCCCGCCTGCGCCCGCTGGTCGTGGCGAGCACGAGCTGCCTCATCGACAGCCTCGACGAGGACTCCGGCCTGCCGCCCGTGGCCCCGGACTACTGGGAGATCCCGGAGCGCCGCCTGACGTTGGGCACCGCTGCGGTCGTCCTGACCGGGTTACGCAGCGCCGTCGAGGTGCTCGAGGCCCTGGACGAGGCCCGACGGGCGCGCCGCGCAGCTGACGCGGCCGCAGCCCTTGAGGAGGCAGTGTGGGAGGGGTTCGGTCCGCACTTCCCGCGGGAACTGGGCACCGTTCACCACGACGCAGCGGTGACCTTCCTGTGTCCGCCCCTGGGAAACGGCAGCCTGCCCGCGACCCTGCCGGCCATCCTCGATGCGGCGCAGGCAGCCCTCGCCCGACCCGCTGGCGGACTCGCACCCGGGGCCGGCTGGAAGCAGGACGGTGTCAGCTGGACCCCAGAGACGGCCCTGTTCGCGTTGGCGCGGGCGGGGCTCGGTGATGGGGAGCGCGCCCGAGAGCTGCTCGACTGGCTCGGACGGCATCGCACGCAGGCCGGGTCCTACCCCGAGAAGGTGCTTTTCGACGGGCGCCCCGCGGCCGTTGCCCCGCTGGCCTGGACGGCGGCCTGCGTGGTCCTGGCCCACCACGAACTGGCCGGCCGGCCATGAAAGGGTTGCGCGGGAGGTCACCCCTGGCCCTGGCCATCGTCACCCTCCTGGCCATCCTCGCGACCTCCGTCCTGGGCGGGTCCCCGGTGGCAGCGCTGGCCGCAGCCTCCGCAGAGGATGACCCCGTCCCCGTCATCCTCATCGGTGCACCCGGGTTGACCTTCTCCGATCTCGATGCCGAGCACAGCCCGACCCTGGTCGACCTGGCCCAGCGTGGGGCGACGGCCTCCATGACCGTGCGGGCCGTCCGCACCCGCTCGTGCGCGGTCGACGGGTGGCTCACGCTGTCCGCGGGGCGTCGGGCCGCCGATCTGCCCGGACCGTGTCGGGAGCCGATTGTGGCCCCCGACGGGAGCCTCGCTTTCGTCGATGACTACCAGAGGGCGGCGGCCGACGACTCCTACGGGGCCGTTCCCGGCACGCTCGGACAACGATTCGCTGACGTCGGCCATTGTCTGGCGCCGATCGGGGCTGGTGGGCAGGTTGCCGCCGCCGACCCCCAGGGACGTGTCCGGGAGGTGACGACCCCGACCGGTGCCTCCACGCCGTGTCCGGTCTTGATCGTCGACGCCGGCACCCTGTCCGCCGACTCTGTTGCCCGCGCGGGGGCCCTGGCCGGACTCGACGCCCTCGTCGCCGGATTCGTCGACGACTATCCCGACGCGGACGTCATCGTCGCCGGAGTCGGTGACGGGGACTCGACCATGTCGCCGCGAGCCCTCATAGCGGCCGGGCCGAACTTCCCGCCGGGCACCCTCACCTCGCCCTCGACGCGGCAGCCCGGCTTGGTCCAGCTCCAGGACCTCACCGCCACGCTGCTCGCCCGCGTGGGCGCGGACACCGGTGACCTCACAGGGCGGCCCATCTCGGTCATCCCCGAGACAGGCGGCGCGGATCGACGGGTCGCCGACCGGACGGCATTCGAGGTCCGAGCCATCACGGTCCGGGGCTTGGCCCCCCAGATCACCGCCTCGCTGGCCGGCCTCTTCGCCGCCTGGGCGGCCTTCGTGGGCTGGCTGGTCTGGCGGCGGCGCCCGGTGCCTAGGTCCGCCCTCGTCGCGGGGATCGCGGTGGCCACCATTCCCATCGCGACCGTGCTGGTCAACAACCTGCTGTGGTGGGGGACGAACGTCACGCCGGCCAGCTACCTGACCGCCCTCGTCCTCACCGTGGGCGTGCTCACGACCGTGGCAACGGTGATGCGGCGGCCACGGCCGCTCGATGCGCTGGATTACCTCGCCACCGTCACCGCGCTCACGCTCACGGTCGACGTCCTCCTCGGCTCCCAACTCCAACTCATCGCCCCCTTCGCCCAGAACCCCATCGTCGGGGGGCGGTTCTACGGCTTCGGCAATGCCAGTTTCGCGCTCTACGGGGTCGCCGTGCTCGCCCTCGTCTATGCGATGGCCACCCGCGCGCCCGCCCGGTGGCGCACCATCGGCGCCGTCGCCCTCCTCGGCGTGGCCCTGGCCATCGAGGCGGCGCCATCGCTCGGCGCGGACTTCGGCGGCCCTCCCGGCTTACTTCTCGGCGGGCTCGTCGTCATCGCCGGCGCCACCGGCGCGCGGGTGAGTCGTGGTCGAGCCGTACTGGCCCTGGTCGCGGCCACGGTCCTCGCGGTCATCGTGGCCGTCGTCGACTGGCTGCGTCCCGAGGGAGAACGCACCCACGTGGGCTCATTCGTCGAGACAGTCCTGCAGGGCGAGGCCGCCGCGGTCATCGCCCGCAAACTCTCCCAGAATCTGACGAACTTCGGCTCGCCCCCGCTGCTGCTGATCGCCGTGGCGAGCGTGGCGCTGGTGGTCGTCGTCATCCGACGCCTCCAGCCGACCCCGGCCATCGCCGTCATGGCCCAGGGATCCGCGGTCCTGGCTGCGGTGGGCTTCTTCCTCAATGACTCTGGACTGGTGATCCCGGTCTTCGTCTCGGTCGTCCTGCTGCCACTCCTCGCGGCCGACCCGGGCTGGCGGACCCGGCCGGCCAAGAACGGCTCAGTGGCCGTCGCTGGCGGGCTCGACGAGCTCGACGAGAATGCCGCCCGCGTCCTTGGGGTGGACGAAGTTGACTCGTGAGTTGCTCGTCCCGCGCTTGGGGGTGTCGTAGAGCAGCCGCACGCCACGCTCCCGCAGGGTCGCGCAGACGGCGTCGATGTCCGTGACCCGGTAGGCCATCTGTTGGATGCCGGGGCCGTTGCGCTCGAGGAACTTGGCGATCGTCGACGCGGGGGACAGGGGCGCGAGGAGCTGGATCGCGGAGCCGGAGTCGCCCACCCCCATCATCGCTTCGCGCACGCCCTGCTCCTCGTTGACCTCTTCATGGAGCAGCCGCATGCCATAGACATCGCGGTAGAAGGCGATCGCGGCATCCAGGTCGGGCACCGCGACGCCGACGTGGTCGATGTGGGTGAACAGGTCGGTCATGTCCGCCAGCGTAGGAGCGGGAATGCCGTCGCCAGGGTCCGGGTGGTCAGCGTCACGGCTCTCGCGGGATGAAAGACACCGGCCCGGTCGCTACCCTCAAAACGACCGCCGACGACCACCCCCGAAGGACCGACCATGCCCCACACCGACCCCACCGTCATCGTTGCCGGCGCCCGCACCCCCATGGGGCGGCTGCTGGGATCCCTGAAGTCCCTCAAGGGCTCCGATCTTGGGGCGGTCGCCATCAAGGGTGCCCTGGACAAGGCGGGGGTGGCCGCGACCGATGTCGACTACGTCATCATGGGCCAGGTGTTGAGCGCGGGTGAGGGCCAGATCCCCGCCCGGCAGGCCGCCGTCAAGGCGGGTATCCCCATGAATGTGCCGGCGCTCACGGTCAACAAGGTGTGCCTGTCGGGCATCGACGCGATCGCCCTGGCCGACCAGCTGATCCGGATCGGGGAGTTCGAGATCATCGTCGCCGGGGGTCAGGAGTCGATGACCAACGCGCCGCACCTCATGATCGGCAGCCGCGAGGGCTACAAGTACGGCGATGTGACGGTCACCGACTCGATGGCCTTCGATGGGCTCCACGACAGCCTGACCAACCAGGCGATGGGATCTCTCACCGAGTCGGCCAACACCGGCGAGGTCGCCTCTACGCGCGAGGAGCAGGATGCCTTCGCCGCCCGCAGCCACCAGCTCGCGGCCCGGGCCTGGAAGGACGGGTACTTCGACGACGAGGTCGTCCCGGTCTCGATCCCGCAGCGTCGCGGCGAGCCGGTCATCTTCGCCACCGACGAGGGCGTGCGCGGCGACACCACCGTCGAGTCGCTGGGTAGATTGCGCGCCGCCTTTGCCAAGGACGGCACGATCACGGCGGGCTCGGCCTCGCAGATCTCGGACGGTGCCTGCGCGGTCGTCGTCATGAAGAAGAGCAAGGCGGAGGAGCTGGGCCTGACGTGGCTGGCCGAGATCGGCGCCCACGGCAATGTCGCGGGTCCGGACTCGACGCTGCAGTCGCAGCCGGCCAACGCGATCAAGGCGGCCTGCGCCAAGCAAGGGATCGACGTCGCGAGCCTGGCTGCCATCGAGATCAATGAGGCTTTCGCGGCGGTCGGCCTCGCCTCGACCAAGGAGCTGGGTGTCGACCCGTCGATCGTCAACCCCAACGGCGGTGCGATCGCCATGGGCCACCCGCTCGGGATGTCTGGGGCCCGTGTCGTCCTCACCCTGGCCCACGAGCTCAAGCGCCGCGGTGGGGGCACCGGCGCGGCCGCGCTGTGTGGTGGCGGTGGCCAGGGCGATGCCTTGCTGATCACCGTCCCGCAGGGCTGAGTCCTGCCTGACGCCCGCACCCTCGACGTCCCCGCCCTCGTCGCCTCGGCGAGGGCGGGGCGTTCGCGTGCGGTGGGTCGGCTGCTCTCGCTCGTCGAAGACGACGACGCGTGCCTGCCTGATGTGATGCGGGCGCTGGCGCCGGGTCAGTCGGGAGCCGCAATCATCGCGCTGACGGGGGCGCCGGGTGTCGGCAAGTCGACCACGACCAGTGCGCTTGTCGGGGCCTACCGTCGCCAGGGCCTGCGGGTCGGGGTGCTGGCCGTCGACCCGTCCTCGCCCTTCTCCGGGGGCGCCCTCCTCGGGGACCGGATCCGGATGTCCGAGCATGCGGCCGACCCGGGGGTCTTCATTAGGTCCATGGCCTCACGAGGTCATCTCGGCGGGGTGTCCCGCGCGACCCCCCAGGCCCTGCGCATCCTGGACGCGGCAGGCTTTGACATCGTCCTGCTCGAAACGGTCGGGGTGGGACAGAGTGAAGTGGAGGTGGCGGGCCTGGCCGACACTACCCTCGTGCTGGTGGCCCCCGGGATGGGCGACGGCATTCAGGCCGTCAAGGCCGGCATTCTCGAGGTGGCCGATGTCCTCGTGGTCAACAAGGCCGACCGTGATGGCGCGGATGCGACGGTGCGAGACCTCCGCCATCTCATCCAGCTCGGCGATCGCAGCGCACTTGGGCTGTGGCGCCCTCGCGTCATCCGGGCCGTGGCGAATGCCGCCCACGGCATCGATGACATCGTTGAAGCCGTTGCGGCACACCGACAATGGCTTGGTGTTGACGGGCTAAGGCGGCGTCACCTCGCGCGGGCGGCCGGCGAGATCGAAGCCTTGGCGCTGGAGTCGATGCGCCGGCGTCTCGCGATGCGGGGAGCGCTGACCCGATTGGCCGAGGAGGTTGTCGACGGACGTCTGGACCCGTATGCCGCCGCCAGCGCACTGACGGCCCCTGGCGTTGAGCCGTGACGCGATCCCTGGGTGCGCACCGCCGGGACGGCGAGTCGATCGAGGTCATGTGCGCGGCGATCGCCGCGAGTGCCGGGCACGACTGAGCCACCTGACGCCCTGGGGGCTACCGTGGCCTCATGCTGGTGGCCTTCTCTCTTGCCCCATCGACCGCTGATGACGACGGTGGGGTGAGTGCGGCCGTGGCGGCCGCGGTCCGCATCGTGCGGGCCAGCGGGTTGCCCCACCGCACTGATGCGATGTTCACCACGATCGAGGGCAGCTGGGACGAGTGCATGGCCCTGGTTCGCGAGTGCGCCGACGCGATGCTGACCTTCGGCCCGCGGGTCTCTCTCGTGCTCAAGGCCGACATTCGTCCAGGCCGGACGGGGGAGCTGACGGGCAAGCTCGACCGCCTTGAGGCCCACGTCCAGGATTCGTCCGCATGACCGTCGGCCGCTGTCCACCGGTGTCGCACAGCAGCAGCCTAGATTTGGCGATTTCGTTATCGATTTGTCATCGTGGTGGGATGCCCTGCCGGCGCGAGCGACTCCGCGCCGTCCCCTGATCAGAGAAGAGGACCCGTCATGCGTACGATCGCCAAGCGGGTGGTCGCTGTCGCCCTGGCCGTCATCGGCCTCGTTCTGGGCGCTGGCGGGGTGTGGTTCGCCACGCAACTCGGCACCACCGGGACCGCGACCTTCCAGACCCGCCCCCCGGACACCGGTGCCGTTGTCCTCACCCCGAGCATGCTCGGACGCGTCGACGCGACCGTCACGATCAGCGCCGCCGCCGCCGACGACAGCGAGGTCTGGATTGGGGTGGCCCGACCCAGCGACGCGCAGGCGGCGATCGCCGATGGGCGTCATCGGGAGGCCACCGGCGTCGAGCTGAGCGGCTGGGCGCTCACGACCACCACACGAGGGTCGGCCGATCTCGCGGCGATCTCCCGTGGTGATGTGTGGCACGAGCAGGTCACCGGCGCGGGCACCCAGTCCCTCAGCCTGGACCAGGCCAACGCTCCTGAGACCGTCGTGATCAGTGCGGCTGAGGGCAACATCGAGCAGGTTTCGGTCAGTTACACCCGCAAGGCCTGGTTCGTGCAGTCCGTCCTCGCAGCGATTGTCGGGGGGTTCCTCGTCATCGCGGGGGTGCTGCTGTGGCGTCTGCGGCTGGGCGATTCACCGCAAGGAGCAGGCCCGGCAACGCCGGTCCCAGTGCCCGCGCCCTATGAGATGGCGCCCGCTCCGGCCCGACGCAGCTCGCCGCTGTCTAAGGTGCCCTGGCCCGGTCGACCGGCAGCGGCCGGTGCGGTCGAGTCTCCCGACGTCGCGTCCGACACGCGACTTGGCCGCGCCCACACCGACAGCGGCCTCCCCGACAGCGACCTCCCCGACAGCGCCCGACCGACTGCCGCCGACCAGGCCCCGACTGAGGACAAGGCATGACTCCCACCGCCCACGCGAGCCGGCCACCGGCACCCCGTTCGTCCAGGTGGCGGCGCGTCGTGACCATTGGCGTCACCTCCGTCCTGGCCGCGACCGCCCTGACTGGCTGCGGCCTGCGTGACACAGTGGTCGGCATTCACCCCGCCCCGGTGGAGTCCACCGGGGGCGCACCCCTCACGGTCGATGCCGCGACGCGGATCACCACGCGGGTGCTGGCCGACGTGGCGACCGCCGAGGCTCAGGTGGGGGACGAGGGCACGGCCGCGCGTCAGGGCGTGCTGACCGGGACCGCGCTGGCGATGAGCCTTGCGGAGCTCAAGGTCGGCACGACTCCGGCCCCCAGTGCTCCGCCGGTCGAGCGGGCGGACGACCCGACGATTCTGGCCCTCTCCCGGGGTATGGAGTGGCCGCGGGTCATCCTCGCCACGACGCTCGACGCCCAGACCAACACCCGGTATCTGCACGCCCTGACCTCCGGGTCGGCGTCAGAGCCGTTCATCCTTGCGGCTCGGGTTCCCATGCTCGCCGGGACCACCTTGCCCAGCCTGGGTGAGGTGGGTCAGGGCGTGGAGATCGTGGCTCCTGACGACGCGTCTGGCCTCGTGCTCGCCCCGAGTGCCGCAGTGACCGACTATGCGGCGGCCTTGGCCTTCCCGGTGCCGACGGAAGCCAACGCCGTCGTCCCGGCCAAGGACAGCTACGCGACGGCGCAGATCACCACCGCACAGGAGCAGTCCGACGCGCTCGGGGAACTGGCCACCTACACGATCGCCCACACGGCAGTGGCGCAGGACACCTTGGCGGTCCGGCTTGCCGACGGGGGGGTCGTCGTCTTCGGACACCTGACCCGCCTGGACACGATCGCCGTGACCGAGCAAGGCGAGAACATCACAATCCCGGAGGAACTCAAGAGCCTGGTTGGCGACGTGACCACGGCCAAGACGCTCGAGATCGGGGCCGTCGAAGCCGTGGCCCTGCTCGTCCCCACCAGCGGCGAGGTCAGCGCCATCGGCATCCAGGACCAGCGCGAGCACGGGACGACCACCTGAGCCGGAGCCCTGGCATCGAGCACCGACTCGCGTGAGGGAGAATCGCACGCATGACTGAGCAGCCGACGACCCCGGCCGGGGTGCATGGGGCCGTGGACCTTTCCGGGATCGCCGGGATCGCCTCTAACCCGGGGACTCTCGCCGGGACCCCCGAACCGGCCACCCGCCGAACCCTGCCTCCGGGGCTACATGTCCAGGCGACCGACGACACGCTCAACGATGTGATCTCGCGGCACATCGGGATCCCCGGGCTCCTCGTGCTCTGGAGCTCGGAGTTCCCGCAGACCATTGCGTTCCTGCGTGACGTCGAGGGCGTGGTGCTGTCCTTCGGTGGGCGGGTGGTCCTGGTCAGTGTTGACCTCGCGGCCAACCCTGCCCTGCTGCAGGGCATGGCCCCGTTGATGCAGCAGGCCTTCGGCCAGCCCAGCGTGCCGGCGACCTTCGGCCTGCTGCAGGGACAGCCGGTCCCCATGTTCCCCGGGGTCCAGCCACCCGAGGCGATCACCTCGGTGGTCGAGCAACTGCTCGAGCTCGCGGTCAAGAACGGAGTCGCCGGACGCGTCGACGTCGGAGAGGACTTCGAGGAGGAGCTCTCCCCTTTGCATCAGCAGGCCTTCGATGCCATCGAGGCAGGCGACCTGGACGGAGCCGAGGCGGCCTACCAGCAGGCCCTCGAGGCCAACCCCAAGGACACCGATGCCCAGGTCGGGCTGGCTCAGGTCGGGCTGCTGCGCCGGACCGCCGACGCCGATCCGGCCGCGGCCCGCGCGGCGGCGGCAGCCGACCCCACCGACCTCGATGCGGCATTCGTGGTGGCCGATCTCGACCTCCTCGGCGGCCATATCGAGGACGCCTTCGGACGCCTGCTCGACCTGGTCCGCGCCACCTCCGGCGACGAGCGCGACCGCGCGCGGACGCGATTGCTTGAGCTGTTCAGCGTGGTCGGCAACCAGGACGAGCGCGTCCGCAAGGGCCGCACCGCACTGATGAACGCGCTGTTCTGAGCCGTGTCGGGCCCTCGACTCCTCGATGAGTCGGTCCACTTCCGCTTCCCCGCCGACGATGCGTCGGTGACCGGTGTGCGGTTGGAGGCCGACCGCGCCGTACCCGGCCCTCGAGACTTCCGACGCGACGATGACGGCTGGATCCTGCGGGTGCCCCGACCGGAGGTGCAGCGGCTGGAGTACCGGCTGGAGGTGGCGCGAGGCATGAGCCACGAGACGATCTTGGACCCCACGAATGCCGTGATGGTCCGGGCCGTTTTCGGCGATCGCTCCGTGCTCGAGCTCCCCGGCTATCAGCCGCCCTGGTGGATCTCTGCTCTGGCGGGAGCGGGTCGGTCCCGCGAACTTCTGCTCCCCGGTGAGCACGGGGAACAGCTCCCCGTCACCATGTGGTCCCCCGAGCACGCCGACGACGACGAGGCGCTCCCGCTGCTCCTGGTCCACGACGGTCCCGAGTACGACCAGCTCGCCTCGATCACCCGGTACAGCGCGGCGCTGATCGAGGCCGGTCAGTTGCCCCCCCACCGTCTCGCGCTGGCCCACCCGGTGCTCCGGGACGCGTGGTACTCCGGGTCCCCGCGCTATCTGCGGTCGATGGCCGCTGCTGGCCTGGATCGCATCGGTGAGTCCTATCCCGTGCGCGGTCCGGTCGTCGTCATGGGTGCCTCTCTAGGGGGCCTGACCGCGCTGCTGCTCGGGCTGGCGGGGGCGCCGCGCATCGGCGGGGTCTTTGCCCAGTCGGGGTCGTTCTTCCAGCCGCGCACGGACGGCACCGAGTCCGGATACCGGTGGTTCGACCGGATCACCGAGCTGGTCCGCCAGATTCTCGACGCCCGCTACACCGACCATCCGCTGCGTGTCGGGATGACCTGCGGGGTGCTGGAGGAGAATGCCGCCAACAATCGCCGGATGGCCACGGCACTGACCAAGGCCGGCCATCAGGTGACCTACGCCGAGGTCGCCGACCTGCATAACT
Source organism: Phycicoccus sp. (assembly GCA_017993715.1). Lineage (GTDB taxonomy): Bacteria > Actinomycetota > Actinomycetes > Actinomycetales > Dermatophilaceae > JAGOME01. The sequence goes on from JAGOME010000007.1 coordinate 10,987, forward strand.
ACACCGCCTGGCGCGACGCGCTGGATCCCCATCTGACCCAGGTGTTGCGCGATGTGTGGGGTGAGCCGCAAGGATAGGGCGATGCAGCACACGTCGGTCCGACTCCCCGTCCCTGGACGCGATCACGACCTTGAGGTCGTCCGCTACGGCCACTGGGGCCGCCCCCTCCTGGTGTTCCCGAGCGAGGCCGGCTCGGCCCATGACTTCGCCAACAACGGCATGCTCGGAGCTGTCGAGGATCTGGTCGATGCCGGCCGGGTGAGCATCTACTGCGTGGACTCCCTCGATGCCTGGACCTGGTCGGATCGCTCTGCGCCCACGGAGGAGCGGGCCTGGCGCCACGGCCTCTACCACCAATGGCTCGTGGAGCAGGTGACGCCCTGGATCTTCTCCGAGAGTGGCGGCCCCCAGGAGCTGATCACCTTCGGCGTGTCGCTGGGGGCCTATCACGCCCTCCAGTTCGCACTGCAGCGCGCGGACCTCGCGCCCCTGGCGATGTGCTTCTCGGGCAGCTACGACGTCACTCAGTGGAACGGGTGGGGCGATCTCGGCGACACGAGCTACTTCGCCAATCCTGCTGCCTACGTGCAACATCTACACGGCGACCACCTCCACTGGCTGCAGTCTCAGCTGTCGGTGCTCCTCGTCGTCGGCGAAGGTCCCTTCGAGGTCTCGCCCACTCAGTCCTTGCCGTCGACCCGCACGATGGCCCATCTGCTGGGGGACAAGGGGATCCACGTCGAGCTCGATGTGTGGGGCTTTGACTCCGCCCATGATTGGCCGTGGTGGCAGCGCCAGCTGGCCCACCATCTCCCGCGTTTCGTCTGACCCGCCTCAGCTCCGTCGCACGTCCCGTCTCGGAAGGAACCGTCAATGACTTCGACCCGCGATCACCTCATTGGACTGCTGCTCGGGGCGGAGGAGGATTGGCCAACCGTGCTCGAGTCCCTCGTGCGTCGCCTCGGGCTCGTGCCCGGCCCGGACGGTCGCGATCATCGGGTGATCACCGAGCGGGTCAGCATCGAGCCCTTCAACCTGCGGGATACCCCGCGCCAGGAGCTGTGCGTCGACCGGCTCGCGTACTGGTACTACCACCCGCGCGAGTGGCTCAAGAAGGCCGCCCTCATGGATGACGTCTACCTGCTCAACAGCCCCTTCACCTTCCAGTCGATGGAGAAGCACAGCGCCTACTGCGCGCTGATGCGGCTGGGCATGCACGTCCCCGAAACCGTCCTGGTGCCTTACAAGAACCCCGTCGACAACGTCCGCTGGGCCTACACCTCGGCCAAGTACAACCGGTCCTTCGACCTCGATGCGATCGCTGACGAGTTGGGCTACCCGTTGTTCATGAAGCCCTTCGACGGCGGTGGCTGGCGTGGGGTGTCCAGCGTGAAGAGTCGGGAAGACCTGCATCGGGCCTACGACGATTCCGGTGAGATGCTCATGCACCTCCAGGAGTCGATCGCCGACTTCGAGGTCTTCGCCCGCGCCCTCACGATCGGGCCGGAGACCATGGTGATGAAGTTCCAGCCGGACGAGCCCATGCACGACCGGTATGCCGTCTCCCACGGCTTCCTTGACGAGGCCACCGGGGCTGAGGCCGTCACGATCTCCCAAACGGTCAATGCGTTCTTCCGGTGGGAGTTCAACTCGTGCGAGATGCTCGTGCGTGATGGAGTCGTCTACCCGATTGACTATGCCAACGCGTGTCCCGATGTCGCGGTGACCTCGTTGCACTACTACTTCCCATGGGCCATGAAGGCACTGCTGCGGTGGTCGACCTACTGCGTGGTGACGGAGCGGCGGCCCCGTTTCCAGGTGGACAGCGACCCGTGGTTCGCGGTCGCCGACGACCCTGCGCTGGACTATCACGGCAAGCTCGCGGCCTATCAGGGGCTCGCTGACGAGTACTTCGAGACCGAGCGCTACCGCGAGTTCTGCGAGACCAGCCTGGGGGACGTCGATGACATGGTCCTGAGCTACATCGACAGTGCCGACTTCCGCTCCTTGTTGACCTCGACGATCCACCAGACCTACCCGCCTCAGGAGTGGGACCGCTTCGAGGCCCACTTCGGGGGGCTGCTCGGAATGTGGGTGTCGGACGAGCGGGCCATGCTCGCAGCCCGGGGATCTGCGTGAGCCCGACGCCCATGCCCTCGCCGGACGCGCAGGGCAAGGTTCGACTCGATGCGCTGGCCGATGACCTGGCTGACCTGGGGGTGGCATTCGAGCGCTCGCAGATGTTCGGCTCGCCGGGACTGCGGCTCCCCGGCAAGGGCAAGTTCTTCGCCAGCCTCATGGACGAGGGCATGATCTTCAAGCTCGACGGGGAGCGGCACGCCGAGGCGTTGGCGCTCCCCGGAGCGCACCTGTTTGAGCCGATGGCGGGCCGACCCATGAAGCAGTGGGTGGTCGTCCCGTTCGACCAGGAAACCCATTGGGTGCGGCTTGGAGCCGCGGCAGCGCAGTCCTTGGGCTGAAGGTCCCGACCGGCTACGAGCCGAGGGCAGCGCTGACGACGTCCTTGGCCTGCGCCTGGACCTCGGCGAGGTGCTCGGCGCCCCGGAAGGACTCGGCGTAGATCTTGTAGACGTCCTCGGTGCCACTGGGTCGCGCCGCGAACCACGCGGACTCGGTCACGACCTTGAGCCCGCCGATGGCTGCGCCGTTGCCGGGAGCCTGGGTCAGCTTGGCGGTGATCGGCTCTCCCGCCAGGCTCTGCGCCGTCACGTCCGCAGGGGACAGGGCCGCAAGTTTGGCCTTCTCCTCGCGACTCGCGGCCGCGTCGATCCGGGCATAGGCCGGATCGCCGTGACGGGAGACGAGCTCGGCGTAGTGCTGGCTGGGGGTCTTGCCGGTCGTTGCGAGGATCTCGGAGGCGAGCAGGGCCAGCAGAATGCCGTCCTTGTCGGTCGTCCAGACTGAGCCGTCCATCCGGACGAACGATGCTCCCGCGGACTCCTCGCCACCGAACGGGCCCGACCCGTCGAGCAGCCCGGGCACGAACCACTTGAAGCCGACCGGCACTTCGACCAACTGACGGCCGAGGTCGGCCGCGACACGATCGATCATCGAGCTGGACACCAGCGTCTTGCCGACGAAGCCGTCGGCGCGCCACTGCGGGCGGGCGCCGCCATACAGGTACTGGATCGCCACCGACAGGTAGTGGTTGGGGTTCATCAGGCCGGCGTCCGGGGTGACGATGCCATGCCGGTCGGAGTCCGCGTCGTTGCCCGTGGCGATGTCATAGACGTCGCGCTGAGCGATCAAGGAGGCCATCGCGTAGGGGGAGGAGCAGTCCATCCGGATCTTGCCGTCCCAGTCCAGCGTCATGAACCGCCACGTGGCGTCCACCAAGGGGTTGACCACGCTCAGGTTGAGCCCGTGGCGCTGTGCGATCTCTCCCCAGTAGTCGACGGCTGCGCCGCCGAGCGGGTCGGCGCCGATCCGGACCCCCGCATCCCGGATGGCGGCGATGTCCAGGACGTTGGGGAGGTCGTCGACGTAGGTCCCCATGAAGTCGTAGGCCGTCGCAGCGGCCCGGGCGCGGGTGAACGGGATCCGCTTGACCCCCTGCAGGCCAGCCCTGATGTAGGCGTTGGCGGCCGCAGCGATGACCTTCGTGGCGTCGGAGTCGGCCGGACCGCCGTGGGGCGGGTTGTACTTGAAGCCGCCGTCCATCGGTGGGTTGTGCGACGGGGTGACGACGATGCCGTCGGCCAAACCGGCACCGGACGGCATTGCATCGACGCCCGAAATCTTGCCCCGGTTGGCGGTGAGGATCGCGTGGGAGACCGCGGGGGTCGGGGTGAACCGGTCTGCGGCATCGACCAGGACGATGACGTCATTGGCGGCGAGCACCTCCAGGGCGCTGGCCCAGGCCGGCTCAGACAGCCCGTGCGTGTCGCGGCCGAGGAAGAGCGGCCCGTCGAAGCCCTGCTCGCGGCGGTAGTCCACGATCGCCTGGGTGGTGGCCAGGATGTGGGCCTCGTTGAACGAGGTCTTCAGGCTCGAGCCGCGATGACCGGAGGTCCCGAAGGCGACCTGCTCGTCGAGGTTGTCCGGGTCTGGTTGACGCGTGTAATAGGCGGTGACCAGGGCGGAGAGGTCGACGAGGTCTTGCGGGCGGGCGAGCTCTCCGGCGCGGGTGTCGATCATGGCCGTCATCCTGTCAGGGGTCCCTGGCTGCGCGCACCCCTCGTCCGCCCCTGGCCGCCCCATCGGCGCCCGGACACCCTGAGAATGCGCGAAGAGATCTTGCCGACTGTCTGGCGGATCACAGTCTCGGAGAACGTCTTCCGGTGGCTCCTCCATACCCGCAGGGGTATCTTCAAGGTATGACCACAACGAAGAAAGATCTCGTGGTCCTGGGAGCAGGAACGGCCGGAACCATGGTCGTCAACAGGCTCCGCAAGGTGCTCCCGACCACGCTCTGGAATATCACCGTCGTCGACCGCGACGACATCCACGACTACCAGCCGGGATACCTGTTCCTGCCCTTCGGGATGACCCAGCCCGGACAGGTCCGTCGCCGCAAGCACTCCCTGATCACCCACGACGTCACCTTGACCATGGGCAGCATCGATCGGGTCGACGCCGCGACCGACACCGTGCACCTCACCGATGGTCGCGCCCTGCACTATGACCACTTGGTCATTGCGACCGGGACCTCTCCTCGGCCGGATCAGACCCCCGGCATGCTCGGCGAGCAGTGGCACCGCGAGATCGGCGAGTTCTACACCTACGAAGGCGCCCTGGCGCTGCGTGAGCAGCTGGAGCGCTGGGAGGGTGGCCACCTTGTCGTCCACATCACCGAGCTCCCCATCAAGTGCCCCGTGGCGCCGCTGGAGTTCACCTTCCTCGTCGACGACTGGCTGCGCCAGCGCGGGCAGCGGGACGCCACCGAGCTCGTCTTCGTGACGCCGCTCGACGGTGCCTTCACCAAGCCCGTGGCCAGTGCGACGCTCGGCGGGCTGCTGGACAGCCGGGACATCACCGTCATCCCTGACTTCATGATCGAGCAGATCGACCAAGAGCGTCGCGTGCTCGTGTCCTATGACGAGCGCGAGGTCGCCTACGACCAACTGGTCACGGTGCCGCTGAACATGGGCGCGGACTTCATTGCCCGCAGTGGCCTGGGTGACGAGCTCAACTATGTGCCCGTCGACAAGCACACCAACCGCAGCCCGGCCCACGACAATATCTGGGCCCTGGGCGATGCCAGCAACCTCCCGACGAGCAAGGCTGGCTCGGTGGCGCACTTCAGCGTCGAGGTGTTCTGTGACAACTTCATCGAGGCAATAGAGGGCAAGCCGCTGACCCACAGTTTCGACGGGCATGCCAACTGCTTCGTCGAGTCCGGCGGTGGCAAGGCACTCCTGCTCGACTTCAACTACGACACCGAGCCACTCACGGGATCCTTCCCGGTGCCCCATGTCGGCCCACTGCGGCTGCTGCAGGAAAGCAGAGCCAACCACCTCGGCAAACTCGCCTTCCGCTACCTCTACTGGAACGCGCTCCTGCCCGGCCACCCGCTCGGGCTGCCCGCGCAGATGTCCATGGCGGGCAAGATCCCCGCCGCCTGATCAACCCGAAGGAGTCGTACCCCCATGCCCACCACCGTCATCGGCGGCCGCGAGATCCAGGTCAACGACGAGGGCTTCCTCACCGATCCGACCCAGTGGTCAGCGGACCTGGCGACCGAGCTCGCCGCCCTCATCGGCCAACCTCTGACCGAAGCGCACTGGACGCTAATCCACTTCCTGCGCGAGGACCATGCCGTCACCGGCGAGACCGCGACCCTGCGTCGCATCTCGACCCAGACCGGCGTCCCCATCAAGGAGTTGTTCACGCTCTTCCCGGGCAAGCCGGCCAAGAAGCTCTCCTACGTTGCCGGTCTGCCCAAGCCCAAGGGCTGCGTCTGATCACCGTCCGCCTCTCACCCGCCCCGCACTACCCGAAAGGACACCTGTCATGACCACCCCCCTCGTGCCGTCCTTCGACGACGAGGCCTCTTCCGGGCGCAAGCTCGCGATCATCTGCTCCAAGGGCAATCTCGACATGGCCTACCCCGGGCTGATCCTGGCTAACGCCGCGCTCGGCGAGGGCGTCGAAACCCACCTGTTTTTCACCTTCTGGGGCTTTGACATCATTACGAAGAAGACGATGGACGACCTGAAGTTCGCCTTTGTCGGCAACACCGCGATGCACCCCCCGGGACATTCCGGCATCGGCGTGCACCACATGCTCGGCGCACTGCCTGGAGCCACGGCGGCCGCCACTGCAATGATGAAGAAGCAACTGGCCGAGCTCAATGTCCCCGACGTGCCCGAGTTTCTCGACGTGCTGTATGCGTCGGGGGCTCACCTGTGGGCCTGCCGGATGTCGGCCGACATGAACCACCTGACGACCGACGACCTCTACGAGGGCGTCGAGGGCATCATCTCCGCCAGTGACTTCATCGAGCTCACCGACGGCGCCCAGTTGCTCTTCATCTAAGGGATCAACAGGCCGGACCCGGCCGCGGCCAACGGCCGCTGCACCCAGAGCACGTCGTGCCAGCGGGCGCACTCTCGAATGAGACACAGGTTTGCGTCACGTACGGCGAGTAGATTTCGGCACAGGCCCGGGCATCGTCCGCTGTTGCGTCGCGGACGGAGCCCGGCCAGGTCATCCGTCGAATGATGACACTCCACGCACGACCTGGCCGTCTGGGTTATCGTCGCGGCCCAAGCGCCACTCCTTATGAGGTGGTCGCGTCGCCAGCGTCCGCTGCGGCGGGCTCGTCCAGCACCACCACTGGCTCCGGCTCGATGTCCGGCGCGAGGTAGACCGCGGACAGCTCGGCAACCCGCACGGTGACAAACCACGGTTGGTTGTTCCAGCCGCCGCCCTCGGCGATCATGACGTTGTCGGCCTGGCTTGGGGTGCCCGCAGCATCGAACCCGGAGGTGTCCAGGATGACCCGCCACCGTCCGGGTCGGGGGACCCCGACGCGCACCCATTCCTTGGCTTGGCCGCTGAAGTTGACGACCGCCGCGACGACGTCACCGCTCTGCCGGTCGGGTACCTCGAAACGCAAGAAGGAGAACGTATTGCCGCCGTTGTCGTCAGCATCGAGCCACTCGAAACCCGCGGGCGCCGAGTCCTGAGCCCACAGGGCTGGGTGCGCCCGGTAGAGGCGGTTGAGCTCCTTGACCAGGTTGTGCACGCGGTAGTGCGCGGGGTCATCCAGGAGCCACCAATCCAGGGATCGTCCGTCGGCCCACTCCGAGGGCTGCGCGAACTCGCAGCCCATGAAGAGCAACTGCTTGCCGGGGTGGCTCCACATGTACGCCAGGAACGCGCGCAGCGTCGCGAGCTTCTCCTGCGGTGAGCCCGGAATCTTGCCGACCAGCGAGCCCTTGCCGTGCACGACCTCGTCGTGGCTGATCGGCAGGAGGTAGTTCTCGGAGAAGGCATACATCATCGAGAACGTGAGCAGGTTGTGGTGGTACTGCCGGTTGATCGGCTGCTCCGCGAGGTAACGCAGCGAGTCGTTCATCCAGCCCATGTTCCACTTCAGGCCGAACCCGAGCCCGCCAGCGTCCGTCGCCTTGGTCACGCCAGGCCAGGAGGTCGACTCCTCGGCGACGGTGACCACGCCGGGGACGACCTTGTAGGACGTGGCGTTGGCCTCCTGGAGCAGGCCGATCGCCTCGAGGTTCTCGCGCCCTCCGTGGACGTTGGGGATCCACTCCCCGTCTCGGCGCGAGTAGTCGAGATAGAGCATCGAGGCGACAGCGTCGACCCGAAGGCCGTCGGCGTGGAACTCCTCGAGCCAGTACAGGGCGTTGGCGACCAGGAAATTGCGCACCTCAAGGCGGCCGAAGTCGAAGACGTGGGTGCCCCAGTCGGGCTGGTCGCCGCGCCGCGGGTCCGGGTGCTCGTAGAGGGCCAGCCCGTCGAAGCGGGCAAGCGCAAACGCGTCTCGTGGGAAGTGTCCCGGCACCCAGTCGAGGATGACGCCGATCCCGTTCTGGTGCAACGTATCCACGAGGTACTTGAAGTCGTCGGGGTCGCCGAAGCGCGCCGTCGGCGCGTAGTAGCCGGTGACCTGATAACCCCATGAGGGGCCGTAGGGGTGCTCCATGACCGGAAGGAACTCCACGTGGGTGAAGCCGAGGTCGGTCACGTAGTTGACGAGGTGCTCGGCCAGCTCGCGGTATGACAGCCCCTGGCGCCAGGATCCGAGGTGGACCTCGTAGACGCTCATGGGTCCGTCGTGGGGGTTGGTCGCGGCCTTGCGGTCCTGCCAGTCCTGGTCGCCCCACTCGTAGGTGGAGTCCTCGACGATGGACCCGGTGTTGGGGGGCACCTCGGTGCGCCGCGCCATCGGATCGGCCTTGGCGCGCACGACGTCGTCGGCGCCCCGAATCTCGTACTTGTAGATCGAGCCAGCCCGCACGTCGGGGATGAAGAGCTCCCACACGCCGGACGAGCCGATCATCCGCATCGGGTGGTGCCGACCGTCCCAGCCGTTGAAGTCGCCGATGACGCGCACCGACTTGGCCCGGGGTGCCCAGACTGCGAAGGAGGTCCCGGTCACGGCTCCCATCGGAGCCTCGTAGGTGTGGACCCGGGCGCCGAGCACGGTCCACAACTCCTCGTGGCGGCCCTCGCCGACGAGGTGGAGGTCGACCTCGCCCAGGGTCGGCGCGAAGCGGTACGGGTCGTCGAGGCGGTGTTCGATGCCGTCGCCCCATTCGACCAGGACGCGGTAGTCCATGGTCGCCTCGGCATCGGCTCGCACGCCCGACCACACGCCCTCGGCCTCATGGGCCAGGGGGAGGCGGACGCCATCCTCGAACTCGATCTCGACTCGAGTCGCGAGCGGCCGCAGGACGCGGATCCGCAAGCCGCCTGCCTCGAGGTGCTGTCCGAGCAGGTCGTGTGGCTGCTGGTGACGCCCCTGGACGAGCGCGGCAATGGCCCCGCTCACGTCGTGCTGGCTCATCGATGGGGCTCCGTCTCGTCGGTGTGGCCGGTCGGGTGGGTAGTCGCCGCGGCGACGCCGGAACTGAGCCGGTCGATCGCCGCGAGGGGGATGTCGACCCAGTCTGGTCGGTTACGGGCCTCGTAGACGAGTTCATACATCGCCTTGTCGACCTCGAATGCCGTCAGCAGGCTGTCGTGGTCCCTCGGATCGTCGCCGGACCGGTCCGCATAGCCGTCGAGGAAGGCCTGCTGGGTCGAGGTGACCCAGGCCCGCGCGGAACCGGGGTTGTCCTGCTCCCAGGAGCCGCCGGCGTAGTCGATGCTGCGCAGCATTCCGGCGACATCACGGATCCACTGGTCGGGCAGGCTGCGCTCGGCGAGCGGCCGCAGCGGCTCGCCCTCGAAGTCCAGCAGGATCCAGCCGCGCTGTGCGGAGTGCAGCACTTGGCCCAGGTGGTAGTCGCCATGGATCCGCTGCATGGGCGGCCAGGTCTCCTGGGCGGCGCGGGCGTGGATCGCCGAGATGAGCGGGGCATAGCGTTCCAGCTCTGGAACCTCCGCGACCGCAGCCGCGAAGCGCTCGGCCATCTGGGCGATGATCGACGAGCCAGTCTGCGCCGTGGTCGGCTCGGTCCCGAGGGAGTCGGCGAGGCCGGCGTGCACCTCGGCCGTGGCGGCCCCGAGGGCGCGCGCGGGACCAGTGAAGTCTCCGCCCTCGTCGACCGCCCGGATCGCCACCCGCCAGGCGTCCTCGACGCCCGGCAGGAATTCCTGCGCGAACGCCAGATCGGCAAAAGCGGGCCCATCGCTGTCGGGCAGCGGCCACTGTCCACGCACCGAGCCCACGACGGCCGGGACCCGTTCGCAGCCGGCGGCCCGCAGGGCTCCCTGCAGGTCGACGTCGGGGTTGGCGCCCGCCGCGAGCATCCGGAACACCTTGATGATGACCGGTCGGGACTGCCCGCTGGGCGTGCGGGCCTCGACGATGATCGAGGTGTTGGACTGCTCGCCAGCCAGGACCCGCGTCGAGGTCGCCTCGAGCTCGGTGTCCCACGCGGAGTGCGGGCTCCCGACGACACCTTCCTCGATGGCGTCGTCGATCGACGACGAGGCCGCGCGGACCTGTCCGCGGACCAGCGCGAGCAACTGCTCGGCGTAGACCGGATCGTGGGGGGCGTCGTAGACCCAGCGGGTGCCCAGGACCGAGTGCTCGATCAGCCCGACGAGGGCGTCCAGGGCGCCCTCCAGGGGCGCGTCCCGGTAGGTCAGCGGCACCTGGTAGATCACGGGCTCGGCGGCCGACTCGTCGCGCAGATAGAGCGTCTCGACACCGACGGCACCCTGGGGGTCATCCAGTCGCCACGAGCCGACCCGGGTCAACTGCGGGACTGTGCCCTTGGCGGCATACCACCGTTGGGCACCGATCCAGTCGGCGACCAGGTCGACCTTGCTGGGGGAGAGGGTTGCTCCGCGATGAATCTCAGCCATGGTGCTCGGGGGACCGGACCTGCAGGCCCAGCCAGAAGAAGTCGCGCGATCCCAGGGTCACGGTCACGGTCCCATCCTCGTCGATGTCGGGGAACCCGCTGCCGCCGAAAAGATCCCAGGTCTCGGCATTGCGGAACTGCTCGGGCAGGGTCAGTCGGCTGGCCTGCGGAGTGGAGGACAGGTTGTTGATGCACAGGACGCTGATGGCGCCGTGGTCGTCGCCGGGGCGCAACTGGCTCAGGTCGATCGAGCGGTCGGTCCGGGTGAAGGCCAGGACCGCTTCGTTGGTGCTGCCCACCACCTCGAAGTCGCCAAGCCCGAAGACGGGGTGGCGGCGCCGGACGGACAGCATGCCCCGCGTCCAATGCAGCAGCGAGGTGTTGGAGGCCAACTGAGCCTCGACATTGACCGCCTGGCGGTTGTACTGCAGGGAGTCGATGACCGGGAGATACAACTTGCCGGGATCCGCCGTCGAGAATCCAGCATTGCGATCTGGGGTCCACTGCATCGGGGTGCGCACCCCGTCGCGGTCGTTCAGCCAGATGTTGTCGCCCATGCCGATCTCATCACCGTAGTACAGGCAAGGGCTGCCGGGCAGGGAGAGCAGGAGGGCGTTGATGAGCTCGATCTCGGGCCTGCTGTTGTCCAGCAGTGAGGCCAGCCGGCGGCGGATCCCGACGTTGGCGCGCATGCGCGAATCGGGGGCGTACCAACCGTACATGGCGGCCCGCTGCTCGGGCGTGACCATCTCCAGCGTGAGCTCGTCGTGGTTGCGCAGGAAGGTGCCCCACTGGCCGCCCGCCGGGATCGGTGGCGTGTCCGCGAGCACGTCGATGATCGGCGCGGCCTTCTCCTCGCGCAGGCTGTAGTAGAGCATCGGCATGACCGGGAAGTGGAAGCACATCTGGCATTCCGGATCCTCGGGGGTGCCGAAGTAGGCCACGACGTCCCCCGGCGGCTGGTTGGCCTCCGCGATGAGGATCCGGCCGGGGTACTCCTCGTCGATGAGCCTGCGCACCCGGGCGATGAACTCGTGGGTCTTGGGGTGGTTTTCACCGTTGTGCCCCTCCTCTTCGTAGAGGTAGGGGATGGCGTCGAGGCGGAATCCATCGATGCCCAGGTCCATCCAGAAGCGCACGACATCGAACAGCGCTTCGTGCACGGCGGGGTTCTCGAAGTTCAGGTCCGGCTGGTGGCTGAAGAACCGATGCCAGAAGAACTGCCGGCGCACTGGGTCGAAGGTCCAGTTGGAGGCCTCGCTGTCGATGAAGATGACCCGGGCGTCGCTGTACTTGTCGTCGGTGTCTGACCAGACGTAGAAGTCGCCGAACGGGCCGTCTGGGTCGGACCGGGAGGCCTGGAACCAGGGGTGCTGATCGCTGGTGTGGTTCATGACGAAGTCGGTGAGGATCCGAATGCCGCGGGCGTGGGCCTCGGTGATCAGCTGGGTGAAGTCCGGCAGGGTCCCGAACTCGGGCAACACCGCGGTGTAGTCGGAAATGTCGTAGCCGCCGTCCCGCAAGGGACTGGCATAGAACGGCGGAAGCCACAGGCAGTCCACGCCGAGCCACTGCAGGTAGTCCAGCCGGGCCAGGACGCCGCTGAAGTCACCCTGCCCGGATCCTGTCGAATCACCGAAGGCGCGGACGAGGACCTCGTAGAACACGGCCGTCTTGAACCACTGCGGGTCGTGCCGCAGCCCGGGCTGGGTCAGCCCAAGGCCCGACTGTCCCGACTGGGTCGGGATGGGGCGGGTCGTGCTCACTGCGTTACCTCCGAGGGTGGATAGGACGCGGGGCAGGCCCGCCGTCGTTGGCGTCAAGGCCATTTCTTACCACTCCAAACGGTTGCGTGGTACCACCCTGAGCAAGCGTTTACGCGGACGATGCTGACGTTTGGTCGCCAATGCCCTACCGTGGTTCGGCACGGGGTGTCCCGGGTCGTCCGCGACCCCGGTTTGACACTCTGTCTCGGGCCTCAACGGCGAGGCCGCGAGTTCCTCGTCCAGCCCCCTCGCCGTGATCCGGGAGCCAAAGTGACTGACTCCGTCGACCTTACTTCAGAGGTCCTCGCCACCACCGCCGACCCTCACCACCCACCCCGTCCGGGTGCTGCGGTGGCGGGGTCTGCGTCCGAGACCCCTGCGTGGCGTCACGAGACGGGCCCGCGGCATACGCCGACGTCGGCGCTCGCGCTCGGTCCCGTGGTGTCTCCGCCTTACACCGTCGACGGTTTCGTCAAGGCGTTCCTGCACGAGCTCAACTTCGGTCAGGGGGTCCCGCTCTCGACGGCGTCGGTCAACGACCAGTACCTGGCGCTGGCCCGCACCGTCCGCTCGTATCTGACGGCCCGCTGGCTCGAAACGGCCCGCACCCGCCGCAAGACCGGCCAGAAGATGGTCGGCTACCTGTCCGCCGAGTACCTCCTGGGCCGTCAGCTCGACAACGCACTCAGCGCGACCGAGCTGACCCAGACCGCCACCGAGGCGATGGCCGCCTGCGGCATCGACATCGACGACCTGCGCCAGCAGGAGGTCGAGCCGGGCCTGGGCAACGGTGGCCTCGGGCGGCTCGCGGCCTGTTTCATCGACTCCCTGGCGACCCTGGGCGCGCCGAGCATCGCGTACGGCATTCGCTACGAGTACGGCATCTTCCAGCAGACCTTCGTCGACGACCGCCAGGTCGAAAAGCCCGACGCCTGGCTCTCCCTCGGGGAGCCCTGGGCTGTGGCCCACCCCGAGATGGAGATCCCCGTCAACTTCGGCGGGCACACCGAGCAGTACGTGGGCGAGGACGGGCGCGAGCGCACCCGCTGGGTCCCGGGCTGGGGCGTCATGGCGCTGCGCTACAACTACATGGTTCCCGGCTACCACAACGGCGTGGTCAACACGCTGCGCCTCTGGCGGGCCCGGGCCACCAGCGCCTTCGACCTGCACATCTTCAACGCTGGCGACTACGCCGAGGCGGTGCGGGCCCAGACCTTCGCCGAGAACATCTCCAAGGTGCTCTACCCCGAGGACTCCACGCCCCAGGGCAAGGAGCTGCGGCTGCAGCAGCAGTACTTCTTCGTCGCCGCATCCATCCAGGACTTCATCCGGCACACGATGTCGGCGGACTTCGATGTGCGGGACCTGCCCGAGCGGATCATCTTCCAGCTCAACGACACGCACCCGGTCATCGGGATCCCCGAGCTCATGCGGATCCTGGTCGACGAGCACGACCTGGAGTGGGAGGAGGCCTGGGCGATCACCCGCCAGTGCTTCGCCTACACGTGCCACACGCTGCTGCCCGAGGCCCTCGAGGTGTGGCCGGTCAGCCTCATGGAGCGGCTGCTCCCGCGCCACATGGAGATCATCTACCAGATCAACGAGGACTTCCTCGACGAGCTGCGCGCGGCCTACCCCGGTGACGAGCTGCGGGTGCGCCGGATGTCGATCATCGCCGACCACCCCGAGCGGTCGGTCCGGATGGCGCACCTGGCGACGGTTGCGTCGGTCCGGGTCAACGGCGTCGCGGCTCTGCATTCCGAGCTGCTGCGGGACAAGGTGCTGCGGGACTTCTCGGAGCTATGGCCGGACCGGTTCACCAACGTCACCAACGGCGTCACGCCCCGGCGATTCATCCGCCAGTCCAACCCCGAGCTGACCAAGCTCATCTCGGACACCATCGGCAAGGGCTGGGTGGCCAACCTCGACCGCCTCGAGGAGCTCCAGGGCTATGCCGACGACCCCGAGTTCCGGGCGGCATTCCGCGAGGTCAAGGCCCTGAACAAGCGGCGGATCTCCGCGGTCCTCCAGGAACGCAACGGGATCCTGCTCCCTCAGGACCACCTCCTCGATGTCATGGTCAAGCGGCTGCACGAGTACAAGCGGCAGTCGCTCAAGCTGCTGCACATCGTCACGCTCTACGACCGGATCATCACCGGTCAGGTCGACCCCGCGACGATCACGCCGCGCACCGTCGTCTTCGGCGCCAAGGCGGCTCCCGGCTATCACATGGCCAAGGAGACGATCTACCTGATCAACTCGGTCGCCCGGGTCGTCAACGCCGATCCGATCGTCGACGGCCGCCTGTTCGTGGCGTTCCCGCCGAACTACAACGTCACCCTCGCCGAGAAGCTCATCCCGGCCGCCGACCTGTCCGAGCAGATCTCGCTGGCCGGCAAGGAGGCGTCGGGGACTGGCAACATGAAGTTCGCCCTCAACGGTGCCCTGACGATCGGGACCGATGACGGTGCCAACGTCGAGATCCGCGAGCTCGTCGGCGACGACAACTTCTTCCTGTTCGGGATGTCCGAGCCCGAGGTGGCTGACCTGCAGGCCGCCGGCTACCGCCCCGGGTCCTACTACGAGAGCAACCCGAGCCTAAAGTCCGCGATCGACCTCATCGCCAGCGGCCACTTCACCGGAGGCGACCGCGACGCGGTGTCGACCGTCGTCGGCGACTGGCTCTACAACGACCGCTTCCTCGCCCTGGCCGACTACGCGTCGTACCTGGAGGCGCAGGAGCGCGTCGAGGCGGCCTATGCGGACCAGGACGACTGGTCGCGCAAGGCGATCCTCAATGTCGCCCGTAGCGGGTTCTTCTCCTCCGACCGCTCGATCCGCGACTACATCGACCGGATCTGGCACGTCAAGCCGGGCCTGTGACGCCTGGGTCCGACCCCGGGCCCGACCCCCCATAACGGCGAATGCCGCCCGCTCACGTGAGCGGGCGGCATTCGCCGTCTGTGGGGTGGTCCGTCAGTGCCGGCGCACCGCGATGACGTGCACTGGCTCGCCGGCCGGGCCGAGCTGGACGAAGTTGTCCCGGCCCCAATCCCACGAGGCGCCGGTGATCAGGTCATCGGCAACGAACCCGGCGTGCTCATCGAGCCCGAGCGCCGGCATGTTGAGTCGGATGGTGCTCGCTCGCGTCGAGTGGGGGTCCAGGTTGGCGATGACCAGCACGGTGTCGTCGCTGCCGTCGTGCAGCACGCGGCGCTTGGAGAACGCGATGATGTTCTCGTCGTCCACGTGGTGGAAGGTGATGTCCCTGAGCCGATGCAGGCTCGGGTGGGCGCGCCGAATCTCGTTGAGGCGGGTGAGGTAGCCGGACAGCGACTGGCCCTCGCGGGAACCGCCGGGCTCGAAGTCCTCCCAGTGGCGGTTCTTGTACTGGTACTTCTCGTTGTCGATCTGCTCCTCGGCGCCCGGGCGCGCGACGTGCTCCATCAGCTCGTAGCCGGCGTAAATGCCGTAGGTGGGGACCAGAGTTGCGGCCAGGGCGGCGCGCAACTTCCAGGCCGCGGGACCGCCGAACTGCATGTACGGAGTGAGGATGTCGTGGGTGGTTGGCCAGAAGCTCGGCCGCATGTAGTTGGCGGCGTCGCCGGAGAGCTCGGTGAGGTACTCGACGAGCTCGGGCCGGGTGTTGCGCCAGGCGTAGTACGTGTAGCTCTGCTGGAAGCCGACCTTGCCCAGGGTGTGCATCATGGCGGGCTTGGTGAAGGCCTCGGCGAGCCAGATCGTCTCGGGGTAGTCCTTGGCGACATCGGCGATGAGCCACTGCCAGAACTCCACCGGCTTGGTGTGCGGGTTATCGACTCGGAAGATCCGGACCCCGTGGTCGAGCCACACCTGAATCACGCGCCGCACCTCGACGTAGGCCTGCGCCGGGTTGTTGTCGAAGTTGAGGGGATAGATGTCCTGGTACTTCTTGGGCGGGTTCTCCGCGTAGGCAATCGTGCCGTCGGCGCGCGTGGTGAACAGGTCCGGGTGCGTCTGGACCCAGGGGTGGTCGGGCGAGGCCTGCAGCGCGATGTCGAGGCAGACCTCCATGCCGAGGCGGGCGCTCTCGGCGACAAAGGCGTCGAAGTCCTCAAAGGTGCCCAGGTCCGGGTGGATCGCGTCGTGACCGCCGTCGGGTGAGCCGATCGCGTAGGGGCTGCCAGGGTCGTCGGGGCCGGCATTGAGGGTGTTGTTGGGGCCCTTGCGGGCGGCGGTGCCGATCGGGTGGATCGGGGTGAGGTAGACGACGTCGAACCCCATGGCGGCAATCGCCGGGAGCCGCTTCATGGCGGTGCGGAAGGTGCCGGTCGTCCACCGGTGCGTGCGCTCGTCGTAGGTCGCGCCCTCGCTGCGGGGGAAGATCTCGTACCAGGCGCCGTACAGGGCGCGTTCGCGCTCGACGAGCCAGGGCACGTTCAGGCTCGGGCTGACCAGGTCGCGCAGCGGGCGGGCGGTCAGCTCGTCCTGGAGGTCGTCGGCGAATCCGGCCTGGAGGCGGGCGCGGTCGGGGCGGGTCGTGTCGCGCAGGGCGGTGATCGCGTCGTCGAATGCCGTCGCGGCGCTGGCCGGCCGGTCACCGGTGTCGCGCGCGCGCTCAAGCATGCGGGCGCCCTCTTCGAGCATGAGCTCGACATCGATGCCCGCATCGACCTTGATCGTCGCGTCGTGGTCCCACGTCCCGTACGGGTCCGACCAGCCCTCGACGCGATACGACCAGAGACCCGGGCGGTCCGCCTCGATCGTCGCGATCCAGGTGTTCAGGCCGGGGTTGGTGCACGTCATGGGGATGAGCGTCTCGACGCCCTCGGGGTTGGTGAGGACGACGCTGGCGTTAACGGCGTCATGGCCCTCGCGGAACACCGTGGCGGTCACGTCGAAGGACTCGCCGACGACGGACTTCGTCGGGCGGGTGCCCCCGTCGACGAGCGGGCCGAGCTCCACGACGGGGATCCGACCGATGGGGATCTGCGGCGGGGCCGACACCGGGGTGCCCGAGTGATCACCTGGCGCGGTGCCGACCGAGGCGGGGGCGTCGGGCGTGGGCGGGGTCGACCTCGGAGGGGCGACCGGCGTCGACACGGCGCGGGCGGGAGTGGGGGTCTGCTGGCGGCGGGACCGCGAACGTGGGCTCACCGCACGAAACTATCCGAAATCATGTGGTCGGCGTCACGCCCGTTTCGCCACGGGTGAGCCGGGCGTGTCGGATCCTCTAGCGTGGCGAGGGTGAAAGCCATCCGTCGGTTCTCGGTTCGTCCCGTACTGCCCGGACGGATTGCCGCCCTCGACGACCTCGCGATGAACCTGCGCTGGTCCTGGCATCCGCCGATCCGGGACCTGTTCGCGCAGATCGATCCGGCCCGCTGGGCGGCGGTGGGGGAGGACCCGGTGGCGATGTTGTCGGCGACGTCTCCAGCGGAGTTGGCGGCCCTGGCTGATGACGAGGGGTTCGTCGCGCGGGTCGATGCCGCGGCCGGCGCGCTGGAGCGTTACCTCACGGCGGACCGGTGGTATCAGGAGTTCGCGCGCGATGAGCAGGGTGAGGTGCCCGCGGCGATCGCCTACTTCAGTGCGGAGTTCGGCATCACGGCTGCCCTGCCGCAATATTCCGGGGGCCTCGGCATACTGGCGGGCGACCACCTCAAGGCCGCCTCGGACATCGGGGTGCCCATTGTCGCGGTCGGGCTGTTCTACCAGACCGGCTACTTCCGTCAGTCGCTGAACCGGGACGGGTGGCAGGAGGAGACCTACCCCGTCCTGGATCCGGACGGTCTGCCCCTGTCGCTGGTGCGCACGGCCGAAGGGGTGCCGGTGCTGGTTCGGGTGAGCCTTCCCGGAGGGCGGGTGCTGCACGCTCAGATCTGGCGGGCCCAGGTGGGGCGGGTCTCGCTGCTGCTGCTCGACTCCGACGTTCATGAGAACGATGACGCGGCCCGTCGCGTGACCGAGCGACTCTACGGCGGCGCCGGCGAGATGCGGCTGCAGCAGGAGCTGCTCCTCGGGATCGGCGGCGTTCGGGCGTTGCGGGCCTGGTCGCGACTGACCGGCGCGCCAACCCCGGATGCCTACCACTGCAACGAGGGCCACGCGGGCTTCCTCGGCATCGAGCGGATCAGCGAACTGGTCACGGGGCAGTATCTGAGCTTTGACGAGGCGCTCCAGGCGGTGCGGGCCGCGACGGTGTTCACGACTCACACACCCGTCCCGGCCGGTATCGACCGTTTCGACGGGTCGCTCATCGACCTGTACTTCGGGGGCGATGCGGCCCTGCCCGGCATTCCGATCGATCGATTGCGTGCCCTGGGAGCCGAGTCGTACGACGGCGGCGATCCCGCTGTTTTCAACATGGCGGTCATGGGGCTGCGCCTGGCCGGCCACGCCAACGGTGTCTCCCGACTGCACGGTGACGTGTCCCGGCAGATGTTCGGGGGCCTGTGGCCCGGGTTTGATGCCGACGAGGTGCCGATCATCTCGATCACCAACGGTGTGCATGCCCCAACCTGGGTGGATCGCAAGGTCTTTGAGTTGGCGCATACGTTCACCGATGCGCGTGAGCTCGACACGCGGGACTCGTGGGAAGCGATGGCCGACGTGCCGCGACCGGCCCTCTGGGAGACCAAACGGGCGTTGCGCGAGCAACTCGTCGCGGACGTGCGGGCCCGGGTGCGGTCGTCGTGGCTTGCGCGGGGAGCAACACCGGCGGAGCTGGGTTGGACCGACTCCATCCTGGATCCGGACGTGTTGACGATCGGCTTTGCTCGCCGGGTGCCGACCTATAAGCGGATGACCCTTATGCTCCGCGACCCTGATCGCTTGCGGGCCCTCCTGCTGCACCCCGAGCGCCCGGTGCAGCTCGTCGTCGCGGGCAAAGCCCATCCTGACGACGAGACAGGAAAGCAGCTCATCCAGCAGCTGGTGCAGTTCGCCGACGATCCCGCGATCCGGCACCGGATCGTCTTCCTGCCCAACTACGACATCGCCATGGCCTTGCGGCTGCTGCCCGGATGCGACGTGTGGCTCAACAACCCGTTGCGGCCGTTCGAGGCCTCCGGGACCTCGGGGATGAAGGCGGCGCTCAACGGCGCGCTGAACCTGTCCATCCTCGACGGCTGGTGGGACGAGTGGTTCGACGGCGCCAACGGCTGGGCCATCCCGACCGCGGACGGGGTCCAGGACGCCCAGCGACGTGACGATCTGGAGGCGGCGGCCCTCTATGACCTCATCGAGCAGCAGGTGGCGCCCCGGTTCTATGACGTGGACGAGGACGGGTTGCCGCAGAACTGGATGTCGATGATCGTCCACACCGTCACCACGCTTGGTCCCAAGGTGCGGGCGAGTCGGATGGTCCGCGAATACACCGAGCGCCTATATGTGCCCGCTGCCCGGGCCGGGTGGGCGATGGCGCGAGGGGACTTCGCGGGCGCCAAGGAGTTGGCGACGTATGTGGAGCAGGTCGAGCGGTCGTGGCCCAAGGTGCAGGTCGACCACGTCGAGTCGACTGGCGTTGGCGATTCGCCACAGATCGGGGAGACGTTGCATGTCAATGCCTACGTCTCGCTGGACGGGTTGGATCCTGGTGATGTGGAGGTGCAGGTCGTCTACGGACGGACCTCGCACACCAGCGACGAGCTGTCGGACATCGGGACGATTGCGTTGCGGCACAGCGATGCCTATGAGCATGGTCGGCATCGGTTCGTGGGGGATCTGCGTCTGGACACAAGTGGATCGTTCGGCTACACGGTGCGGATCCTGCCGCGGCATTCGGGGTTGTCGTCGCCCGCGGAACTCGGTTTGGTCGCGACGGCGTAGGCGGCGGGATCGGGGTGTCAGCCCGCCGGTCTCCGCACGGGATCGATCCTGCGCCTGAGCCCCTCCGCTAGAACGGGGGCGGGCCTTGTCCGGGTGGTCGCGGATCGTTGGCCGGGAAGTAGGACAGGGCGGGGACGGCCATGATGACCTCGACGCGCGCATCCCCGTGGTCGGCCCGATCGCCGTGATTGCGGCGGCAACCGCGGGCGGCGCCAGCACCGTTGCCGGCTGCTTTGGCGCCGCCCGCACCGGCGCCGCCCGCGCCGGTGGCGCCGGCGACGAGAAGATGCTCGACGTGGTACTCGAGCGGACTGAATCGTCCCCGCCGGTCGCAGCGGGTGAGCCCCGCTTGGGCCCCAACCACCCCGAGGGGAGCCTGGGCGGAACCGGGTCTGGGACTGCTCGCGGAGGTGCCCACGGGACTGGACGTGGAAGAGCCCCTGGGGCTGGTCATGGGCGCGCTCATGGCTGTCGGACTGGGCATGGGCAGAGTGATCCCGTGCAAGTGATCCAGGGGCGCAGTGGTGAGCGTCCTGCCGGTGGGGGTGGTCCACGTCGCCACCGCTGTGTCGGGATCGAGACGATAGCGCCACCTCATCAGGGTCTTGAGGCGGTGGTGTCGTCGACACAAGGCGGCGAGATTGCGCGGGGTGGTGCGACCCGTGGGCCACGGCTCGGTGTGGTCGAGATCGGCGTGGACGGCGGGTTGGGTGCAGCCGGGGAATCGGCAGCGGCCATCTCGGGCGCGAACGAACATCGCCATCGCCACCCCTGGCCGATACCTCGCGGAGCTCAACGTGTCCTCGGGATCGGTCAGGGCGCCGGAAACCGGGTCGCACAGGACGGTGTGCGTCGCCGTTGGCAAGGCGTCGCGCGGGAGCAGGATCGGGGACAGCCCCGTCACGGTGGTCGTGACTTCGATGAGTTGGTTCTCCGCGCTGGTCGCGGCCTCATCACCCGACGTGGTCGCGGCCTCCTCACCCGGCGGGGCTGCCGGTCGCCCCGTGGCTCGTCGGCGAGCCGGTCGGGGCAGCCGGACCAGGGCGGCGCGGGGGCCGGCACCCACGATCGCGTCGGTGCCGCCCGTGGAGTCGCAGGATGCGCCCTCCGCGGGGTCAACCGGCGCTAGGTGGGGATGGACTGGGTCGCCGCCGCGCGAGAAGTCGCAGGATGCGCCCTCTGCGGGGTCAACCGGCGCTGGCTGGGGAGTGACCGGGTCGCCGCTACTCGGATCGGGTCCGCGCCCTCGGTCCGGGGGAATCCCGCTCGACTCGGTGGGCCAAGCGGGCTGGCCGGGGGTGGCGGGCAGGGTGGCGATGACCGTGGTGGTGACCGTTGCGCTGCCGGTGACCAGATCGAGGAGGGCATGGGCCCGGGCACGCTCCAGGGTGGAGTGTCGATCCTGGTCGCGATACTGCCGAGCCAGGGCGTCGATGGCGGCCCAGGCGGGCAGGGCGTCGCCGGCGGGCAGATGCGCGGTCCACGTGTCCAGGCCGGGCTCGCGGGCGTCGCGGGTCAACCCAGTCTTGGCAATGGCTGCGGTGTAGCGCTCCTGCAGGACCTCCGGGCAGAGATCGGCTTGCAGCCGCCGGATCCGACGGCGCAGCCCCGGTCCCGTGTCCGATGCCAGGTGCGGGTCAAGGCGGTCCAGGATGACCGCGGCAGCCTCGGCTGGTGTGCCGTCCAGCTCAGAGGCCACGACCCAGGCGCGGTAGGCATCAATCCGGCCCAGGCTTAGGGCCTGGTGGATCCGGCCCAGACCAGTCCGGATGGCGACGGTCCAGGACGAGCCCAGGCCACCGAACTGCACGAGCGGCGGCTCCGCGTCGGCGAAGCCCGGGTCCGGCTCGGTCACGTCGACGTGATCCCCCTCCGCGTCGAGAGCCTCGTCTAGTGTCGAACCCAGCGACTCGTCGAGGCCAGCCTCACGAGGCTCGGTTGTCGAAGCGCCGCAGGTTGCGGAGTCGTGCATGCTCACCGTGTGGTCGATGGCCCAGGAGGTAGCCAGGTCGACCCGGTTGCTCGCGTAACGGCGGGTCATGCCGGTCGCTGTCGCGACCAGGTCCACCCCGTCATCGGAGACGAACCCCAGCCCGCGGGAACCGCACATCCATTCGCCGGTCTCGACCGCATAGCCGTCGAAGGAGACCAGGCGAGCGATGGCGGCATCCTGGGCTCCGGTGACCATGTTGATCACCTGTTGGCAGCCCGCGACGAGGTCGGAGAACTCGATCTGGGACAGGGCGTGCGGGGACACCGAGCACGCGGCAACCAGGTCGCGGGCGGCTGCCCGAGCGCGGGCCACCACCACCGTCGGATCGACCCGGGGAGAATCCGAGCCGGCTGGAGCGGGGGCGGCGACACGCCAAGGCATCGTGGCCGCCAACCGTGACGAATGGTCCATGACGCTCCCCTCTCCGAGTCGAAACGTTGCCCTCAGTCTATTCGAACAGAATCTCGAACACAAGGAGACTGGGAGGCAATTTCCGTTGCCGCAGAACGGCATTCGACGAATGTGGACCTCGTCTCGCACCCCCTGATTCGAGGTAAAAGACGAGCCCCATCGATGCGGCTTTTACCTCCAATCGAGAGTCAGTCGCGGGAGTGGCCGGCGTCCGACGGCAGGCGCAGCGTGGCCAGCAAGCCGATGAGGAGGAATGCCGCCGCCGACAAGGTCGTCACCCGCGAGGCCGCGATCATCGCGTCCGTGGCGGCCGCGGCAACCGCCTCCTGACCGGGAGTCTGTTGCAGCCCAGCGATCGCGACGCCCGCGGAGTCGCTCACGGCCGACGTGACCTTGTCGACGGCCTCGGTCGGCAGTCCCAAGCTCTCCAGCTCGCTGCGGGTGCGCGAGGCCAACTGATGCAGGAGCAGCCCACCCAAGGCGGCCACGCCCAGAGCCGAGCCCAACTGGCGCACCGTCGACTGCAGCCCGGAGGCCTGGCCGGACTCCTCCACCGGCACGTCGGACAACAGCAGTGAGGTCAGCTGCGCCGTGGCAAAGCCGACGCCGAACCCATAGAGGAACAGCCACGCCTTCAAGGCCCACGAACTCACGTCGGTCGAGAACGACAGGGCGACACCAGCCACGGCCACCGCCTCGAGCCCGAGGCCGATCTGCACGATGGTGCGTTGGCTCAGACGCTTGGTCAGGGCGGGCAGGATGCCGGAACTGAGGAACGTCCCGGCGGCCAGGAAGACGATGATCCACCCGGTGCCGAGCGCGTCATACCCCAGCGCGCCCTGGAGTAGCAGCGGCAACGTGAACAGCAGCCCGAACTCGCCCAGCGCCACGATGAGGGCGGCGACCGTGCCCGCGCTGAACGTCGGAATCCGGAAGAGCGTGAGGTCGATCAGCACGGGGCGACCAGAGGCTGCCCGACGGCCCTCGTGCCAGATCAAGGCGATGACCGAGAGCACGGCAGCCCCCAGCACCAACGGAATCGGGGAAAGGGACCCGTCGGACTGATGGATCCAGCCATAGGTCTGTGCCTCGATGAGACCGAAGACGAGCCCTCCCATGCCGACACTCACCAGGGCGATCGCGACGTAGTCACCGCTCGGCATCGCGTGGGCATCCTTGGTCTCGGGCACCACCGTGAGCAGTCCGACGAGGACCAGAATGCCGACGGGGATGTTGAGCCAGAAGGCCCACCGCCACGACACCTCGGTCGCGAGCCAGCCGCCGAGCAGCGGGCCCACCGCGGCCATGCCCCCGATGGCCGAGCCATAGACCGCGAAGGCAATAACCCTGGCCCGCCCGATAAACATCGCGTTGAGTGTCGACAGCGCCGACGGCATGATCATCGCCGCGCCCACGCCCTGGACGAGACGGGCGCCGATGAGCATGGGCCCGTTGACCGACAACCCGGCAACGACCGATGCGGCGCCGAAGATCGCCATGCCGATGGCAAAGATGCGCCGCCGTCCGATGATGTCGCCGACCCGTCCGACGGTAATGAGGAGGGCGGCAAAGACGAGCGAGTAGACGGCATTCATCCACTGGGCCTCGGTCGCGGTCAGCGAGAGGTCCTCGATCACGACCGGGAGCGCGACGTTGACGATCGTCGCATCCATGATCACCAGGCTGACGCCGAAGGCGATGGAGAGCAGCGCGGGCCAGTGAACCCGCTCGGTCGGCATGGTCGATGGGGGGCTCGCGGTCGTCATGCTCCGGATGTTATCGACACCAGTGTCGATAAAACGTCCCGTTCGGATGAAACACTGGGCGGTATGCCTCGGATCATGGTCGACTCGGTCGCTGAGCATCATGCGCTGCGACGGCAAGGCATCCTCGACGCCGCCGTGGACGTGCTCGGGGAGGACGGGATCCAGGCCGTCACTCCGGCGGCCGTGGCGGCCCGCACTGGCCTGGCGCGCAACAGCATTTATCAGTACCACCCCTCAACGGGCGCCTTGGTTGCCGCCGCCGTCGAGGAGGCCTTCCGGCGGGCGCTCGCTGAGGTCGCGGTCCGCGTGTCACCTGACACGGATGCCTCCCAGCGGCTCCACGGCTGGATCACCGCGGGCCTGAATGCCGCCGTGAGCGGGCATGCCGTGTGGCGCGCCGAGGGCGCGGACCTCCCGCAGGAGTGTCATCAACGGGTCGTCGAACTGCACACCCAGCTGCAGACGCCACTCGTCGATGCCTTGACCGAACTGGCTTGGCCCGAGCCGAAGTCCATGGCCGAGCTCGTCGCCGGGCTGGTCCGGGCCGGCGCAGATCAGGTCCGCCGAGGGGACGAGGTCGACGCCGTTGTCGACCGCATCGTGACCCTCCTGCCCGGTCAGGTCGGATCGGTCACCGCGTAGACCTGGATGGTTCGGGGCGCGACCGCCGTGGGACCAGGACGAACAGGCTCCCCAGCAGGCTGCGGTCGCTCCCAGGTGCTGTCCCACACGAGCGTGTAGGCGCTGACACCCGGGGCGCTCGGCAACGTCACCGACGCGTCGTCATCGGTCTGCAGGACAACGAGGACGGACTCGCCTCCCAACCAGGCGCCGTTGACGAGCATCTGGAGCGTGTGCAGGTGCGGGTCTCCCCACTGCTGCACCATGGGCTCGCCGGCAGCGTCGTACCAGGCCAGATCGACCGATCCGTCCTCGTGCACCGGCTCACCCTCAGCCCAAGTGCGTTGTCGCAGAGCGGGAAAGCGCCGCCGCAGCGCCAGGAGATGCCTTGTCGTCGCATGCAAGTCGGCCTGCCACGGCTCCCAGGACCAGTCGAACCACGAGATCTCGTTGTCCTGGCAGTAGGGGTTGTTGTTGCCGCCCTGACTGCGTCCGAACTCGTCGCCACCGTTGATCATGGGAATGCCCGCAGAGAGCAGGAGGCTCGCCATCACGTGCCGCATCGCCCGGCGTCGGCGCGCGAGGATCTGCTCGTCGTCGGTCGCGCCCTCAACGCCGTGGTTCCAGGAGGAGTTGTTGTCCGACCCGTCTCGGTTTCCTTCCCCGTTGGCGCCGTTGTGTTTCCGGTCGAATGCCGTGAGGTCGGCGACCGTGAAGCCGTCGTGCGCGGCGACGAAGTTCACCGACGCTGTCGGCCCTCGGTCGTGGCGGCCAAACAGGTCACGCGACCCCGCGAGCCGGGTCGCCACATCCTGCAGTCCATGGGTGGCGTCGCCGTGGTCGAGGTTGCGTTGGTCGGTCAGCCAGAGCTGCCGAATGGCGTCGCGATAGCGGTCGTTCCACTCGCTGAAGGGCGGTGGGAACTGTCCTGTCCGCCAGCCGTGCATGCCCACATCCCAGGGCTCCGCGATGAGTTTGACCTGCGAGAGAACCGGATCGGTGCGCAGGGCGACGAGGAAAGGGTGGTCGGGATCGTATTCGTCGCCGCGACCCCGGCCGAGAGCCACCGCGAGGTCGAAGCGGAAACCGTCGACGTGATAGTCCAGGACCCACCGGCGCAGGCTGTCCAAGACCATCCGACAGACGATCGGATGTCGCAGATCCAACGTGTTGCCGCATCCGGTGACATCGATGTCGCGGCCCCGCTCGTCGAGGCGGTAGTAGGCGCGGTTATCCAGCCCGCGGAACGACAACGTGGCGCCGGTCCGGTCCTGCTCGGCGGTGTGGTTGTAGACCACATCGAGGATGACCTCGATCCCGGCCTGATGGAGCAGTTTGACCATGCCTTTGAACTCGTCGACGACGCCCTGGGGATCGGTGGCGGCGGCATACGGAGCGTGCGGCGCGTGAAAGCCGAGGGTGTTGTACCCCCAGTGGTTGGTCATGCCCCGCAGGACCAGATGGGGTTCGCTGGTGAAGGCATGAACGGGCAGCAGCTCCACGGCCGTGATCCCGAGGTCGGTGAGATACGCAACGGTCGCCGGGTGGGCGAGCGCGGCATACGTCCCCCGCAGGTTTTCCGGAATGCCGGGGAGCCGCTTGGTGAGGTTGACGACGTGCGTCTCGTAGAGGACCGACGCGCTGCGGCTAATGCCAGGCGGGGCATCGTCGCCCCAGTCGAATGCGTCGTTGATGACCACGCTCCGGGGCATGGCCGCCGCGCTGTCCAACTCGCTGCGCGTCTCCCCGTCGCTCACCCAGGTGGCGGGATCGACCTCGGCGCCGTAGATCTCCGGACCCCAACGCACCGGTCCTTCGATGGCCTTGGCATACGGGTCCATGAGCAGCTTGTGCGGGTTGTGGCGCAGACCCTCGCCCGGAGACCACGCGCCGTCGACCCGGAAGGCGTAACGGGTGCCTGGGCCGACGTCGGGGACGAAGCCGAACCACCAGCCGAACGCGCGCTCGCGCAGGGGGACCCGGCGCTCGCTCGCGCCCTCGGTGTCCCCGGCCTCGAAGAGGCAGAGCAGGACCGAGTCGGCGTGGCCGGCGTAGACGCAGACATCGGCGCCACCCTCGACGAGGGTGACACCGGGGGCCGGCGGCAGGTCGCGGCCAAGGGGCAGGGGAGCGTCGGTCTGGGCGGTGGAGGCAGGCAAGGCGGCGTGGCCATGAGGTGGCATGGAGGCAAACCTAGCGAGCCGGATACCGTGGACCCATGACCGATCCGGCTTCGCTGCCCAACTTCCCGCCCCCGCCCGACCAGCACCCGCTGCGTGGACGGGTCCTCGACGCCCTCATCGACGTGGGGATCCAACCCAATGTCGACGACGACGGCGACGTGGCCTTCAAGGTCAACGACCAGCAGTTGTTCATCCGGTCGTCCGAGGGCGACCTGACGATCATGCGGGTTTTCGGACAGTGGCAGCTCCCCGATGAGCTCAAGGGCGAGACGGCGCGGGTCATGGAGGTGTGCAACGAGCTCAACCTCACCCTCAACTGTGTCAAGACCGGTCTGGGCGCGGGCTCCCTCGTCGTGACCGCGGACTTCCTCGAGACCACCGGGCTCGACGTCGCGATGGCGACCCAGCTCGGCATTCAGCTCGTCCTGTCGACCGTGCACCTCTGGCACCAGAAGGCGCTCGGCGTCACCCCCGACTCCCCGGAGGGCTCCGGCGACGGGAGCGGGTCATGACCGACCTGGTGCGGCTCGAGGTTGCTGACGGGATCGGAGTCATCCGGCTCGACCGGCCGCTGATGAACGCCCTCAACGCCGAGATCCAGCAGGGCCTGATTGAGGTCTGTCGCGAGGCGGCGACCCGGCGCGACGTGTCTGCTGTCATCGTCTACGGCGGGGACAAGGTCTTCGCGGCCGGGGCCGATATCAAGGAGATGGAGGCCATGTCCTACACCGACATGGTCGACCACTCCACGCTGCTGCAGGACTTCACCAAGGCCCTGTCCGGGATCCCCAAGCCCACCGTCGCAGCGATCACCGGCTATGCGCTCGGCGGCGGCTGCGAGGTGGCCTTGGCCTGTGACTTCCGGGTCGCGGCGGCCGGCGCCAAGCTGGGCCAGCCCGAGATCCTCCTCGGCATCATTCCGGGCGCCGGCGGCACCCAGCGCCTGGCCAGGCTCGTCGGGTCGGCCAAGGCCAAGGACATCATCTTCAGCGGGCGGTTTGTCGACGCGGCCGAGGCGCTGGCCATCGGTCTGGTCGACGATGTGGTCGACGTGGTCGAGCCCGGCGACGTGCTGGAGGCCGCCAAGGCGCGGGTGCGACCGTTCGTCGGGGGCCCGGCTTACGCCATGCGGGCCGCCAAGGAGGCGATCGACCGCGGGCTCGAGGTCGACCTCAACACCGGTTTGGAGATCGAGCGCACCCTGTTCGCGGGTCTGTTCGCGACCAAGGACCAGGCCACCGGGATGCGCAGCTTCGTGGAGAGCGGACCCGGCAAGGCGGTCTTCGAGGGCGCCTGACGCTCCGGCCCTATATTCGCCCGTTCGGGCGTTGCGGCGCCTCGCTCGTCCTCGGACGTGTCAGGTCGAAGGGTCGGCTTCCCCACGTGACCAGGACTCGGGAAGCGGCCCGAGGAGCGGCTGCGCGGTGGGCGCGTTCTGGTAGCCGTGCTCCCACGGTAAATGTCCCTGGCTGTCGCACCAGATCATTTGGAGGGCGGCGACAGTGCCGTACGTCTGCTCCACGGCGGTGAGCCCGCTGGTGTCAAGGGCGCCGATGAAGGCGAGCGTCCCGCCCTCCGTGAGATCGGTGACGAGGCTTCCTGCCGTGAATCGGCGGCCGTCGCGCACCTGAGCTCCGATGTCGTTGAGGAAAGCTTGGGCGGCCGCGAAGGGCAACCCTTGGGTCACGATCTCTGGATGGTCGAAACCCGTGAGCCCGACCGTGTACGAGAAAGGGGCCTCACCAGGCTCGTCGCCGGCCCCGACATGGCGCACCGCCCAACCGAACGTGTCGATGAGGGAGAGCAACTCGGCATAGACCCGGTCCGGGCCACCCGTCCTGTCTCCGGCTCCGCTCATGCACCGGACCGTAGCAAGCCCTGGGTGCTTCTCCGTTCCCGCTCGCACCCCGCCCTGCGGTACCCGGCTCGTTGGTGATCTGGCTGGGGTCATAGCCCCACCCAGATCACCCACGAGCCGGCATCCGCTGTGACCCACTGGCGCCCGCGCCGAAGGTCAGCGCTTGGCGGCGATTGCGCGCTGGTGCTCGGGTCGGGCGATGGCAGCCAGGTCGGCGAGGATCAGCTCGATCTCGGCTGGCACCTGCAGGCTGTCTTTCCCGTAGCGGGCGATCTCGTCCACGCTGAGGTCAAGGACGCGCGCAAAGGTCGTGGGCTGATCGACGACCCGGATCGTGCCCGCCTGGTCGACGATTACCGGCGAGGGGTCGAGGCGGCAGGCGAGCACCCGCAGCAGCCGGTGGAGCTCACCGAGCACCTCGACTGCGGTCGTCGGATCGTTGATCCCCGGGGACAGCGCGCGCACGCCGATGTCCACGAGCTGACGCACCCCGAACTCGGGATCCTGATCGATCAACCGCTCCCGCCCAAGGGTGAATGCCGCCCGCACCGCCTCGACGGTCGCCTCCTCGTCCGCTCCCGCGGCGAGCTGGTCGACCGGGTGGACGACCGCGAGGTCCTGCCCGGTATGCCGCACCAGGCCCGGCCTGGCTAGCAGGTCGATGCGCATGCCATGCTCCGCGGCCCAGCTCGCCAACACGCTCAGCGCGATGTCTTGGACGACCCCATGCCGGTCGCCCGTCGTCACCACGATCCCGTCGACGGCTGGGACCTCCGGGGCTGGAGCGGGGGCCGGCGCGACGGCACTCTCCTCATCCCAACCCCTCGTGAGCACGGCCTGGGTGCGGGTGGCGACCCGGTCGATGACCTGCCCTACCTGGATCGAGACGGTCACGTGGTGGATGAAGGCGAAGAACATCGCCACGCTGGCGAGCACGAGCGCGAGGGCCACCGCGACGGAGAACTGAGGGACGAACGAGTCGTCCCCGTCGCGGACCCGCCGCAGCACGAGGAACGCGAAAACGAACGACGACGTGAAGATCCCGAGCGTCACCTGGGTGACCCGGCTGGCGAGGAAGTCTCCAAGGAGTCGGGGCGTGAACTGACTGCTCGCGAGCTGGATGACGACCATGGTGATGGAAAACACCAGGGCCGTGATCGAGACCATGGCGCTGGCGATCGTGCTGAGGATCGCGCTCGCCGCGGCGGCATTCCCGCTGAAGAACCACGACGCCCGCGATCCCAGGTTCTCGTCGAGCCAGGGGAGGAGGAAGCCGGCGAGGACCGCGAACAGGCTGATCACCGACGGCAGCACCCAGAACGGTCGCCATACGCGCTCCCAGCGCTGAACCGTGGGGGGATCGCCCACCGGACCGACCAGCCGGCGCACCGCGGCCGACTCGCCGCTGTCCTCGGGACTCATCCGGCCGATCCTCGCAGACTCTCGAACGGGGGCGGACGCGGGGAAGTGGCGGTCATCACCCCGGACAGGCAGTGGTGCTCTTCCCGGAGCCTGAGAGGATGGACGGCGATCCGTTTCGCGACACGGAGCTGGGGTGTTCCACCGAGTGCTCAACGGCCCGTGTCTTGGCATCAAGGAAGTAGGGACAGACACGCATGAACATCGTCGTCTGCGTCAAGTACGTGCCGGACGCGCAGTCCGACCGGTCCTTTAGCGAGGCCGACAAGACCGTCGACCGTGACGGTGTCGACGGGCTCCTCGCCGAGACCGACGAGTATGCGGTCGAGGAGGCGCTAAAGATCGCCGAGTCCAGCGAGGGCACCGTGACGGTCCTGACCATGGGCCCTGCCAAGGCTGCCGATGCGGTCAAGAAGGCGCTGCAGATGGGGGCGCACCAGGGTGTGCATGTCCTCGACGACGGGATCCACGGTTCTGACGCGCCGGCCACCTCGCTCGTCCTCGCCGAAGCCATCAAGAAGTCGAATGACGGCGCCGTGCCGGACCTGATCCTGCTCGGGATGTCCTCAACGGATGGCGTCATGGGCGTGGTCCCGGCCATGCTCGCCGAGCGCCTCGGGCTGCCGCAGGTGACCTACGCCTCGGCCCTGACCATTGGCGACGGTTCCTTCAGCGCGCGCCGCGACGGGGACACCGCCAGCGAGACCATCGAGGCGAGTCTGCCCGCGGTCGTCTCGGTGACCGACCAGATCAACGAGCCGCGCTACCCCTCCTTCAAGGGGATCATGGCGGCCAAGAAGAAGCCGGTGCAGACGTGGGGCCTGGCCGACCTCGGCCTGGGCGCCGACCAGGTCGGCCTGGACGCGTCCTGGACCAAGGTTGTCTCCTTCGCCAAGCGCCCGCCGCGCTCGCAGGGCCAGATCGTCGCCGATGAGGGCGATGGCGGCACCAAGTTGGTGGAGTTCCTCTCCGCCCAGAAGTTCCTCTAAGCCACCGACGTCAACGAAAGGCAGATACCCACATGGCTGACGTCCTCGTGCTCGTCGATCACGCCAACGGCAAGCTCCGCAAGGTCAGCGCCGAGCTGCTGACCGTCGCCGCTCGCCTCGGCACCCCCTCCGCCGTCTTCATCGGCGACGGCGCCGAGGTCGCTCAGGTGACCCTGGCCAAGTACGGCGCCGACAAGGTCTACGTCTACGACAACCCCGACGCGCTCGCGCACCTGTGTGCTCCGCAGTCCGAGATCCTCGCCCACCTGGTCGAGCAGACTGGTGCCAGCGCCGTGCTCCTGCCGAGCAACCCGGCGGCCAAGGAGATCGCCGGCCGGCTCGCCGTCCGCACCGGATCTGGTCTCATCACCGACGCGATCGATGTCGTCGCCGGCGCTGACGGCGTGCAGACCACCCAGTCGGTGTTCGCTGGCTCCTACACGGTGACGGCCACGGCGACGACGCCGACCGCCGTCATCACCGTCAAGCCCAACTCGGTGCCGATCCAGGCCTCGCCCGCGGCCGGGACGGTGGTCAAGGTCGACCTCGCCCTGTCCGATCAGGCCAAGAGCGCTCGGGTCACCGACAGCCAGCCCAAGGCCGCCTCGGGTCGCCCCGAGCTCACCGAGGCCGCAATCGTGGTCTCCGGTGGCCGCGGCACCGGTGGGGACTTCTCGCCGGTCGAGTCGTTCGCCGACAGCCTGGGTGCCGCCGTCGGTGCGTCCCGCGCTGCCGTGGACGCTGGCTGGTATCCCCACAGCAGCCAGGTCGGCCAGACGGGTAAGACAGTCTCGCCGCAGCTGTATGTGGCATGCGGCATCTCCGGGGCCATCCAGCACCGGGCCGGCATGCAGACGTCCAAGACGATCGTCGCGGTGAACAAGGACGAGGAGGCGCCGATCTTCGAGCTCGTCGACTTCGGCGTCGTCGGCGACCTGTTTAATGTCCTGCCGCAGGCCACCGATGAGGTCAAGAAGCGCAAGGGCTGACGCCCCACTTACGCCAGCGCGCGGCCTTCGGAGAAAAAACCGAATGCCGCGCGCTGTCGTTGTCCGCCACAATGACCGTTCGTGTCGTGGCGTGAGCGGATCCGGGGGCTGCGGGTCGACCTGACCCCGGCGCGGGAGTCGCGCGACTTCCGCCTGCTCGTCATCGCGGGCACCGTCTTTTGTGTCGGGCAAGCCATGACGTACGTCGCCGTGCCCTTTCAGATCTACACGCTGACCGGTTCCAACACCATGGTGGGCCTGATCGGCCTGGTCGAGCTCGCCCCGCTCCTCGTGGCGGGGCTGTGGGGCGGCGCGCTCGCCGATCACGTCGACCGGCGCCGCATGCTCATGGGGACGGGGATCGCCCAGATCGTCCTGACCTTGGGTCTGGCGTTCAATGCGGCCTTGGCCCAGCCGCGGGTGTGGGTGATCTTCGCGCTCGCCCCGTGCCTGATGACCGCGATCGCCCTGCAGCGGCCGAGCCGCGAGGCGCTGCTGCCGCGCACGGTCCGGCACGACCAGCTCCCGGCCGCCAACGCCTTGAGCGCCCTGGGGTGGCAGGCGGGCAGCCTCGTCGGGCCCACGGTGGCCGGTCTCATCCTCGCCGCCTATGGAGCGGCCTGGTGCTTTGCCGTGGATGTCGTCGGCATCAGCATCGCCGTCCTGCTCTATGCGCGCATGGCGTCCTATCCGCATCGCGAGGAGACGACGGCGCCGTCACTGGCCGGGATTGCCGAAGGGATCCGGTATGCCGTGCGCCGCAAGGACCTCCTGGGTACCTACCTCATTGATATGGCGGTGATGTTCCTCGCGATGCCGCTGGTGCTGTTCCCCGCGCTCGCCGAGACCATCTTCCGGCGCCCGGAGCTGTTGGGCCTGCTCTACACCTCGGAGACCGTGGGCGCGGTGATCGCCTCCACGCTCTCGGGGTGGCACGCGAGGATTCGCTCCTACGGCAAGGTGATCGTCATCGCCGCGTCGGTCTACGGGCTGTTCATCGCGCTGGCCGGCCAGGCCCCGACCTTCTGGCTGTGCTGCCTTGCCCTCGTGGGAGCAGGTGCGGCCGACATGACCTCGGCGGTGTTCCGCATGTCGCTGTGGAACCAGTCCATCCCGGAGAACCTGCGTGGGCGCCTCGCCGGGATCGAGATGCTGTCCTACTCGCTCGGCCCGCTTGGGGCGCAGGTTCGGGCCGGGATCACCGCGGACGCCTTCGGGGTCCGGCGCGCCATTACCGCCGGGGGACTGGCCAGCATGATCGGGGTGGCCGCGACGGCATTCTGGCTGCGGGACTTCTGGAGCTACGACGCGACCACGGACGCTCATCTGCTCGCCGAACGAGCCCGCCGGGCCGACCTCGGTGAAGCGCAGATCTAGAATTGAGGGTTGTGACGGCCTACTTGGACCATGCGGCGACCACCTCGATGTGGCCGGCCGCCCGTGAGGCCTGGTGCGAGCAGGCCGCGCGCACGGGCAACGCCTCCTCGCTGCATACGGCCGGACGCCAGGCCCGCGCGGTGGTGGAGGAGTCCCGCGAGCGCATCGCCGCGGCCCTCGACGCCCGCCCCTCCGAGGTCATCTTCACCTCGGGCGGCACCGAGGCCGACAACCTCGCGATCAAGGGCACGTATGCCGCACGCGTCGCCGCGGACCCCGCGCGCCGCGTCCTGGCGGTGAGCGGAGTCGAGCACCACGCCGTCCTGGACCCCGTGGTCCACCTCGTCGAGACCGGGCAGGCGGAGGTGGCGTGGCTCGAGCCCGGCCATGATGGCCGGATCGCGGTGGACGACCTGCGGGCCGTCCTCGACACCCGCGGCGAGCGCACCGCCCTGACCAGCGTCATGTGGGCCAACAACGAGGTCGGCACGGTCCAGCCGGTTGCCGAGCTCGCCGCCCTGGCCCACGAGCATGGGGTGCCGTTCCACACCGACGCGGTCCAGGCGATCAGCTACCTTCCGGTGTCCTTCGCCGCCAGTGGGGTCGATCTCCTCACCGTGACCGCCCACAAGTTGGGCGGTCCGCTCGGCGTCGGTGCGCTGCTCGCCCGCCGTGATGCCCGCCTCGTCCCGCAGCTGCACGGTGGGGGACAGGAGCGACAGATCCGCAGCGGCACCCTGGACGTCCCGGCCATCCGGTCGTTTGCCGTGGCCCTGGACGAGACGGTGCGGTTGCGCGAGGAAGAGACCCGCCGCGTGGGAGCCCTGCGCGACCGGCTCATCGACAAGGTGCTGGGCCTCGGGCTCGGCGCGACCGTGAGCGGGATCTACGAGCCGGGCGACTCGACGACCCGCATCGCCGCCAACGTCCACCTGCTCGTTCCCGGGTGCCAGGGCGACTCGCTGCTCTATCTGCTGGACGCCAGCGGCGTCGAATGCTCGACGGGCTCGGCCTGTCAGGCGGGTGTGCCGCGACCCAGCCACGTGCTCATCGCCATGGGGTACCCGGACGAGCAGGCCCGTGGCGCCCTGCGGATCTCGCTCGGCCACACCTCCACCGACGACGACGTCGACCAGTTCGTCACGGCCCTCCCGGCCGTCGTCGAGCGTGCCCGTCGGGCCGCCGGAGTGGCCTGATGCTCGTCGTCGCGGCCATGTCCGGCGGGGTGGACTCCGCCGTCGCCGCGTCGCGGATGCTCGACGCCGGGCACGAGGTCGTCGGTGTCCACCTCGCGTTGTCCCAGTCGGCCGCGACCCTGCGGGAGTCTGCGCGGGGCTGCTGCACGATCGAGGATGCCGGTGACGCGCGCCGGGTCGCGGACCGGCTCGGCATTCCCTTCTACGTGTGGGACATGGCTGATCGGTTCCGCCACGACGTCGTCGAGGACTTCGTCGCGGAGTATGCCGCGGGCCGCACCCCCAACCCGTGCCTGCGCTGCAACGAGCGGATCAAGTTCGCGGCGCTGCTCGACAAGGCGTTGGCCCTCGGCTTTGACGCGGTTGCGACGGGTCACTACGCGCAGATCGTCCAGGCCCCGGACGGCACGCGGGAGCTGCATCGCGCCGTCGACCCGGCCAAGGACCAGAGCTATGTCCTCGGGGTGCTCGACGCCGATCAGCTGGCTCGGGCCTTCTTCCCGCTCGGCGACTCGACCAAGACCCAGGTGCGGGAGGAGGCGCGGGCCCGAGGGTTCGCGGTGGCGGCCAAGCCGGACAGCCATGACATCTGCTTCATCCCTGACGGGGACACTCGCGGCTTCTTGACCCGCGCCCTGGGGGAGGAGCCCGGTGACATCGTCGATGCGGGGAGCGGGGAGGTCGTCGGGCGGCATTCAGGGGTCCACGGTTTCACGGTCGGGCAGCGCCGCGGCCTGGGGCTTGAGCGGGGGATCATGGACGGGACGCCCCGCTATGTGGTCGGCGTCGATGCGCCGTCGCGCACGGTGACCATCGGCGTCGCCGACCTGCTCGGCATTCGGCGTCTGCGCGCGACCCACGTGCGCTGGTGTGGTCCCGCCCCGACCCGCCCCGGCCGCTATGGCGCTCAGGTGCGGGCCCACGGTGACGAGGTGCCGTGCACGGCATTCGTCGACGATGAGGACCTCGTGGTCGAGCTGGAACTCCCCATGCGCGGCGTTGCGCCCGGGCAGTCTGTCGTGCTCTATGAGGGCACGCGCGTCGTGGGATCGGGCACGATCGATGGCACGAACGCCAGAACTCTGGAATAGTTAAGACTTCAACTAAGTTGGAGGGGTCATGCCCGCGATCACCGTCGACAACCTGCTCACCCTTCCTCGACTCACCGAGCCCATGGCAGAGGCGCGGACGCGCGCTGTCCGGACCGTCACCACGGCACCGAGCGGTTTCGAGGGCGAGGGCTTCCCCGTGCGCCGCGCCTTCGCCGGCGTCGACCTCGGCTTGCTCGACCCCTTCATCCACATGGACCAGATGGGTGAGGTCGACTACGCGCCGGGCGAGCCCAAGGGTACGGCCTGGCACCCGCACCGCGGCTTCGAGACCGTCACCTACATCATCGACGGCGTCTTCGAGCACGCCGACAGCGAGGGTGGTGGGGGCACGATCACCAACGGCGACACCCAGTGGATGACCGCCGGCAGCGGCCTGCTCCACATCGAGCGCCCACCGGAGCACCTTGTCGTCAGCGGCGGCCTCTTCCACGGTCTCCAGTTGTGGGTCAACCTCCCGCGTGCCCAGAAGATGTCACCGCCGCGCTATCAGGACATCCGCGCCCGCGAGGTGTCGTTGCTGTCCTCGGCAGACGGCGGTTCGCTCGTGCGGGTCATTGCCGGTGAGCTTGACGGCCATGCCGGACCGGGCATCACGCACACCCCGATCGCCGTGGCGCACGCCTCGCTCGCCGCCGGATCGCGCCTGCGAATGCCGTGGCGCACGGACTTCAACGCCTTGGCCTACGTCCTGGCCGGGTCGGGCACGGTCGGTGAGGAGCGCCGTCCGGTCAGGACTGGGCAGCTCGTCGTCTTTGGCCCGGGTGAGGCCATCGAGCTCGCCGGAACGGACGACTCTGACAAGCGCAGTGAGTCCTTCGAGGTTTACCTGCTTGGGGGGCGCCCCATCCGCGAGCCGGTCGCGGCCTACGGCCCCTTCGTGATGAACACGCGCGAGGAGTTGGTCCAGGCGTTCGAGGACTTCCAGGCCGGGCGGCTGGGGCGGGTCCCCGCCGAGCCCCACCCGGGGCATGACGTGCTCTAGGAGACGCGATGTGCGAATGTGCGGGCGATGAGCCTGGCCACCTGAGACGCCGCGGTCTCGGGTAGGCCGGCGTAGCACAGCACCAATCCGCGGGAGGTGGCCTCAATCGCGTAGGCCGTCAGGGGCGCGACCGCGACCCCCGCGCGTGCGAGGGCGTCACAGGCGGCGACGTCGTCTGCATCGTCGGGCAGTCGTGCCACGAGGTGCAGTCCGGCGTCGACTCCGGCAAGAGGCACGTCCGGCAGGTGCTCGCCCAGCGCGGTGACGAGCGCGGCCCGGCGCGCGGCGTAGGTTCGCGCGGCCCGGGCATGATGGGCCGTCCAGGCGCCGGACTCGAGGAAGGTGGCCAGGGCCTCGCCAACGATGTCGGGCACCACGAGGGACCGCCGAGCCAGTTCCACAGCCAGGCGGCTGCGCACTGGCTCCGGCGCGATCACCCAGGCGACCCGGAGCCCGGGGTCGAGCAGTTTGCTCGCCGTCCCGATGTAGACGACCCGCTCGGCCGCCTCCGGCAACGACCGCAGCGCGGGCAGCGGAGCCACCCCATAGCGGAACTCACCGTCATAGTCGTCCTCGACGACGAGCCCCTGGTGGCGGTGTGCCCAGGCGAGGAGCTCCGCCCGGCGGCCAACGGGCATCCTCGCCCCCAGCGGATACTGGTGGGCCGGAGTGACATAGACCGCGCCGAGGTCGGCGCCTAGCGCAGTCGGATCCAGGCCGTCGTCGTCGACTGGCAGCGAGCGAGTCGGCACCCCGGCGGTCTGCAGGGCCGACCAAGCCTCGACGTACCCGGGGTCCTCGAGTCCGAAGCGGCGACCCCCGAGGTCGATCACGGCCGGCAGCACGTGCGTGAGCGCCCCGACGCCAGGCACGACGAGGACCTCCTCGGCCGTCGTCGAGATGCCCCGGGTTCGTCGGACAAGCTGGGCGAGCTGCTCGCGCAAACGCAGATGGTCCGGCCGCCATGCGGGGCCATCGAAGACAGCGGTGGCGGCGGCCCGCCACGCGCGCCGCCAGGCCGTCCGGTCGATGAGTGCCGGATCGGGCTGTCCTGGACGCAGATCCCAGCGCAGTTGTTCCCCCGAGGGTCGCAGCTGTGGAGTCTTGGGCGGCGTCGCGGGCAGGACATGGCTCGCTGCGCCGGCCCGGGCAGCGAGATCGGCATCGGGGGCGACGACGACCCCTGACCCGGGTCGGGCGATGACGAAACCTGCCGCGGCGAGCTCGTCGTACGCGGCGACCGTCGAGCCTCGGGACACGGCGAGGTCCGCCGCCAGCGCCCGACTCGAGGGCAAGGGGTCGCCGGGGGCGAGTCGGCCCTCGCGAATCTCCTGGACCACGGCGTCGGCGATGCGTTGGCGCAGCGGCGCCGACGACTCGCGCAGGCCAAGGGTGAGGTCGATACTCGGGGCCGGGCGCGGCATTCATCCACCATACTGGACCAGTCACATCAGACCCATCCGTTGTCAGGGGAGGTCCGGTTGACGTGGCTCGCGCGAAGGGACTGACCCGCGGGCCATGGGGCCCAGCTGACAGCGTGTCCGGACCTCGATACTGGTCCAGTAGATTCTCCTAAACTGGATCACTGCATCAGTCCAGTGTGGTGCTTTCATGGATCACGTGACCCACGCCCCCCGCGCGTCTGCCCGCGCTGATCTGACCACCTTGACCCGCAAGCCCGACCGGCAAGCCACGGCCCGCGCCGAGCTGGACGCCTTCCTGGACAGCCAACTCGTCGGCACCCTCGCGTCCGTCGTCGATGGCCAGCCCTGGGTCGTCCCGATGCTCTTCGGCCGGGACGGTGACCGGGTCCTGCTGCACGGATCGACTGGAGCCGGGCTGCTTCGTCACGGATCCGACGGAGCGCCGGTCGCTTTCTGCGTCACCGCGATCGACGGACTCGTCGTTGCCGAATCGACTTTCGACTCCTCAGCGAACTACCGCTCTGCCGTGATCCGCGGGCACCTCGACGTCGTCTCCGACAAGAACCCCGCACTGGACACGATCTCCGAGCGACTCCTGCCTGGTCGGATCAGTGAGATCCGCGGATCGACCCGCAAGGAAGCCGCGGCGACCCTCACCCTGGCGCTGACCATCACGGACGACAACTGGCTCATGAAGACGCGCACGGGCGGCCCCGGAGAACCGGTGGGGGAGGTCGACGTCTGGTGCGGAGTCGTGCCTCTGCACGTGGTTGCAGGCACCCCGCAGTCCGCGCCGTGGTCGGTGGGGGAGGTGCCCGAATCGGTCCGCCGGTTCGTGGCAGCCCGTCTGGGACCGACAATCGACTCATGATCAGCGTCACCGGCATCGGCTCCTGGCCCGGGTCCGACGTGAGGGAAGCGACCGTCACCACCCGTGACCTGCTCCTGGACGCGGATGGCCTCGGCCTGCCCTACTTGCCCGAGACGCCGGCCCGCGGACCCGGCTCGGACCTGCTCGGCCGCGCGGCCGGGCTACTCGTTGACCTGCACGTCGATCTCCAACCGGCCGGCTGGCGACTCGTGGACCGCCCGGGGCGCGATGCCGGACGAACCGCCGGTCTGCATCGCCAGGATCTCGACGAGGCCGCCGCCGCGTACGACGGCTACGCCGGCCCGCTGAAGATCCAGCTCGCCGGGCCGTGGACCCTCGCCGCGGGGATCGAGCTCACCCGCGGGGAGCGGGCCCTGATCGACCCGGGCGCGACGCGCGATCTTGCCGACAGCCTCGCGGAGGGCCTGGCGACCTACGTCGCCGACGTGCGCCGCCTCGTCCCGGGAGCCGAGGTCATTGTTCAGCTTGACGAACCCTCGCTGCCCGCGGTGCTCGAGGGCAGCCTGCCGACCGCATCGGGATACGGCCGGGTACGGGCGGTCGATCCCCAGATCGTGGCGGCCGGATTGCGCACGGTGCTGGCCCGCCACGATGGCCGAGTCATCGTCCACTGCTGCCATGACCGCGTCCCGATCCCCATGCTCCGGACGCTGCTGCGCGAGCACGGCCAGGGCAGCGTGGCGCTGGACACGACATCCGCGTCGCCGGCTCGGTGGGAGTCGCTCGCCGCGACCCTCGAGGCAGGCGTCGGCGTCTGGTGTGGTGCGGTGGCCACCGACGCCATGACCGTGGTGCACACGGCATTCACGACGGTCCGTGACGGGCTGGAGCGGGCCGGGATCGGCCTGTCCAGCGCCGGCACTGGCGACCTGGGCGCCCTCGGGGTCACCCCCACATGCGGCCTGGCCGGTGCAACCGAGGGCGGCGCTCGACGCCTGCAGCGCGCGGCGATCGAGCTCGCCCGCGAGCTCAATGAGGAGGCCCACCGGTGAGTCCCCGACGGCGCCTCCCGTGGCAGGTCAAGTGGGTGACCCTCGCCCTGGTCTGGGGGTCGAGTTTCCTGCTCATGAAGTTTGGGCTGCGGGCCATGGAGCCCCTGCAGATCGCCGCTGTCCGCATCTGGTGCGGTGCGGCGACGCTGCTGATCCTCCTGCGGATCGTCGGTGGCCGGCTGCCCCGCGAACCTCGGGTATGGGGCCACCTCATGGTCAGTGCGGCATTCCTGACGGTCCTGCCCTTCATCGGCTTCGCCGCCGGTGAGACCCGCGTCTCCTCGGCCCTGGCCGGGATCGGCAACTCGATCACGCCGGTCGCGATGGTGATCTTCGGGCTGATCCTCTTGCCCAGCGAGCGGATCACCAGGACCAAGCTCATCAGTGTCGGGCTGGGTTTCGTCGGGGTCCTGATCATCGCCGAACCGTGGAATGCCGTGGGCCGTCCCGACCCGTTGGGTTTCGCGATCGTGCTGGCGGCCGGCGCCTGCTATGGAGTGGGCTGGACGTACAACCGTCGGTACCTCGGGGCGGCCGACCTCGGCGGCCTATCCCAGCCTGCGGCCCTGTTGCTCAGCGGCGCGGTCCTCATGGTGCCAACGGTGCTCATCAGCGCGTGGGTCGGCGGTGGAGCTCCCTGGGCGCAGCGGGCGGGGGCCTCCAGCCACGACGTGCTCGTCGGTGTCGGTGCCACGCTCGTCCTCGGCATCGTCGGGACCGGCCTGGCATACATGCTGCAGTACGACGTCGTGCGCGACACCGGGACGGTGATCAGCTCCATGGTCACCTACCTCATCCCTGTGGTGTCCGTGATCCTCGGCGTGGTCGTGCTCGGCGAGCACCTCGGGCCGGCGCAGCTCGGCGGCTTCGTCCTCGTCCTCGGCGCCGCGCTCCTCGTGGGGCGCCCGGCCGCAGGCTGGGGCTCGCTGTTCGCCCGACGTCCTCGGCGCGACGCGCTGGTCTGATCGCGATCCTTGCGCCTCTCCCGGCGCGATGGCGGGAACCCGTCAGTGTCGTAGCGTGCCCTTGAGGCCGGTGCTACCTTCCAGATATTTCCACTCTGGAAGGAACTATTTCATGCGGGCCGATGTCGTCGGAGAGTTCAACGAGTACCGCGTGCTCGAGTATCTCCGCGAGCACCTCGAGGGCACCCGGACCGATCTCGCCCGTTCGCTCGACCTGTCCCCGGCATCGGTGAGCCGGATCGTCGTCCGGCTCCTGGAGCGGGGGATGATCGAGGAGTCCAGCACGACCTCGAATGCCGGCCGTGGACGCCCCTCCACGGTGTTGCGCCTGGTCCTCGACCGGTCCGCTGTCGTCGGCATCGACCTGCGCGTGACCAAGTGTCATGGGGTGCTCAGCGTCCTGAGCGGCGAGGCCATCGAAGACATCACCGTCCAGAACGATGACGCCGGAGGAGCCTTCGACGCCTTGGCCCAGGTCTGGGATCGGCTTGAGGACGCGGCCCAGCGACGTGGCCTGACCATCGGCTCCCTCGTCGTGGGCGTGCCCGCCGTCGTCGACCCCGACACGGGGCTGGCCCGACAGGGACCCAATGTCGGGTGGGACAACTTCGACATCGTCAGCAAACTCGATGCCTTCGGAGTGCCGTTCGTCGTGGACAACGACGTCAACCTCGCGGCTCTCGGCGAACGCGAACACGGCCAGGCGCACGGGCTGCGCGACTTCGCGATCATCTGGATCGGGACGGGCTTGGGTGGCGCCATCGTCAGCAGCGGGCGCCTCGCGCGTGGGCGCCATCACAGCGGGGGCGAGCTCGGCACCATTGTGCCGTCACCGGCCTGCCTGCGCGATCACCGTCGCGAGGGCGAGGGCGCCCTCGAGAGCGTCCTCAGTGGAGCGGGGATCAGTGCCGCTGGCCGTGCCCTCCTGCGCGAGCACCCGTCGGCCGCCGCGGAGTTCGGGGAGGCGGCCCGACCGCAGGACATCTTCGCGGCAGCGAGCAATGGCTTACCGCATGCCCGTGCGCTTGTCGACCGGATCGTCGATGCGCTGGCATTGCTCGTCATCAATATTGCGTCGATGACCGATCCCGAGGCGATCATCCTTGACGGTGGGGTCGGCCGGAACCTCGATCCGTTCCTGGACGAGGTGCGCCCGCTGGTCGCGGCGCACATCAGCGCGCCACCGCGGTTATCAGTGTCCACCCTCGACGCGACCGCGACCATCAAGGGAGCGACGTCGTTGGCCATGACGACCTTCCGCCAGCTCGATGCCCCCGAGATCATCGCCACGCTCAACTCGGAGCGTGACTGATGATCCCCCGCACCCTGTCGTGGAGCAGCCGACACATGCTGCTCGTGGTCTTCGCCGGACTCGTCCTCGGGCTTGCCGTGATCGTGCCGTCGTTCCGGGAGACCGCCAACCTGGTCAACATCGTGGAACAGCAGTCGATCATCGGCATCGTCGCTTGCGGCATGCTCCTGATGATCCTGCTGGGTGGCTTCGACCTCTCCGTCGGGGCGGTGGGCGCTGCCTCCTCGGTCGTTGGCGCCTGGGTGATGGCGGCGTTGGGGATCGTCGTCGGGGTCGCCATCGCCCTGATCGTCGGGGTCATCATCGGGCTGTGCAACGGCGTGATCATCGCGCGCTACGGGGTCAATCCCTTTGTTGCCACCTTAGGGATGCAGTCGGTCGTTGTCGGGCTGCTGTTCGTCGCCACCGATGCGATCCCCGTGTACGGCGTGCCTGCAGAGTTCCTGTCCTTCGGTCTGGGCCGGATCGGTCCGGTCCCTGTCGCGGCCCTGGTCTTTGGCGGCGCGGCCCTGTTCGTGGGAATGCTGCTGAAGTACACCGTGCTGGGACACCACATCTATGCCGTGGGCGGGTCACGTGAGGCCAGCCGCCTGGCCGGCATTCCTGTTGTGCGGACCACCGTCATGGTCTATGTCATCGGCGCGGCGCTCGCCGCTCTTGCTGGGCTCGTCCTGCTGGGCCAGACCTCGATCGGTCAGCCGGGTGCGGCCGCCACCTGGCCGTTGTCGGCCATTGCCGCCGTGGCGATTGCCGGCGTGCCCTTGACTGGCGGGCGCGGATCGGTGGGCCCCGTCGTGCTCGGGACAGTGCTCCTGGGCACGATTGCCAACGGGCTGAACCTCTTTGGTGTCTCTCCCTACTGGCAGCCGGCGATCACCGGTGCTGTCATCCTCGTCGCCGTCGCCTTAGACGTCCGACATCGTCGATCCGGGGACAGCACCTGACCGTCCGCCGATCTGCCCCCGCCGCCAACCCGACCCCCAACAGGCCCCTACGGAAAGGAGCTGGACCCCATGCCATCAGGACTCACGCGCCGCGAGTTGATCATCGGCGTGGGCGGCACCTCGCTTGCCGTGGCGGGGTGTTCCGCCGGGCCCGTTGCTCCCGCGTCTCCGGCCGGGGATGCCAGTCCCGACATCGTCATCGGCTCGATGATCTGGAACGCGTCGATCCCGTTCTACGCCAACTTCATCAAGGGACAGCGAGAGCAGGCCGACGCGCTCGGCGTGACGTTGAAGCTGCTCGATGGCAAGGGCAGCCTGGAGGCGCAAATCGCGGCGATGGAGCAGCTGATCACCCAACAGGTGCAGGCGATCCTCGTCACGCCGAGCGACCCTGCGGGTATCGCCCCGATCGTGACCAAGGCGGCCAATGCCGGCATCCCTGTGTTTGCGGTCAACAACCGGGTCGATGCCTCGGCGCCCACGGTGACGTTCATCGGCGCTGACGATGTCGTCTTCGGCAAGCAGCAGGCCACGCTGCTGGCGCAGAGCGTGCCAAGCTCGGCGCGCGTCGCCTACCTCATGGGTGAGCTCGGGACGTCGGCGCAGCGGCTGCGCAAGCAGGGCTTCGAGCAGGAGCTCGCGGCCGTCTCAGATATCACGATTATCGATGAGCAGACCTCCAACTGGGACAGTGCCAAAGCCCTGAGTGTGGTCCAGAACTGGCTCGTCAGGTACCGGGCCGGCCAGCTCGATGCCATTGTGGGCCAGGGCCCGGAGGCAGCCAGCGCAGCCCGGCACGCCAAGGACATCGGCCGGACCGATGTGGCCTTCATCGTCGGGGACTACCCCGTCGAAGTGCGTGACGGGATCATCGACGGCTGCATCGTCGGCACCGTCGATCAAGACCCCAAGCCGCAAGGGACCAGGGCCGTCGAGGCCGCCTGGCAGTGGCTCACCGGAGCACAGGACAAAGTGGTGCGCCCCAACGACTACCTCGACCTGCCGATCGTGACCAAGGACAACGTCGACCAGTACCCGCCCGCCTGGGGCGCCTGACCAGGTCAAGGATGAGAAGAGAAAGGCTCCAGACGATGCCCCACCCGACCCCGACGCGGCTGCGCGTTACTGACGTCGGCAAGACGTT
The DNA here is from genome assembly GCA_017993715.1 of Phycicoccus sp. GTDB lineage: Bacteria > Actinomycetota > Actinomycetes > Actinomycetales > Dermatophilaceae > JAGOME01. The sequence continues at coordinate 55,594 of JAGOME010000007.1, forward strand.
CGGTGATGTCGCCGTGCTCGCCGGGGTGAGTCTGGATATCGGCCAGGGCCGGGTGCATGGACTCGTCGGGCACAACGGGGCCGGGAAGTCGACGTTGATCGAGGTGCTAGCCGGCCGCTACCCCGATCACACGGGATCGGTTCAGGTAGACGGTCATCCGGTCGCACTCGAGAGCCCGCGCGCCAGCGCGGCTGCCGGCATTGCCGTCATCCATCAGCACTGTGCGCTCGTGCCGGAGTTCTCCGTTGCCGAGAACCTCGCCCTCGGCCGCGAGCCCCGGCGCGCAAGGGCCCTGCTCGATCGGCGTCGCCTCATGGCCGATGCCCGCCAGGTGGCGGAGCGCTTCGCCCTCGATCTGCCGCTGGATGTCCCCACGGGCCATTTGAGCGTTGCGCAGCAGCAGCTCACAGAAATCGGTCGCGCCTTGGCTTCGGGGGCCCGGGTCCTCGTGATGGACGAGCCGACCGCCCGCCTGGCTCCCCGCGACAGACAGGCGCTGGCCGGGCATCTGGCCGGGTTGGCGGCCAACGGCGTGGCCATCCTCTATGTCAGCCATCTGTTGGAGGAGGTGCTCAGCACGTGTGACGAGGTCAGCGTGCTACGCGACGGCCGCCTGGTCGGGTCCAGCCCGGCAGCCGCACTGACCGTTCCCGTGCTCGCAGAGCTGGTCACGGGATTGCCGACGAATGCCGCGGGAGGCGTCCTGGCGTCGGTCACCGATCAGCCCGTGCTCGAGCTGGACGACTTCGGGCCCCGAGGCCGGACAGGCAGCACGCTGACCGTCCATCGAGGAGAGACCGTGGGGATCGCCGGCTCGATCGGGTCGGGCCGCAGCGCCTTCCTGGAGGCCATTGCCGGGGCGCGAGACCGCCGGGGCCGATGCACCCTCAACGGCCGAGCCGTCCACGATGTCAGTCCCGTGGAGGCGGTGGCTTTGGGCATCGTGCTCGTGCCCGAGGATCGCCTGCGGCGTGGGGTCCTCCCACAGCGTTCGGTGTCGGCCAACGTCACGCTGTCCGCGTTGCGCAGCCGATTCTCGGCGCGGGGGCTCGTGGATCGGCGAGCCTCGGGGGACGCGGCTCGAGCAGCGGTAGACCGCTATCGGATTGGGGCGCGCACGGTGGATCAGCCGGCGGGTGAGCTCTCGGGTGGCAATCAGCAAAAGGTGCTGCTGGCCCGGGCGGTCGAGGCCGCACCGGCCGTCCTGCTGTGTGACCAACCCACGGCGGGCGTCGACATCGGCGCCAAGGTCGAGATCGAGGCACAGCTGCGCCGGCTCACTGCGGAGGGGGTCGCTGTTGTCATCGTCAGCGACGATCTGGCGGAGCTGCTGGCACTGTCCGATCGGATCGCGCTCATGCGCCATGGTCGGCTCGGCGCCCCGCGGCCAGCAGCCGGCTACAACGAACGCACCCTGCTGGCAGCCCTCAACGCTGCCGATGAGCGAGGGGTGGCCTGACATGACCGGGATCCACCTCCACCAGCACGACCTCGCCGACGAAGGCGCGGCCGCAATCCGCCCCTGGCTGGCCAGGATCGAGGGACTGGCCCACGTTTTCGTCCAGGGCAACGACATCTTCGAGCGCAACCCCTCACCCGGCGGAGTCCTGCCCCGCAACCCTCGGCGATCGGTGGTTGTCGGGGACGGACACTGGTACCTCGACGTCGACCCGTCACGGCTCTCGCCCGGGCTGCATCAGGTGCGTGGCAAGGGCAGCGACCCGCTGGCCCTGGTCGCCGAGTCCGACATCGCCCGCGACTACGAGGTTGTTCCCTGGCTCAACCTGCTCAACGGCGCCTGGTCCGGGGATGTTGCGGGCAACTGTGTGGTGGACCTGCGCGGCCGGCCGATTCCGCGATGGCTGTGTCCCAACGCGCCCGAGGTGGCTGCGATGTGGCGGGCCCTCTTCGGCGCGCTCCTGGAGCGCTACGGGTATCGGCACTACCTCATCGACCGCATCCGTTTCCCCGACTGGGGAGGTGAGCGGGTGGAGCCGCGTAACCTGCTGAGCTGCTTCTGTCGCCACTGTGAGGCGGGCATGCGCGAGCACGGCATCGACGTCACGGCCGTCCGGGCGGCCCTCGCCGTGGTGGACCAGCGAATCGGGGAGGGTGCCTACGCGGCGGGCGTCACGGCATTCACGGAGTCAGTGGACATTCGGCAATGGATCACGTTCCGGCAGAGCAGTATCAGCAGGCTCGTCGACAACCTGACCCAGCATGTGCGCAGTCTGGACCGGACAGCCGAGCTGTGGCTGGACCTGTGGCCCCCCGCATATGCCTGGCTGCTCGGCCAGGACTACGCCGCCTTGACTGCGGCCTCCTCGCGGCTCAAACACTTCCCCTACCACCGGCTTGGTGGGGGTGCTGACGTGCTCAGCCTCATCGACAACGTGGCGCACGATGAGGCTGAGCACGAGGCAGCGTTCGCGGCTTTCGTCCGGTTCTTCGAGGTGGACTATGGCCTGACCTTCGCTCAGTTCCGTGCCGAGGGCTTCCCGATTGCCCTGGTCGCTGACCAGAACCGGCGCGTGCGCGAACTCGCGACCCCCGACACGTTCGTCTGGTCTGGGGTGCAGATGTGGAATGTCCCTGCGGCCGAGGTGCTGGCCGCAACTCGGGCCGCCTATGCCTGCGCGGACGACGTCATCTACTACTGCTACGGCTGGGCGGCCGATGAGCTCTTCGGAGCCGGCAACCAGACCCGTCTCGGAGGGCTCGCCGAGCGCCCCCGGGCGACGATGGGGGTCACCCATGCGTGACCCCCGCCTCCCGGGCGTGTCCTCGACCGCCCCGTCGACCCCAGACCTCGACCAGGACCCGGACCCCCGGTTGGCCCCTGGCCGTGGAGGCGTCGGCCCGTCCCCATCGTGGGGCCGGCCACCTCCACCACGAGGGCGCACCCACCGACACCTGCCTCACGTGAGTCGGTGGCGCCCGTCCTCGTCGCCTGAGGGATGGCGACCACGCGGTCTGCGTGGTCGGCGCCCCGTCAGGAAAGGGGGTGCCCACGGACCCAGCAGCCTGTGGGCACCCCCCACACCTCGTGGGTGCGTTGACCCGCGTCCCCCCTTTCCGCGGGTCGACGCACCCCATTTCCGACGACATCCGTGACGTCGTCGGCGACGTCCCTGCCAGGCCGTGCGCCGGTGCCGCCCACGCTCGTGATGAGCGTGGGCGGCGCCATGTCCGGCCCATCGCGTGACCCGCCGACGCATCGACAGATCTCGCATCCCTAGCGCGGGGACCACCGATCGGCAGCGGCCCCGAGTCCCGCGCTGTCGCGAACCTCCGGTTGCGCAGTGCGTGGGTCCGTCCGAGAGAATCGCGGCGCCGGGCGGGCCTGGTCGATGCCGGCGATGCTCACCAGGGTGCCACGGGCCGTGAGGTGTTGATCGAGGAGCGCCTCATCGTAGGTAAGCACAGGGGTGACGCACGCATCGGTGTCGCGAAAGAGAATCGCCCAATGATCGCGATCCTCCCTGGCGAATGTTGTCGTCAGGACCTCCCGCAACTCGGGCCAGCGGGTCCGATCCCATTGCGAGGGCAGCGCCGCGGGATCAAGCCCCAGTCCCTGCACCATGGCCTGAAAGAACTGGGGCTCGATGCAGCCGACCGCCACCTGGCGACCGTCGGCGCACACGTACGTGTCATAGAAGGGGTGTGACCCGTCGAGCAGATTGGTGGACCGACCCGGCGTCCAGGAGCCCTGACCCCGCATGGCCCACATGAACTGGGCAAGGACGCTCACGCCGTCGACCATGGCCGCGTCGATGATCTGCCCGCGTCCGGACCGCTCCCTCTCCCAGAGGGCAGCCAGCACGCCGACCAGCAGAAACATCGAGCCGCCCCCGAAGTCCCCGACGAGGTTCAGTGGCGGCACGGACCGCTCCCCGGCCGGGCCGATGTTGTCCAGGACACCGGTCAGGGCGATGTAGTTGAGGTCGTGGCCGGCCGTCGTCGCCAACGGACCCTCCTGGCCCCATCCGGTCATCCGGGCGTAGATGAGCCTGGGGTTGGCGGCCAGGCACGCGTCCGGTCCCAGCCCCAAGCGCTCCGTTACTCCGGGCCGGAAGCCCTCGACGAGCACGTCGGCTCCGGCGATGAGCCGTCGGACGGCGTCGAGGTCACCGGCGTCCTTGAGGTCGGCCATCACCGTGGTGCGTCCGCGCAAGGTCGCATCAGGGGGACCAAGGCTGCTCGGGTCGGCTGCGACCTGCGCACCAGGATGAGCCCGCTCGACCCGCACGACCTCGGCGCCCAGGTCGGCCAAGATCATGGCGGCATGAGGTCCGGGCCCGATCCCCGCCAGCTCCACGACCCGGAGTCCGCGCAGCGGGCCGCTTCGTTCGAGCTCGTGGCCTTGGTCGTCGTGGCCTTGCTCGTGGAGGTGCTGTGGGCGGTCCTGGTGAGGATCGGGCGTGAATGACGTCCCGGTCACGCTGGGGCGTGGACCTCGCGGCGCAGGATCTTGCCGGTCGGGCCCTTGGGCAGCTCCTGCACGATCCACACCTGGCGCGGGTACTTATACGCGGCGATGCGCTCTTTGGCCCATTCGATGATCTCGTCGGGCGTCACGGTCGCCCCCGGGCGCAGGGCCACTGCCGCACCGACCTGCTCGCCAAGCAGGTCGTCCGGAATGCCGACCACGGCGGCTTCGAGGATGCCGGGGTGGGTGTAGAGCAGCTCCTCGACCTCGCGCGGATACACGTTCATCCCGCCGCGCAGGATCATGTCTTTCTTGCGGTCCACGATGGTGAAGTAGCCCTCGTCGTCCATCGTCGCAAGGTCACCGGTCCGGAACCAACCATCGGGGATTGCCTCGGCCGTCGCCTCCGGCTTGTTCCAGTAGCCCTTCATGACGTTGTCGCCGCGGATGGCGATCTCGCCCACCTCGCCGACCGGGACCTCGTTGCCCTCGGTGTCGACGCACCGCATCTGGCAGCCGGGAATGGCCACCCCGATCGTGCCCGGCTTGCGCTCGCGGTCAGGCAGGTTGAAGCTGGCGACCGGGCTGGTCTCGGACAAGCCGTAGCCCTCAAGGATGACGCAGCCAAACGTCTCCTCGAAGCCACGCATGACCTCAAGCGGCATGGCGCTACCGCCACTGGCGCAGGTGCGCAGGCTCGAGGCATCCATCGTGGCGCCGTCGGGGTGGTTGAGGATCGCGGCATACATCGTCGGGACGCCCAGGAAGAGTGAGACCTTCTCGGCATTGATCGTCGCGATCGCGGCCGCCGGGTCAAATCGAGGGATGAGAGCGAGACTGGCGCCAACGTTCGTGGCCGCGATCATGCCGACCGTCAGGCCGAAGACGTGGAAGAGGGGCAGGCACCCCATGAGGACGTCGTCCTGTTCCATGGTCAGGATCACGGTGCTGGAGCGCTCGGCATTCAAAGCAATGTTGCGGTGGGTCAGCTCGGCGCCCTTGGGCCGCCCGGTCGTGCCGCTGGTGTAAAGGATGACCGCGGTGTCCTCGTCATCGCGCTCCGTGGCGGCCATGATGGGTTCGCCCTGGGGCAGGGCACCGTCAACCGGCCCCGTGGGGGTCACCGGCACGATGAGCGTGCCGGAGTTGGCCGCGCCCTTGGTGGCCTCCTCGGCGAAGTCGGGCCAGACGAAGGCCACCTTGGCCCCGCTGTCGGTGAAGAAGTAGTCGATCTCGCCCGCCTTGAGGAGCGGGTTCATCGGGACGACGGTGGCCCCGGCGAGCAGCGCCCCCCAGAAGGTCACGGGGTAGGCCGGCACGTTGGGGATGATGAGCGCGACCCGGTCACCCGGCTGCACTCCCTGGGCCCGCAGATTGCCGGCAACCTGGGCGGCCATCGCGTGCAGCTGGCGGTACGTGATGGCCTGGCCGTTGATCCGGACGGCGGCGTTGTCGCCCAGACTGGCCGAGGCATTGGTGAGCAGGTTCGCAAGATTCGTCATTGAATCGTCTCTCCGTGGGTGCGATCGCGGGTACGGGCACCATCCTCACACGCAGCCCTGCTACGGGGGAGGGCAGGAATGCCGTGGGCCGATTGCTTCGGCCGGTGGCCGATCCCGATCGGTCCGGTGAATCGGTCAGCGAGCGGAGGTCACGTCGGTCCGCGTGAAGTCGTCGCCCTTGAACAGCAACGGTTCTCTGGTCGTCTTGGCGAGGGCGTAGGCGAAGCAGTCGCCGAAGTTGAGCCGGGCGGGAGACCCCGACCCCCGCCCGTAACGATCGTGCGCCTCCCGAGCGACCCGTAACTGCTCGGCATCGAAGGGCACGATCTCAATGTCATGGGTGGACAGAAACTCGTCCAGCAAGGCGGAACGGCTCCCGGACAGCACCAGCGAGGACTCCAACACGGTGCCTGCCGAGATTCGCGTGCCGACGCTGTGGGCCAGGATGTCCACGAGGGTCTCGGCATCGGGTTCGTCGCGAGCGATGGCGACAATAGCGGACGTATCCACGATCACCGGGGCGTGCCGTTCTCGTCGTAAAGGTCGGCGTCGGTGAGGAAGGGCGCGTCCACCTCGCGCATTCGTCGGGCGATGTCGAGGGTCCGCGCAGCCCGCTGTGCTGGGGTATCACGAGGACGGGCACGGGACAACGCCTCGGTGAGCGCCTCGCGCACGGCGCCCGTGGCCGAGGTGTGACGCAGACGGGCCAACTCGTGGGCCATCGCGTGAACCTCGGGGTCCTTGATGTTCAGCGTCGCCATGGGCATGGATTCTACCTTTCCAGGGTAGAAAGCGGTCAGGGAATGCCGTGAGGCTACGGGTTCCGCCCGACGCACGGCTGGAGTTATCCCCAGGCGCCTGGCCGCCGCCCGCCGCCCTGCCGCTGTGGGCGAGGATGAGGGCCATGATCAGCAGCGAGGAGTTCCTCCAGTTCTGCGACAAGGCTCTCGACGCCTACGCGGGCATCCTGCGCGACCTCGGTGATGACCTCGTCTGTGTGCGCCCGGACCTCCCGGGCGCCAACACGGCATTCGGGCTGACCGCCCACGTTGTCGGAGTCATGGGCTTTTGGGCGCGCACGACAAACCTGGGCGTGGTCGTTCCGCGCGACCGGACTGCCGAGTTCCTGGCGACCGGCACGGTCGACCAAGCCCTCGCCCTGCTGGCCTTCGGGCGGTCGCGGCTGCACGAGGACGTCGCCGACGCCGCAGATTTTCGAGCGCGGCCCACCAAGCCACCGCCGGACCGTCCTGATGACGAGTACGCGACTCAGGGCGCCGTGCTCCTGCATGTGTACGAGGAGCTGGCCCAGCACGTGGGTCAGCTGGAGATCATCCGGGATGCCCTGCGGGCGGCTACTCGTCGCGCATGTCCTTGATGGGGTTGCGGCGGATATTGCGCAGCAGGGGCGGGGTGATGGCCACCAGACTCATGGCGATGATGCCGGCGAAGATGCCCCAGAGCAATGGGGCCTGGAGTCCGATGAACGAGAAGCGAGGCGCGGGTGTGAATACGGCATAGGCAAGCCGAGCGATGTCGGTGGCGCGGTCGGCATACCGGAACTCCACAAAGGCCGCGATCCCGACGGCGATGAGGGCGGCCACGAGGACGATGCGCAGGGCCACCCAGAGCGAGTAGGTGAGATAGACGGCGACGATGTCGGAGCGCTTGGCCCCGATCGCCCGGAAGACGGCGGTTTCACGACGGGAGTCGGCGATGACGCGCCCCATCATGGCCCAGATGATGATCGTCGCGATGCCGAAGGCGATGACGAACAGGGCGATGAGGACCGGCCGGGCCTGCGTGGTGATGTCGTCGACGGCCAGGTAGTTGGTGCCGTAGGTCGCCAACATGAACGGCATGGCTTCGCACTCGGGGGTCCACGAGATCATGCAGGAGTTGTTGCGCACGGCCGTCTTGGCCTGCTCGATCGTCGGGAACGAGGCGATGAAGTTGGCCTGCGGCCCATACATGCCCGGCTCTCCCACAGGTTTGGGCAGCGCGAACAAGCCCTCGTGTTTGAGGTCGGGGGGCAGGGCCGCCCAAGACGTCTCCGGCACGACGGCAGCGAACCCGTAGTTGACCCCGACGAGCCCAGAGAGGACGGCGTCGACGCCGGAGTTGGCCGGTGGCGGGGACGGCAGGAGGCCGACCACCTCGAAGGTCACCGGCTCGGCCAGTGGTGCCTGGGGCGGGGCAAACCGGGCATCGAACAAGGCGCGCTTGTCATCGAGGTCCCGCTGCGCCTGAGTGCGGGTGTCCTCCACGACCGTGACCATGCCGCAGGGAGTCGTCGGCAGCGCGTAGATGACCGAGGGCCTGACGTAGTCGGCGTTGCCTCGACCCGCCGCGATCTCACTGACCTGGCTGCGCGTCTGGTCGATGCGGGCCCGCTCAGCGTCATTGCGGTAGCAGCTGGTGTAGGTCGCGCCCCGGACGCCGTCACGCACCTGCGTGAACCAGGCCACCTGGGCCGCGGGCTCGCCGGGGCGCTTGGGGAGGGCGAGCTGGTCGCCGAAGACCAGCACAGCATCGTCGGCCGAGAGGAGGACAGGCACGCCAGCAGGAGCCGTACCCGGTGCGGGCGCGATGAACGGGGCGACCAGGGCATCGGGCACCATCGTGTACGCGCCGACCCCGATCGGGGACTGCATGATCGGGGTGGCCTCGGTCGGTGTGGGTGCGTCGAGGGTGAGGTCCTCTTCGCCCACGAGGTAGGTGAGGTTGAGGTAGGCCAGGTCCTTGGTGGCGTATACCTCGGTCGCGCCGAGCGGGTCGACCAAGGCGGCGAATGCCGCCTCGTCCGGCACCGCGCTCGCGTTCGCCGCCGCCTGCTCCACCAGGTAGCGCTGGTAGGCCCACGACTGGGGGTTGACCGTGCGCCTGTACTCGGGCGGCACGTTGGGGTCGGTGTTGTCGACGAAGTAGGGGATCTCGTTGCGCGCGTCGTAGTCCGTGATCCCGAACTCGCGCGCCGCCAGCTTGCGCTCGGCAAGGTACTCGGTGTTGATCGCCTCGACGCGTGCAAGCATCTCCGGGTTGGAGGGGTCCATGCCGCCGCCCATGGTGGGGGAGTAGTAGTTGGGGCCACCGGAAACGAGGTAGCGCTCGCCGAGGTTGACCGTGGCGAACCTCGCCAGGCTCGCGCTCATGCCATCGACAAGGATGGTCGTTCCCGCGAGGACACCGAAAACGAGCGCCGAGACGATCGTGGTGACAAACAGTCGCAGCCGCTTTGAGCGGATCTTGGTGCGCGCCAACGTCAGCGTGTCGAGCGGCCCGATCATGCGACGCCCTCGCCCTTGTCCTCGGCGGCTGCGTTGGCGATGATGACCCCCGCGGTGTCGGCGACGACCCGCCCGTCCTTGAGGCGCACGATGCGATCGGCTCTGGCTGCCATGTCCTCGTCGTGGGTGACCATGACGATGGTCGTGCCCGACTCGTCACGGATCTGTTCGAAGAGGTCGATGATCGTGGCGCCAGTGGCGCTATCGAGGTTGCCCGTTGGCTCGTCGGCCAGCAGCAATTTGGGGGTGTTGAGCAAGGCTCGGGCGATGGCGGCACGTTGCATCTGCCCGCCGCTCATCTCGCGGGGTAGGTGCTTGGCCCGGTCGGCCAGGCCGACCTCATCGACCAGCGCTAAGGCGCGCTCGCGGCGGGTCTTGCGCCCGCGGTGCGCAAACATCCCAGGTACCTCGGTGTTGGTCACGAGCGGCAGGAACGGCTGGAGGTAGAAGAACTGGAAGACGAAGCCGATGGTTTGGCCGCGGAAGCGCGCAAGCTTGCCGTCGCGCATCCTGCCCAGGTCGGCGCCGTCGACGATCACGTTGCCGCTGTTGGGTTTGTCGAGTCCGCCGATGAGTTGCAGGAGGGTGGACTTGCCGCTGCCGCTCGCGCCGACCAGGGCCACGAACTCCCCCTCATCGATGGTCAGGCAGACCCCGTCGAGGGCACGGACCTGCTGCTTGCCGACCTTGTAGGTCCGGTGCAGGTCGCGGATCTGGACCAGGGTGCGTCCGGACCGAGGGCGGGGATCGAGCTGGGGGAGAACCTCATCCGCTTGGCGTCCGGGTGCGGCCCCGGCGAAGGCCGGGGCCGGGGCCGGGTCCGTGGTCGGGTCCGTGGTCAGGGACCCCGATGTCGTGGGTCCAGCGACCGAATGTCGCCCGCTCGTGACCCGACGTAGGTCGTCCGCTGCGGTCCACAGGGACGCCCAGGCGGCATCGAGGTTGTTGTCGTGGGCCGACAGCAGGGTCTGGGCGGCCAATTGCCGCGTCCGTTGCGCGATCTGCTCCGAGGTCGGCTCCGAGGTCGGCTCCGAGGTCGGCTCCGAGGTCGGCTCACGTGGCTCGTTGTCCGTCACGGCTCCCTCTCGTTGCCTGGCCCTCCTCAGCAAACGCTAACTGAGGGGTGCGCCGTGACGCGGGACCCGGGAGCCGCGGCGCCGGATGTCAGGCGGCAGCCGCGACCAGCCTGGGGGCTATCCCAGGGTGAGCGCAGACCAGCCGGATGCGAGGATGCCCATCCCGAGAATCGTCACTACCACGGCACTGACCAGGGGGAGAGCGGCGGCGGGCCAGCGCCGACCCGACGTGAGTCTGTCGAGCGTCGGGCGGGCCACGACCACGGCGATGGCGAGCCCGACCAGGACTGCCGCGAGGCCGAGGCTGAAGGCGGCGATCAGACTGAGGCCCAGGACGATCCGGTTGACGCCGACCGCGAAGATCATCACGGCCAGGGCCTCTGGGCAGGGGACCAGCCCACCGGAGATGCCCATGAGGAGCAGACCCTTGGGGCTAACTTGCTGCGGGATATCGTGGGTATGCCGCGAGCCGCCGTGCTCGTGAATGATCTCGTGGTCGTGGTCGTGGTCGTGGTCGTGGTCGTGCTCGTGGTCGTGGTCGTGCGTCCGGGCTCGTCCCGGCCAGCGAGTCCAGAGCAGCCAGAGCCCGAGGCCGACAATGAGGGCCCCGGAGGTGAGCGACAGAGCGGGCGCGAGGACACCGGGCACGATGTACTGGCTGGCGAAGAGCGCCACCAGGCCGATCAGGATGACCGAGAACGTGTGGGTGAAGGTGACGATGCCACCGAGAGCGACGGCGTTGCGGATCGTGCCCCGCGATCCCACGAGATAGGCCGCGGCCAATGCCTTTCCATGCCCTGGTGTCAGGGCGTGCAGTGCGCCGAGCCCGGCCGCGAGCAGAACCGCGATGAGCAGGGCGCCGGGAGAGGCGGTGGTGTCAGCCAGGACGGTGAGCAGCCGCCCCCCGGACCCGGCCGTGGAGGCTGAGGCGGCTGGCGAATCGGTCGCCTCGCCCTCCGCCAGGGGTGGCTGGGTGCTGGGACCGAGGCGAAAGGTCACGTCCAACTGGCGTTGCTCCGAGTCCCGCTGCTGCTGTCCCAAGGTCACGACAGCGTGGTCGCTGACAAAGGCGTTGATCTGGAAGCGTGGGTTGTCGGCCGTGTTGGCGTTGCGCACGGTGAGCTCGTGAGCGGAGCCGTCCGCGGCGGCCGGTAAGGCAGCCGAGGCGCGGACCTCGAGGGTGCCGTAGCCGGCCTGCGTGAGCTGGTACGTCGGCACCTGTAGGTCGGTGATCGTCAAGGGCAGGGCCGATCCGTCGACCCGCAGGGTCACCTGGCGCAGCAGATCATCGGCATAGGCGCGCGCATCGCCGTCGGCGATCTGCTGATCGCCATCGGGGTCCAGCTGGGTGAGCACCGACGGGACGACCAGGACGCCGGGAGACAGTTTGAGCTCGACGGTGACCGAGTCGGGCGCGACCGTCACATAGGTCGCCTGGATGTACTCGTCGAGCGGATGCGCCCCGGCTGGCGTGGCGACGATGGTGAGCCCGATCAGGGCCAGCCACCACGCCAGCGCGGCGCGTCTCACAAGCCGGCGCCGAACGCCGCCCCGTAGTCGTCGGTGGGGTCGCGATAGATCCCGTGGACGTGGTCGGCCGGGTCGCCGCCCATGGACTGGTTCGAGTATTCGATGACGACCTTGGGGCCGGTGATCCGGAAATAGACCCCTTCTGTGGTGTCGGTCGGGCCGTACCACGCGAAGTAGGTCGAGTCGAGGTCGGCCTCGAGCTCTTGCATGCGGGCGGCGCCATCCTCGGCATTCTCCAGGTTGCCGTACTCGCCGATGATGGCGAGCAACTGCGCCTTCTGGGCATCGGTCAGGTCGGCGCCGGCCACCCCTTCAGCCTCGATGGTGCGTCCGTCCTCGCCGGGGCCGAGGATCAGGTCGATGTAGCTCGACCCGAGTACGGCCTTGGCCTTTTGGGTGTCGGCCAACCCGGTGACGAGCGCGGCCGCCTCATCGAGAATGTCACCTAGGGGTTTGACGGCGGTGCCGTTGGCGTCGTACGAGGTCGGCTGTGCCCCAATAAAACTGGGCGTCAGGGACAGGTCGGTGCCCTTGATCGTCGCGTTGACCGTGACATGGTGACCGCCCCACTGCCACTGCCAGGCCTCGGTGGTCGAGGGAGTGCCGATGAGGGCCACCCAGTAGTACTGCATGCCGTAGGAGTTGCTGCCCCCGCCGCTGAGCTGGTCGTCGGCCGCCCACTCGGCACGGACCCGCTCGTAGCCCTCCGTGCTCATCGTCGTCTGCATGAGAGCGAGCCACGCGTCCTGGGACTGTGTGGACAGATCGCCCCACATCAGGCCGGCGCGCTGGAACAGGCCCTGGGGCAGGTTGGACCACCGCTGCCGTTGCGCGGTGTCACTGAACTCGAAGGACACGCTGGTCTTCTGCTCGTCGGTCAGGGTCGCGAGGAACGCCTCGGCCGCCGCAACCATCGCCGGGGTCGTGTCGTCGGTGGAGCCTGCTGTCGCCGATGTCGTCGCCGATGCCGTGGCCGTCGTCGCGCTCGGCGACGTCTGCGTCGAGGTGCTGGAGCATCCGACAAGAATGAGTGTCGAGACGGCGGCTGCCGCCGTGACGGTGGTGATCCGTCGCATGAAAGGGGTCCCTCCTACAGGCCATTGGGCTGGTCAACGGCAGAACGTAACGGGCCTTCTTGTGAATCCGGGGCCTGGACTGTCTGGAGTTCCTGTGAATGTCGCGGGCCGGCGGATCGGGAACGGGGGCGGGCGGCATTCACCTGCTGTTCACCGGTTGGCCACGCATGGACGGTGAATGCCGCGCGGTTCTACGTTGCGCAAGTGAGAGGGACCCAGCACGTCACCAACGTCGTTCGCAGTGCCAGCACCCGGACCCAAGCCATCGTCATGGCGCAGCGCGTCGTCGGTGAGGTGCGCAGCGCGCTGTGGTTCAAGCCTGCGTTGGCGGTGCTTGTCGGCCTCATCGCCGGCACCGCCATGGCCCGAGTGCTCGGATACGGGCCGGACTGGCTGGGCCCGATCGCCTTCCGCGGCAACGCTAACGACGCGCGACAGGTCCTCACGGTCGTCATCGGCGCGTTGATCCCGGTGACGAGTCTCGTCTTCGCTCTCACGGTGGTGACCCTGCAGATCGCCTCGACGCAGTTCTCGCCCCGCCTCCTGCGTACGTTCCTGCGAGACTTCGGGACGCAGGTCGTGTTGGGGTGCTTCGTGGGCACGATCGCCTTCTGCCTGGCGGTGATCTACGAGATCAACACCGACGTGAGCGCCGGGCAGGTGCCGCGGCCGGCGATCACCATGGCGCTCACGCTGGCTGTGGTCTGCATCGCCATGCTCGTCTACTACTTCGGGCACATTACGAATGCCGTGCGGATCGACTCGATCATGCGCCAGGTCGAGCGCGACACCCGTCGGCTCCTGGAACACCACCACCCACTGGTGGCCGGGCCTCCCCACGCATCAACCGGCGCCCTGCCAGTCCTCGATCCGGACGCGACGATCACCCTCGAACAGCCGGCGCAGGCCTATGGCGTGTTGGCGGGAGCCGACGGCTACCTGCAAGGAGTCGACCCGCGACTGCTCGCCCTCGCGACGCGCAAGGGGCTGACGATCCAGGTCGTGCCGACGGTGGGGTACTACGTCGTGCGGGGCCAGCAGCTTGCCGTCGTCTGGGCCGACAACGGCAGCCCCCTCAAGCCGACCACCGCCGACGCCATCCTGCACCTCATCGAGGTGGCTCCCGAGCGGCGGATCGAGCGGGACCTCGGTCTCGGTCTCCGACAGCTTGTCGACATCATCAACCGGGCGATGTCCACGGGACAGAACGACCCCTATACCGGCACTCAGGCCGTGCATCACCTCAGCTCCCTCATGCTCGACTGCTCTCGGCGGGACTTCTCGACACGCACATATGGCGATCCGTCCGGCAGGGTCCGGATCGCGTTGCCGATCATGTCCTTCCTCACGCACCTCCGCGTCGTGTGCGCGCACATCAGACAGGGCGGGTTGGAGCGGCACCCGAGGGTGGTGCAGGAGCTCCTGCGCATGCTCGCCCTCATCGGCGAGGGGGCCGCCTCACCGCAGCGGCGGCTCGCGCTCGAGCGGGAGGTCGACATCCTCCTCGGCGCCGCCGAAGGGATGATCCACACCCCCGCCGACCTCGCCGAGGTCCGTCAGCAGGGCGCCCAGGTGCTCAGCCAGCTCTCGCCGCAGTCCCGTCCCGCCGCCTGAGGTCCAGAGGTGCTCGCTCGGTCAGCCCCGGGCGTCCGCGACGTCCTTGAACGACCCGTACCAGGCATCGATCTCCTCAGGCGAGTCCAACTCCAGGGCCCGGAAGACCTCCCGCGCGAACTCCAGTGGCGCCTCTCCGATCGCGGTGACCAGGGCGCCATCCAGCACGGCAACAGCCTGGTGAATCCGGTGTCCCGCACCGGGATAGTCCTGGTCGACATCGTCCGCGTCGAGCACGTGCGCATGGTGTTCGCACAGCCCGGCCAGCGCCATCGCCCGGGTCGCGCCGCAGATCCCGGCGACAGGGGTGCCGGCGTTCAGCAGCGAGCGGGCCAGTACGAGGACTGCGTCGTGCCCCTCGCGCCAGGTGTTGCCCCCGGGCAGGACGAGGAGCCCGACCGCCGCCGGGTCGAGATCGGCGAGCGACCCGTCTGCCAGGAGGCGCAGGCCACCCAGGGTCGTGACCGGCTCGCCATCCTGGGACAGCACGCGCAGTCGGAAGCGGTCGTCGCCCGAGCGGATCGTCCTCATGAGCACCGTCGTGAGGTGGGCGTACTCCCAGTCGGCCATGGTGTCGAAGGCGTAGACGACGACGTCAGCGGTCATGGTGTCGACCGTATGCCGTGGCAGCCCACCGTGCAGCCCAAATCCGTCCTCAATCATGCTGGCGTATTCCCGCCTCCTGGATGCGACGACAGTGGGAGATGGGGCTCAGCCGGCCAAGACCACGACGATCGTTTATCGCGACCTGCTCTCCCGGTTGTGGATCCTTGATCCCGTGCCAGCCTGGGCTCCGCGGCGCACGCAGATCAGTCGCCTTCAGCAGGTGGCCAAGCATCAGCTGGCTGACCCCGCGCTGACCGCGAGCCTCTTGCGGTTGACCGCGGACGCCCTGGTCTCTGGAGCTGGGGCCGGAATGCCCGGACCGCTTTTCGAGTCCCTGGCGACCCTCGGAGTGCGGGTGGCTGCACAGGCCGGCTCGGCAACCGTCGGTCACCTCCGCACCCGCAATGGCGACCACGAGGTCGACCTCGTGGTCGAGGGCGCAGACGGTCAGGTGCTGGGGATCGAGGTCAAACTGAGCGCGAGCGTCCAGGATCGCGATGTCCGTCATCTCCTGTGGCTGCGGGAGCAACTCGGCGTCGACGTTGTCGACTGGGTGTCCTCACGACCGGGGAGCACACCTACCGTCGTTCTGATGGGGTGGCTGTCGTCCCACTGGCTCTGTGGGGGCCGTGACAGACCCCCGACGGGCGCCCACGGGTCGAGCCGGCACGCGTGTCGGTGCGCTGCGGCAGGATGGGCGCTGTGACTGAGCCGTTGGATGTCGTCGCCCCCCATGCCGCCGCCGGCGCGGCTGTGCCCGAGGACGCCCGGGCGGAGTGGGGCGATCTGGCCGAGCGGGCGAGCGACGCCCAGTTCGCTTACCACGTCAAGGATGCTCCGACGCTCAGCGACGGCGAGTACGACGGCCTCATCCGCCGGCTGAACGAGCTCGAGGTCGCCTATCCGATCCTGCGGACCCAGGACAGCCCGACCCAGCGCGTGGGTGGCGCGATCTTCTCCACTGACTTTCAGGCCGTGGACCACCTGCAACGGATGCTCAGCCTCGACAATGCGTTCTCGCCCGAGGAAATGCGAGCCTGGGCGGCGCGGGTCGAGCGGGAGGCGGGCGGCGCGGCATTCCACTATCTGTGCGAGCTCAAGATCGATGGGCTTGCCGTCAACCTGCTCTATACCAACGGTCGGCTCACCCGGGCCCTGACCCGGGGCGACGGGCGCACGGGGGAGGACGTGACGCTCAATGTCCGCACGATCTCGGGGATCCCCGAGCAGCTCGTCGGCGACGACGTTCCCTCCCTTGTCGAGATCCGCGGGGAGGTCTATTTCCCCGTGGCGGCGTTCGCCGAGCTCAACGCGGGCCTGGTCGAGGCGGGCAAGGCGCCGTTCGCCAATCCCCGCAATACGGCGGCAGGATCGTTGCGGCAGAAGGACCCTCGAGTCACCGCCAGCCGCGATTTGCGCATGCTCGTGCACGGCATCGGCGCCTCAACCGGCCTGGAGCTGACCCGCCAGAGTGAGATCTATGACCACATGGATCGGTGGGGAATGCCGGTCGCCCACACCTATCGGGTGGTCGACACCATTGATGAGGTGCTGGCGTACATCCAAGACACGGGCGAGCACCGCCACGACCAGCCCCACGAGATCGACGGTGTCGTGGTCAAGATCGATGAGCTTGCAGTGCAACGCTCACTGGGCGCGACGTCGCGGGCGCCGAGGTGGGCGATCGCCTACAAGTTCCCCCCGGAGGAGGTCAACACCCGGTTGATCGACATCCGGGTCAATGTAGGGCGCACCGGCCGGGTGACCCCATACGGCGTCATGGAGCCGGTCGTCGTCGCCGGGTCGACCGTCACGCAGGCGACCCTGCACAACGCGGACGAGGTGCGCCGCAAGGGCGTCCGCATCAATGACATGGTCGTGCTGCGCAAGGCCGGTGACGTGATCCCCGAGATCCTCGGCCCCGTGGTGGCGCTGCGGGACGGGACCGAGCGCGAGTTCGTCATGCCGACGGTGTGCCCGTCGTGCGGGGCGACCCTGGCACCGGAAAAGGAGGGAGACAAGGACATCCGCTGCCCCAACTCCCGGTCGTGCCCCTCACAGCTGCGCGAGCGACTCTTTGGCATGGCCTCCCGCGGCGGCTTCGACATCGAAGCCCTCGGATGGGAGGGCTCGGTTGCGCTGCTCGACTCGGGAGTGCTCTACGACGAGTCGCTAGGGGGATCGTCGGAGTCGATGCTGTTCTCGCTGGGGGAGAGCGAGGTCGTGCGCGTCCCGCTCTACACGCGAGTGGCGTCCAAGCGGGAGCTGGCCGACCCGCCGGCCGTGCCCGCGCCGGGGATCGTCGACGGCCGGGTGCTCTCCGCCAACGGGGCCAAGCTCGTGGCCAACCTCGAGACCGCCAAGGCCCAGCCCCTGTGGCGGGTGCTCGTGGCCCTGTCAATCCGGCATGTGGGGCCGACCGCGGCGCGGGCGTTGGCACAGGCGTTCGGATCGATGGACGCCATTCGCGACGCGTCGGCGCAGGAGTTGTCCGCGGTTGACGGAGTGGGCGGCGTGATTGCTGAGGCGGTGCGCGAGTGGTTCGATGCGCCTGACCACGACTGGCATCGGCGGATCATCGAGCAGTGGGCATCCGACGGGGTGCGGATGGTCGACGAGCGGGATGCCTCGATCGAGCAGACCCTGGCCGGGCTGACCGTGGTGGTGACCGGGTCGCTGGAGGGGTTCACCCGGGACTCGGCTAAGGAAGCGATCCTGCTGCGCGGCGGCAAGGCGTCGGGCTCAGTGTCCAAGAACACCGACTTCGTCGTGGTCGGACCTGGCGCGGGGTCCAAGGAGACCAAGGCACGTGAGCTGGGCCTGACCATCCTGGACGAGGCCGGCTTCGGGCGCCTGCTGGCTACCGGGTCAGCGCCCTAGGGAGACGAGCAGCGGTCACCGAGCCCGGACGCCGGGAGTTCTTGTGCACCGTGGTGCCACCGCGCGGGCCGTCAGTCGAGCATCCAGCTCCCCAGGGCCTGGCCGAGGGGCGTCGCATGCCAGGCCAACACCCCCAGCGAGATGCCGGCCGCCGTGGCGGCCAGGGCCCGAGAGCGGGCCGTCGAGCCGGTGAGGAAGAGCTGGAAAGCGGCCCACATGAGCACAGCCATGGCGATCAGCGGGGTCAGCATCACCATGAAGAGGCCGGCGATCCGGTAGGGGGCAGCGATCGGCGACGCCATCGGCCAAAGATCCTTGGGGTCATGCCCTCCGCCGGCTACCTCGGCGAGCGGCACGCCATTGAGCCCGTTGACGTAGTACGGGAGGACGATGAGCGCGCCATAGGCGAGCGCGGAGCCCAGTGCAAGGGCAACGGCGACCCAGCCATGCCGTTCGAGCGGCACCCTCGGGTGACGGACGGTGTCCAGCACGTCGACGCTCATACGGGTGCTCCTTCCGGTGCTCCCATGGTAGTTGGCGCCGGAACTCACTAGGGCTACTTTGCCTGCGCTGGGGTGAAGGTGAGCCAGTACGCGCGATCCGGGCCCCAACGCAGGGTCAGGCCTGCATCATCGACTTCCACCTGGGCGTCGGCCAACATCTGGGTTACCCACTGCTCCTGCGCCATCAACTCTGGGGCACAGGCCTTGCGGGTCGTGGCGAGGTCGGACACGGAGAGGTGGTCATCAGCCAGCGCAACGGTGCCATGGCCGCCGTTGCAGCCGGTGCTCACGCTCACCTGTCCGCCGTCAAAGACCAGGCCGACGGGGGAGCCGTCGACGACCGCCGCTGGCGGTGCACCTGGACTGGTCACCGTGGCCTGGTAGGTGCCGGAAAGCTGGCTGAGGGAGGTCATCGTCGTGGTCCCAATCGGGCCGGAGGTCGTGGAGGCGGACGAGGAGGCGGAGTCGGCGGCCGAGGAGCAACCGGTCAGGACCAGGAGCGACGTGGCGATCGCGGCCAGCGCGGCAGGCAGTCGACGGCGGTTGGCAGGAGATGGGCGATGCATGCCTCCCTTGACGCTCACAAGCCGACCGGGGGTTCCCTTGTGGTCGAATCGTGATCCACCGCCAGGAAGGGACAAGTACGGCTTGTGCGCCACAACGCGATCACCACGCGCGGTCCTTGGGGCTCACACGCGCCCCAGGGGCACGATGAGGCGGTGGGGCGGGTGAGAGGTCAGCGAGCGGACCGAGCCGGTGCCCCGGCGCAGATCTGCCCCGCACGCACCAGGCTGCGGGGCAGATCCGAAGATTGGCTCAGTCTCCCGACCTCAGCGGAAGAGGGCATTGAGCCGACGCAAAGCCGCTCTGGGGTTCTCGATGTCGTAATTCCCAGCGATGGGCGTGACCGTGATGTATCCCCGATCGAGCAGGTCGTCGTCGCTGCCGGGATCGGCGGGTTGGGGTACGAGGACCAGGGTGAAACTCGCGCTGTCGCCCACGGCTGGCAGGTCCCCATTGACGTAGGTGGCCTCGTAGCCGCTGAGGCCGGACGTGGCCAGCTTCACCCCGGCAGGAGTGCCCGTGCCGCCAGCCAGATAGGGGTAGTTCACGTTCAGCCCGACACCCTTGGGTAGCAGCGGAGCCCCCGCCTTGCGGGCGTCCTGGAGCTGGTCCAGGAGGGTGACGAGGTAGTCCGCCGTCGCGGCATACGGCAGATTGCTCACCTGGCCACCACGCACATCGGCAGCCGTGCTAATCGCGATCCCCGGCACACCGTTGTTCAGCGAGGTCACGATCGCCCCTGCGGTGCCCGAGTGGACGGTGCCCGTGCCGACGTTCTGGCCGCGGTTCGTGCCGGAGACCACGAGCTCGGGCGCATCACCGGCGAAGACCCGATTGAAGCCGAACTCGGCCGTGTCAGCGGGGGTGCCATCGACGACGTACTTGCCCGGCTCGGGGTGGGTCACCTCCAGGCTGCCGCGCGTGAGGAGCGCAGCCCCCGCGCCGGTGTTGTTGGTCAGGGGCGCGACCATGGTCACGTCGTGACCGGCCGCGACGAGCCCGTCGTAGATCGCGGTGATGCCCGGCGAGTCCCAGCCGTCGTCATTGGTGAGCATGATCCGCAGGGGTGCCGGCTCCTGACGGGACGGCCCAGCCGCGAGGGCGGAGCCGGCCACGGCGAGAGTGCATGCCCCGGCCGTCAGGGTGGCCAGCAGGAATCGAGTCGTGTGTGAGCGCATATCCATCCTCGTGGTTGCGGGCGCGGTCAGGGTCGTCGCGTCGGCCCTGCAGCCCGATCACTAAAAAGATGATTATGAACAGTCTCTTAGTCAAGAAACTGTGGTCCGAATCCCACAGACAACACACGCGGGCCCACCCTTGATAAGGGCGGGCCCGCGTGGTGGGAATGTGAGGGTCGTGGGTCCGGTCGTCAGCGGAAGATGGCGTTGAGCCGCCCCAGCACCGCCCTGGGGTACTCGATGTCGTAGTTGCCGGCGATCGGCTGGACGGTGATGTAACCCTGATCCAGCAGGTCGTCATCACTGCCGGGCGTGGCGGGGGCGATCTGGCTCCGGACTGTGAAGTCGGAGCTCGCGCCGACCTCCGGCAATGACGCATCGAGGTACGTGAAGTCGGCGAAGCCGGTCCCGGCGCGAGCGAGCTTGACCCCGGCGGGGGTGCCGGTCCCACCGGCGAGGTACGGGTAGTTCACGTTGAGCCCGACACCCTTGGGCAACAGCGGATCTCCGGCTCTGCGTGCTGTCTGCAGCTGGCTGAGCAGGGTCAGCAGGTAGTCGGACGACGCGGCATACGGCATGTTGTCGAGATTCTCGCCGCGGTAGTCGCCGGCGGTGCTCAAGGCAATGCCGGGGACCCCGTTGTTGAGCGACGTGGCGACCGCGCCCACGGTGCCGGAGTGAACGATGTTGCCCGAGGCGTTCTGGCCTCGATTGGACCCCGAGATGACCAGGTCTGGCGGGTTGTCGGCGAAAACGTTGTGGAACCCGAACTCGACCGTGTCCGCCGGCGTGCCGTCGACGACGTACTTGCCGGCCTCGGGCTGGGTCACGGTCAGTGTGCCGCGGATTGTCAGCTGCGCACCGGTGCCGCTGTTGTTGTTCAGCGGGGCCACCATGGTGACCTGGTAGCCGGCGTCGACGAGGTCGTTGTAGACCTCCGTGATGCCGGGGGCCTGCCAGCCGTCATCGTTGGTCAGCATGATCCGCACGCTGCTGGGGTCGGGTGCTGACCTGGTGGGTGCGGCGGACGCCGTGCCGGTCAGAGCGAGGGCGCAGCCACCCGCCGTGAGGCCAACCAACACCGTCCGAGTTGTCGAAGCGCGCATATCCATCCCTTGGGGGTCGCGGGCGTCATCGGGCTCGCCGTCGAACCCGCCCACTTTCCACGGTAGAGATAACTGATTCTGATGTCAGGTTCTGGCAAGGACTGCTTGAACCGGTCCCACGACGTGGACGCCGATACCCTGGCGGCATGCCGCCTGACCTCCACCCCGCGGCGCCCTTCGCGCCCGCCGCCCTGGTCGATATTCACTGCCACGGAGCGCTCGGGTTCGCTTTCGGGGACACCACGGCAGGGTCACGAGAAGCGGCGGCCTACCTCGCTGGGCTCGGGGTGACCCGTGTCGTCGCCAGCCTGGTCAGTGCGACGCCTCAACGCCTGGCCGACCAGGTGACGCTTTTGGCTCCGCTCGTGGCGGATGGCACCCTGCTCGGCATTCACCTTGAAGGCCCATTCCTCGCCGACGAATGCCGTGGCGCTCACGATCCAGCGCTGCTCATCGACCCCGACCCAGCGCTGGTCGAGCGGCTCGCCCTGGCAGCGGCCGATGCCGGAGCCCCCGGCGCGATCAAGCAGATCACCTTCGCTCCCGAGCTGCCCGGCGCCGCGGACCTCATCCCGGTGCTCGCGGCATTCGACATCCTCCCGGCCATCGGGCACACCGCAGCCGACGCGGCCACGGTCACCCGGCTCATCGACGTCATCACCGCTCAGACCGCCCGGCCCGCGCTGATTACCCACCTGTTCAACGGAATGCCGCCGATGCATCACCGCAAGGGTGGCCCCGTCGCGGCGGCGCTGGCGGCCGCCGCGCGCGGTGATGCCATCGTGGAGCTCATCGCCGACGGTGTCCACGTCGTGCCCGAGGTCGTCCGCATGGTCTTTGACACCCTTGGCCCGCAGCGCATCGCCCTGATCTCCGACGCCATGGCCGCCACCGGGCTGGGAGACGGCGACTACGTCCTCGGGACGCTGCCCGTGCGGGTCCAGGACGGGACCGCCCGACTCGTCGCACCCGACGGCTCGACAGGATCCATCGCGGGCAGCACGTCGACGCTCGCGGCCTGTGTGGCCTGGGCGATCGAGGTGGCCGCAATCCCGGCGGGTGATGTGCTCACCGCCGCGACCGTGACCCCGTTAGCGGTGCTGCGCGACTCGTGACGCCCTCGTGCGGGCGTGAGCGCGTGTCCGCGGGCGAAGACGTATGCGCGCTGCCCGGCGAAACTCGCGACAAAGAGCGAGAGCTCGGTCACCACTTTGGCGACCGTCAGACCGGCCAGGGGAGTGAGGAGTTGCATGAGGACGAGGTTGGCGATGAGGACCATCCCGGCCAGGGCGGAATAGCGGGCCACGGCCCGCCGCAGGGGCACCCGCTGCGCTGTCGTCCGAAAGACCCACGCCCGGTTCACGGTGAAGTTCACGCCGGCGCTGACCAGCCGAGCACCGATCACACTCCACAGCAGGGAGCCGGTGACCGCCATGAGCGTTGACAGCATGACGACGTCAACGGCAAACCCGACCAACGAAGATCCCGCGAAGGACAGCAGCTGCCCGTAGATCCGCAGCGAGTCGTGCAGGGGACGGAAGTGGGAGGAGGAGTTCTCGTCGAGGTAGATCGTCGCGATCTCGACCTCGACCACGTGCTGCCCTTCGCTGCACTGCCGCAGCAGCAGGGTGAGCTCATACTCGAAGCGGTCCCCGGGTACGGACTGCAGCCAGGGCAGCCGCCGAGCCGGGTAGGCGCGCAAACCGGTCTGGGTGTCGATGAGGGTGCGCCGCGTCGCCAGAGCGAAGGCGCGCCGCGTGACGGCATTCCCGAACCGACTGCGCAGCGGCACCGTGCCGGTGAACCGGCGCGCCCCGAGTACCGCGTCGGCACCGGTCGCCTCAAGCTCAGCGGCGACCCGCAGGATATCGACGGGGGAGTGCTGTCCGTCGCTGTCGGCACAGACGACATCCTCGCCGGGGTAGGCCGTCTCGATGTGGGCGAAACCTGTCCGCAGCGCCGCGCCCTTGCCGCGGTTTGCGCTGTGCGACAACACATCAGCACCCAGGATGCGGGCCTCCTCAAAGACCCCAGCGAATGCCGCACCGCTGCCGTCGTCGACGACGACGACTCGGTGGCCGCGCAGGTTCTCCAGGAGGGTCAGCAGCCGCTCGTCGGGCTCATAAGACGGAATGAGAATGATCATGATGCACCTCAGCCGGCGATGTAGACGATGTCGGAGGTGCCGCGTTCCTGGCCCTTACCGAGAGGGTTGTTGACCAGTGAGCCGTTGAACACCATGGCCGTCGAACCGCCACCATCGAGGTTGTAGGCGACCTGGGCGCCGTGGTCGACGAAGATCTGGGCCATCTCGGTCATGGTCACGCCGCGGCTGTAGCCGCTGGACCGCCCGTCGACGGCAATGAACAGCAGGTGGTTGGTGTCGACCCAGCCGATGCCTGTGCGGGGCTGCTTACCCTGGATCGAGTGGTTGCCCGGATTGGTGTCGACCTCGACGTCCTCGATCCCCGAGAGGATCTGTCCGCCGTCGACGAGACCCGGCCCGAAGGACAGGGTCTGCCACACGCCCTGCGACAACAGGGTTTGGGCGTCGGTCTGGGTCTCGTCGTAGAGCCTCATCGAGCCGTCGGCATAGAAGGCGAGTCCCTGACGAGCTGGCTCGTCGCGATAGATCACGCCGTTGCGGATCTGAATGCCGGTGTCCCGGAAGCCGTAGTAGTCGCCGTTGATGGCCAGGACCGCACCGGCCTGCTGCGCGATCACCGAGGGGTCGGCGATGATGTTCGTCCCGAACTGGTCGTTGGCGAACGCGGACTTCAGGATCGTGGCGTCGGCGATGGTGACGTCGGCGACGAAGTAGGTCACGGTGTCGCTACCCGAGCCGGTGACGACCTTGTCGATAGTGATCGTCGCGGTGTCGCTGGTGTAGGTCGTCGCCGTGCTCGTGGCCGTCCCTGTCGCGGCTTGGGTGGCCGTGACTGAGGTCGACGTGACCTGGGAGACGTTCTCGACCTCGACGTGGTCGATGAGATAGCGGTTGGCTCCCCAGTAGCTGGCGCCACCGGCGAGGAGCAGCGCGCCGAAGCCCCCGCCGAGGAAGGCCCGGCGGGAGGCCGACGAGCGCCTTTCGACGGGCGTGGTGCTCGTGGTCGGCGTGGTGGGCGAGGTCTGGTGGAGGGGGGTCTGCGTGCTCATGAAGAGAGTCAAGCGGGGGTGCATGTGACTGGGCTGTGTGTGCCTCATGCATCCGGCATGGCCTGAGGGGGGACGCAACGCAAACGCGCGGCACCCCGGACGAACCGGAATGCCGCGCGCGCACGAGGTGAGGTCAGGGGCGTTTGCCCATCCCACCACCTCCCATGCCGCCGCCGGTGGCCTGCCCGGCTGTCGCGGAGCCGACCTTGGTGCCGTCGACGTAGATGTCGTAGCTTTGCCCAGCGGTCAGTCCGGGGGCACTGACGACGAGGTTGGCGGCACCCTTGGCCGCGGTGTACGACGCGAGGACGGTCTCGCCCGAACGCACTTGCACCTCCTGGCCGGCTCGGATGGACACGTTGGCCTGCACAAAACTCTGCGACGACCCCGCCTCGGGGGCTTCTGCCATGCCGGCGCTGCCGGCGGCAATGAGGGTCCCGCCGGTCACGCTGATGCCGCCGTTGCTGTCCAGCGAGCCGTTGCCGTTGCCGCTGGGGCCGAAGACGGTTGTTGTCCCGCCAGAGATCTCCAGGGATCCGTTGCTGTCCAGGCCATCGCCCTCGGCGTTGATGGTCAGGGTGCCTGCGCTGATGACCACGCGTGACCCGTCATCGCCCATGCCGCCCCCGCCCCCGCCCCCGCCAGTGGAGGTGCCGGTCGTGCCATTGATGCCGTCATCGCTGGAGGTCACGGAGATCTCGCCGCCGCTGATGGTGATGTCGCTGCCTTCGAGGCCCTCGGTGGCCCTGGCGACGGTGACGGTGCCGCCGGAAATCGTCACGGCACCCTCGGCATGGATGCCGTCGTCGCCTGCCTTGATGGTGATCGCGCCGGCATGCACCTCGATCCCGCCGAGCGAGCCGGCCGTGTCGTTGTCTGACTTCAGGCCGTCCTGCTCGCTCGTCAAGTCCAGCACTCCGTCCTCGACGATGACGTAGTCCTTGCCTCGGATGGCATCGTCCACCGCGGTCACGGTGATCGTGCCCCCGAGGATGACGAGCCCGTCCTTGCTGGCCAGGCCATCGTTGGTGTTGCCCGTCACGGTGAGAGAGCCGGTTCCGCCCAGGGTCAGGTCGGCCATCGAGAAGAGCGCGGCATTCGGGGCGTCCTCGGCGCTGGTGTCGTATCCGGTGCCATCGGCCACGACGTTGGTCGAGCCCTCGGCGAGGACGACGACCACCTCGTCGGCCGCCACGACGTTGATGGCGGCCCCGGCCGAGTTGGTGACGGAGGCGTCGTCGAGGACGAGGCGGACTTTGCCTTCAGCCGCACTGTCGACGACGACCGTCCCGTTGCTCAAGGTTCCGGTGAGCACGTAGGTCCCGGGGTCGGTGATGGTCACGCTCGCCCCGTCGACGCTCACTCCCGCTCCGCTCGCGGTGGTGCCCGCATCGGCGAGGGTGACCGTGATGGCGCTCGCCGCGTCGTAGTCGACGTCGTCGGCCTGAGCGTGGCTTTGAATGCCGGCCGTCGATCCCGTCGACGTGACGGTCCCATCCTGCGTGGCTGGCGACGTGTTCGTCGTCGCGGCGACGCTCTGGAGGGTGTCAGTGATGCCGCAGGCGGCGAGGCTGAGGGCGGCGGTGACGGCCACAAGTACGGCGGTCAGGTTGCGGTTGCGGGGCATGGCGAAGTCTCCTGGTAGGTCATAAGGTGCCGGCGTACCCGGGGGTGCGCAGGGCGGTGAGGCAGTGGCGCGATGGATCAGGCGGCGAAGGGGCCGCTGAGCAGTCGATGCCACTTCAGGTGCGGAATGTCGGGGGTCAACGCGGCCATGCCGGTGCCGTACTTGCTGACACGCACCGGGCGGTAACCGGTGCGCCACAACTGGCGATCCATGGCGGTCGGGGTCGACCCGGCCTTGGTCTCGATGATGGCGAGGCTGGGACGGTCGAGATCGGCGGCCGTGGCGCCGACGGTGCTCCAGCCCAGGTCAGTGTCGATCGTGACCCGATCACCGTCGCCATCGCGTCCGACGAGCAACAGCGTGGAGCGTCGGTACGCGGTGACGAGGGTTGGGCGCAGGTGCTGTGGGTCGATACCGGGGACCTGCGCCGCATCGAGCTGGGCACCAACGAAGGCCGCGTCCGTCGCACTGAGCGGGCCCAGCTCGGGGGAGGTCAGGGAGATCCGGTTCTTGACCGTCGTGCCGCGCGCTCCTCGGGTTTTGACCTCGAGGAAGGCCGCGCCGCTGTCCAGGTAGACCCTCGTCCGGACCTTGAATCGGCGCCGCCGGCCCCGGCCGGCCTCGAAGAACGAGCGCAGGTCGGTGGTGTCGAAGTAGGTCGAGCGGTAGCCGAACTGGCGACGACCGTCGATCTCGAGGGCGCGTGCCTGCGCCGCGATGGGACCCAGCAGGGCTGGCAGTTCACGCTGGGGGACCAGGTACTTGCGGTCGACCCGGGTGAGGCGTTCTGCGCTGGTCAGCAACTCCTCCAGCCCGATCGCACCGAAGTCGGCCATGGTCGCCATCGGTGTCGCAAGCCGAATCGCGGTCGGTCTGCGAGTCGGGGCCGGCGGGTTCGACGTCGCGCGGGGGGCCACGGTGAGGACCGTCATCGCTACACCGACTCGGACGTGACCTGGGCGGGGGATGCCAGCGGCGCACCGGCCAGACGAGGGACGTAGCGAACCTGGACCAGTGTGGTGTCGTTGACCAGGTCGGTCTTGAGGACGGTCACGTCGGTGACCTCCACCCCGAGCAGCCGCTCGACGTGGCCGCGGGAGGCAGCGGGGTCGGCATGAGCCCGATCCAGGACGATGTCCTGCCGGACGGTCCGGGGCGACATGAGGTCACCCGCCCCGATCGCTACGAGGAGCAGGGCCATGAGTCCGATGGTCACGGCCAGGTTGCTCGACCCGAGCCCACCGATGAGGCCCAGAGCCAACGCACCGAAGTAGTACGCGATCTCCTTTTGGCTCAGCTCCTCGGAGCGCAGCCGGATGATCGACAGCACCCCGAACAGGCCCAGCCCCAGGCCGGCAGCCACCGTCGCATTGGACAGGGCGGCCGTCACGGCGAGCACCCCCACGTTGACTCCGAGGTAGGCGACCACGAGGTCGCGACGTCCATGACGCGGCACGAACAGGCCGAAGACGAGGATCGCGACGGCAATGAGGTCGGCGACGATGAGAATGGGCGACATGGGGTGCTCCTGACGATGCGGTGCTCTGTACTGTGTGACCCCTATTCAGCCCAGAGGGTCTGTAAAAGCACCTAGGCATCGCTGTGCGGTTTCTATGAGGGTTCGCGTTGCGTCCGCTCTTGCTGTCATACCCTGCCGATCATGTCCGCTCTCCCCAACGCCGGCGATCCGGTCCTGGCCACCACCCGAAAGTCACCGTGGCGCAGAGGCCTGGCGGTAGTGATCGGTCTCATGGGGGTGGCCGTCCTCGGTCCCCTGACCTACTGGCTCAGCATCTGGGGATGGGTCAAGGCCGATTACCCCGCGTCACAGGTGTTCGTCGGACTCTCCGTTGCCACAGCCATGGGGACCTTGGTCAGCCTCATCGTGGTGTTCAACCGGGTCACCGGGCGGGAGATGCGCACCGAGATCACCGCTCACGAGATGCGCGTCGTCGGAGGGAAGCGGACCTACAAGAGCCTCTCGCTCGCTGGGATCCGCGACGTGACCTTCCTGCCTGGCCAGGAGGGGAGCGGATCTGAGTATCCGTACCCGTCCTCGGATCCGCGGGTCCTGCGCTGGCCCAAGAGCAAAATCCTGGTGACCGACGGTTCCACGTGGATCGAGTTCCACGATGGCCGAGGCTGGGCCGAGGCCGTCCAGGCCCTGCGGGGCTGGGCCCTGCGCCGGCCGGAGATCGTGCCCGACCACGAAACTGCCTGGCTCCTAGGGTTGACGACCGAGAAGTAGCGGTCTGCGCCCTTAGGGTGTCGGCATGGATGCGGGGGATCCGGGTGGCCGGTCACGGGAGCGTGCCGTGCGAGCCAAGGACCACGCGAGCATGGCTGTCGTGCTCGCCGGCGTGAGCATCGCGTGGTTCGCGTGGGGTCAGCAAGGGGGGCGACTGACCGGAGTGCTCCACGCGGGCATGGCGCTCTCGGCTGTCGTCCTCGTCGTCGCGATCGTCATGGTCCGCCGAGTGCCCGCGGCCCCGACGATGGCGACCGACCGACTCGTGAGAAAGATCTACTGGGTGTCCGTCGTCGCCGAGGTGCTCGCCATCTTGGTCGGCGTTGTCCTGCTCGGGACTACAGGCAACGGTGCCTACCTGCCCGCCTGGACCCTAGTCGTGGTCGGTCTGCACTTCGTTCCCTTCGTGGGGATCTTCCGGGCCCCGATCCTGCGGCTCGCCGCAGTTCTGTGCGTCCTCATCGGGGCGGCCTCGGTGTTTCTCGGACTGACCGGCGCCGTGCCCGCCCCGACGGTCGCGGGGATCGGCGGCGGAGTCGCCCTCCTCGGTGTCGCGCTGGCCGCCTTGCGGGTGGCCGGCCCAGAGGGACACCGCGCGGCGTCGGCCTGAGCAGGTCGAAAGCGCACTGGGCGGCCCTCCTAGACTGAACCCATGGCAGGACTGACCCGTGACGACGTCGCGCACCTCGCGCACCTCGCCCGCATCGACCTATCCGACTCTGAGCTGGACACGATGGTGGGCGAGTTGGGCGTCATTCTCGACTCCGTCGCGACCGTACAACAGGCTCCGACCGAGGGCGTTGAGCCGATGAGCCACCCCATGCCGCTGGTCAATGTGACCCGGCCTGACACGGTCCGCCCCTCCCTGTCGCCCGAGCAGGCGCTCGCCGGCGCCCCGGAGGTTCAAGAGCAGCGTTTCTCGGTGCCCCGGATTCTCGACGAGGACTGACCCTTTGCGAATGCCGCCCGCTCACCCCCACCCCGCGAGCGGCATTCCCCACGACGTGCCCGCTACGACCGAACGGACGCCAAGCCGTGCCCACTGAACTCATCCGCACCAGCGCCGCCGAACAGGCGCACCTGCTCGCCAGCGGCGAGGTGTCCGCCGTCGAACTGACCCAGGCCCATCTGGATCGGACCGCTGCGGTCGACACCGATGTCCACGCCTACCTGCATGTCGATGCCGAAGGGGCGCTGGCCACCGCGGCCGATATCGACCGTCGGCGCGCCGCGGGCGAGGAGCTGCATGCCTTGGCTGGCGTGCCGATCGCCGTCAAAGACGTCGTGGCCACCGCCGGCCTGCCGACGACCTGCGGGAGCAAGATCCTCCAGGGCTGGGTGCCGCCCTACGACGCAACCCTGGTGACTCGTCTGCGGGCCGCCGGGATGCCCATTCTCGGCAAGACCAACATGGACGAGTTCGCGATGGGCTCCTCCACCGAACACAGCGCCTACGGCCCCACGCGCAATCCCTGGGATCTGGACCGGATCCCCGGCGGCTCCGGTGGCGGATCCGCCGCGGCCATCGCGTCCTTCCAGGCACCGTTGGCGATCGGCACCGACACGGGCGGCTCGATCCGCCAGCCCGCCTCCGTGACCGGCACCGTGGGGGCCAAGCCGACCTACGGCGGGGTCTCCCGCTATGGCTTGGTGGCCATGGCGTCCTCGCTAGACCAGGCAGGCCCGTGCGCTCGCACCGTCCTGGACACCGCCCTGTTGCACTCGGTCATCGGCGGCCACGACCCGCTGGACTCCACCTCCATCAACGCGCCCGTTCCGCCGGTCGTCGATGCCGCGCGCCGCGCTGATGTCGCCGGAATGCGGATCGGGATCGTGCGGGAGCTGACCGGTGAGGGCTTCCAGGCCGGCGTGCAGGCGCGCTTCGACGAGGCGGTCCAGCATCTCGTCGACGCCGGCGCCGAGGTCGTCGAGGTCGGCTGCCCCTCGTTCACGTATGCCCTGTCCGCCTACTACCTCGTCATGCCGTCGGAAGTGTCGAGCAACCTCGCGCGTTTCGACGCCATGCGCTACGGCCTGCGGGTGTGGCCGGAGGGCATCGAGGACGCCTCGGCCGAGCAGGTCATGGCGGCGACTCGCGACGCCGGCTTCGGCGACGAGGTCAAGCGCCGGATCATCCTGGGCACCTACGCGTTGTCCTCGGGCTACTACGACGCCTACTACGGTTCGGCGCAAAAGGTGCGGCGTCTCATCGCCGACGGCTTCGCGGCGGCTTTCGAGACCGCCGACGTGCTGGTGTCGCCGACCGCGCCAACGACGGCCTTCAAGCTCGGCGAGAAGATGTCCGACCCGCTGTCCATGTACATCCAGGACATCGCGACCATCCC
>JAGOME010000095.1 GCA_017993715.1 Phycicoccus sp.
CCCACAGGCTGTTCACTGTCAGCGTGGCGGCGCCCAAGCGTGACAGGGCACTGCGCAGTGCCCAGGGTGACAGTGCCGCAAGGGTCTGTTCGGCATCCGACTCGTGTCAGATCGTGAGCGTGAGGGGCTGACGTGTTGTGTGACAGTCGAATTCGCCCGCTGGTCACCCGACAGCCGGGGCCAGCCGCCTGCTCGGTGCCAGGCCATCGCGCTTGGCCAGCCAGGTCAGGGCCAGGGTCGCGCAGGTCATGAGGATGATTGACGCCAGCGCCGATAGCGGGTCCCCGACCGCGTCACCGTCGACATATGACTCCTCCAACCCGCCGAAGATCAGCCCACCGAAGGTGATGAGCAGGTTGTTGACGACGTGGATCGCGATGGCGGCTTCCAGTCCGCCGGTGCGCCAGCTCAGATAGGCCGCGCCCACCGCAAGGGACCCCAAGTCGGCCATGATCCAGGGGTCGAACGAGCCATGCAGGGCAACGAAGACCACCGTCGAGACGCCGCCGGCGACGAGGGCCGACACCAGGGGCCGAGCGAACCAAGCGCCGATGGACTGGGCGAGCCAGCCCCGGATGAAGATCTCCTCGCCCGCCGCCTGAAATGGGGTAGTGAAGACACTGACGACAAGTAATCCGATCCAGTCCTGCGGGCGCGGTCCGGTGAACTGGCCGGTGAGAATGCCGCTGAGCGACAACGAGATCACCCACAGTGGAGTGATCAGCGCCATCGCCCTGAAGAGATATCCCCATCGGACCCGCCCCGTCACGCTGAGCACCCGGCGCCAGCGGCTGCCGAACCCGGCCCACAACCCGATGAAGGCGGCAGGGATCATCGCCGCGAGTCCGAGGTTGAGATACAGGTTGCCCCACATGCCGATCGTGAAGTCGGTCTGCTCCAGATCGATCGCGCCGGACACGACGAACGGGATGGTGATGAGCGCCTGGAACAAGAGGAAGACGAGCAGCCCCAGGACGAGGGCGAGCAGCGGGCGCCACCACCGATAGATCGCCCCCCGCATCTGCTGGGCATACACCCGCGGGACCGCATCGACCCGGTCGAACTCGGCGGTGAACGCCAGGGCGGCCTCCTGGCGCTCCCGGGCGGTGGCCCGCGCTCGGGCCTGGTCGACGAACGCGTGGACGAGAGGGTGCATGACCCCCTGACTGCTCCCGATCTGCGGCTGGAACATACTCACGACAAAGAACGGGTGGGTGGTCAGCCGCAGGACCTCCACCCCGGCATCCACAGCGGTCGCCTCGACGAGCCACCCGTGCCGGGTGAGCTCGTCGACGACCTCGGGGGCGGCGGCATACCGGCAGTAGTGCATGCCGAGGAACGGCTGACCCTGGGTCAAATTCGCGAACGCGGTGCCCGGCACGGGCGTCACGAGACGCTCCTGTCCGTACACATCGCACGTGAGGGGGACCACGGCATTGCCCGCATCGTCCCCATCGACCTCGGCGTGGCCAGCTTCGCGACCGATGACATCCCGAACGAACTCCAGGACGGCGTACTGCATGCCTCCGCACGTCCCGAGGAACGGAATGCCGTACTCGCGGGCCCAGCGGATCGCTCCCATGGCGGCGGCGTCATCGGCATACGGCGAACCTGGAGCGAGCCACACGCCATCGCACTGTGAGAGGGCCGTCATCGGCGCATCGGTCGGAAACCACTGGGTCTGCACGTCGGGCCCGAGCAGGCGGCGGGCGGCTTCGAGTTCGCGGTGGCTCGGGTAGTCGGGGTTGAGGTCGCCGACGAGGGCGATGCGGACCGTCATGGCGTCATTGTGTCCGGCCCGGCTGGGAGATTCACACAGAGTCGAGCCACGAAGCCACGCCCTGGGGTGTGGTCAGGCGGAGCACGGGCGGGCCGTCAGGGGCGGCTTCCCACGCGCGGATCTGTGCGCGCTTGCTGCGAAACGAGCGCACGTGCCAAAGCACGATCGAGTCCCGCGAGAGCACCGAGCCCCAGGATTCGCGGTTGCCGCTGAAGAGTTCCTCGCGGGTGCGCAACCGCCGGGCCGTGCGCTTCAGGAGGCGCAGGAGCGTCAACACCGCGGGCAGATCGAGCCCGATGATCAGCTCCGCGCGAGGGAGGGCCACGGGCCGGATTGCCGACCAGGCGCTGTCGAGGATCCACTCGTCGGTGGCGGCGACGGCGGCTGCTGTCTCGGCCAGGTCGGCGTCGGGAGTCTTGACCCAGCCGGGTTGCCAGGCCAAGGCGTCCACCTCGATGACCGGAATGCCGTGCGCCACCCCAAGCGCTCGGGCGAGGGTGGTCTTGCCGGAGCCGGTGACCCCGTGGATGAGGATCCGGCGGGCGGACCGGGTGAGCGGATCATCGGCTCCGACAGTCGGCATCGGTCAACTGTAGGGAAACAGGGGGCCAAGGGTGCACCCGAGCGCACCCCTGGCCCCCCCGGCAGGGACCTGACCCCGATTTCGTGCTCACGGGGGGTGCCCCGTAGACTGGAGTGTCGGTCACGTGTGCGCTCGCGCAGGTGTTGTCTGCGAGGTTTGCATACGGGGCCGCTTTCCATGGGCGCGTCCGTCAACCGAGGACGTTCCCGCCA
Source organism: Phycicoccus sp. (assembly GCA_017993715.1). Lineage (GTDB taxonomy): Bacteria > Actinomycetota > Actinomycetes > Actinomycetales > Dermatophilaceae > JAGOME01. Next base: position 2,576 of record JAGOME010000095.1, read on the forward strand.
AGCGGATTGAGAGGGTATGGCGAAGAAGGACGGTGTCATCGAGATCGAAGGCACGATCGTCGAAGCGCTCCCGAATGCAATGTTTCGGGTCGAGCTGACGAACGGGCACAAGGTCCTCGCGCACATCTCGGGCAAGATGCGCCAGCACTACATTCGGATCCTCCCTGAGGACCGCGTGGTGGTGGAGCTCAGCCCGTACGACCTCACTCGCGGCCGGATCGTCTTCCGCTACCGCTGAGCACACGGCATTCGGGATCGTCCGAATGCCGCGAGCCCGGCAGCAGTGGTCGGCCAGCCGACCGCATCAGGAAAGAACACCACGTAAGACCCGAGGCGCCACCGGCGCCTCGGGACGGATCGACACAAGGCAGAAGCGAAGACCATGAAGGTTCAGCCGAGCGTCAAGAAGATCTGTGACAAGTGCAAGGTGATCCGCCGTAACGGGCGGGTCATGGTGATCTGCGAGAACCCGCGCCACAAGCAGCGCCAGGGCTGACCGCAGACCACGCACGAAGCACGTCTTTTACGCACGCACAGCATAAGAAGAAGTACGCAGCGCCCGACCCCCGCGACCCACATCGACGAGCGGGATGTCACCCTCGGCCCGGAGGCTGAGGACCGGAACAAGAAGCCCGGATCGGCGTCTGCACCAGACCTCCGGATGAATGCAAAGGAACCATCGACAAGATGGCACGACTTGTTGGAGTCGACCTGCCGCGCGATAAGCGCGTCGAGGTCGCACTGACTTACATCTACGGAGTGGGTAAGACCAGCTCCACGCAGGCCCTGGCCGCCACTGGCGTCAGCCCGGACACCCGGGTCAAGGACCTCACCGACGACGACCTGGTCAAGCTGCGCGACTGGATCGACGAGCACCTCAAGGTCGAGGGTGACCTCCGCCGTGAGGTCGCCGCCGATATCCGCCGCAAGGTTGAGATCGGTAGCTACGAGGGACTTCGTCACCGCCGCGGGCTGCCCGTGCGCGGACAGCGGACCAAGACCAACGCCCGCACCCGCAAGGGACCCAAGCGCACCGTCGCCGGCAAGAAGAAGGCCGGCAAGTAACCCCCGGGGGCTGCGCCCCCGGGATCCCCCGAAAGGCCAGGAGCTCGCTGCGCTCGCACTCAGTGATGTTCCGAGAAATCCAGGCTCGCAAGCTCGCGGATGTCTCGGGCTCGCTGCGCGAGCAAGGTGGCACTCACCTTTCAGGGCAACGGTTCGCCACACCTCATTCGTAGATGTAAGACAGGAAAGAGAGCACATGCCTCCCAAGGGCCGTCAGGCTGGCGCCAAAAAGGTGCGCCGCAAGGAGAAGAAGAACGTGGCGGTGGGCCAAGCCCACATCAAGAGCACGTTCAACAACACGATCATCTCGATCACCGACCCCACCGGTGCCGTCATTTCCTGGGCCTCGGCCGGGCAGGTCGGCTTCAAGGGATCCCGTAAGTCCACGCCGTTCGCCGCGCAGACCGCCGCTGAGGCCGCTGCCCGTCGCGCCATGGAGCACGGGATGAAGAAGGTCGACGTTTTCGTCAAGGGCCCGGGCTCAGGTCGCGAGACCGCGATCCGCTCCCTGACCGCGGCTGGCCTCGAGGTCGGCACGATCCAGGACGTGACCCCCAGCCCGCACAACGGCGTTCGCCCGCCCAAGCGCCGCCGCGTCTGAGCGCCGCGAAGACTTCGGAAAGGTAATAGAGACTCATGGCCCGTTACACCGGCCCCATCACGAAGAAGTCGCGTCGTCTCAAGACCGACCTCGTCGGTGGTGACAAGAACTTCGACCTTCGTCCCTTCCCGCCCGGCCAGCACGGCCGTCGCCGGATCCAGGAGAAGGAGTACCTCACCCAGCTGCAGGAGAAGCAGAAGGCCCGCTTCACCTACGGCGTCATGGAGAAGCAGTTCCGTCGCTACTACAAGGAAGCGGCCAACCGCCCCGGCAAGACCGGCGAGAACATCCTGACGATCCTCGAGTCCCGACTCGACAACGTCATCTACCGCGCCGGGCTCGCCCGGACCCGCCGTCAGGCCCGCCAGCTCGTCACCCATGGTCACTTCGAGGTCAACGGCGTGCGCGTCGACGTCCCGTCGTACCGCGTCGAGCAGTTCGACATCATCACGGTCCGCAAGCAGAGCGTCGAGTCGTTCCCGATCGAGCTGGCCCGCCAGACTTTCGGTGACCGCCCGACCCCCGCCTGGATCCAGGTCGTCCCGGGCTCGCTGCAGATCCTCATCCACCAGCTGCCGACCCGGGCCCAGATCGACACGGTCCTGACC
>JAGOME010000060.1:0-19175 GCA_017993715.1 Phycicoccus sp.
AGGCGCGGCCGGGGTGAATATCGGGGGGGGCGGCATATTCTGCACCGCAACGGACCTGTCAGGAGAGCCGATTACCGGGGCGGTCTGCGAGGCATTGATTATCAACAATGTCATCGGGGCCAACGGTGCGGCGCTGACCCTCGACGACGACGTCGCGGAAGCCGCGCATCATCTGGGACAGCAGGACCCCCGAGTTCCCCCGAGCGCTGAGCAGCATTGCCTTGGCGAAGGCCTCGCTCTCCTCGATGAGGGAGAGGGGTGTGCTCGGGCTGCGGCCGGAGCCCGCTTCGGCGACAACATCGATGGCCCCGTCGATGGTCAGGTACAGGTTCGTGCCGGTGTCGCCATCGGGCACCGGGTAAACATTGAGGTCATCGATCTCGCGGCGCCGAGCGGCGAACGCGGCCCGGGTCAGCAGCACCCATGCCTGGACGTCGGCAGCGGTGAGGACAGCGAGCACGAGCGCAGACTATCGGCTGACTGACCGCCGTTTTGGAAGGGGCGCGTCTCCTCGGCTACTCTGGTGCGGTTGCCTACAACCCACCAGCGGCCTTCGTCGCGCCTGGGAGGCGACCATCGAACCCCATTACTCGAGGAGATCACCCGTGGCTGCCAACTGCGATGTCTGCGGCAAGGGACCCGGCTTCGGCCACAGCATCTCGCACTCGCACCGCCGCACCAAGCGTCGTTGGAACCCCAACATCCAGCGCGTCAAGGCCCTCGTCGGCGAGGCGGGCGTGACCCCCAAGCGCCTGAATGTCTGCACCTCCTGCCTCAAGGCGGGCAAGGTCAAGCGCTGACGCGTCCCTGACTGCACCGGCCGGGCCGGCTTCCCTTCGCGGGAGGCCGGCCCGCCGGCATTTCAGGGCCCGCCCGCCGGCATTCGGGGCCAGCCCGCCGGCGTTCGCGACCGAGCCTGGCGGCATTCGGGGCCTGATCAGCCGGCGAAGTGATCCCAACCGAGTACCTCCGGCACGTGGCCCCCGACGGTGACGCGGGGCCCGCGCTCGGGCACCACGACCGTGCCGATGGCGACCCACGGGGCCGGATCGACTGGGAGTGGCACATCGGCGGGGAAGGTCGCGAGCAGCGCGTGCTCCTCTCCCCCCGCCAGCACTTCCCGCAGCGCGACCGGCCCGCCCAGGGCCATCCGCAGGGGTCCGTCGGCGAAGCCCTCGAGGGCCGCCCGGTCCAGCGCGAGCTCGACGCCTGAGGCCAGCGCGACACGGCCGGCGTCGCGCACCAGCCCGTCGGATACGTCGATCATGGCCGTGGCCCCGGCGCGCGCGGCGGCCGGACCAGCCGCGAGCGGAGGATGGCCCGCCGTGCGGTGAGCGTGGACGAGGATTTGCTCCTCTGCTGACCACGCGGGGCTCTCGTGGCCGACCACCGTGACGGTGCGCTGCAGGACGGCTAGGCCCCCGCCGGAGCGCCCGAGGGTCCCACAGACCGCGACGGTGTCGCCGGGTCGAGCCCCTGAGCGCAGCACCGCGCGCTGGCCTTCGAGGTCGCCGAGAGCCGTGATCGTCACGATGACCACCCCGGCGGGAGCCCCCGAGAGGTCACCGCCCAGGACCGGCACGGCATACCCAGCGGCGGCCTGCGCGATCCCCGCGGTGAGGTCCATAACGAAGTCCATCGGCGTGTCCCGCCCGGCCACGAGCGCGACGACGAGTCCGCGGCACACCGCGCCCATCGCTGCGACGTCGGCGACGTTCTGGACGACCACCTTGCGTCCGACGTCCGCGCCCGTGGACCAGTCGTCCCGCCAGTCCAACCCGCGCACCATGGAATCGGTCGTCACGACCGTCGCGACCCCCGTGTTGACGACCGCAGCGTCGTCTCCGGCCGGGACGATGACCCGCGGGTCGTCGCTGGTGAAATGCGGCAGGATCCGCGCAAGGATCTCTGCTTCGGAGAAGTCACCGAGCACCGGCCGTGTGGTCATCAGGGCCCTCCCATCGTCATCGTCCGCCAGCGCACGGTAGCGTCTGGCCCGGGAGCCGGAAACACCGGCAGGAAGAGGTGGCCGAAGTCGTGGTCCAGGCGTACATCCTCATTCAGTCAGAAGTCGGGAAGGCCGCCAGTGTCGCCCAGACCATCGCCGGCCTCGATGGCGTCGTCCTCGCAGAGGACGTGACCGGTCCCTACGACGTCATCGCCCGGGTCGAGGCGAGCGACGTCGACGAATTGGGCAAGCTCGTCATTGCCAAGATCCAGGAGGTCGACGGCATCACCAGAACCCTCACGTGCACCGTGGTGCACGTCTGACTCGCACGCTGCGCATGACGGCGGTGGTGGCGCTCGGCGCCGTCACCGCCGTCTCGCTGGTGGCCTGCTCCTCCGGGACCGAGGTGAGCGCGGCTCCCGCGGCGACCTCGTCGGCCTGTGCCGCAGTTGTCGCGGCCTACCCCGACACGGTCGGCGGCCAGACTCGATCGAAGGTGACCGCAGATGTCGGCGCGGGCGCGTGGGGCACACCCGCCATCATCGCGCGGTGCGGGGTCGCGGCTCTGGGCCCGACCGCCGTGAGCTGCATCGAGGTGGACGGCATCGGGTGGATTCCTGAGGACCTCGCGGACGGCACCCGACTGACGACCTTCGGGACCGACCCCGCGCTGGAGATCTTGGTGCCGGACTCCTACGGGGCCGCGCCATTGCTGCTGCCCGCCTTCGATGACGCCGCGGCGGCCCTGCCGCGCAACGACCTGGAATGCCGCTGAAGGCGCGGAGTCCTCTGACGTTGCTCAGCGCAGGCCGACGCGCCGCTCCAGGGCCAGGGCGATGAGGTCGTCGATGAGGTCGGGGTAGGTCATCCCCGTCGCGGCCCACATCCGTGGGTACATCGAACTCGGTGTGAAGCCCGGCATCGTGTTGATCTCGTTGACGAGAATCTCGCCGTGGGCAGTCAGGAAGAAGTCGACGCGCGCCAAGCCCTCGCACCCGGCCGCATCGAATGCCGCCGCCGCCATCTGCCGGATCCGCTCGGCCACGTCGTCCGGGAGGTCCGCAGGGGTCTCCAGGCGTACGTCATCGGCAGCGAGGTACTTAGCCTCGAAGTCGTAGAAGTCGTGGTTCTGGACCACGACACACTCCCCGAGGACGCTCGTGCGCGGGAGGTTCGTGCCGTGCCCCTCGAGGACGCCGCACTCGATCTCGCGCCCGAAGATGCCCTGTTCGACGATCACCTTGGGATCGTGCTCTCGGGCCACCTCGATCGCCGCGGCGAGGTCTTCGGGGCGGGTCACCCGCGTGATGCCAAAACTCGACCCGGCCCTGGCCGGCTTGACGAAGACGGGCAGCTCCAGTGTCTCGACGCTGGTCAGGGCCGCCTGCGGATCGCGCCGCCAGGCCTTGTCGGTGATGACGACGTAGGGGCCGACCGGCAGCCCGGCCGCGGTGAACACGGTCTTCATGACCGCCTTGTCCATCATCGTCGCGGACGCGGTCACGCCCGACCCGACGTAGCGCACATCGGCGAGGTCGAGCATCCCCTGGATGGTGCCGTCTTCGCCGAACGGGCCGTGCAGGAGCGGGAAGATGACATCGACCTCACCCAGGTTGCGCGGGCTTTGACCGGGCTCGTGGACGATGAGGTTCTGGTCGGCCGCGCTCGTCGGGACGATAACGCTCGCAGCGCTCCCGTCCACGTGGGGCGTGTGCTGCGCGGTGAGCCGGAACTGGCTGGGGTCGTCCGGTGCCAGGACCCAATGGCCGTCGCGCGCGATCCCGACCGGGATCACGTCGTAGCGGTCGCGGTCGAGCGCCTCGAGCACGCTGGCCGCCGTCGCGCAGGACACGGCATGCTCGGACGACCGTCCGCCGAACACGACGGCGACCCGGATCATGGGCGGCGTATCTTCGGGGGGCGAGGCGGGGGCGCTGTTCATTGGCTCCAAAGCCTAGTCGCCGTCGGGGACCACTCCCGGCGGTTGTGTCACCAAGGAGTTGCCTGATGGAGCCCGACCCGGCCGACCTGTCTCCCGCCACCCTGGCCGTCCACCTGGGACGGGAAGCCCGCGAGCCCGGTGCCCAGGTCGGTGCGCCGCTCGTGCTGACCTCGACCTACGTCGCGGACGGACCGGTCAACTATGCCCGGGTCGGCAATCCGACGTGGAGCGCCTTCGAGGACGCCGTGGGTGCCCTCGACGGTGGCGACGCCCTCGTGTACGCCTCGGGACTGGCCGCGGTCGCTGCGGCCCTCTCCCTCGTCCCGGCGGGAGGCGTCGTCGTCGCTCCCAGCGAGGGCTACAACGGGACCGTGGCGGCCCTGAGCGACCGGACCGCAGCCGGCCAGGTCACGATGCGGTGGTTGCCCGACGTCACCGACACCGGGGCGGTGCTCGCGGCGTTGGACGGGGCGGACCTGCTCTGGTTGGAGTCGCCGACCAACCCGCTGCTGGAGGTCGCCGACCTCACCACCGTGCTGGCCGCGGCCCGCGAGCGCGGCATTCTCACCGTTGTGGACAACACGTTCGCCACGTCCCTGCGCCAGCAGCCGCTGCGCCTCGGGGCCGACCTCGTGGTCGTTTCCGCGACCAAGCACCTGGCCGGCCACAGCGACGTCCTCCTCGGCGTCTGCGTCACGGCCCCGACCGACTCGGGGCGGGCCCTGCGCGCACGGCTGCTACGGCATCGCACGATCAACGGTGCGATCCCGGGGCCGATGGAGACATGGCTGGCGTTGCGGGGACTGCGGACCTTCCCGTTGCGTTTCGAGCGGGCCGAGGCCAATGCCGCCGTCCTCGCCGAGCGGCTGCGCACCCACCCCGCCGTGGAGGTCGTGCGGTACCCCGGCCTGGGCACGATCGTCGCCATCGACGTCACCGGAGGCGCGCAGGGGGCCGAGGCTGTGGCCGCGGCCACCCGCCTCTGGGTGCACTCGACGAGCCTGGGTGGCGTGGAGAGCCAGCTCGAGCGCCGCCGTCGCCAACCCGGAGAGCCGCTGCGGGTGCCCGAGAATCTCTTGCGCCTATCGGTCGGGATCGAAGAGGTCGAGGATCTCTGGCGCGACCTGTCCGCCGCCCTGGACACCCTCAGGTCCTGACGTCAGTCGACCTCAGCCTTGCGCGGCCGGCTCATGAGGGTGTCGAAGACCTCGCCAGCCGTCCGCCCCTGGGTGATCATCAGGTTGACCTGCTCGATGATCGGCACGTCGACCCCCGTCTTGACGGCCAGGTCGAACAGCGACGTGCACGACTTGACGCCCTCGGCCGTCTGCTTGGTCACCGCGACAACCTCGTCCACGGACATGCCCTGACCCAGGTGTCGTCCGAAGGTGTTGTTGCGCGACAACGGAGACATGCAGGTGGCGATGAGGTCACCAACCCCAGCCAGGCCGCTGAAGGTGCGTGGGTCGCCCCCCAGGCCAATCCCCAGGCGCATCGTCTCGGCGAGGCCTCGGGTGATGAGCGAGGCCTTGGCGTTGTCCCCCATTCCCAGTCCGTCGGCCATCCCGACGGAGAGGGCGATGACGTTCTTGGTGGCACCAGCGATCTCGGTCCCGACGACATCGTGGCCGGTGTAGGGACGGAAGTAGGGCGCGGCACAGGCAGCCGCGACCTGCTCGGCATGCCCTGCGTCAACGCAGGCGACAACCGACGCGGCCGGCTGCTTGACGGCGATCTCGCGCGCCAGGTTGGGTCCGCTGACGACGACGATCCGGCTCGGCTCGACGTCGGCCACCTCGTGGATGACCTCGCTCATCCGCTTGGTGGTGCCCAGCTCCACGCCCTTCATGAGCGAGACGATGGACGCTGTGCGCGGCAGCACCTGGCCCCACGTCTCCAGATTGGCCCGCAGTGTCTGGCTCGGGACGGCCAGCACCACAATGTCGGCGTCCTGCGCGGCCTCCCCCGGGTCGGCCGTGGCCCGGATCCGATCCGGGAGGCGCAGTCCCGGCAGGTAGTCCTCGTTGGCCCCGCCGTTGATCTGGTCGACGACCCCTTGACGACGCCCCCACATCGTCACGTGGGTGCCAGCGTCGGCGAGGACGGCGGCATACGCCGTCCCCCAACTACCGGTTCCGTAGACAGCTGCTCGAGTCATGCTCACTCCTTGCGTGGGCCGGGCTTGCCGGTGCGGGTCAGTCCATGGGCGTCGGGATCGAATCGGCCGGGCGGGGCGCTCGCCCCCCGAAGCTCCTCGAGCTGCGTTGTCAGGGCGGTCATCACGGCCTCCGTCGCCGCCTCCAGCAGATCATGGTCCGGGGGTCGATCCCGGAATGCCGAGAGATCGACGGGAGGGCCGGCACACACCTGCATGGTGTGGCGCCCACGGCGCGGGAACCGCGCATAGGGAGGCAGCAGGTCCTGGGCACCCCATTGCGCAACGGGGATGATGGGGCAGCCAGTTTCCAGGGCGATCCGAGCCGCGCCGGTCTTGCCTTTCATGGGCCACTGGTCCGGCTCTCGCGTCAGCGTGCCCTCGGGGTAGGCGACCACACACTGGCCGGCCTGGACCGCGCGCACGGCGGCGCGATAGGCCTGGCCCGCTTGCGCGCTCTCCCGGTACACCGGGATCTGCTCGGCAGCTCGCAGGACCGCGCCGATGACGGGGATCGTGAACACCTCGATCTTGCCCAGGAAATGAGGGACCTGACCGTTGTCGACAAGGTAATGGGCGAGAACGAAGGGGTCGGCATGGCTGATGTGGTTGGACACAACGACAAAGCCACCCGACCCGGGGAGGTGCTGGGCACCTGACCAGGCTCGGCGGGTACCGACCATGAGCCAGGGCCGGGCCACGGTCGCGGCCACATTGAAGGCCACCGAACCGCCGGTGATGACGCTCGCCACCTGCCTCCTTGTCGGTCATCTGGCGTCCCTCGTCGCCACGCAGCGGGACGCTGCCCCGAACCTTGCCACCACTTGGCAGGATCAGCGGCATGACCGCGCCGACTGCACTGTCGTGGTTCGTCGTCGTGCCGGTCCGGGGGCGCCCAGAGGACAAATCGCGCCTGCACCCCCACTGGGGCGAGCGCACGCCCGAGCTCGCCGCCGCCATGGCGCAAGACACCGTCACCGCGTGTCTGGAGGCCGTCGGCTCCGGTCACGTCATCGTGGTCACCCAGGACAGCGCTTGGCTGGCCTCCCTGCTGCGCGACGTGGCCCTCGTCGCCGATCCCGGGAGAGGCCTGGACGCCGCGGTGCGGGCCGGGGGTGTCGCGGCCCGAGACCTCGACCGGACATGCGCGGTTGCGGTGGTCCTCGGCGACCACCCAGCCCTGCACCCCGTCGAACTCTCCGCAGCCCTGGGCGCCGCGGCGCACCATTCGCGTGCTCTCGTTGTCGATGATGCCGGCACCGGCACCGCATTGCTCACTGCCGCACCAGGAATGCCGCTCGAGGCGGCCTTCGGCACCGGCAGCGCTGAGCGCCATCAGGCAAGCGGGCACGTGCCTCTTGACGGTCGTTGGCCGGGATTGCGCCTCGACGTGGACGATGTCGTCGCCCTGGCGGCCGCCGAACGTCTGGGGGTCGGAGCCCGCACGGCCCGGGTACTGCGCGGCGTCCAGCGGCGCGCAGGGAGATAGCCTGCCGACATGCAGGCCAGCATCCACACGATCGGCGACGCGGATGATGCCCACGCCGGCAGCGCACTCCTCGACGATGGCCGACTCGTGGGTTTTGGAGCAGCAGCCTGGTCAGGCAACGGTCTGCGGCACCTGCGTGTCGGGCAGCGCGTCAGCGTCACCCTCGATGACACCGGGTCCGTGGTGACGCGCCTGTGGATCGCCGGGATCGGAGAGGGCGAGCCCATCCCCTGACGTGCTACCTGGTGTGATGCCGCACCTACAACGGGCCGGGACCCTGAGGTCCCGGCCCGTTGTGGTGTCGACGGCTGAGCTCACTTGCGGGCGGCAGCCTTCTTGGCCGGAGCCTTCTTGGCGGGAGCGGCCTTCTTGGCCGCAGCCTTGGCGGGAGCCGCCTTCTTGGCCGCAGCCTTGGCGGGAGCAGCCTTGGCCGGAGCGGCCTTCTTGGCCGCAGCCTTCGCGGGAGCAGCCTTGGCCGGAGCGGCCTTCTTGGCCGCAGCCTTCGCGGGAGCAGCCTTGGCCGGGGCCGCCTTCTTGGCCGCAGCCTTGGCAGGAGCAGCCTTGGCCGGGGCCGCCTTCTTGGCCGCAGCCTTGGCGGGAGCAGCCTTGGCCGGGGCCGCCTTCTTGGCCGCAGCCTTGGCGGGAGCAGCCTTGGCCGGAGCGGCCTTCTTGGCCGCAGCCTTGGCCGGAGCAGCCTTCGCCGGAGCGGCCTTCTTGGCCGCAGCCTTAGCCGGAGCAGCCTTGGCGGGAGCCGTGGCCTTGGCGGCAGCCTTGGCCGCACGAGGCGACTTCACGACGGCCTTGAATGCCGCGCCGGCGCGGAACCGGGGGGCCTTGGACTTGGGGATCTTGACCGTGTCACCGGTGTGCGGGTTGCGGCCCGTGCGAGCGGCTCGGTCGACCCGGTCAAAGGTACCGAAGCCGGTGATGCTCACGCGTCCACCGCGGGTGACCTCTTTGATGATCGAGTCGACGACGGACTCGAGCGCGTCCTGAGCGGCCTTACGGGAGCCGAGGCGGGCCTCCAGCACCTTGACCAGTTCTGCCTTGTTCACTGCACTCTCCAACACGTGTGGCGCCGGTAATCCGACGAGATATGTCGCCGACCCGAATGGTCGACCGACTCCGACGGTATTCCGGGAGGCGGTCTCAGTCCATCACCCTGACCATGGCTTCGCCTGTCGCACAACCTGATTGCCTCAACTGCGGGTGTCACGACGCCACAGCACCATGTGATCGGTCACCCATCCACGCGAGGACCCTCCCGCGCGAAACTTGTTGTCTCACAACGCTTTTCCTGTCGCCGACACTGGCGACGAACAAGGACCCCACCCATTGGTCTCCAGAGGGCATGTCACTTCTGTCACATCAGCAACAGGTCCCGCGCGCGAGCATGACGACAGAAACGCGGTGCGCGACACGGCGTGTCGCGCACCGGGAATCAGGCTTGCGCCGACTCTGTGGTCGGCTTCCAGCCGGGGCGCGTCCCCTCGAAAGCGGTGATCTGCTCCTCATGGCGCAGCGTGAGACTGATGTCGTCCAGTCCCTCGAGGAGCCGCCAGCGGGTGTACTCATCGACCTCGAACGCCGCGACGATGTCGCCCGCAGTGATCGTGCGCGACTCCAGATCCACCGTGACGCTCGCGCCCGGGTTGTTCTCCAGGTATTTCCAGAGCAGCTCGACGTCGTCCTGCCCGACCTGAGCGGTCAGCAGCCCCTGCTTGCCGCTGTTCCCACGGAAAATGTCGGCGAAACGGCTCGAAATGACCACGCGGAAGCCGTAGTTCATCAGCGCCCACACTGCGTGTTCGCGCGACGACCCCGTCCCGAAGTCCGGACCGGCCACGAGCACCGACCCAGCCCCGAACGCCGGGCTGTTGAGGATGAACGTCTCGTCCTTGCGCCAGGCCGCAAAGAGTCCGTCCTCGAAGCCGGACTTGGTCACCCGCTTGAGGAACTCCGCAGGAATGATCTGGTCGGTGTCGACATTGCTGCGGCGCAGCGGAACCCCGATACCGGTATGGACGGTGAAGGCTTCCATGGTCAGTTGCTCCCTTCGGTGTCGTCGAGGTCAGCCGGACTGGCCAGCGTGCCCTTGATAGCCGTCGCCGCAGCGACGAGAGGACTGACCAGGTGGGTGCGACCCCCCACGCCCTGCCGGCCCTCGAAGTTGCGGTTGGACGTCGACGCGCTGCGCTCGCCCGGAGCCAGCTTGTCGGGGTTCATTGCCAAGCACATCGAGCACCCAGGCAGCCGCCACTCGGCGCCGGCCGCGGTGAAGACCTGATCCAGGCCCTCCTCCTCGGCCTGGACCTTGACCCGTGCCGAGCCAGGGACGATGAGCATCCGGACGCTGTCGGCCACCTGCCGGCCCTGCAGAACAGACGCAACCGCGCGCAGGTCTTCGATCCGGCCGTTGGTGCAGGATCCGACAAAAACCGTGTCGATCTTGATGTCGCGCAGGGCAGTCCCAGCGGTCAGGCCCATGTACGTCAGAGCCCGCTCGGCAGCCTGCTGGGCCACGTCGTCGCCCATCAGGGCGGGGTCTGGCACGGACTCGCTGAGGGGGGCGCCTTGACCCGGGTTGGTGCCCCACGTGACGAACGGCGTGAGGGCAGCCGCGTCAAGCACGATCTCGGCGTCGAACTCGGCGTCGTCGTCGGTGACCAGCTCCCGCCAGGCGGCGACGGCAGCCTCCCACTGCTCTCCGGTCGGGGCATGGTCCCGGCCCTGCAGGTAGTCAAACGTCGTCTCGTCCGGGGCGATCATGCCGGCACGGGCACCGGCCTCGATCGACATGTTGCACACCGTCATCCGCGACTCCATGGACAGGGCGCGGATCGCACTGCCCCGGTACTCCAACACGTAACCCTGTCCACCACCCGTGCCGAGCTTGGCGATGACGGCCAGGACGATGTCCTTGCTCGTCACGCCTGGCGCAAGGTCGCCGTCGACGGTGATCGCCATGGTCTTGAACGGACGCAGGGGCAGGGTCTGGGTCGCCAGGACATGCTCGACCTCGGAGGTCCCGATTCCAAAGGCCAAGGCGCCGAAGGCCCCGTGGGTCGAGGTGTGGCTGTCGCCGCAGACGATCGTCATCCCCGGCTGGGTGAGCCCCAGCTGAGGGCCGACGACGTGGACGATGCCCTGCTCGGCGTCACCCATCGGGTAGAGGGGAATGCCGAACTCCTCGCAGTTACGGCGCAAGGTGTCCACCTGGGTCCGGCTCACCGGATCGGTGATCGGACCCGGGGTGGTCGGCACGTTGTGGTCCTCGGTGGCGAGCGTCAGATCGCGCCGGCGCACGGGATATCCGGCCAGGCGCAGACCATCGAAGGCCTGTGGACTGGTCACTTCGTGCAGGAGATGAAGGTCGATATAGAGCAGGTCCGGCTCGCCGTCGCCACGACGAACAACATGGTCGTCCCAGACCTTCTGCGCCAATGTGCGGCCCATCGCCATTTCCTTTCACCGCGTGTCTGGGCACCCGCCATCCCCAGTGGGGGCACCCTCGTCCTGTCGGCAGGTTCGCACGGCGTTTGGGCCATGGGACTTGCGTCTCATGAGTTGAGACTGCAATATCAAGACATGGACAACAGCAGCGGCGTCGGAGTCCTCGACAAGGCAGCCATCGTGCTCGGTGCCCTCGAGGCCGGGCCCTCAACCCTGGCGCAACTGGTCACGGCGACCGGCCTGGCCCGGCCGACGGCCCACCGCCTCGCCGTCGCACTGGAACACCATCGCCTCGTCGGCCGAGACCTGCAGGGTCGGTTCATCCTCGGACCGCGCCTCGGGGAGCTTGCCGCCGCCGCCGGCGAGGACCGGCTCCTGGCCGCCGCGAGTCCGGTGCTCGGCGCCCTGCGGGACCACACGAACGAGAGCGCGCAGCTCTTTCGCCGCCAGGGAGATCACCGCGTCTGTGTCAGTGCGGCCGAGCGGCCGGTCGGCTTGCGCGACTCCATCCCGATCGGCGCTGCCCTGTCGATGCTCGCTGGCTCGGCCGCGCAGGTCCTGCTGGCTTGGGAAGACCCTGACCGCTTGCACCGAGGCCTGATGGGCGCGGCATTCTCGGCCACGACCTTGTCCGGCGTTCGCCGCCGCGGCTGGGCCCAGAGCGTCGGTGAGCGCGAGCCCGGGGTCGCCTCCGTGAGCGCGCCCGTGCGCAGCCCGAGTGGCCGCGTCATCGCCGCCGTGTCCATCTCCGGCCCGATCGAGCGCCTGACCCGCCAGCCGGGGCGCCTGCACGCGGCCACCGTCGTTGCGGGGGCGACCAAGCTCACCGAGGTCCTGGCACGGCATGCCACAGCGCACGAAGAGGCCACTGGCACCGACTGACCGGGCGCCACCCGCGGGCGCAGGGTGTTGAGTAGTGCTGTGGACACCACGACCTACCGACTCGACGGCCACACCGTTCGCGCCTATCGCCTTGGCGTGCCGCTGGACCATGCGACCGCGGGCGGTGAGCAGATCACCGTGTTTGCCCGCGAGATCATCCGCGATGGGGGCGAGCAGCGGCCCCGGTTGCTCTGGCTGCAAGGCGGCCCGGGTCACCGGGCCAGCCGTCCCGACTCGATCGGCGGCTGGCTCGATGCCGCTCTCAACGACCACCGCGTCATTCTGCTCGATCAGCGCGGCACCGGGCTGTCCACCCCGGCCGACCGAGCCACGGTATTGGCTCGTGGCGACCACGCCACTCAGGCGGCCTATTTGCGCTCCTTCCGCGCGGACGCGATTGTGGCCGACGCCGAAGCGCTCCGCTGCGCGCTGGAGGTGCCGCCGTGGGCCGTTCTCGGGCAGAGCTACGGCGGGTTCGTGGTCACCACCTACCTGTCGCAGGCCCCACAAGGGCTGTCCCGGGCCATGATCACCGCGGGCTTGCCCTCGCTCACTGCGCACCCCGACGAGGTCTATCGCCTCACCTACGCCCAGACCGCCCGCCGCAACGTCGAGTACTTCGAGCGGTACGCCGCAGACGAGGCAACCGCCCGGACTGTCGCGGCTCACCTGGATGACCAGGAGGAGTTCCTACCCACCGGCGAGCGGCTCACCTCACGCCGTTTCCGGACCCTCGGTATGGGCTTGGGTGGCGCAATGGCGTTCGACGGTCTGCACTACCTCCTCGAGGAGCCGTTCGTCACTGTCGGCGGCACCCGGCGCCTGAGCGAGCGGGTCCTTGCCGATCTGGGTGCGGCGCTGTCCTTCGCCTCACACCCGATGTATGCCGTGCTCCACGAGGCGATCTACGCCGGTCCGTCCACGGGCGGCCCGACCGCCTGGTCCGCGCACCGGGTGCGTGACGAGTTCCCGGAGTTTGCCGTCGACGCCGGGCCCGATGCGCCCTTCCGCTTCACCGGGGAGCACATCTACCCGTGGCAGTTCGAGGAGGACCCGGCGCTGACCCCCCTCGCCGGAGCCGCTCAGCTCCTCGCGGACGAGACCGACTTCCCATCGCTCTACGACGCGGAAGCGTTGGCGCACAACGAGGTGCCGACAGCAGCCGCGGTCTACTACGACGACATGTTCGTGCCGCGTGAGTTCTCGCTCGAGACAGCAGCGGCCATCCGAGGAGCGCGGGTCTTCCTCACCAACGAGTATCAGCATGACGGCCTCCGGGCCGATGGCAAGCGCCTCTACGACGAGTTGATGGCACGCATCCGCCGCTGACCTCGTCCGGTGCGTCCGACAACGGGTTGCGTTCATCGAATGCCGTGCCGGAGCTGCGCCGGACGCCGGCGAATGCCGTGCCCGGACCTCTCGCCGGACCTCAGCCAGTGCCCTACCGGGGTTACGCCAGACACCGGCCAATACAGCGCCAGCCCCTCACCGAGCGTCCGCCACCCGAGAGCCCAGGCGCGCCCTGGCACGATCCCCTCGCCGACCGACGTCGACGGTGCCGCCGACGGCGCCGAGGCCGAGGGGGCGCTTCAGTCCCGAATAGATCGACTCGATGCCTCCGGCGGGAACAACGTAGGTCTCGTGCCAGATGCCGACACTCCCGGGGGACGTACGCGCCCGACGGTTGAAGGCCCGCCAGGCCGGCAAGTGCGCGGCCGCAGAGGAGGCGGCATACCGATGGAGGTCCTCGACGCTGCGCCAGTACTGAATAATCCACGGGCCTTGGGCTCCGGCGAGTTGAGTGGCACCGAGGAAGCCAAGCCACTCCTCCTCACCACGCTGGGCGGCCGCCTGGTTGCGGTACAGCTCGGCGAGCATGCGCGGCATCGCGGCGGCGACCGGAGCCCACTGGTCGACCCGCCACCACCGCCGAACCGTCATGCCGATGTGGAAGACGACAAGATCGCCGTCGTGCGCGTGAGTCAGCCGAGTCATGCGGATCACTCCCTGTATTAGATAGTGCAACTGTCTAATATTAGGGAGTAGAACTATCTAATAGTCAAGAGGAGGACGGGTGCAGATCTCTCAACTCTCCGTCGTCACCGATGTCCCGGTGCCGACGCTGAAGTACTACTTGCGCGAGGGCCTGCTCATGCCTGGCACCGCCCTGAGCGCCACCCGGGCCGACTACGACGACAGCCACGTCGAGCGGGTGCGCCTGCTCCGTGCCCTGATCAACGTCGGCCGCCTCTCCCTGGCCGATGCGGGCCGCGTCATCGCCACCCTGGACGCCGGGCCCGGCACCGACCTCGCCGAGATACTGGGCACCGCGCACGCCGCGCTGCCCGCGCCGGGGGCTGACGAGGAGGTGTCGGACACGGTGCGCGCCCTCATGGCCGAGCTCGGGTGGTGTGTCGACCCCGCCACCCCGGCGCTGCACAGCCTCAGCAAGGCTCTGCGAGCCGCGACGGACGCAGGCATGCCGCTCTCTGGTGAGGACTTGCACCGGTACGCCGCTGCCAGTCTGGACATCGCCGCGGTTGACCTCGACGTGACCCTGGCTCAGCCGACGCTGGCCGACATGCTGCGGATCGTCATCGTCGGCACCGTCCTCGTCGATGAAGTCCTGAGCGCTTTGCGTCGACTGGCTGAGGGACACGTCGCTCAGGCGCGCCTGTCGCCGCCCTCCGACGAGCATTGTCAGCAAGAGCCCCGGCCGCGATAACGCGAAAGTCCCCCACCGGATTTGAGTGGAGGACTTTCGTGAGATGTAGCCCCGACGGGATTCGAACCCGCGCTACCGCCTTGAGAGGGCGGCGTGCTAGGCCGCTACACAACGGGGCCGCTAGCATGCGCCCGGCGCGAGCCGGGCAACGGAGAAGAACCCTACCGAAGTGAGGTGATTTCTCCGAATCGCGAGGAGATCGTTGCCGATCCTCGCGGTGGCTGGGGTACCAGGACTCGAACCTAGAATGAGTGAACCAGAATCACTAGTGTTGCCAATTACACTATACCCCAAGGGGTATGCCGTCAGGCCCGGAAACCGTCTGGCGAACCGAGGGACGATACTAGCCGCCACCCCGCCGACCCTCAAATCCGTCCCGGCTCCGCCACCCTCGCCTTCCACAACTTTCCCGCCTCAAGCGCCAACCTGCGGGTTCGCAGGGGTTGTTTTCCCCTGCGAACCCGCACGTTGTCCGCAGCCAGCCCGCGACGGACCCGCAGGTCAACGCGGATTGGTGCGAGTCGCGCCGCTCAGTGCATGTCGAGAAGGTCAGTGCACGTCGCGCCGGTGAGGGCACGTCGCGCAGGTCAGAGCGAGTCGCGCAGGTTCTGCAGGCGCGTGAGCGTCGAGGTCTTACCGAGGATCTCCATCGACTCGAACAACGGCGGGCTGACCCGGGCACCGGACACCGCCACGCGCAGCGGACCGAACGCAAAGCGCGGTTTGATCCCCAGCCCCTCCACGATGCCCTCGCGTAATGCCGCCTCGATCGCGGCGGCATTCCAGTCGCTCTCCGAGCCGAGCACACCGTGACGCTCGTCCGAGACGTCACCCAGGGCGCCGATCGCGACGAAGAGCACCTCGTCGGCCTGGTCGGTGAGCGAGGCGCGGGCGTCGTCGGCGATCTCCAGCGCGTCGTCCGCGACGAAGAAGGGGCGCACGAGGGCCGGCGCCTCGGTCAGGTGCGCCATCCGGGTCTGGATGAGCGCGGCGACCTGCTTAAGCCGGGCCAACTCCCCCAGGCTGGGGTTGTCGCCGAGCACTCCCGCGTCCGCGAGGAACGGAATGAGGCGGCTGGTGTAGTCCGCCAGCTCGAGCTCGCGGATGTGGACACCGTTGAGCCAGTCGAGCTTCTTGAGGTCGAAGATGGGCCCGACCGGATTGACCTTCTTCCAGTCGAAGCCGGCACTGAACTCCTCAAAGGTGAAGACCTCGCGGTCGGTGCCGTCCTCGTTCTGCTGGGGCGGATAGGCCAGCAGCGCAAGGAAATTGACGAGCGCCTCGGGCAAGTAGCCCTGTTCCTGGAACCAGGTGAGCCGTGCCGCAGGGTTCTTACGCTTGGAGATCTTGGACTTGTCTTCGTTGCGCAGCAACGGCATATGAGCGAATGCCGGTGGCGTTAGCCCCAGCCACCGGTACAGCTGGATGTGCTTGGGCGTCGAGCTGATCCACTCCTCGCCACGCACGACGTGGGTGATGCCCATCTCGTGATCGTCGACGACGACAGCCATGTGATAGGTCGGGAAGCCGTCGGCCTTGAGGATGACCTGGTCGTCGGGACGCGGCGCGGAGACGCGACCACGGATGAGGTCGTCGAACTCGAGCTCGATGTCGTCCGGGATGTACATCCGGACCACCGGCGTGAACGAGAATCCCGGCAGCAGCGCCCGGTCCTCGGCCGTCTTGCCGTAGCAGAGCCGGTCATAGCCGGTGGGCTGCTTGGTCTTTTGCTGGATCTCCCGCATCTGCGCGAGTCGCTCGGGGGTGCACCAGCACAGGTAGGCGTGGCCGTCCTCGACGAGCTGATCGACGTAGGGCCGGTAGGTGTCCAGCCGCTCGCTCTGTCGATAGGGCGCGCATGGTCCGCCGACATCGGGACCCTCGTCCCAATCCAGCTCGAGCCAGTGCAAGGTGTCGAAGACCTGGCGCTCACTGTCCTCGCGGAACCGCGCCCGGTCGGTGTCCTCGATCCGCAGGAGGAACCGTCCGCCCTGCTGGCGCGCGAACGCGAGGTTGAACAAGGACATGTATGCCGTGCCGACGTGCGGGTCCCCGGTCGGGGACGGCGCCACGCGCAGGCGCACGGCGCCGGGCAGGTCAGGGGTGTGGGCTTCGCTCATGGTGTTGCCCAGCGTATCCGTGGGGTCGGCTCCAGCCGATCTCGCCACCCGAGGCAATGATCCAGGCCTCGAATGGCGCCCCGAGGGTCGCTCATGGGGTAGACAGAGGGTCAGGTCCGGGAATGAGCCGAGGAGGACGCATGGGCCCTGTGGGCGGCGGATTGACCATTGTTGGTGGCGTTCTGGATCTCCTGGGCGTTGACGGCGATGTCGTCGCGGCCGTTGCAGCCAGCGCCGGCGTCTCCGACGCGATCCCTGCCCGGCTTCGCAGGCTAGGCGGAGTTTCTGCCAAAGCGGCAGTTCGACTTGACGACGCCATGACGCAGAAATCCTCGCAGTTGCAGGAGCATGACCGTGAGGCTGCCCTTTTCATGGTCAACGATGTTCTTCGCAAGAAGGAACTCCGCGACGACCTGTACGGGGCAGCCCTGCGTGGACCTCAGCCATTCACGGAGCTGGTTAGGGCCAACATCCATCCCGACTCATCCTCGGCGTTGTCCGAGGCCGGGCACGCCTATCTCCATGCCCTGGTAGGTCAGATCTACCTCTTGGTGAGCGATCTGGCGACAGATGATGCCGTTCTTGGTGTCGCCTCACGTAGCGCCCTCCACCAAATGCAATCCGTAATTGCTGTGCTGCCTACCCAGGACCAGCTTACGAGCCAGGTTGCCCATGCGGTCACGGAAGCCTTGCGGCGGCGACCGCGCCAGATCATCGACGGTGAGCGTCCCCGGCTCGCCTCGCAGTTCGTGAACCGTGCCGAGCTGGACGCCTTGCGTTCCGCAATGGCCAATCCCGGGGTGGCGACTATCTGCTCGCTCCAGGGCATGCGTGGCGTCGGCAAGTCCCAGCTCGCGTCGGCCTTCGCCCAAGCCTGCGAAGACAACGATTGGACTTTTGTCGGATGGGTGAACGCCGAGTCTCGGGCCGGCATCATCCGGGAACTCGCTGCCATGGCCCGCCGAGCAGACGTTACAGCCGAACCTAACGACGAGGCCGCCACCCGTCGGATGCTGTTGTGGCTCAGCGGAACAGGTCCGCACTCTCGGCTATTAGTCCTGGATAACGTCGAGGATTCCGAGGACCTCACTGGACTGGTACCTAGAGGACCCGGGATGCGCGTCATCGTCACGAGCACGGAGGCTCTCGGCCTCGGAACGGTGATCGATGTCGGCATGTTCGACACCGATCAGGCGGTTCAGGTCCTGCTGACCAGAACCGGTTTGACGGACCGAGCGGGGGCGGAGGCCGTGGCCATGGACTTGGGCCACCTTCCCCTTGCAATCACGCAAGCAGGAGCGGCCATCGAGTTGCTCGGCTATTCGTTCGAGGAGTACCGCACCGCATTGCGGCAGTTGGCTTCCCTCGACAACGCGATGGAACGCCCGGCGAACGATCCGTATCCACGCCTCGTCGGGACCGCACTGTCCCTGTCTCTCATGACAGCACTCGACCGCCTCCAGGAGGAGCTCGGACAGGATGGGGCGGCGATTGGTCAGGTGTTGCTCGGCTCCCTCGCCCTGCTCGCAGACGGCGGCGTGCCGAGATCGTGGTTCCTGTCCGGCTTCGATGACGAGCATCTCGCTCGCCGAGTGGTTGGGCGCCTGGCGCGCTGGTCCGTCGTCACACTCTCCCAGGACAGGATGACTGTGTCGCTGCATCGGCTGGTAGCAAGCACCGTTCGCGAGCGGATGAGCGACGAGACCCGGGCATCTGCTGTTCGTTTGGCGGTGAAGCTCGTTGGGCACCCCCTCCCGCAGGTCGGGCCGACTAGCCTGCGTCGGGACGTTGTGATCCTCCTCGGCGGCCAACTCGCCGCGGTCAGAGGCCAGCGACACTCCGAAGTCCTGTGGTCCGACTCGTCGTGGCGTGAAAGAGCGCTGACTTTCCTTTTCGAGGCCAATGCGGTTCAGGCTCCGACAACGGCCATGGGACTGGTGGGCTACGTGACCGACAGCGAACGCGTCCTAGGACCAGAGCACCCTGACACCCTGACCTCCCGCAACAACCTCGCCGGCGCGTACGAGTCGGCGGGAGACCTCGCCAAGGCGATCCCGCTCTACCAGGCCACCTTGACCGACCGCGAACGAATCCTAGGACCAGAGCACCCCAACACCCTGACCTCCCGCAACAACCTCGCCGGCGCGTACGAGTCGGCGGGAGACCTCGCCAAGGCGATCCCGCTCTACCAGGCCACCTTGACCGACCGCGAACGAATCCTAGGACCAGAGCACCCCAACACCCTGACCTCCCGCAACAACCTCGCCAGCGCCTACCGGTCGGCGGGAGACCTCGCCAAGGCGATCCCGCTCTACCAGGCCACCTTGACCGACAGCGAACGAATCCTAGGACCAGAGCACCCTGACACCCTGACCTCCCGCAACAACCTCGCCGGCGCGTACGTGTCGGCGGGAGACCTCGCCAAGGCGATCCCGCTCTACCAGGCCACCTTGACCGACCG
>JAGOME010000060.1:19275-23470 GCA_017993715.1 Phycicoccus sp.
CGGCGCGTACGTGTCGGCGGGAGACCTCGCCAAGGCGATCCCGCTCTACCAGGCCACCTTGACCGACCGCGAACGAATCCTAGGACCAGAGCACCCTGACACCCTGACCTCCCGCAACAACCTCGCCTACGCCTACGAGTCGGCGGGAGACCTCGCCAAGGCGATCCCGCTCTACCAGGCCACCTTGACCGACAGCGAACGAATCCTAGGACCAGAGCACCCCAACACCCTGACCTCCCGCAACAACCTCGCCAGCGCGTACGAGTCGGCGGGAGACCTCGCCAAGGCGATCCCGCTCTACCAGGCCACCTTGACCGACAGCGAACGAATCCTAGGACCAGAGCACCCCAACACCCTGACCTCCCGCAACAACCTCGCCGTGGCGCTTGCCAAGGACGGGAGTCTGAGTTCTGCCTGTTCCATGCTCGAGCACGGTCTTACCATGGCGACCGAGGACTTCGGCCCGGACCATCCCGTCACGCGACAACTGGCGGCAAACCTCCGTGGCGGCGCCGCGGCATACGAAGAAACTGCCGGGTCCGCCGACCTCGCTACGGGGTGACGAACGGGTTGGTCAAGGTGCCGATGTCTTGGATCTCGACGGTGACGCGCTGGCCGGCGGTGACCGGCCCGACCCCCGCTGGCGTCCCCGTGAGGATGACATCGCCGGGCAGCAAGGAAAAGGCCTTGGAGGCGTGTGAAATCAGCTCCGCCACACCGAAAACCATGTCGGAGGTGTGCCCGTCCTGGACAACCTCGTCGTCCCGCAGAGTGCGCAGCGACAGGTTCATCGGGTCGAGCTCGGTCTCGATCCACGGCCCGAGCGGGCAGAACGTGTCGAACCCCTTGGCCCGGGCCCACTGTCCGTCCGACTTCTGCAGGTCACGCGCGGTCACGTCGTTGGCGCACGTATACCCAAAGACGACCTTGATCGCGTCCTCCGGCTCCACGTCCTTGCACAGCCGCCCGATGACGACGGCCAACTCCCCCTCGTAGTGCACGTTGGAGCTCTGGGGCGGCATGACGACAGGGTCCCCCGGGCCCACCACGGCGGTGTTGGGCACGAGGAACATCATCGGCTCGGCCGGTGGCTGGCCACCCATCTCGGCGGCATGGTCGGCGTAGTTGCGACCGATGCCGATGACCTTGCTGCGCGGGATGACCGGCGCGAGGAGCCGGACATCGGCCATCTCGTGCACCTGGCCGGTGAGTTCGATCTTCTGATAGAGCGGGTCGCCAGTGATCTCGGCGATCTTCTCCCCTGCTCCGTCGACCAACCCGTAGACCGGGTCCTGCCCTGTGGTGAACCTCGCGATGCGCACGAGGTCAAAGCCTACCGACGACCGGCCCGGCGGTCAGAGTCGCGCAGCGCCCGCCTGGGCACCCACCGCATACCCAGTGTCGTTGGCGTGGATGACGAGTCGGCTACACATCGACGTCCAGGCACCGATGTCCGCCAGATTCGTGGGCACCTCGTCGACAGTTGGGGTCGAGTTGATGCTCTCGAATGCCGCCGCCTACGCCACGTGCGCCATCTGCGCCCCCACCGAGGCACGCGGCACCGTGGCATGTCGTGGGCGCCGACGTCGATGCGATCAGGCGGGTCTCGTCCGGGTGGGCGTGGCGGAGGACCCCTGCCTCCTGGGCCGGGCGGCATTCGCGGGGTGGCGCCCAGCGTGACCGAGCCCAGCGCAAACCAGAGTCGTGATCACCAAGGACGAATCATCACGGCTTCCCGACCAGGGAGGTGTTCGAGGACCGACGATCGCCCTCATCCGCGCCCGTGGGCAGACCCCCAGGCCTGCAGATCCGGCCCACCGGGGACGATGCCGAGCGGGTTGAGGTCGCGGTGGACCATGTAGTAGTGCTCCTTGATCTGGGCGAAATCGACCGTGTCGCCAAAACCGGGCGTCTGGTAGAGGTCGCGCGCATACCCCCAGAGCGCGGACAACTCGATGAGCTTGTTGCGGTTGCACTTGAAGTGCCCGTGATAGACGGGATCGAACCGCACGAGCGTCGTGAAGAGCCGGACGTCCGCCTCGGTGATCGCGTCCCCCATCAGGTAGCGGCGGTCGCTGAGGCGCTCCTCGAGCCAGTCCAGCGTCGCCCAAAGCCGGGCGTAGGCGTCGTCATAGGCCTCCTGCGACCCGGCGAACCCGCAGCGGTAGACGCCGTTGTTGACCTCGGTGAAGACGCCGCATGACGCTCTCCATCACGTCCCGCCGGTCGGCCGGCCATAAATCGGGCGCATCGGCGCGGTGATGTTCGCGCCATTCGAAGAACAGGTCGTGGGTGATCCACGGGAAGTCGTTGGTGACGACCTCGCCGGTGGGGATGTCGACAATGGCGGGCACGGTGATGCCTCGCGGATAGTCGGGATAGCGCTTGAGGTAGGCCTGCTGGATGCGTTCGATGCCCAACACCGGGTCCACCCCGCCGGGATCCCGGTCGAAGGTCCAGGAGCTCGGGTCGTGCACCGGCCCCGGTTTGCCCACCGAGATCACGTCCTGCAGGCCGAGCAACTCACGCACCATGAGGCTGCGGTTTGCCCAGGGACAGGCCGGCGCGGCCACGAGATGGTAGCGACCTGGCTCGACCGGCCACGTCCGCACGTCCAGCGCGTGGCCGCCACCACTGCCGTTGTGCGGGAACGGATCGCGGGCGAGTCCGGACTCTGCGGTGATCCGATCCGGGATGTAGTTCATGTCCCGCTCGAAGGACTTGCCGTCTGACATTCCCATCGCTCCACTCTCGCACGCGCCCGAATCGGCGACACTGGTCTAGTGACCTCGACTTCGACGCCGACCGCGCCGATCCCACTCACGACGCGACTGGCGCCTGCGGACTGGCAGGCCCGTGAGGCCGCACACGAGACCCGGGTCGATGCGCTCACAGCGGGGCGACGCGAGCGCCGGCCGCACGGACGGGCCCATCCGGTCGACGACTTCCTCTTTCAGTACTACCGCCACTCCCCTGCACGGCTGCGGCGTTGGCACCCGGGTGTTGGGGTTGCGCTCGCCGATGCCGCCCGAATGCCGCGCGCCGACTGGCGTTGGTATCGCACGGTGGGCGCCGACGTCGTCTTCGAGCACACGGCATTCGTGTCTGAGCGGGCCGAGAGCATCGACTTCGTCCGTCGGCTGCTCAGTGCAACGGCCGCCCGCCCGCCGCGACTGCGGTGTTTCGGCCTGCACGAGTGGGCGATGGTCTATCGACTCCCGCAGGAGGATGTGCGGCATTCGGGATGGCCGCTTCGGCTCGGAACCGACGGTACCGACGCGGTCGTCGAGAGCCACCCGATCGCGTGCTCACACTTCGACGCCTACCGGTTCTTCACCCCGGAAGCGTTGCCGCGCAGCACGATCCAGCCCACGCGCGAGGATCAGGTGATGCTCGAGCAGCCTGGCTGCCTGCACGCGGGGATGGATCTGTACAAGTGGGCCTTCAAGCTCAGCCCTCTCGTCCCAAGCGAGTTGACCGTGGAAGCGTTCGCGTTGGCTCGCGAGATCCGCGGCCTGGACATGGCAGCGTCGCCCTATGACCTGTCCGCCCTCGGCATCGCGCCAGTCCGGATCGAAACACCCGAGGGCAAAGCGGACTATGTTGCGCAACAGCGGGCGTTTGCGGACCGCTCCAACGGGCTTCGCCTTCGACTTCTCGACGTCCTCGCCGACGCACCACCCTGAGCAGTCTCTCGGCACAAGCCCTCCCAGAGCGACCGCCGACATACCCGGCACAGGAAGCGATGGCGCCTGGCCGTTCGGGGCGGCCCGGGCGAGGAGGCGCGTGGCCGCGTGGTGTGCTGGAGTGCCGGGCCGGTCGCATTCGGCTTCCGCCTCTCGCCTGTCGTTGGATTCCTGCCTTCCCGGATTCGCCAGGTGCACCTGGCCCTGGTCCCGGGTTCCCCGGTCCCGGAATCCCGGGCTGGCGGGCTGGCGGGCCAGGTCCGGGTCCGAGGTTGTCGGGCCGAGGTCCAGGTCCGGGTCCGGGTCCGAGGTTGTCGGGCCGAGGTCCAGGTCCAGGGTCGTCGGTCCGAGGTCTAAGTCTGAGATCCAGGTCCGAGGTCCGGGACCAGGTCCAGGGTCGTCGGTCCGAGGTCTAAGTCTGAGATCCAGGTCCGAGGTCCGGGACCAGGTCGAGGGGCGTCGGTCCGAGGCCTCAGTCTGCGACGCAGGTCCAGGGCCGGGGTCCGGGG
>JAGOME010000061.1 GCA_017993715.1 Phycicoccus sp.
GTGACTTCGCGCAGGTAGCGACCGGCGCCAGCGTGCTGCGTGATCCAGTCCAGGGCGGCCAGCAACCGCGGCCACTCGTGGGCGACCTCGATCACCGCTAACGCCCGCCGGCCCACCCACGCCACGAGGTCGGGCCGCTGCTCGCGCGTCGTCGCCACCACGTCATCGAGAGCGGCCACCTGCGGGGCGACACCCAGCAGGCGCCAGAACTGGCCAAACTGCGACACGACGATCCGGTCCGGCACCTGCATCCGCCCGATTGCCCGGCCGCCAATGTCGCGCCACGCCACGGCATACGTCCGGCCCTGCCCGGACCCCGCTACCAACGCGTCCTGCCACTGGCGGACCCGCGCCAACTCTGGCCCGATCTCGCGCGCGCTCGGTCCGCGCACCGGGATGTCCAGCGATGGGCAGTCCGCGCCGCCCACGTAGGCCACCAGCAGCGACCCGTCATCCCACCAGCGTTGAGCGCGTGCGCGCACGGCCGCCGGCGTGGTCCAGGCGTTCACGCGGAGGTCTCACCCACGTGCGCTCGGCGTTCCCGCTCGGCGCGGTAGTCCTCGATGGTCAGGGTCTGCAAGCGGGAGCGTTGCCCAGTGCGGTTCTCGACGAAGCCCACGGCGCTGACATAGGGCTCGATGACATGCACCTTCTGCAAAGGAGTGACGACGAGCAGCTGCAGTCCGAGCTTGCGGAACAGGTCGAGGGCGTAGCGGGTCGAGGCATCCGACCCCCGCCCGAACGCCTCATCGATGACGGTGAACCGGAAGTCCCGGGACCTGGCCACACCCCATTCGAGCCCGAACTGGTAGGCCAGGGACGCAGCCAACACGGTGTAGGCGAGCTTTTCCTTCTGCCCCCCGCTCTTGCCGTCCGCGTCGGTGTAGTGCTCGCGCTCCGCCCCCGACTCGCGCTCTCGCTCAGACGCGGCGAAAACGAACCAATTGCGGACGTCGGTGACCAGGGCGGTCCAGCGCTTGTCCACCTCGGTCAGGCCCGGCCGCCCGCGGAACCGCTCGATGATCGCCTTGACCTTGGCGAACCGGGCCTCGCTGTACTGGTCGTCTCCGGCGAGCGCGTCGTCCGTGCACGCCCGCAGCTCGAGCTTGAAGTCACGGACTTCCTGGTTATCTGTGGGCTCGGTGAGCAGTGTGATCCGCGTGCCTGGGTTGTAGTCGATGGCACCGAGCGACTCGTCAATGATCCGGATCCGGGAGCGGATTGTCTGGGCACTGTTGTCCAGCCACGCTTGGAAACCGGCGATGTCATTGATGGTGTTGGTGTTGAGCTGCTTCTTGAACTCGGCCTCGAAGCGCGGCAGGTCATCGGTGGCGATCCGCGCCTGCAGCTCGCAGTACTCCGGGGCGGCCGCCAAATCGTTGCCAAGCTCCACGGTGTCGGTCGGCCAGGTTGTCCTGAAGGCCTGGACACCTTGCACCACACGCTGGCCGGCCCGCGCCTGGCGTTGCTGGTCTTGGGTGCTCGCTGCGCTCAGTTGGTCGCTGATCGCCCGCTCGACGACGTCACAGTCCGGCAAGGAGGCGGGCGCGGGGTGTCGCCGTTCGAGATGCCCAAATGCCGCCCGCTGCCGATGCTGCTCCGCCGGGTCGACGCCCGCCCGCCAGGCCGTCGTGGCATCGCGGTCAGTGACGATGCGGTCGAGGTCGCGCTCGATGCCCCCTTGATGTTTGACGGCCTCGTCCTTGGCCCGGCGGGCCTGGGCCAGCGCCTCCTCGGCCTCGCTGATGCGGTGTTGCAGCGCACCCAGCTCGGTGTTGCTGGCCATCAATTCAGTGCGCTCGGCCTCCAGCGCGCTGATCCGCGCGACGCTGCCTTGCCAGTCCACCTCGGCCCACTCCTCGTAACCCATGAGCTGGGAGAGCACAGTGTCGATCTCTTGGGCGCGCTCGGCTGCGGCGACCAGGTCGGCGAGGCGACGCTTGGCCAGGTCGAGCTCCCGGTGGACGCGGGAGGCCGCCTCGATGAGCGCCTCGATCTTGTCGGCATTGGTCCAGCCGAGCACCCAGCGGCGGCGGTCGTCCACGGCGAAGCGGTCGTCCTTCTCGTGGCGACGGTCAGTCTTGACCTGCCCGGCAATCGTCACGGCGCGGCGGTGGGCGGGGAAGTCGCGCGGGTCGGTCAGGCGGACATGGTCGGCGCGGTGGTCGATCTCCTCGCTGAGCCAGGCGGCATACGGGCCGGGTTTGATGTCGAGCACCTCGCGCAGCAAGGGCTCGTCCGAGAGGGGTGCCGGTCGACGCGTGGCGACGTCACCCACCCGGAAGTACACAAAACGCCCCTTGAGATGCTCGGTGTCGACCCACGCGGCGGCAGATCGGTAGTGCTCGGTCGGCACCAGGACTGAGAGCGCGAATCCGCGCAGGACGCGCTCGGCCGCACCCCGCCACGCCGCCTCATCGTCGCGGACCTGCATGAGTTCGCCCGCGAACGGCAGGTCGGACTCGTCGAGGCCGAGCGCTGCGGCGAGCCGATCCCGCAGCAGGCGCGCCGGTCGGTCGATGTTGGAGTCGCGGCCGCGCAGGGCAGCGATATCAGCCTGGAGCTCACGGGAGTCCTGCTCCAGAGCGCGCAGGGAGATCGTCGCTTCGGTGATCGCGTCCCCATCGCGCGCCCGGCGCTCCCCCGCCTGGGTATGCCGCGTGCGCACCTCGGCGACCCGGCTGGCGAAGCTCTCGCGATCAGTGACCGGCGCCACCTCGGCCTGAGCCAGCAGCGCGGCATACGTGGCGAACCGGCCCCGACGCTCGTCACGCCGGGTCGCCTGCGCGCTGAGTTCGGAATCGATCACGGCCAGGCGTCCGCCAGCAAAACCGTCGCGGGCCTGGCGCAGTCCGCCCAGGGTTTCCTCGAGCCGGTCAGCGACGCCCTGCGCCTCGCCGGCCTCCTGCGTCGCGGCATCGAGCGCCTGCGTCAGCCGCGCGCATTCCGCGTCAAGGAGGAGCAGTCGGTGTTCGGCGATCCAGAGACGCAGCGCGGCGCGAGCCTGGGTGTGCTCCTCAAGGGCAGCGCGCAGGCGCTCATGTTCGGCCCACGCGGTCGTGATCGGTGCGAGTTGGTCGAGCTGCTCGCGCGCCTTGCGGACGGCATCATGCGCTCGGGTGAGGTCCTCGAAGTGCTGGACCAGGGACGCGATCCGGGCAGTCGTGTCGGCCGGCTCGAGCATGTGCGAGCGGACAAACTCGGTGAGGTTGCCGACGGACTTCATGGAGATGGTCTGGTGGAACAGCTCGAGAGCCTGTTCGCTGCCGATCCCGAGGAGCCGGCGCAGTTTGGTGCCGTACTCCGGATAGTGATCGCTCACGCTGGCTCCGAGGCCCCGCAGGCGCCGCTTGAGGTCGGCCGGCTCGGCGCCGAAGTCGGCGAAATCAGGTCGGATCGACAGGGGGCCCTCGTGAACGACAAAGAAGCGTCGGGGCTGCTGCTCACCCCCGCCTGGCATCCAGAACACCTGAGCCAAGGTGACGGTCGCGTCGTACCCCTGGTTGACGAACCGGCCAAGGATCACGCTGTAGTGCGACTGATCGCGCAGGCCGACCGCCCGGGACGCGCCGGTCGTTTCCACGCGTTCGGAGCGGTAATGGCCCAGGACATAGGTCTTGAGCGAGCGCTCCCGAGTCTCCGCGCCCGCCGCCTTGTTGTAGTTGATGCGGTTGGCGGGCAACAACAACGTGGTCACGGCATCGACAAGGGTGGACTTGCCGGAACCGATGTCGCCGGTGACCAGGGCGTTATGGCCGTCGAGGGCGAGGGTTTCGACGCGACCGTCGAAGGTGCCCCAGTTGTAGAGCTCGAGACCCGCCAACCGGAAGCCGGGGCGCGCCTCCTGATCGACCTCGACCTCGAGGGCCGAGAACAAGGCGTCACTCATCGCGCGCCTGCCCGTCTGTGGTTAGGGCGGCATACTCCGCGAGGCGCGTGTCGAACTCGCCCAACCATTCTGCGTCGACAAACGCCTTGAGAATGCGGCGGACTTCGTAGGTGTTTGGCTCGCTGGGCAGAGGTCGGAGGAAGCCGAGATCGGCGACGATCTTCTTCAGGGAGCGGTCGACCTCGTCGACCAGCTTGGCCTCATTGCTGCTCACCGGGCGGAACGGGCGCACCTCGTTGACGATGCGGTCACGGGTCACCACGAGTTTGCCCTCCCCGGCGCTGGCATCGAACTCGGCCAGCGCCCGGCGCAGCAGGACCAACACGAGGCTGACTGGGTAGGAGAGGCGGTGACGAGGGATGAGCCGGGGAGGCTGCTCCTGCTGCTGGTCCGGATCCACGGGACGAGAGCGCAAATACGCATACCCCTCTGCCTCGTCAATGACCAAGTCCAGCGCGAGGACGGCGACGTGGTCGCGCACGGCATGCTGAGAATGCAGCACATCGAGCCACACCCGCTCAGCAGAACTTCGGTCGACAACGCCGCGCATGAGGGCGACGACGGCGGTCGTCAGTCGCTCGGCGTCGCTGCGGGGGCCTCGACCTGCGGCTGCCGTCGCTGGGGTCGTCATCCGCGCCCGACCCGGGCGTGCGAGCGCACCACGGTGACGCGCGGCATACGGACGTGGCGGGGGCGCCCATCGGTATCGATGACCAGGACCCGGTCGGTGGACTCCTCATCAATGACGACGTCGAAGTCCGGCTCGCTCAAACCGAGATAGCCGACCAACTCGGCAACCCCTTGGGTGACGGGGTGCTCGGTGAGCAGTTGGGTCAGACCCACCTGATCACGGCGAGCCAGCGCGGTCCGCACCGTGGCCGTCAGGCGCGCCGGGTCGACGTAGATCTGCTCGAACAGCGCGCCCCATTCGAGCTCATCGTCCTCCTCGACGGGGCCGGTCGCCGTCAGGCCGGTGAAGGTCGGCACGGCATACAGCGGGCGTTCGAAGGGCAGGGACAATCGAGGGGCGGTGCCCGGCAGGTCCGGGAGGTCCTGGTCGGGCGGGGGTGCAAGGTCGCGCACCGCCAAGGCGGCACGCTCGATGGAACGCAGCAACTCGACCACCCGACGGTTCTCCAGCCACACCTTGTCATCGAGGAACCGTCGCAACTGCTCGGACAGCAGCCGGACGGTGCCCTGGGTGCGCTCGGCTGCGTCGAGCCAGTCGAAATGGATCCGCCCGAGCGCCGGATCGACCTCGATGGAGTCGATGGCGACGAGCCGCTCGAGCAGGTCGGTCAGCTCGTCGCGTCGCGCCGAGGACAACAGCACATCGTGGAAGGCCTGGAAGCTGCGCCCCTGGTCGGAGCCGGCGATGGCGTGGCGTTCACCGACGATCTGGTCGAGCAGCTCACCCTTGGAGCCGTCCCAGGCGGCGATGTCCGCGCGAATCGAGCGGTCTAGCGTCCGGAAGTTCTCCTCGACGGCGCGAAAGTCGGAGAGCAACTCGCGGGCGGTGCTCGCCAGGTGCTGGTAGCGGTCACGCAGCACGACGGGATCCACGGGGTTGGTGGCGTCGAAGCCGGCGATCTGGGCGTCGAGGGCGTCGCGCCGCCGGTGCAGCTCGGCGAGTCGGGCACCGGGGTCGGCGTCGGAGCCGGTGACGATGTCGCGCAGGAGATCGACGATGGTCGCGAGCCGAGACTCGGTCCCGATAAAGCTGCGCGTGCCCAGCCCGGTGACGAAGGTATAGGCCTGCTCCACGTCAAGGCTGGCGTCGTAGTGCGCCACGCTGGAGCCGTCCGGATAGAACTTGCGCAGCCAGCCCGCTGCCGGATCGGCCCACGTGTCGACATAGGCGCGGGCGGTGCGGGGGTAGGCGGCCGTGTCGGTGTCGGGATCGCGCAGGGTGCGATTGACGGCATACAGGAGGTCATCGACCCGGCTGAGTAGATCCGGCTCGGCGATGGTCCGCACGTTGTCGACAATGAAGATCTGGCCGAGCACATGCAGGATCAGCGGCGCCGAGTCTGCGCGCAGCAGTCGCCAGGCACGCGAGTTGGCCCGCAGATAGGCGGCGGTTGCGTGGTCCATGGGTCATCCAACGAGCTGGTCGGGGTGGTCTGCCGCCACCCTAGTTCGCGGGTCGGACACCTCGGAATGCCGTGGGGTGCCAAGCGCCGGGGTGCGCGGCGTCCCGGCTCCTCGACCCCCTGATCTGCTGTTGGAGTCGGGCCCGTCGGAGAGTCGGCCAGTGGTCCGGCTTTCCCGTCCCGGGTGGGGCCCGCAGCCGGAGAGTCGGCCAGTCGTCCCCCTCTCCGGTGACGGGGATCGCTGACGGCATTCCGAATGCCGTCACGGGCCTCCCTTGCCGTCCGGGCCGGTCGGTGCCGGCCTGCCCCTGGCCTGCGCGTCGCTCAGCGCAAAGCGGCGAAGGTGCGTTTGGCCTCGCGGTACCTCCCCAGCCCTTTGACGGGACTGCGCCACCGAGCCCTTCATCGCGGCGGTCGCCTCGGTGTGGTTCGTATCTCCGTGTGCCACAGCATCTTTGAGGTGCTGGTCCTGGGCCCGCATCGCCAGGTCGGCCGTGGTGGCATCGTCCTATTCTTCGATGTAGCACTGAATGCTACGATGGCGCACATGCCGACGATCGCCTCCCGTGAGTTGCGCAATCACACGGCCACGGTGCTTGACGGTGTGGCACGGGGTGAGGTCTACACGGTCACCGTGCATGGACGTCCGGTCGCGGAGGTGCGCCGAGTGCCCAATGCGCGACGCTCGGCCGTTCCCAAGGCCGACCTCATGGCGCTGCTGCAGCGGCAACGGCCAGATCCCACCCTGGCGCGGGATATGGAGTGGATCAGTGAGGGGACGACGGACGACCTCGATGACCTCGGCTGAGCGTCCACTGGTCCGCGCGCTGGTGGACACCAGTGTGTGGATCTCGGCTGAGGTGGGCCGCGACATTGAGAGCGACC
Source organism: Phycicoccus sp. (assembly GCA_017993715.1). Classification (GTDB taxonomy): domain Bacteria; phylum Actinomycetota; class Actinomycetes; order Actinomycetales; family Dermatophilaceae; genus JAGOME01. Next base: position 6,868 of record JAGOME010000061.1, read on the forward strand.
GCTTGCCGCAAGAAGCCGTCGTGTGCGTGATCACCGTGGCCGAGCTGCAGGCGGGCGTCCTGGCAGCGGCGGACAGTGTGTCTCGGTCCCGCAGGCTCGACACGCTCCACGTGGCGATGGACACGGAGGTGCTGCCCGTGGATATCGCTGCCGCGCAGGTCTGGGCGGAGTTGCGGGTTCGGCTGCGAGAGAGCGACCGTCGCGTGAACGTCAACGATCTGTGGATCGCGGCCATCGCCATCAGCAACAACCTGCCCGTCGTCACCCAGGACGATGACTTCGATGCCCTGTCGGAGTTGGGCGCATTGGACGTGATCAAGGTCTAGCGCGGAGCCGCGTTCCTCTATATTTTGCTCGCGCTAGCGTCACAGACATGATCCCTTTGCACCCCAACTTCGAGCCGATGTTCGCCAAGGTCGTCGACCGCAACCCTGGCGAGGTCGAGTTCCACCAAGCGGTGTACGAGGTCATGCTCAGCATCGGACCGATCGCGGGCCAGCGCCCCGACTATGCCCAGTGGTCGATCCTGACGCGGATGTGCGAGCCCGAGCGGCAGATCATCTTCCGGGTGCCATGGCTCAACGACGCCGGTCGGGTCGAGATCAACCGAGGGTTCCGGGTCGAGTTCAACTCGGCCTTGGGTCCGTTCAAGGGCGGGCTCCGGTTCCACCCGAGCGTGACCCTGTCGATCATCAAGTTCCTCGGCTTCGAGCAGGTCTACAAGAACTCCCTGACCGGGATGCCGATCGGCGGTGGCAAGGGTGGCTCTGACTTCGACCCTAAGGGCCGCTCTGAGGCCGAGGTGATGCGGTTCTGCCAGTCCTTCATGACCGAGCTGTACCGGCATATCGGCGAGTACACCGATGTGCCCGCGGGCGATATCGGGGTCGGGGCGCGCGAGATCGGGTACCTCTTCGGGCAGTACAAGCGGATCACCAACCGGTACGAGTCCGCCGTCCTCACGGGCAAGGGGCTGGCTTGGGGCGGCTCTCAGGTGCGCACCGAGGCGACCGGGTACGGGACGGTCTTCTTCGCGCAGGAGATGCTCGGCGAGGTCGGTGAGTCTCTCGATGGGCGCCGCGTCGTCATCTCCGGGTCCGGCAATGTCGCCCTTTATGCCGCCGAGAAGGCAATTGCGTTGGGCGCCAACGTCGTTGCCGTCTCCGACTCGGGTGGCTACGTCTACGAGGAGGCTGGGATCGACCTCGACCTGCTCAAGGACGTCAAGGAGCAGCGTCGGGAGCGGCTCACGGCATACGCCACGGATCGCGGCGGGGCCGCACGCCATGTGGCCGGGGGCTCGATCTGGGAGGTGCCGTGTGACATCGCCCTGCCGTGCGCCACGCAGAACGAGCTCGACGAGAATGCCGCCCGCGCCCTCGTCGCGGGTGGGGCGCGCCTCGTCGCCGAGGGGGCCAACATGCCGAGCACGCCGGGAGCGATCGAGGTCCTGCAAGGTGCGGGTGTCCTGTTTGCCCCCGGCAAGGCCTCGAACGCGGGCGGGGTGGCCACGAGCGCCTTGGAGATGCAGCAGAACGCGAGTCGCGACATGTGGGAGTTCGAGGCCACAGAGCAGCGCCTCGAGGACATCATGCGGCGCATCCATGCCAACTGCGTGGAGACCGCCGACCAGTTCGGGCACCCGGGCAACTACGTGGTGGGCGCCAACATTGCGGGGTACCTCAAGGTGGCCGACGCCATGGTCGCCCTCGGCGTGGTGTAGCCAGGAACTCGGCCGACGAGTTGGCCGGATTCGTTGCGCCGCAACCATTGCGGGCATCAGAAGTCTCTTCGAGCAGTGGCCGACCGGGATGCTGGTCTTCGGCGCGATCGAGGGGGACCCGCTGACCATTGACCCCTCCGCCCCCGGAGAGATCTTTCACGCCATCCATGGGATCGGTCGCTGGGAGCCGGTCGCGGTGGCCAGCAATCTAAGGCAGTTCTTCGCGATGGTGCTGGCCTGGTGCGAGACGCTGCGGGACCTGGGTGACCGGGTCTGGGAAGACGACGACGTGGCTCCCGCCGCCCTTGAGCGCTTCCGGGAGTTGGCCTCTACAGCCGGGATTCCCCGCGAATATGTCCAAGCGGCCCTCGATCAGCGGTGACGATCGCGCGTCAGTGCGGCACGAGCTCGTCTGAACAGCCGAAGACCGGCAACCCACCCGCGACCGCGCGCGCCTAAGCAGAGGGGACGTCGACGATCTCGAAGACGGCGACCTTGTCCGCAGCGGCCTCGAATGCCTCGGGCGTGGTGTCGGAGACGACGCCGATCCGCACAAAGAAATGGACGCCGTGGGGCACCGCGGTCGGGAACTCGCGCATGACCCGACGACGGACTGCGAGGTCGGTCACCTCCGTGAGGGTGACGGGGCGGGGGCCCCCGCGGGTGATGAAGCGGCCGTGCCCCGCCGCGCGGACGTTGCGCGCCCACTGGGCCCCCGTCAGTCCAGCGATGACGTACTCCCGGCCGGCCAGTGGGACCGGGGAGACTGGGGTGCGGCGGGGTTCGCCCGTGGTCCGGCCGGGCACCTCTAGCACCCGGATGGTCCCCAGGCCGACACCGAGGCGGTTCAGGCCCTTGACGACCTTGTTGGCGAACGGCAGCCAGGCGGGCAGCGACGACATGAACAACCCCAAACATTTCGACAATCGAAGTAATCGCCACGGTAGACTGCTTCGAGTGTCGAAACAAGTACGGGATCGTCTGGCGGGCGTGGCCCAGGCGGCAGCGGAGTTCGGGGCGGCCAACGACGCCGTCGATGCCGCTGCCGCGCAGGCGCTCGGGGTCAACCGGACTGACTTGCGCGTCCTCGGGATCGTGCAGCAGGCGGGGGGCACCACGGCCGGGGAGGCGGCATTCCAGGCGGGTCTGAGTCCGTCGGCATTGACGACCGCCGTGCAACGGCTCGTGCGGTCCGGCTATCTCGTTCGCGAGGTCGATGCCGCCGACCGGCGCCGCGTGACGCTGCGTCTGACGGACGTCGCCCGAGCGCGCATCCGCGAGCTCTACGACCCGGTCCACCAGGAGGGTCTGCGGCTGCTTGCCTCTCTCCCAACGGAATCCATCCCCGTCATCGAGCACTTCCTGGAGCAGTCGGCTGCGCATCTCCGCCGCCAGGCGGGCTACATTCTGACCCGATGGGATGGCGACGCCTGGTCTGAGGGCTCCGGGGGGACGGGCCGCCCTGGCTAGCATTTCTGGCCATGGGGACCACGAACTCACCACCGACCGTCACAGGCTTCGCCTTTTACACCGTGGGCCCGCTCGACCCGCGGACCGTGGCCGACACGGTCACCGCCTGGCTCGGTGATCGGCCCGCGACCGCAGTTACCACGATCACGACCGCTCCCGACGTGGACGGGGAGACCCTGCACTCGGTCAAACACCGCTGGGCGGACTACGCCAACGATCCGCAGACCCCGAACCTCACCTTCTATGCCGACACGACGAGCCACGCCATCGACGGCGGCTTCGACGATGGATCGGTCACCGGGCTCTCCTTGATCCACCTCGCCCTCTCCGAGCCAGAGCCGCTGCCCCCCGCGCGGGTGCTCGAGATCATCGATACGGTCTGGCGTGAGTTCCGGCCCGCCTACGGCATCGTCTATCCCGCGCGGACGACCTTCGATGCCTACTCGTATGCCTACGTGAATGGGTCGATTGTCTACCCCGAGTGGGACAACCCCTTCCTGTTCGCAGATGACGCACCTCTGTACGGCGGACCCAGCGACCACACCGGACCTCGCCTCCGCCTGGTCTATCCGCACTCGCTGCTAAACGCTGACCATCTCGTCATCGACGTCGCCGGAATGCCGTTGCGCCGGTGGATCACGGCAGACCCAGATCGCGGGCAGATCGTCGAAACCCCCTCTGGCGCATCGGTCTGGCAGGTCGCCGACGACCGGATCGAGGGCGTCACGCGGACTCTCGGGGAAGCCGGCGTGCTGCTCTCGTGGTCGCCCCGCGGTCCGCGCCGCCGACTGCCGCTGCCTTAGCCGCCGGCCGGGCGCGCCCCGACGCCCTGTCGCGCACTCGTCGCGCCTTTCGCTTACAGGTCGCAGAGGCCGCGACCCCTGGAGAGTTACGCGACCTGTCCGTGACGAGCCGATCAGGTCCGGACTGGGCTGGGCCGCCCATGACGCCATCAGGGCCAGCGCCCTCGCGGTCCGCGAACGACGCCCGTCGTGTTTGAGTAGGGCCCATGTCGACGGATGAATCTGCCAAGAATGCCGTTCGCCCGGGGCGCCGGGCGCCCGCCAAGACGTCTGGACAGGGCCTGCCTGCGGTCCGGTCCGGTCCATCGTGGGGCACCTACCGCGAGAGCATCGGTGACCGATCCGGCCTCTTCGGCGCGCTCCAGGAGAGGTGGCCATCGGCGACCGCCCTCTACCCCGGGAGCTACCTGGATCTGTCGCCCTCGACCGCAATCCCCTCGGTGACGTACGTCGACACCGACCGCCGTGCCGCCCGCTACTTTGCTGACGAGGCGCGCGTCGCGGCTGAGCTGCAGGGGCGCACCAGTCCCGGAGCCGGGACCAGCGTCGCGTTCCTTCACGCCGACTACACCACGCCGCTCCCGCTCCCTCCAGCGACGTTTGACCTGCTCATCTCCCTCTTTGCGGGCCCCGTCTGGGAGCACTGTCGGCAGCATCTGTCCCCTGGGGCGCGGCTCCTCGCCAACACCAGCCACGGGGACGCCAGCCTCGCCGCGCTGGACCCGAGGCTGCAGCTCGTCGCCGCGGTTCTGCACCGAGACGGCCGGTATCGGCTCGACCTGGAGGACCTTGGCAACTACCTGATCCCCAAGCGGCCCGCTGCGGCCGACCCCGACGTGATTCGTCGGCAGGGACGAGGGATCGCCTACACCAGGTCCGCCTTTGCCTACGTCTTTGAAGTCACTACACAGCCCTACTGACCCTCGTGGCAGCGTCGGCAACGATCAGGGCGGCACGACTGCGAATGCCGTTGTGGCGGTGCAGGATGGGGCATGGCCATTCTCGTCTTCGGCATGAACCAGTCCCTCGACGGCTATGTCGACCACACGGCATTCGGGCCCGACAAGACTCTCTTCCGCCACTTCGTCGAGCAGGCTCGCGGGCAGACCGGGAGCCTCTACGGTCGGGGGCTGTACGAGTTGATGCGCTTCTGGGACGACGAGCAGCCGGAGTGGACTGCCGACGAAAGGGCCTTCGGTGAGGCGTGGCGCAGTCACCCGAAATGGGTTGTCTCGCAATCCTTGACGAGCGTCGGGCCGAATGCCGCCCTGGTGCGCGGTGATCTGGAGGAGGCAGTGCGCGAGCTCAAGGCCACGCAGTCCGGGGAGATCGAGGTCGGGGGACCGATCTTGGCCCGCGCCCTGACCGAGCTCGGCCTGATCGACGAATACCGGATCTACCTGCACCCGGTCGTGCTCGGGCAGGGGACGCCGATGTTCGCGGGTCCTCGCCCACCGCTGCGCCTGGCGTCCACTGAGCGGATCGGGGCGGACGTCGTCCGGCTCAGATACGTCCCGTGAGGTCGGCGGTCAGGATCGCTCGAGGCGCACCATGGGCAGGCTGGTGACCGGTGAGCCGGTGGCTTGTTCGATGGCGCCCCGCAGGTTGTCCCAGGCGCGCGAATGAGCCGCCTGGTAGCGTGTGAGTGCGTCGGCGGACTCCGCGGCATTCATCGCCGTGGCGTGGGCGGGACGTCGCGAGCTCCAGCCGTTCGTCACCCAGCACTGCGGATTGGCGATCAGGTTGCGGTACCACTGAGCGCGTTCGCCGAATCCGCTTACCACGACGAACGTGTCGGACGCCGGTCGTTCGACGACCTCGAGGCACACGAAGCGCTGTGCCCCTGAGGCGCGGCCGATGTGCTCCAGCATGAGGATTCGAGAGCCCATGAGTCCTCCGAGGCCCCTGCGGTACAGCCAGATCGGCGCGCGCACCAGCCGTCGAGTGCGCAGCACCCGCGCCAGGAGATGTTGACCAGTGGAGCCCATGCCTGGGCAGCCTACGGACTGTGCCCACGGTTGCCCTGGGCGGACGGATCGCGGGCTTGACAATGCGACTTTTGATGGTGGTGCCATGCTGCTCCGGGAGTCAGGCCTTGGTTCGGGCTGGGCGCCACCCGAACGCGACCACTGCGAGGGCAACGGCGAACAGGATCCCATAGCCCATCCTCAGCACGCTCGTGCCGAAGAACTGCGGCACGAACAGGCCCGCGGTCACCACAAACGGAAGACCGCATCGCCAGCCCCTGCCGGAGCGGACCAGGGCGAGCATCGTCGCTACGGCGCTGACGAGCAGCCCGACGCTGCCGAGGGTGAAGAAGGTCACCGGGAAGGGCGCCATCCGCACGTCGTCCGCCAACGTCAGCAGGGACGGGTCCGAACGCGCGAGCGCCTCGGTGGCGACTGCATGGAGGCCGAACGTCTCGCCGCCGTAGTAGGGCAGCAGCCCGAACAGGCCGATCCCGGCTCCGCCTGCGGCGGCGACGGCCGCCCGGTGCGCATAGACCGGGGCCGCGCGGGCCACGGCAAGCTGGGCGAGCGAGAGGAGGGCGAAACTCAGCATCGCCAGAATGTGGGAGATCTGCCACCGCGCCCCGGCCATGGCGAGCGCCCCGGTCAGCGATCCCTCGTCGGCGTAGGGCCGAAGGAGTTGGTAGGCCGCGAACAGAATGCCGGCGCCGGCAAAGAGCAACGGGTGGGCAACCTGGACTCTGACCGGGGCGACGGTCGCCGGGGTATCGGTTGCCCGGGCGGCAGTCCCCAGCGGCATCGGGCTGGTCTCGGTCACAAGCGCCTCCGGGTCGCGCCCCACTGGGTGCGGTCAAGTTTGACACAGTCCCCTCACCCGCTGCTTCGGTGTTGCCAACGTGCGGCGCAACGCCATCCTGGCACTGTCGCTGCACCCCGGTCGTGGTGAGCGAGGGATCGAGCATGCGGAGCGGCGGACTCGCTCACGGGAGCCTGCGGGGCCGCCTTCAGCGTGCGCGCTGTCCGGCCATCGCGACGACCACCTGCGCTCCGACCTGGGGGCCCGGGCGTCCGTACTTGGGAGACAGGGATGTGAAAGCCGCGCGGTTCTCTGACGATGCCGGGCGCGGTGGGGGCGGTTGTCGTTCCGATCCGCCGCAGGTGGTCATAAGCGTTTCGTGGAGTAGGCCCACATCGCAATCTCGACCCGGTTGCGGACCTGGAGTTTGGCCATGAGCGAGGCGACATGAGTTTTGACAGTGCTCAGGCTGATGAACAGCTCGCTGGCGATCTCGGCGTTGGTCCGGCCGCGGGCAACCAGTGCCAAGACGTCCTCTTCGCGCTCGGTGAGCGGGTCGACGGGCTGGCTCACTGCGCCTGGCGCGTAGTCGACGAAGGTCTGCAACAGTCGACGGGTCACGTTGGGGGCGATGAGCGCATCGCCCTGTGCCGCAGCATGAATGGCCTGAGTGAGCAAGGCTGGTCCGGCGTCCTTGAGGAGGAACCCGCGCGCCCCGGCGCGCAGGGCGCCCAGAACGTACTCATCGAGATCGAACGTCGTGATGACGACGACCGCCATCGGGTCGGCGACCTCCGGCCCAGCCAAACGCCGGGTGACCTCGACACCGTCGAGCCCCGGCATTCGGATGTCGACGAGAAGTACATCGGGACGTAGCCGTCTCGCCACGTCAAGCGCTGTGGGCCCGTCGGCGGCTTCGCCGACGACCTCGATGTCGGGTTGCGCCCCGAGGATCATGACGAGTCCGGCTCGGACCAAGTCCTGGTCGTCGGCCACGACGACACGAATACTCACGTCGGAACCTCCACTGGGAGAACGGCTTCCACGACCCAGCCGCCCTCGGGTGCGGGCCCGGCGGAGAACATGCCGCCGAGCAGCTGTGCGCGTTCGGCCATGCCGGTCAAGCCGAATCCGTGCTGGGCGGGCGGCCTGGCCACGTTGAGACCGTCGTCGGCAACCCGCACGGTGACCAGGGCGCCGTCGCGGCGCACGTCGACGCTCACGCGGGTCGCGTTGTGCGAATGCCGCACGGCGTTGGTCAGCGCCTCCTGCGCCACGCGGTAGATGGCGGCATCCACGGGTCGAGGCACCTGCCCCATGGACTCAGCCACACGGACCTCGATCGTGGGCGTGGCGTCTGGGCGCGCCAGCGCGGGCAGATCGGCGACGCCCAACTGCGGTGCGAATGCCGTCCGCCCGTCCTCCCGCAGGACCTGCACCATGCCCCTCATCTCGGCCAGGGTGCGCGACGCCTCGGCCTCGATGGCGGCGAGGATCGCGACCGCCTGCTGCGGCTGCGCGCTCGCCACCACCCCGCCAGCCTGCGCCTGCACGGCGATGGCCGAGACATGATGGGCGACCGTGTCGTGCAGCTCGCGGGCCAACGCGAGCCGTTCCTCGTTGCGGACCTCGCGAGCTTGCCGCCGCCAGAGGTCAGCCCGATAGCGGAACACCGCCGCGACGGCGACGAAGAGCAGCAGGAACAGGCTGCCCCCAACGACTTCGGCCACCCCGGCGGAGGCGGCGTAAAGGCCTAGGGCCGCGACGGCGGCGACGCACGGCATTCCGAGAACAATCTCTTGACCTGAGCCCCACCGCGCGAGGGAATAGAGCACGATCAGGATAGCCATCATGGCGTAGAGGCCCAGATCCGTTGTGTGGGAGGCGATTTGGATCAGGGAGAGGAGCCCGGCGACGCCGAAGCCGATGAGGCAGGTCAGGAGTGGGCGGCTGCGGCGCCAGATGAGGACCGGCATCAGCGCCATGGCGAGCACGGTGACGAACGGCTGTCCGGTCAGGTCCGGGCGGGCGACGCCCTCGATGAGCGCGGCGGCGGCGAACCCCCCGACGAGGAGCCAATCGGCCCGGCTCACCGGCGGGGGGTCTGCGGCCCGCGGCTCACGCCAGAGGGAGCGCCACACAGCATTCACCGCTTCATCGTAGGGACGGGGCGTGCGCGGCGAGCCCGCTGATGGGCCGACGTTGAATGCCGTCTCCGACGGCTCGTCGAGGATCCGCGCCGCCCACCCCCGCTCACCGGGCCAGGGGGATCTGCGACGGGCGCTGCGCGGTGTTGGCCGGCAGCGACGCGGACGACGTGCGGGGCCAGGACCAGGCCGTGCGCACGACGAACGCGAGGATGACCAGCTCGATCGCGAGGCCGAGACCGTAGTAATACAGCCAGGTGCCGCCGGCCAGGTTGAATACCGAGTAGGGGACCAAGATGGCGGCCACCGCGAGGTTGGTGGGGCGGTTCGCGCGGGCGGGCAGGGTGGCCGAGAGCAGGATCATCACGGCCGGGAGCGACACGCTGGCGAGCCCCCCGACCATAAAGCCCTGGCTGATGTCGAACTCCCAGATCCTGCCGTTCAGAATGTCCTGCAGGACACCAGGTTTGTACAGGCCGAGGTAGTCGACATAGATGTAGAGGAACATGAAGCTGGCCCAGGCTGCGGCGAGCTTGATCTGGATCGGGACTTCGGGGTTCGTGAGGGTGGTGCGTTGGGTGCTTTGGGGGCTCATGATTGGGACTCCTTGGCTGTGAGCCGGATGGTGGACTCCTCCACCCTGGCTGGCCGAGAGCCCGCCCACATCAGCCTCGGGGCCGCCGCTGACCTGGCCGAAAGTACGGTTTCAGGCCTCGATGGCCATCGCTGCAGTCCCTTTCAGCGAGCCCTGAAAGACCAGGGGCATCAGGCAGGCAGCTCCTCGACGCGAGTGAGGACCTCGAGAAACTCGTGGTTCACGAAGAGCACCTCCCGACCGACCTTGACATCGCTCAACAGGCCCGCGGTCACCAGAGAGTGCAACCACGAAGAGGCGGTCTGGCGCGAAACCTCACACCTCTCCGCGACGGTGGTAATCCTGCTGTAGGGCTGCTCAAAAAGGACATCCAGGAAGCGTGCGTCGCGGCCACCCACAGTGGCCGCCCGGGCTCTGATGCCGATGTCCTGTTGACAGTCGCGAATGGCGGCTATCTTCGCCGTTGTCGACACTGCCGACTCCCGAACTGCTTCGAGCATGTAGAGGATCCAGTCGATCCAGGCGCCCTCAGCAGTCACCGCCCGGAGCAGCCGGTAGTAGTCGTTCTTGCGGGCGATGATGGAGCGAGATAGATACAGCGTGGGCTCGACGAGCAGGCCAGCCTCGATGAGGAGCAGGATGTTGAGGACGCGCCCGGTGCGTCCGTTACCGTCGTGGAACGGGTGAATCGCCTCAAATTGATAGTGCGCCAACGCCATCCTGACCAGTGGGTCGAGATCATCGTGACTGTGGATGAAGCGCTCCCAAGCCGACAGCTTCTCCAGGATGAGGTCGTGGCCCTCCGGCGGTGCGTAGATGACCTCCCTGGTGCTCGGGTTGGCGATGCGCGTCCCCGGCAAAGCGCGCACCCGCATGTCACGTCCATGCAGGGCAGAGCAGATGTCGATGGCCGTCTGAACCGTGATGGGACGTTCGCGTAGAGACTCCTGCCCACGGAAAAGAGCCGCGCGGTAGCGCAGGGCTTCCTTGGTCGCATGATCGCCACCGCCAGTATGGGCATGCTTGAAGAGTTCATCCGCGGTGGTGACGATGTTCTCGATCTCCGAGCTCGCCTGCGCCTCCAGGATGGTGGCCGTGTGGATGAGGATGCTCGGGTTGGGCAGCACCTGCCCGGCTTGCGAGAGAGTTGCCAGAGCTGCCCGCGCCTCGACTGCCGCCTTAAGAACCGGCTTGGGCTCGAGCTCTAGAGATGGCGGCAGCGAGGGCAAGGCGTTGTAGGGCTCGTCGGGACGCCATGCCATCTGGTCACTCCTTCGATCTATCGGTGCAACATGTTAAGATTCTTACGAATTCTTAACGTGTTGCACGCACTGGACGCCCTGGCGTCAAAGACCTTGACACGTCGGAGCAATGCGTTAAGTTCTCGCGGGAGAACTTAACACGTTGGCCTAGTCCGGTGACGCAGGCCGGTCCGAGCGCCGTTGGGCAGGCCCCGCGAGGTGACCCGTTCAAGGATCACGTCGAACGTCTCCTGGTCATCGACCTGCCAACCCCATGCCGTCACGTCCTTCGCTCCGCCGCGTTGGATGAGGAAGCGACACTCGCGGTTGTCCAGTCGGAACCGCATGGTGTCGGGGGCCAACTCGTCGACATGCAGTCCGACGACGTCGGCGCCGAACCGCTTCCCATCCTGATACCGCTGGGTTTCGACGACGATAGGTGGCCTCGCGAGCGCCGATCAAGCGGCGGCCCCGCGAGCGGCATTCGGAAACTGCTCAGCGGGCGAGGAGGCGCTGGACTTCCGCGCGGAGCACCGCGCGGTCAACACCGAGCCGGGTAAGGGCTCCGGCCAGGGTGCCGCGCTCCGGCTCGATCACCGCCAAGAGCAGGTGACCACTACCCAACGACACCCCGTCGTCCTTGGCCAACTCGACCGCACGCTGCAGAGCCGTCTGGAGCGACCCTTGCGAGCGCAACGGCCCTTTGGCCTGGGTCGGTGCGGGCATCGCCGCGCCGATGGCCTCGTCATCAGCGTGCACGCCGACCGCGCGCAGCGCTGCCGCGTGGCCCTGGGTGAGCGCGGCCTGAAGCGCTCCGGAGTCGCAACCCACAGCATCGAGCGCGCGTCTCGCGATGCCGTCGGGCAGCTCGAGGGCGCCGAGCAGTAGGTGCTCAGCACCCGGTTGCGGTATGCCGTCCGCATGGGCGAGGCGCTCCGCGGCGGGCAGGACGGCATCCATAACGGCAAGGTCCGTGCGGGCGCGACGGATCGAGTCAAACATGGCCGGCTCCTATCAGAGCGAGGTCGAGCGCAGTACGCGCTTTGCATATTTCTTGTGGACGGCCTGCTTGGTGACGCCGAGGGACTCAGCGATCTGCAGCCATGTCCAGCCCTGGTCGATCGCGGCCTGGACGGAGGCGGCCTCGAGACGTTCGGCTAGGCGGCGGAGGGAGACCACGGCGGCGAGCGCCTCGGTCGGGTTGCTGGGGTCAGGTATTTCGTCCATCGCGGTCAACTCTAGTTGACGACCGAATTCGAGTCAACTACGGTTGACGATCATGACGATCAAAGCAGTTAGCCGATCGATCCGATATCTCTTGGCCCCTGCGCTGACCCTGGCGCTGGCGCTGGCGCTGGCGCTGGCGCTGGCGGGTTGCGGGTCCGGGTCCGACGCGAGCCAGCCGCGGGGCTCGTCCACGCCGGCCAGTGCCACGGCGGGTTCGGGCCAACCGCCCCAGCCCGTCGACGTGTCCGCGCTCGGGGCGCGAGCGGCATACACGATCTTTGACGTGGCCGACGGGAACTGCGTGCCCGTCGCTGGCTCGGGGGGCGAGGATGTGGCCCCGGTGGCATCGACGTTCAAGTTGTGGGTGCTCGATGCGGCCGCGCGCGAGATAAGGGCGGGCAGGCTCTCGTGGGACACCCAGGTGGTCGTCCGCGATGCCCTGCGCAGCGATCCCTCCGGGGAGGTCTACGGCCTTGCGGAAGGCTCAACTGTTCCGCTGGAGCGGCTGCTCACCCTGATGATCTCGATCTCCGACAACACGGCCACCGACCACGTCATCGATGTCGTCGGGCGGCAGGCGGTCAGTGAGGTTATCCGCGAGCTCGCGCCGCAAGGCGCGGCCCGTACCCTGCCGCTGTTGTCGACGGCGGACATGTCCCGACTGAAGTTCGTCGCTCCCGACGTCGGCCGAGAGTATGCCGCGCTCCCCCCGAATCAGCGAGAAGCCTTCCTCGAGACACTGCCGCAGCGGGTGCCGCTGCCCTGGCTCAGCGACCCAGGCGCGGCCGCGAAAATCGACATCAGCACGCCATCGCTCGTCGACGAGGTGGAATGGTTCGCCTCGGCATCGGACCTATGCCGAACCATGGCCGACCTCGCCGGGCTCTCGGCTGTCCCGGGGCTAGGGCCGATCGGGCGGATCCTTAGTGCGAACCCCGGGCTCCCGCCCGCCGAGGCCCGCCAGTGGACCACCACGTGGTTCAAGGGCGGCTCGGAGCCCGGCGTCCTCGCGGTCGCCTTCCGGCTCGCGCGCGAGGACGCCGACCGGGTCGTCGTCATCACCGCCTCCGACCCGCACGAGCCGCTCGCTGAGAGCCCGGCGGGCGAGCGAGTATTCGCGGCCGTGATTGAGGCCGCCGCACGCTAGGCATTTGAAGCGCTTGCGCCCCTCGTTCTCCGCAAGATCCATCTCTCCTGCTGATGTCGCCGCAGGGGCAGCACCTGCGGCGACACCCGTGCAGTACCGGAAGTAGTTGTGGCTGGTGGAAGCGCGTCGCAGGTCACGACGACAACGGCGCCCTCGTCGATCTGGTCTTTCGAACCCGGCGATCCACGCCGCCTTGGTGCGTTATCTCGCCGGCACCTACGACGAATTCCGCGGAGATTCGATGGCCTGGAACTTGATGACGTACCACGCCGAGCCCGGCAGTCCCGAGTGCGAGGCTTTCGCCAGACTCGACGCTTGAGAGGTGCAGCGCCTCTGCTCGTGATTAGAGGGCGGACTGCACGTCGGTATGGGTGAAGTCGTCACCGACGAAGAGGAGCGCCTCACCCGACGTGATCGCGAGGGCGTAGGAGAAGCAGTCGCCGAAGGTGAGGCGGGCACGCGATCCCGACGACGGTCCGAATCGTCGGTAGGCGTCTCGGGCCACCCGCGCCTGGTCCATGTCGACGGGGACGAACTCGACACGCATTTCTCGCAACAGGTCGTCCACCTGACGAGGGGTCGTGGGCGCGCGTCGCAGCGCCACGACCCCTGCCTCGACCCAGGTGGTCACCGACATCCGCAGCGCCGGCGCTGCCACCGCCACCTCGAGCACGCGCTCGGCGGTGGACTCTCCGTACAGGAGGGCGAACACCGCCGACGAGTCGATGATCACGTCGGCAGTCCCGACTCGTCGTAAAGGTCCTCGGCTCGGAACTCGCTCGCTGGATCGATGGGCTCGGCTTGGAACTCGGCGATGATGCGTCGAATGCGGTCCACTCGCCGACCGCGCTCCTCAGCCTCCGGGTCGATTGCATAGCTGCTCAGCAGGCGTTCAAGGGCCTCCTCGATCGCGCCGGTCTGCGTCTTGCCGGTCACCTCGGCGGCTCGGCGCGCCAGCGCATGGACCCGCTCGTTCTTGATGTTCAAGCCCATGGGTAGAAGTCTACCTATGATCAACGGTAGACATATACCGATGGGTCGGCAGCGTGAGAGTCCTTCCCAACTCGTCGGGCAACCGGGACACTGAGATCCGTGGGGACAACCGGGCGGATCATCGGACGCGTGTCGGCCGTGCTCGACCCAGTCCTGTCCAGTGCCTGGCTCACCCGGCTGGTCGGAGTCGAGCCTGTCCGCCTGCGGTACACCGGCCGGCGCAGTGGCCGGGTCATCGAACTCAACGTGTGGGCCAAGCCAACCGAACGCGGGCTGGATGTCGAGGTCGCGGCCGCCAGCAGTAAGACCTGGTGGCACAACTTCCGCACGCCGCAGCCGATTGAAGCACGTCGTCACGGGGAGTGGCATCGCGGAACTGGGCTCGTCGATAACTCAGAGGGCACGATCGTCCGGATCAGCCTCGACGACTGATCGAGCCTGCGGCTGGGGGCGTTGGTGAGGCCGAGGCCGATCCGGGGCGGCATTCGGGTGCCAGTCTTGACGGGCTCACCCAGACCTGGCAGCCAGGCCGCTCAGGTCACCACGGCGTCGATCGAGACCGCCCAGATCCGATCGCCGAGCGGGTACGTGTCCCCGCCGGTGTGAATGATCAGCCCGGCCAAGAACCGCTCCGGCAGTTGGCTTTTCAGCCATTCCAGTTGTCGGGCGTCTGTGGTCGTCGGTCGCGTCGCGAGTTTGACTTCGATCCCCACGTGCTTGCCGCCGATCTCGATGACGGCGTCGACTTCGTGCTCGCCGGCCCCCGTCCGCAGATGGAGCAGGGCGCCGCGAACCTGGTCGACCTGGGGGCGCAGCTGCTGCACGACGAACGACTCGAAGAACCGTCCGGCCAGCGTCGGGTCGCTCTTGAGCTGGGGCGCCGAGACGTCTGCCAACGCCAGGGCCAGGGCGGTGTCACAGACAAACTGCTTCGGGTAGGACGTCAGGCGTTTGAGCCGGTTGCTCTCGAAGGCGGGAGTCGGAGCGCTGAGATGGACGCGCTCGAGAAGGTCCGCGTAGCCCTTCCAGGTGGCCTTGTTGATGTCGGCGCTCTCCCAGATGCGCTGATCAGGAACCGCCTGCGCCGTCAGGGTCGCCACGGTCCTCATCGTGCGCAGCAGCCGGGTCGCGTCGCGGCCCTCGTCACCCGCACGCTGAGCCACGAGTGCGGCATACGCATCGAGGAACAGGCGCCCGTCGGGGAGGAGGCGCGCCGCGGGGAAGCCCGGCTCCGTGACCCAGTCGAGCCCGAATGCCGCGGGGCGGCCACTGGTGAGTGGCGGCGCCTCGCCGCCAGCCCTCAAAACCCACCACTCCCGGGGACTCTCCTAGATCCACGCTACGGACGGTATCCGTCAGGAGGGCTTCGTCGGTATCGGGGGGTGTGAGCGGTTCGTGACGATCCGCAGCTGGGACCGCCGAGTGGCGTTCAAGTTGCCCAGCCCACCACAGGGGATTTCCCGGCACGCGAATGGTTGTGCCCATAGAGGTCCCTCTCTGCGACTTCAAACGGGCGGGTCTGTTGCGACAGTGCCCAGGCTCGGGATGCGTGGCGACGCCCTGGGGAAGTGGAAGTCTCGGTAGCCGATCGCCCTCGGACACACCCCCTGCGCTGCACTTCCTGGCGGTCTGGCGTCGCATTAGGGTGAGTTCGTGTCTCAACAGTCAAGGCCGGCGGGACTGCTGCACGGATAGGTGGCACCTGGCCTGTGGTGCTGTCTGGCACTTGTCGGCAGGTCTGACAGAAAGCGCGGTGGCATCTAGCAGTTCGCTGATGCGGACCGACCTCGGCGCATAACCCACTGCACGGAAGGCCGCCTCAAGGTCTGTCTGGACCTCGTTCACAGGCGTCCCGATCGCCGAGATCAGCGTGACGAGCAGCTCACGCTGTCCATCGATGGCGGCAGTGCTTGAACTGTCGCCCACCGGGGCTCCCCCGTGGGAATTTTGCCCTGGTCCACGATCTGCTCCTCATCCTTGGGTTACAAACTGACCCCCGGCAGCCTAGGTTGGCGCACCGCCAGCTTTGTCGTCCGCGGCCACGCAAGGTCGCCCTGCAAACTGGCTCATCCGAATCGAGGGTGTAGCTGTGGTCTGAATCCGCCGGTCTCCAGGAGGGATCGGGCGATGTAGTTGGTGAGGTTGCGGAACCCGAGGGCGGAGCCGCGTAGGTGTTCCAGGCGTCCGTTC
>JAGOME010000096.1 GCA_017993715.1 Phycicoccus sp.
GGCGGCAGCAGGGCGCGGCGGGCGTCCTCTTGGTCGATCATCGCGTGGGCGGTGATCGCTGAGTCGGCGACCCGGCCCTTGTTCCGCATCGGCCTTGCGAGCGACCCGCACGCCGTGCAGGAGTCGGGCTCCTTCGGCGGCGGGCAGATGAACATCGGGCGGTCCGCTGCTGGCTCCCAGCCGTCCCAGACGACCACGTGGCCATCCCAGCGGGGCGGGAGGTCGTGGGCGCGGTCGGTGGGCAGGGTGGGCTGGGTGTCACGCATCAGAACGGCGGTTCGTCGGTGCTCTGGGTGGCCCACGGATCGGCTCCGGAAGACTTCATGGGCGTGACGGGCTGGTGGTCGCGGCTCGAGCGGGTGACCTTCGCCGTGGCGTACTTGAGCGCCGGGCCAACCTCTTCAACCTCGACCTCGAACACGGTGCGGCGCTCGCCCTCGCGGGTCTCGTAGCTGCGGGACTTCAACCTGCCCTGCACGATGACGCGCATGCCCTTCGTCAGCGACTCGGCGACGTTCTCGGCGGCCTGACGCCACACCGAGCAGTTGAGGAACATCGGGTCGCCGTCCTTCCACTCGCTCGCCTGCTTGTCGAACGTGCGGGGCGTGCTGGCGACCGTGAAGTTCGCGACGGCCGCGCCAGCCGGGGTGAAGCGCAACTCCGGGTCGGCGGTCAGGTTGCCGATCAGGGTGATGGTGGTTTCGTTGGACATGGGTCAGTGCCTTCCGTAGAGCGATGCTGGATCCGCCCACGGCAGTTCGCCGGGGCCGGTTGATTCGAGACGTGCAGGCCAGTCGCGGTCCGCTCGAGCGCCGCGCCAATGGCGAAGTTCGGCCTTGCGCTGGTCGATGGTGGTGCCGTCCTGTGGGGCGAGGCCGACGCCGAACTCGGGCCAGCGCAGCCATAGGGACGAGCCGATCGGGCGGACGGTGCGCTTGTCGGTGCCGGGCTGGCCGTGCGGCGAGTGGTGCTCGAGGATCAGCGCGAATCCGAATTCCTCGCGCAGCCCGTCGAGCGCCGATGTGACCTGGCGGGCCAGGTCCTCCTCGCGCTGATTCCCGCCACCGACGTAGAGCTTGTAGGCGGGGCCGATGAGCAGAAGGTCGGGGCGGACCATCATGCACAGCCGGTGCAGCTCGAGGCGGTCCTTCGCCTTCGACAGGTCGAGGCCCTGCGGGTAGCGGGTCAACCAGAAGTTGCTGCCGGTGGCGGTGCCGCGTCGTCGCGCCACGGTCCGCAGCCCGCCGAGGACGTCGGCCATGATCTCCTCGGGGTTCTCGCAGTCGACCAGGAGCACCTGCTGCGGCACGATGCTGCGGAGCGTGAACGGGTGCAGCCCGGCGGCGGTCATGACGCCGATCTGCCGCATCGCCACCGACTTGCCGAAACCCTCGATGCCGGTCAGGACCACACGGTCGCCGGTGGTGAGCAACCCGGGGATCACCCAGTTCTTGTCGGGGCGGTCCCGGTCCAGGAACTCGTCCAGGGTCTCGAGCTTCGAGGCGGCCGCGTCCATGTCGCCACCCCGGGCGAGGCGGCGCTCGGTCTCGGCCATGACCTCATCGAGCGGGAGGGACGTGTCGTTGAGTCGCTGCCGCAGCCCATCGGTGACGGCCAGCAGTCGGCGGCGCTCGGCGCGGTCGGTCACCTCGGTGGCGTAGTGCTCGGCGTTGCTGGGCATGACGTGCTGAAGGGTGACCACCTCGAGCAGGAGCGTCTGGTGCTTCGGGCCAACCGTGACCGGATCTGCGGCGGTCCCGGACTTGCGCAGTTCGAGCAGGCGGTCCCACAGCATGCCGCGGGTCGGCTGGTAGAAGTCGGCTTCGGTGACCTTGAGCACGTCCAGCCAGGCGGGCTGGTGGAAGGCGCAGTAGATCAGGGCCATCTCGGCGTCGGCGGGATCAAGTGGATTGCTCACCAGAACTTCTCCATCTGCCGCCCGCGGCCATCGGAGACCACCTCGGGCTCGCCAGCCTTCGAGGTGACGGTCTGGCCGTCCTCCCAGCAGCGGGAGTTGAGCCAGGTAGCCGGGTGCTTAGTGAACTTCTGGTCCTCGCCCTTGCGTGACGCTCCGTAGGCGACAGCGGCAGCGATGAGGAGCTGGGGGTCGGTCGTCTTCGCTGCTCTGGTCCACGCCTTCTCGGCTTGACCCTTCGACACCTTCTTCGGGTAGGCGGTCCAGAACTCAGCGAACCGCGAAGCGGTCGCGGAAGATGTTTCTTCCCCTGTTCCCCTGTTCCCCTGTTCCCCTGTTACAGGCGCGAGGCTTCGCGAGGCTTCGCGAACATTCGCGACTGACTCGCGAATTTGGCTGTCCTTGTAGTTCCAAGTGCCGTCTGGCCTGGGGAAACGCCCTGGCTGTGCCTTGTCGATGCGTTGCACCGACTCCCAGAACGCCACGAACAGCAGATCGTCGCCTTCGACCGCGTATCGCCACAGCAAACCCCCGTTCTGAAGCTCGGAAATTGCTTCGGACACCCTCGCGACTGTTCGCGAGCCCTCGCGAGGCTTCGCGACTGACTCGCGAATCAGGTCGCGCTGGAACAGATCGCCGACGATCAGGGCGATGTCGTCCTTGCCAACGCCGTTGTCGTCCACGTACGACTCGAGGCCCTTCAGGACCAGCCTGGCGTCCCAGCTCACGGCCGCGATTCGCTCCGATCGCCAGAACTCGGGGCGCGTGCTGCGGATTCTCATCAGGCTGCCTCGGTCCACTTGACCAGCCAGGCGTGTCCGCCGGCGCAGACGTGGGAGAGGGTGTGGATCCGGCCGTTTCGGTGCTCCACCGCGTGCGTAGAGCTTCGCCCGCAGGTGGGGCAGAACGCCCGGTGAATGGGTACGATGGTCATCGCCTCGCAACTCCTTACAGTGCTTGCGTGGTAGGCCTCGACGGTGGTGCAAACACTCGTCGGGGCCGCTTTCTTTCTGGCCCCAATCGTACCACTGTTCGAGCTTGGATTCATGGTCTGGCTAGGAGAAACGCTCACGATGCCACCCCCAACATCTCGGCCAGTTCGGTCGCCGAGTGCCGCTCGAGCAGCCGCCGCGTCATCTCGCGCTGGTCGTCGCTGGGTGGCTGCGGTGCGACTCCGACCGTCGCGTCCCTGAGGGTGTGCTGTCCGAGCGCCGCCTTCGCGCGTCGGCGCTCCTGCTCAGCCTTGAGACGTGCAGGGTCAGGTTGCAGCCACGTCGGCGGCATGTTGGCCGCTGGCTCGGTGGCCGGCGCGGCGGGCTGCGGCTGCGGATCTGCGCCGCTCTTCCGCCGCCGGTTCTCGCGCCGGTAGTGGTTCTGGCACTCGCGGCACATGCGCCCCTTGCTGCTGGCCCGCACGATCGTGTTGGCCTCGGTGTACTCGTGTCCGCGGCCGCAGTGGGTGGCTAGAGGTCTCATGCCAGCCTCGGATCACGGGCCACAAGATGCCCCTCGTCGGAGATGTACAGAACGACGGGGGTGTCCTCGCTGCCCTCCCAGACGGCCACGTCGATGCCCTTGTCGAGTGCCCGCGAGTAGGGGCACTTGCGGAGGTCGATCCCGGAGTCCTTGCAGGGCTGGGAGTGCAGGATGTAGACGGTTTCGGTCTCTGATACGGCGCGGCCCAGGTGCCACTGAGGGTGGCGATTGGCTCCGACGATGGCCTCGATTTCCTCGGCCGGAACGAGTTCGCTCATCTCCGCCCCTCCCACCGATACCGCCAGAGGAGAGCCACCATCACGCACCAGGCTGACCAGATGACGACACCGAGGGCGGCGAGGATGTACATGATGATCATCAGGATGGTCATCGCTCACCGTCCTCGGGCCCCCACGCCTCACGGAAGCTCTCGACCGAGCCCGACGACGATGATCACGGCGAGCGCGATCGGCCAGACGGGGGCAAGCCAGAGGAGGCGGTGGCGCTGGCGGCCATGTGGCATGTCGCGGGCGGTGCCCACGGTGACGACCACGCCGCCCACGTAGAGCAGCAGGAGGACCACGATCCCTGGAGCGCTCATCGCCACAGCCCCCGCTCCTTGGACTCGCGCCGCATCGCTTCGGGCGGGCGGCGCCGCGGCTGGACCGCGACCACGACCGCGCCGACCACGACCGCCAGCCCGAGCCACAGCAGCCCGATCAGCAGCGGCCACGAGTAGGGGCCGGCGTCGATCATCGGGCACCCGCCAGGCGGACGGTGGGCAGCGGGAAGCGGGCGCGGGGGCTGCGCTTGGCGCGGTAGCCGGCGCCGCGCAGCGTCTGGGCGAACCGGGAGACGGCTGCCGCGGCGGCGGTCATGGTGTCGGTGATGTTCATTAGGGGGTTCCTTCCGTGGTGGTGATGGTGGGCTCGGTGCCCACGCGTCGGGCGTAGATGTTCCAGCGGTCCCCGGCCCGTCGGGCAACCGCTTCGTACGCCCCAGCTGGCGTGTAGCCAAACTCCCCGGCGGCGATGCGGCCCGTGTAGCCGGCCGACCCGTTGCGGGGCAGGATGAGCGCCCACTGGCCGGGGCGGTTGTCCAGCTGGGCGCGGATCCGTTCGTGGCGGTCGGGTTGGCCGATGGTGCGACCGTCCGGGGGGAGCTCGTCCACGAACGTAACCCCCATGAGGGCTTCGACGTGCGCGTCGAGCGCTGCGAGGGTTTCCCCGTAGGCGATGGCGGCGGCCAGGATCTCGGCGGGTGTGTGGTTCATGCCGGGGTGCTCCCGTCGAAGTCGAGTACGTCTTGGGCGAGGCGGCGGGCTGCGATCTC
>JAGOME010000097.1 GCA_017993715.1 Phycicoccus sp.
ACGAGCTGATCGCCTTCGCGGCCAACGAGTACGGTGCGGACCTCGACGCCGGCTCCGACATCCGCACCCTTCGCAAGAAGGTGGCCGAACTGGCTGACGCCGCTGGCGCCCTGGCCTGACCGACATGGCGCTGCTTGCTTCCGACATCCTCGCCCGCGTCCGGCACACGTTGCTGGACGCCGCAGGCTTGGCGTGGACGGACGCAGAGCTGCTGTCGTACCTGAACGGCGGGTTGACCCAACTCGTTTCCCTCAAGCCGGACGCCTACCCGAAGGTCGCGTCCGTGAGTCTTGTGGCAGGGGTGTGGCAGGATCTGCCCGCCGACGGCGTGCTGTTTCTCGACGCTATCGCCAACACGTCCGGCAGTGGGGTTACTGTCGAAGCTGCGCACGAGTTCGTGCGCGTGCACCCGGACTGGGCCGCTGCCACGGCGAGCGCCAACATCCGGTACGTGCTGTTCGACCCCAGACTGCCGACCAAGTTCAACGTATACCCGCCGGCGGCTACCGGAGCCTCTCTACTGGTCAAGTACGGAGCGAAGCCGGACAGGATCGCCGCCACGAGCGACAGCATCGCGGTGCCAGACTGGTTTGAGACACCGCTGTGGGCGTTCGTGGTAGCGTCCGCGTATGCCAAGAACTCGAAGCGGCAAGACCTTGCGAAGTTTGGGCAGTTCATGGGCATCTTCACCAACTTCGTGGTCGGAAACACGCCCAGCGAGCGCACCACGGCTGCGATCATTGACCCGCAGGGGGTGGCGTGATGCTGGCCTCGGATTGTCTCGACGCGGCACGGCTTGCGCTGTTCGATCCTGCGCCGGGCGCGGGCTGGGCTGACGCGGAGCTGCTGACCTACCTCAACGAGGCGATCCGCGACTCGGTGGCGGCGAAGCCGGACATCTACCCGGTGTCCGGCGACATCCCGCTGGCTGCCGGTGTCGTGCAGACCCTGCCGGCCGGCGGTGTGCTGCTGATCGACATCACGCACAACAGCGACACCGGTCGCACGGTCTCCGTGGTGGACCTGCCACTGCTGCAGGAGGCGAACCGCTTCTGGCCGGCGGCGACGCAGCAGGCCGAGGTGGAGAACTTCGCTGTCGATCCGCGCACGCCCCGCAAGTTCCTGGTCAGCCCTCCGAACAACGGTCTGGGCCAGGTGTACGGCACCTACGGCGGCACGCCATCGGCACTGACCGCCACATCGGACACGTTCCCGTTGCTGGACCTGTACCAACCTGCGATGACGGCCTACGTCATCAGCCGGGCCTACGCCAAGAATTCGAAGCGGCAGGATCTGGCGAAGTCGGCCACGTACAGGCAGCAGTGGGCGCAGGCGCTCGGCGCCAAGTCCGTGGCTACGGCCACGACCCTCCCTCGCGTCTCGCAGAGCCCTGACCTATGAGCCTCGTCCAGGTCAACGACCAGCTCGCCAACATCGCGCAGATCGTGCGGCGGTGCCCCACGGTCACGCTGCGGCGCGCGTTCGTCAGTGCGTACCGCACGTTCTGCGACGCCACCAAGTTCGTCACGGTGAACGCCACCGGCGTGACCGAGGCCGGGACCGCGCAGTACGCCCTGGGGTCGGACCCCTACCTGGAGATCATCGGCCTGCGGGCGGTTCAGCTCTCGCAGACCGTGGGCGGGCGGGCGCAGGCGTGGCCGGCCGTGCCCAGCGATCCCTCGACCTGGGATCCGAACATGCCCGATGGGCGCCCGACGCTGTACGCCTACGTGCCACACGGGCAGTTCGTGTTGCACGCCACACCGGACGCCGTGTATGACGTGTCCTACACGGCCATCGTGCAGCCGAAGACCGAGAACGTGTCGTGGGTGCCCAGCGAGGGGCTCTCGCAGTTCTCCAACGCCATCGAGGCCGGCGCGCTGGCCTACCTGCTGCGCATCCCCGGGGAGCCGTGGACGGACCCCAACATGGCCGAACGGCACGACCGCGACTTCCGCGTCGGCATCTCGAACGCCAAGGCGCAGGCGCAGCGCAACCACAACATGGGGTCGCAGCGTCTGCGGTCCCGCCCGTTCTTCGTGAGGTGACACGATGGCTTTCGGCATGACCCCGATGTCCTCGGTGTACCCCGCGCCCGCAGCCGAGGAGTTCCCGAACTTCCTGGAGTTCCGCGCCAATGGCGAGGCCCTGGGCGGCCGTGACGCCGACACCGTGGACTTTATCGGTGGCCGGGTGACCCGCGGCACGGGGGACAACTCCGGCGTCGTCACTGTCGTCCTCGGGGGCATGACGTGGCGCGATGTCGAGAATGACACCGTGCTGGTCTACGCCGATGCGGAAAACGGCGTGGCGACGACAGGCACCACGGGCATGCAGTCCGTCACCGTGCCGGCCGACACGGGCGACGCGGCGGTGGACTTGCCCGACGGCGCGTGCGTCGTGCTGTTCCAGGACGGCGCAGCGCCGCTGGAAGTGCAAGCCGAGTCGGGGGTGGACCTGCTCTACCGCAGCGACACGTTCACGACGCGGCTGGCCGGCCAGTACGCCACGGCCACGCTCATCAAGCGCAGCGCCAACACCTGGCTGCTCTGCGGCGATCTGGAGGCGGTGTGATCCCGCGCGGGGCTTCTGTGGGCGCCCGGCAGCCCCACGTCCCGCCCCCGGCCCCACCGGTGACTTCGCTCCTGCTGCATTTTGACTCGTCCCAACTGGACGAGGTGTCGCAGGAGGTGTTCACAGGTGGCTCGCCGACCTACGCGGCTGGCGTTTTTGGGAACGCAGCCCGAACGACCTCTGAGTTCGCTGGCGCAGTCGCCGGCGCGTGGTCGGAAGCACTGAGCATCGGCACGCAGCCGTTCACAATCGAGTTCCGGGCGAAGTTCGATGGCGACACGGGGGGCACCTTGATCGCCAAGAACTACTGGGGGTCCGAACCGTCTGGGTCGGCCTTCGCACTCGACTGGCAGGTGTCGGTCGGGCCCGAGTTCATCGACCTGCGTTGGTCGGAGCTGGGTGGCGCCGGGTCTCCTGATTCAGTCAACGTGGTCATCCCGGACAGCACCGCATGGCGGGCCTTCGCCATCACAGACGACGGCGTGAACTTGAGGTTCTACGTGAACGGCGCGCGGGTCTACGAGGGCGGATCCGTCCAGTTGTCGGGGACGATACCCGGGGTGTCCGGGGCGAGGGTGAGCCTCTACAACGCTCTGCAAGGGTTCCTGGGCCCGTCTCCGAACTGGGGCGGCTCGGTTTTCTCCGGTCAGGTGGACGAGCTGCGGATGCTGCTCGGCACGGCGCTGTACACCGGTGCCAGCTACACTCTCGACACTCAGCCCTTCAGCCTGTGACATGCGCATCGCCATCGACAACTTCCGCGGCGAGATCCCCCGGGTCACGCCTCGCGGCCTGCCGGACAGCGCCGCGCAGGCCGCCGTCAACGCCCGGCTGCTGTCGGGGGACCTGACCGCGTGGCGCCAGTTCGGCGCCGAAGTCGGACTGGTGAACACCGGGCCGGTGCAGTCGATCTACCGGCTGGCGGACACGGTCTGGCTGTCCTGGGACAGCGACGTGGATGTGGCGCGCGGCACCACGGGCGGCGACACCGCCTACCGCACCTACATCACCGGGCCGGACGAGTACACCGAGCCGCGAGTGACGACACTGGCGCTGGCCAGCGGGGGCGGGGCACCGTACCCGTCCGCCACCCGGCCGTTGGGCGTTCCCGCTCCGGACTCCACGCCCACCACGTCGATTGGCACAGACCCCAGTGCCGATGATCTGACCGTAGACGTGCTGGACGTGGGTGATAGCCTGGCCACGGTGTGGAACACCTACGCGGAGCACCCCTCGGAGGTGATCCAAAGCGTCTTGGGCGGGTACGCTCTCGGGATCGAGAACGCGACAGAGGAGACCACGCTCTGCTACCTGCGCCGCTACTACGACATTGCGGCCAGCGTGTCGATCAACGTGTCGGCGGACGTGATGTTCCGCGACGACTTCGAGGGCGCGGGTGCAGGCGCTGGCCCGACGTTCTTCGTGAAGCAGGTGCGCCTGCTGGTGGGTGCCCCGGCCAGCGGCGCCATGCTGGCCGTTGCGATGGACAACGACGGGTTTCTGAAGCTGGGCACGATCTCGGCTTGGGATTCGCACACCTTCAGTACGAAGGCGGCCAGCGCATCGGCCGCGACGGTGGCCTTCGACACCTGGTACACCTTCGCGGTCCGAGTGACGCTGGTGTCGGAAGGGGTCTACGACGTGACCGCCTCGGTGTACGCGGGCAGCGCGCTGCTGACGACGGTGTCGTCGCAGTTCACCATCACGCTCGGGAGCTACGTCGGCGGGATGCTGCACCTGCAAAACACCGACAAGACCCGCCTGAACACGGTGCTCGACAACATCCTGGTGCAGGCAGCCGGCGTCTACGACCCCACGCTGGTGGCAACGGCCTACGTCTTCACCTTCGTTAACGACCTCGGGCAGGAATCGGCACCGAGCCTGCCGAGCGCGACACTGACGCGGCCGGACGGGGTGTCGGTGACGGTGACGACGGCGGTAGC
>JAGOME010000062.1 GCA_017993715.1 Phycicoccus sp.
CGTCTACAACCGCCGCCGACGCCACAGCGCCCTCGGCCAAATCAGCCCAGTAGCCTTCGAACACCGGCTCACCACAGCGACCGCAAAGGCCGCTTAACCGATGTCCACGAAACGGGGTCAACCCCAGGTGCGGGTTCGCAGGGGTTATTTACCCCTGCGAACCCGCATGTTTTCGCTTTAGGCGGGAAAGTAGAGCAAGGGGGGAGGGGCCCGCCTGCGGCGGGGGAGCGGAGGTGATGAGCGCCTCAGCCGATCGACTTGACTGAGGTTAGCCTCACCTTAGTAAGGTATGCCTCGTTTCGTCCGGCTCACGATCGGCACGCCATGTTCGCCAACTACCTCGTCGGTCTGCGCGAGGGCCTGGAGGCCTCGCTCGTCGTCGTCATCCTGCTCGCCCACCTGGTCCGGACCGACCGCCGTGCGCTGGTCCGCTACGTGTGGCTCGGCGTCGCTCTCGCGATCGGGGTCTCGCTCCTCCTCGGCGCCGTCCTCACCTTCGGTCCGCGCGGCCTGACCTTCCAGGCCCAGGAGATCATCGGGGGCACGCTCTCGATCGTCGCCGTGGGCCTGGTGACCTGGATGATCCTGTGGATGGCCGGCGCGGCCCGCGGTCTGGCCGGGGAGCTCAAGGTCAAGATCGACGGCGCCGCCGCCCTGGGCAGGGGGGCCTTGATCGCCGTGGCTGCCCTTGCGGTGGGGCGCGAGGGCCTGGAGACCGCGCTCTTCCTCTGGGCGGCCACCCAGGCCGCGACCCAGGCGGGGAACCCGGTGACCGCGCCGCTGCTGGGGGCACTGCTCGGCCTCCTTACCGCCGCCGCTCTCGGCGTCCTGATCTATCGCGGCGCGCTCAAGCTCAACCTTGCGACCTTCTTTGCCTGGACCGGCGCCATCCTCGTCTTCGTCGCCGCGGGTGTCCTCGCTTATGCCGTCCACGACCTGCAGGAGGGCGGGGTTCTGCCCGGCCTGCACACCTTGGCTTTTGATGTCAGCCAGACCCTCGCTCCGACCTCCCTGGCGGCCACGATCCTCAAGGGCGTGTTCAACATCGCCCCGGCGATGACGGTCCTGGAGGTCGTCACCTGGGTGGCGTACGTGGCTGTCGTCCTGCCGCTGTTCCTGCGTCGGATCCGCCGCCCGAGTCCGACGTCTGCCGTCGGGGCTCCTGCGGCGACCCATCACTGACCCATCTCTCGCATCCACCCTGTCAAAGGACGTTGACCCATGCTCCCTCGTGATCGTTCCACCCGTCCGTCGCTGCGTGCCGCTGCGGCCATTGGCGTTGTCGCCACCCTCGCCGCCTGCACGACGAACTCCCCGTCGGCCGAGTCCGGCGACGCCGGCGCCCTGACGGTCTCCTCGACGGCTGACGCCTGCGAGGTCTCGGCCACGCAAGCGCCATCGGGTCCGATCTCGTTCTCCGTCACCAACAACGGCGACGAAGTCACCGAGTTCTACCTCCTGGCGGAGGACAAGCTGCGCATCCTCGGCGAGGTGGAGAACATCGGCCCCGGCCTCACCAGGGACCTGGTCGTCGTTGCGCAGCCGGGGTCGTACTACACGGCCTGCAAGCCCGGGATGACCGGCGACGGCATTCAGGCCGCCTTCACGGTCACCGACTCTGGAACGGACCTCACGCCGAATGCCGATGACGCGGCCTTGGTCGCTCAGGCCAACACGCAATACGCGGCCTACGTCAAGAACGAGACCGAGCAGCTGGTCACGGCGACGGACGAGTTCGTCGCGGCGTATCTCGCCGGTGACGCCGCGACCGCCCGCGACCTCTACCCCCACGCCCGGGTGCATTGGGAGCGGATCGAGACTGTGGCCGAGTCCTTCGGCGATCTGGACCCCTCGATGGACGCGCGCGAGGCCGACCTGGAGCCGGGGCAGACCTGGACCGGGTGGCACGTCCTGGAGAAGGACCTGTGGCCGCCGGCGACGGGCTACACCCCGCTGACCCCCGAGCAGGGCAAGGCCATCACCGATCAACTCGTCGCCGACACCGCCACGCTGTATGACCGCACGCGGGATATGACGTTCACCGCCGACCAGATCGCCAACGGCTCCAAGGGGCTGCTTGACGAGGTCGCGACCGGCAAGGTCACCGGAGAAGAGGAGATCTGGAGCCACACGGATCTCTGGGATTTCCAAGCCAACGTCGACGGGGCCCGCGTGGGCTGGGAGGGCCTGCAGCCCTTGCTCCAGACCCGCAATCCCGAGCTGGACCGGGAGTTAGCGACGCGGTTCGCCGACCTCCAGGCACTCCTGGACCAGCACAAGCAGGGCGACGGCTTCGTCGGCTACGACACGTTGACGACGGACCAGGTCAAGGCGCTCTCCGACGCGGTCAATGCCCTGAGTGAACCCCTGTCCCAGCTCACCGCCGCCGTCATCTGATGGCGGGTTCGCACGGGACGGGCGGACCGGACGTCTCGGGCGTCGGTCGGCGCCGGATCCTGGCCAGCGCTGCCGGCGCCGCCGGAGCACTCGGGCTCGCCGCCCTGGCCACGGCAGACCGCGCCGCGGGGTCGACGGCGGGAACGTCCGGATCTGCGCCCGGGGCAGGCTCGGCCTACCCTTTCTACGGCGAACACCAGGGCGGGATCGTCACCCCCGCCCAGGACCGGCTGCATTTCGCGGCATTCGATGTGTCCTCGAGCTCGCGCACGGACCTCATCGCCCTGCTGCAGGCCTGGACGGCCGCAGCGGCCCAGCTGGCGGCCGGGCAACTCGTCGGCGGGGACGCCGCCGCGAGTTACGACGCGCCACCGGTCGACACCGGTGAGGCGATCGGGCTCCCGGCGTCGAGGCTGACGCTCACCTTCGGCTTCGGGCCGAGCCTGTTCGTCGACGAGTCCGGGGCCGATCGATTCGGTCTGGCCGAGCGGCGACCGGCGGCCCTGGAGACCTTGCCGCACTTCCCGGCGGACAACCTCGACCCGCGACGCAGCGGGGGAGACCTGTGCATCCAGGCCTGCGCCGATGACCCGCAGGTCGCGGTGCATGCCATCCGCAACCTGTCCCGGATCGCCTTCGGCACAGCGGCCCTGCGTTGGGCCCAGCTGGGCTTTGGGCGGACCTCGTCGACGACGACGCGCCAGGCGACGCCGCGCAACCTGTTCGGCTTCAAGGACGGCACGGCCAACATCACGGCAGAGGAACCGGACGCCCTGCGGGATCACGTGTGGGTGGGCGCGGACGACGATCCGAATGCCGCGTGGCTGGCCGGCGGGTCCTACCTCGTCGCGCGCCGGATCACGATGCACATCGAGACCTGGGACCGCACGGCCTTGCGTGAGCAGGAGACAGTCTTCGGCCGAGACCGCCGCGAGGGGGCGCCGCTGTCCGGAGGGACCGAGTTCACGGCCCCGGACTTCGCGGCTGCGGGGAGGGTGGGCCCACTCATCGATGTCGACTCACACGTGCGCCTGGCGCACCCCAACACCAACGATGGGGTGCGGATCCTGCGGCGTGGGTACAACTTCACCGATGGCAGCGACGCGCTGGGGCGCCTGGATGCCGGCCTGTTCTTCCTGGCGTACCTGCGCAACCCGGTGACCCACTTCGTGCCGCTGCAGCAGCGGCTTGCCCGCAGCGACCTCCTCAACGAGTACATCCAACACACCGGGTCGGCGCTCTTTGCGGTCCCGCCGGGAGTGCGTGAAGGCGGCTTCATCGGCGACATGCTGTTCGCCTGACCTGCCCGCCATGACGACCGCCGGATGGGGCCGCCTGCGCGTGACCCGGGATGGCGATCGCGGCTGCTAGCTCGCGAAAATCGCGATCCCCACCATGAGGAACAAGAAGCCGAAGATCGCGACCATCAGAGCGACGAAGCAGCCCAGACCCTTGCGGGGCTGCTTGGTCAGGCCGATGTTGCCGGTCGTGAACTGGTGCATCGGCGCGGCATACCAAACATCGACGACCTGGCCCGGTGCCACATCGACGTCGATCGCCGCCTGGCCGTAGGTTCGCAGCCACTGCGCCTGTAAGGCGAGGTGGTTGCGACCGGGCCAGACCGTGAGGTTCTGCGTGCCATAGCTCGTCGGGACGGGATGCCCGTTGATGGTGGCCGTCGGAGCGATCATGTTGGAGGTCATGACACTGCCCTGAATGGTCAGCCGGATGATCCCCGTTGCGGCCGCGGGGGTGCCCCCCTGGTACTGGCTCATGCGCCACACGGTAGGTCAGTGCCCCGTCGGTGAACCAATCCGCCCCCCCGGCCGTGGAAGGATTGGCGCAGCCTCCGCACCCTGGGGGTGTGCCTTGACCGCCACCAGAAGGAGAACAGCCCGTGTGCGGGATCGTCGGTTTCTACGGTCACGACGACCGTGACCTCCTCCAGGCGATGAATGACGCGATCACCCATCGCGGCCCGGACGGTGAGGGGATCTTCCTGGACGGGACGGTCGGCCTCGGACATCGGCGACTGACGATCATCGATACCTCTGTCGCGGCGAATCAGCCGATGTGGTCGCAGGACCGGCGCCACGTCATCGTCTACAACGGCGAGATCTACAACTTCCGCGAGCTGCGCACCCAGCTCGAGGGTCTCGGACACGGGTTCAGCACCTCGTCGGACACCGAGGTCATCCTCGCCGGGTACCGGGAGTGGGGCGAGGGGGTCCTGCATCGCCTGCTCGGGATGTTCGCGTTCGCGCTCTACGACACCCATACCCGCGAGCTTTTCGTCGGGCGCGACCGGCTGGGGATCAAGCCGTTCTACTACATCGACGCGCCCTTCTTCGCGTTCGCCTCGGAGATCAAGGCCCTCATGCTCGTGCCGGGCGTGAGCAAGCAGATCAACGCCGAGGCCTTGGCCCGCTTCCTGAAGTTCCGGGTGCATGACAGTGACGAGCAGACCTTCTTCGGCGGGGTCAAGCGCCTCATGCCCGGCCACTACCTGACCATCAAGGACGGGGTGGTCAAGACCACCCGCTGGTGGAGCCTGGAGTTCAACCCGGAGTTCGCGCCGAGCAAGAGTGACGATGCGTATGCCGAGGAGTTCGGTGCCGTCTTCGAGAAGGTCATGCACCGGCACCTGATCTCGGACGTGCCGCTGGGCTTCAACCTCTCCGGCGGCCTGGACTCCTCCGGCGTGGTCGGGGTCGGGGCCGAGCTCGTGCGCTCGGGCCAGGACGACACCCACACCGAGGGCAAGCTATTCACCTTCTCGGCCCTGTTCCCGGGCGAGACGATCGACGAGACCCGCTACATCCACGAGGTCGAGCAGTTCGCCGGCTCGACCCCGGTCTACTCGTACCCCAACCCTGACGAGTTCTGGGCGGAGATCATGCCCTGGGTCT
Organism: Phycicoccus sp.; assembly: GCA_017993715.1. GTDB lineage: Bacteria > Actinomycetota > Actinomycetes > Actinomycetales > Dermatophilaceae > JAGOME01. The sequence continues at coordinate 5,307 of JAGOME010000062.1, forward strand.
ACACCCAGGAGGAGCCGACGATCTCCTCGGCGCCCTATGCCTACTACTCGGTCTTCCGCGAGGCCTCCAACCACGTCAAGGTCTCGTTGTCCGGCAACGGCGGCGACGAAATCCTCGCCGGCTACTTGCCCTACTTCCGGACCTACCTGCAAAGCGCGGCCGGCAACAAGGCGTACGGGCGGATGCTCTCCGAGGGAGTGCGCGGCATTCCCGTGTTCTGGAAGCAGTACCTCCAGCGCGCCGGGCAGGTCGTCAAGGGCCCCGGCGTGGGCATGACGCCCTTCCTCGGCGACAGCCTGCAGGGGTTCAAGGACATCACGTTCGGTTACTCGCCCAACCTCAACGAACGCCTCATGCAGGACGTGACCAAGTTTTCCACGCCCAACCTGCTGCGCTACGAGGACAAGAACTCGATGGCCTTCGGCCTGGAGTCGCGGGTGCCGTTCCTGGACTCCGAGCTGGTCGAGCACGTCTTCTCGCTGCCGATCGACCAGAAGATCAAGGGCGGCTGGACGCGCTACGTCTACCGCAACGCGATGAAGGGCAAGATGCCCGAGCTCAACCGACTCCGGCGCAGCAAGATCGGCTTCACCAACCCCGAGACGTCCTGGCTCAAGCACAACTCCCCGCACATCCGCCAAGTCTTCGCCAGCCAGGCCCTTGCCGAGCACGGCCTGTTCGACCAGCAGCAGCTGCTCAGCTCCTTCGACCGCTTCCTCGTCGGCGACGAGCGGATCGACTCCCTGGTGTACTGGCGGATCTTGGTCAGCCAACTGTGGATCGAGCGCTTCGGCCTCACCGGCATAGGGTGACGTCCATGGCCAAGCAGCATGAGCTCACGATCGACACCCCCGCGGGCACGTGGGACCGGATCGGCATCAAGACGCACCTCATCACGATCCTGGAGCCCCTCGAGCCGATCATCGAGGAGCAGGTTGTCCCGCAGTACCAGCCCGGCGACTGGATTGCGATCTCCGAGAAGGTCGTGACGATCTCGCAGGGCCGAGTGGTCCACATCGACGTGGTCAAGGCGAGCCCGCTGGCCAAGTTCATCGTGCGGGGCGTGAAGAAGTACGACAACGACATCGGCTACTCGCTGCCCGAGAAGATGCAGGTCGCCATCTGGCAGACCGGTTATGTGCGCATGGTGGCCGCGATGGTCGGCGGCGCGGCGACCCGGCTGTTCGGGCGGCACGGCGACTTCTATCGGATTGCCGGCAACCGGATCTCCGAGATTGACGGCTTCAACCCCGACGCAATGTCCCCGTTCGACAAGTTCGCGATGATCGGCCCCGGCAACCCGGACGCCTACTGCCAGCACATCGAGGACACCTTCGGGTTGCCGACGGTCATCATCGACGGCAACAACATCAACGTCGAGGTCCTGGGCGCGAGCAGCAAGGTACCCGTCACCCGGGAGCAGGCGCGCACCATCCTCCTGGACAACCCCATGGGCCAAGACGACGAGATGACCCCAATCATGCTGGTCCGCCGCCGCGCCGAGTCCTGATTCTCGGTCGGAACCGGTCGCAACGGTCAGGCCGCCGGCTCGTGGTCGGGGCAGGTGACCCGCAGATCGGCGGGCGCGAGGTCGATCTCGAGGAGCTGGCAGTGGTGCCCGCCGGCGTCGTGGCGGTGGAACGAGCACGTCAGACAGTTGCGGGCGACGGTGATCACGCCGAGCTCAAGCAGCCCCGCGATGATGGCCAGGGTCGCCGCGAGCAGATCCTCGCGAAGGTGGTCGGGCAGGTCCCGGGCAATCGCGACGACCGGATCCTCGAATGCCGCCGCCGTCACACCGGCGTCGGTCACCGTCAGCAGGCCGCGAGGTCGCCCGCCCGCCTGCGTTGAGCGAGCCACCAGGGACTTGCGTTCGAGGGCCTTGACGGCGTCGGACATTGTCGGCTGGCTGACGCCGAGCTCTCGGGCCAGTGACCCCACCGCCCCCGCTGAGGGGCCGCCCGCGACGAGGGCCTGCAGGATGTCCAGCTGCAGCGGGGACAACCCGCGCGCGGTGGCGATCCCCTGGCGGTGCAGCCGACGGGCGCGGGCCAACTGGTCCAGAGCCGCAGCGAGCTTGGTGGCGGGGTCGTTGGCCGCAGGCACGCGCGAGGTCACCAGGTCTGGGGCGCGTACGGGCGGGACCAGAGCGCGACCGTCAGGGTGACCGCCTTGAACCACGCCTGGTACATCGCTTCGACCTGGTGCGGGTCGGACTCACCGCTCTCCAGGAAGGGCCGGATCGTCACGGTGATGGGCACGATGAGCGCGACGAGGTGCCGCAACGGGACATGTCTGGACGGCGAGTCGATGCTGTCGGTCGCGTTCTTCTTCGCGGGGTGGTGCCGGCGGCCTACTTCCTCCTGGTACGCCAGCCACTGCTCGTCAAAGTCGCGCGTGGTCAGGTCCGCGATCCACTGGCCGAACCGGGCGCGGACGGCATTCAGATACGGACCCGACGGCTGGCCGTCGGCCCCGGCGAAGGTGCTGACCAGATGGGGAGTCCCGCCGACGAAGCCGTACCAGACGTCGAGGATCTGCTCGGTCTGGGGGACGAGGAGGTCGCCCGCGCGCCGCAGGGCCACCCGATCGGCAGCGGTCCACAGCACCGAGGCCTGCAGCTCCTCGAGGTCGGCGGTGCTGACGGGGCTGGGGTCGAGCGTCGTGTCGTAGGTGTAGCCGGGGTGTGTGGCCATGGTGGGCTCCTCTCGGGGCCTTCAACATAGGACTCCTATGTAGACAGCGTCAAGGGTGGCGCGGTAGCCGGTCATGAGGTGAGGGTGGACCCGGGGCACGGCACAGCCCAGCCGGGGTGGCGCTCAGTGCGCCAGTGGTTCGGCACCCTCCGCCGGTGGCTCCGTCTTAGGGCTCACCGTCCACAACAGCCAGCCCAAGCCTCCGAGGGGCACTTCCATGATGTGGGTAAACAGCGAGAACAGGACCACGCCAGCGGTCGCGGCCGCGGGGTCCGCCCCCCAGGCGACCAGGGCGGCCGACGTTGCCGTCTCAGTGACGCCGAGTCCACCCGGCGTGATGCCGACCGCCGTGAGGACGCGGCTGATCGCGAAGCCGGCGAACAGCATGCCGAGCGGCAGTGTCACGCCCGTCTCGTGCATGATCAGGACGAACAGGACGTAGTAGAGACCGAAGAAGCCGATCATCCCCAAGGTCATCGGCAGCCAACCGTGACGGACCACGTCATTGATGCGGTTGCGCAGGTCACGCACCAGATCGGTCACCGACATCGTTTTGCGCCGGCCCTTGTACAGCGGCCGCAGCACTTTGTCGAGGAATGCGCCGGTGGCCAGGGCGGCCCGCTCGCTGGCCAGGACCGCGATGAAAACCGTCAGAATCAGGGTGCCGGTGATCAGGGCCGCGACGGCCGCGTCCGCCAACGCCGACGGGAGGTCCTTGTTGCCGACCCACAGCGCGAAGATGGCGATGACGGGCAGGGCGATGCGCGCCATGACGTTCCAGACCCCGGTGACGATGGCCGAGGTGCTCGTGGCGCGGCGGGTGAATCCCCAGGACCGCAAGATCGCGTAGGTCGCCGCGAGTCCCACGGCGCCGCCGCCGGGGAGGAGGTTGGACACCGAGGAGCCGCACAGGTTGACGATGAGTGCCTGGCCATGGCGCAGGCCGCGCAAGGAGCCGGTGAAGGTGAACGTGTAGCAGTACAGGCCGACGAGCATGAGGGACTGGTAGAGCACGAACGACGTCCATGGGATGGTCTGGACCACGCTCCAGATGTCGGCCCAGGAGGTCTTGGCGAAATACGGCAGCCCCCAGACGAGCAGCACGACGGCGAGGCCTAATCCCACAACGGCTTCGACGACTCGCCGCGTGGGCGATTTTGCGGTGGCGCGGTCCTGCTCGGCCTGGAGCGGGTCGAAGTCGTCGGGGGTGCGGCCCGCTCCCTGCTCGGGGCCCGCCGCGTCGTCCCCGGTCATGTCAGGCCCTCGAAGATGTCCCGGTGCACCGCCGTCCCCGCCGGTGCGGCAGGGTCGACGAACCACTCATATCCGAAGACCACGTCATACAGGGGCCTGGGGATTCGCAGGAATGCCGCGAGGGTCCGGTCGCCGCCGTCGCTCGTGGCCTGGGAGGCGTGTGCGCGCATCGACGCCCGCTTGGCGGGGATGTGGCGCCGGACGTCGATCCGGTGGGTGATCTCGGATCGTGCCGAGTAGGCCCGCTCGAAGCTCGACGGATCGAACTCGGGCGGGAACGGGTACACCTTGGCCGCCCACCGGACCGCGCGGGCGATGGTGTCCCGAGGGACCGTGGCCTCCAGGAGGCGAGGCGTGCCGGCCATGACGGCGGCAGCCCGCGCGACCTCGTGGACCCGGATGTGATCGCGATGGCCGTAGCCGCCAGCCGCGTCATAGCCGAGGAGGACATCGGCCTGCTCGGTGCGCAACAACGCGGCGAGCCGCTCGGCGGCCTCGTCGATGGGGGCCCGGCAGAACCGGATCCGGTCCTCGGGGTTGGGGAGGAGCTCGGGACCGCTCCCGCTGTCGGCGTAGCCGAGCCATTCGATCCGGGAGACGCCGAGCGCGGCGGCGGAAGCCTGGGCTTCCTTCATCCGGGCCGCCCCAAGGCCCCCCTGCTCGTCGTGGAAGCCCGTGGCGGCGAGCCCGAGCCCGCCATCGGTCGCGAGCACGAGGATCACGCGGTGGCCCTGTGCGGCGGCGGCGGCCATGGTGCCGGACGTCAGCAGGGCCTCGTCATCGGGGTGGGCGTGGAAGGCCACGAGGGTACGCGCGGGCACCGGGCCGCTACCCGTCCCCGCTTCCCCCGCCGGCGTCGTCATCATCGGCCATCCTGCCGCATGAGAGGCTGGGACCTCGTGAGGATCGCCCTGCTCTCGGACTGCTACCTGCCCCGCCTCGGGGGGATCGAGGTGCAGGTGCATGATCTGGCGCACCACCTGCGGGATGCGGGTCATGAGGTGGAGGTTCTGACCGCGACCGTGGGGCCGCACGGCGAGGCTCGGGGGGCGCGCCAGAACGAGGACGGCGTGGTCGTCCATCGGCATGCGTTCGCCCTGCCGGTCGGACCGGCGCTGACGGTGCCGGTCAACCCGTTCGCCGTCGGTGCGGTCCGCGAGGTGCTGGCCCAGGGCCGGTTCGACGTGGCGCACGCGCACATGGGTGTGGTCAGCCCGTTCGCCGTCGATGCCACGCGGCTGGCCTTGGACCTGGGCCTGCCGACCGCGGTCACCTGGCACTGCGTTGTCGACGGGTCCGCACCGGTCCACCGCCTTCTCGGGTATGCCGCCCGCTGGGCCCATTCGGGTGCGGCCCTGTCCGCGGTGTCGGGCATGGCCGCAGCCCGGGTCGCCGCCATCGCCGCTGGCGCCCGCGTCGACGTGCTGCCCAACGGCATTGACCTGGACCGCTGGCAACGACCGCAAGGTTCGCCGGCGCCCGCCGAGGTCGTTCGGATCGTCGGTGCGCAGCGGATGGCCCCCCGCAAGCGCCCATGGGCGCTCCTCGATGTCTTGCGCACCGCCCGGGAGTGCACCCCGCCGCAGATCCGCCTCCAGGCGGTGATCGTCGGGGACGGGCCCGTGCGGGGACTCCTGCAGCGACGGATCGCCTCCGAGGGCCTGGACTGGATCGCCCTCCCAGGTCGGGTGACCCGCGACGAGTTGCGTGACCTGCACTGGTCCAGCGATCTTTACCTCAGCGCCGCGCGGCTGGAGGCCTTCGGCATCGCGGCCCCCGAGGCCCGCACGGCCGGCCTGCCGGTGGTCGCCTTGCGTGGCACGGGCGCTGACGACTTCGTCGAGCACGAGGTCAGCGGGCTGCTCGCTGCCGACGACGCCGAGTTGGGGGTTCAGGTGGCCCGCCTGGCCGCCGATCCGGTGCTGCGGGAGCAACTCACCGACCACAATCGACGAATGCCGCCGCCGATGGATTGGTCCACGGTGGTGGATCAGACCTTGGCGCAGTACACCCGCGCTGGCGCCTGAGAGCGTGCTCACGGCCCCGTGCGGGGCGAGACCAGGGGAGTGTCGTTGAGCTTGTGCTGCCACAGCAACGCCAGCCGAAAGAGGACAAACAGCCCTATCCCTAGCCACCCCAACCCGAGCGTGCCGGCCGCCTGCCCTTGCGTGAGATCAAGGATGATCCCCGAGACGGCGACCAGACCGATGAGCCCGACGATGATCGGGACCAGAGCCAGCCGGGCCGGGCGGGGCGTCGCCGTCGGGGGCGCGGGCGTCGGGGGTGCCGGGAGGGTGGGTGCAGGCGGCTGCGGCGCCGCCGCCAGCGACGTGAGGTGGGCGGCGGTCGTTGCCGGCTCATGCTGGACCGGTACCGTGCCAGGCTCACTGCCCGCGGCCAGGGGGTAGTCGTCATCGATCGGGTGGACGGGGGTGTTCATGGGAGGGACCTCGAGGTCGCGGGGATGGGTTCCAGCACGATGTTTCCGACACCGACCTCGATCACGACCTCGACCGGCACACCCGTGGTGGTGCTCTCCATCGGCTCGATGGTCAGGGTGCGTTCGACCCCGACGCCGTCGGTGGTTTGCTGGGCTTGGCCTGCGGGGGCGAACTGACCGAGGTCGATGTCTCCGGCGCCCAGGCTCATCGTGAGAGTCACCGGGAGATCGTCCGGGACGAGGACGGTCGCTGTCCCGGCGAGGAGCGACAGGCGGACCGGGGATCCGTCTGCGTCGGCGAGGGTCAGCGCGGAGAGGTCGAGGTTGGCGTCGGCGACTGCGAGCGAGCGGGACTCTCCAGCTCGCGTGGGCGTCCAGGTGTGGGCCACCAGATCGGCCGGGCTCTGGCCCGATGCGGCCACGACGCCGGCGACGGGCGCCGAGATGAGCAGCACCAGCGTGAGAAGCGTGGCCAGCCCACCGCGCCGACCGAGCATCCCGAGCACGAAGGTGCAGGCGGCGGCCACGGCGAAGGCCGCGACGATGCCGATCGCCCAGGGTGTCTGCGGGTACCCCCACCCGGGGGCAGCGACCACCGCCGCCCAGAAGGCTCCGATGACGACAGCAAGGACCATGAGGGACGTGCCTCGCGGCGCCCGGCGCGGGCGCCGCCGGCCGGATCTCACGGGGCCCGCTCCCGCCACGGATGGTGCGGGCGGTCGCGGGGTCGTGGGGTAGGTCGCGGTCCGCGAGGCCATCGCCCGCTGCGGCGCGAGACCTTGGTGGGGGTAGGTCTGCGCTGGGGCCGGCGCCCAGGTCACCGCATCGGCCACCGGGCCGCGATAGAGAGAAGGGCTGGAGGGCGTGGGGCTCGACGAGGCGGCAGGGCTCGCATCGTGGTCTGCTGCATAGGTGGGGACCGCAACCGTGGCGGTTTGAGAGGGCGACGGCAGCGACCCCGAGGGGCTCCAGCGCGTGTCCGTCACCCGTGGTGCGGCCGGGGTCCAGGTGACCGGCGGAGGGGGAGGCTGCGGGGGCACCATCCCGGTCGGATGGGTGCTCCGGCGGCGGCGAGCGCGGTAGATCACGACGGCCGCGATGCCCAGAGCAAGCATGCCGGGCGGGAACGACAGGCCACCGTCCTGGTTCGACAGCCCGAGGGGGACGATGAGGGACAGGGCGAAAGCGATGGCAAGGACGATGGGGGCACCAGCGCCGGATGCGGCCTCCCGCAGGAGGATCCGTCCTGAGGTGTCAGGCAGGAGCAGCCAGCTGGCCAAATACAGCGGAATGCCGATGCCCCCGGTGAAGGCCAGGGCCACGAAACCGGCCCGGATAAGCAAGGGATCGACATCGAAGCGGGCGGCGACTCCGGCGCTGGTCCCACTCACCCACCCGTTGGAGAGATCCCGGGTCACGCCCACCCGCCGCAGAGCGTCCCAGTCCAGGCCACTCCCTGACGGCGGCGGCGGACCCGGGGCGGCCGTGGGGGGAGGCGCAGCTGTGCCAAAGGGGTCGGTCATGAGGGAAATCCTCGTCGCTGCGGGCTCCCGCAGCGATGGGGAGGGACCCTGACGACCCCCTGAAGGGCACCCTTGGGCTTAGGGCGCGCGGGGGTACGTACGTCAGGATGGTGGCGTGGCTATCCCCTATGAGCGCGTCGCGACGGTGCCGGTTGTGCGCTCTGCGCGCCCGCCGCTCGTGCGACCCGTGGTGGGACGGCGACTCGGCGGGGTGTGTGCAGGGGTGGCTGGGCACCTAGGGCTGCCGGTCCGCAGTGTCCGGCTGGCCACGCTGGTCCTGATCGTTTTCGGGACGGGCCTGCCTGCCTATCTCTTCCTCTGGGCCCTGGTGCCCAGCTCGGCGGTTCTCCCGCCGAGTCCGGGGTTGCCCGTTCCCGATCCGCCGTCACGGGCTGCCGCAGGCCTTCCCCCTGCGGTGCCGACAGGGCCGCAGCCCAGTGCGGATGCGGCTCGGCCGGCCGAGCCGTGGGCACAGCGCGGTGTCAGGTGGTTCACGTCGGCCCGGTCGGGACCAGGCATCACCCTGGGGCTCATCGGTCTGGGCCTGCTCGTCCTGATGCTCCTGCAGGCGATCGGGGTGGACGCGCAGGCTGGCCTACTGGCCCCGCTGCTCATCCTCGCCGCGGGCGCGGTCGTGGTCTGGTCGGATCTTGATCGAGCCGATCGGGACCGGGCTGTCGGCGTTGGCGGAGGATCGCGGGGCTGGCTCGTATTGCGGCTCGGGCTGGGCACGGCCCTGGTCATCGTCGGCCTGGTCTCGTTCGTCACCCGCGGGGCATCGGTCGGGGTCGCCGTCGACGCCCTCCTCGCCACGGTGGCCCTCCTCGCCGGGCTGGCTCTGCTCGCGGCGCCCTGGGCGCTGCGCCTGTGGACCCGCCGCCAAGCCGAGCAGCAGGAGGCCGCCAGGGCGTTGGAGCGGGCCGATATCGCCGCCCATCTGCACGACTCGGTCCTGCAAACGCTGGCCCTGATCCAACGCCGCAGCACCGATCCGACCGCCGTGACCCAGCTCGCCCGGGCCCAGGAGCGAGAGCTGCGTTCGTGGCTCTACGCCGGCCCGACCGGGGCGGAGGAGACGCTCGCCGCAGCGGTCGCCGCAGCGGCCCATGACGTCGAGGACCTGCACGGCATTGCCGTCGAGCTCGTCGTGACCGGCGACCGACCCATGGACCCGCACGGGAACGCGCTGACGATGGCCCTGCGTGAGGCACTGAGCAATGCTGTCCGTCACGGGCGCCCCCCGGTCTCGGTCTACGTCGAGATCGGGCCGCACGGCGTGGAGGCCTTTGTGCGTGATCGGGGGGATGGCTTCGACGTGGAGGCGATCCCCGTCGACCGACTCGGCGTGCGGCATTCCGTCCTCGAACGCATGACCCGACACGGTGGAGCGGCCCGTATTCGGCGTCGCGAGGACGGCACCGAGGTCGAGCTCACCCTGCCCCCTCTCACAGGAGGTCCCGATGACCCAACCGACTAAGCCCGGTCCGCCCACCCCGGTTCGCGTCGTCCTCGTCGACGATCACCGAATGTTCCGCACGGGGGTGCGCAGCGAGCTCGCCGAAGAAGTCGGGAATGGCGTCGACATCGTCGGGGAGGCGCCGGACGTCGACCAGGCCATCACCGTCATCAAGAGCACCCTGCCCGATGTCGTCCTCCTCGACGTCCATCTGCCTGGGGGCAACGGCCGAGGCGGGGTCGATGTCCTCGCCGGCTGTGTCGCGCAGATCTCGCGCACCGGAGCGCCGATCCGCTTCCTCGCACTGTCGGTGAGTGACGCCGCCGAGGACGTCATCGCCGTCATTCGGGCCGGAGCTCGCGGCTACGTGACCAAGACGATCTCCGCCCGCGATCTGGCCACCGCGATTCGGCGCGTGGCCGATGGCGATGCGGTGTTCTCGCCGCGGCTCGCGGGGTTTGTCCTCGATGCCTTCGGGGCGGCATCCGGTGAGCTTGCCGAGGTCGACGAGGAGCTGGACCGGCTCTCGGTTCGCGAGCGGGAGGTCATGCGGCTCATTGCCCGCGGCTATCAGTACAAGGAGGTGGCCAAGGAGTTGTTCATCTCGATCAAGACCGTCGAGACGCATGTCTCGTCGGTGCTGCGCAAACTCCAGCTGTCCTCCCGCCACGAGCTCACGACGTGGGCGATGGGCCGACGACTCATCTGATCTCCCGTCGTGGGGGAGCGAATGCCGCCGCCTCCGCCCGCGGATGCGGGTGATGAAACGCACTTCTGCGACTCGCTCATCACCCACATGCACGCTCTGCGCGTAGTGCGGGGCCGCCTGGTCAGCGGCGGGGACGGCGGCCCTTAGGCTGACGGCATGGAACTCGTCATCCACATCTTCGTTGTGCTCCACCTGCTCGGCATGGCTACCATCCTCGGCGGGTGGATCGCGCAGCGGACCGGTGGCCGGGGGATGCCCTACCTCGTCTGGGGTGCACGCGCGCAGCTGGTCACCGGGTTGCTCCTCGTCGGTCTCAACGAAATGAACGACGAGTCGCTCAACCACGTCAAGATCGGGGTCAAGCTCATCGTGGCCATCGCGGTCGCTGCCTGCGCGGAGATCGCCAATGCGCGAGCCAAGAAGGGCTCTCCCGCACCGACATTGGTGGATGCTGCAGCCGGCCTGACCGTCGTCAACGTCCTCGTCGCGGCGCTCTGGACCAGCGCGAGCTGAGCCCACGTCGGCGCCGGGATCTCCTGGGCGCATACGGGTCCGCCGTCGGCCATCGCCGGCATAGCGCAACCCGGGTAGGGGCCGCCAGATCAGTCGGCGAGGAATGCCGCGACGCGGTCCTTGGGTCGACCGATGATCGCGCGATCGCCCTTGACCAGGACCGGGCGCTGGAGCAGCCGCGGGTGCTCGGCCAGCACCGTGACGATCTGCTCGGGTGTCGCGACATCCGCGTCCGTGAGGCCCAAGGTCGCGAAGTAGGCATCGCGGCGCACCAGGTCCGTGGCGGAGTCCTCAAGCTTGCCGATCAGGTCGCGCAGCGCTTGGGCATCGAGCGGATGCGCCAGATAGTCGACGACCTGGGCGTCAGTCCCGGCTGTCGCGATCTCGTCCATGGCGGCCCGCGAGGTCGAGCAGCGCTTGTTGTGCAGGATCGTCACATCGCTCATGCGGAGCCTCCATTGGGGATGAGAAGCAGCTTGCCCTGGGTCCGGCGGGTTTCGAGCAGTTCGTAGGCCGTGGCGGCCTCGGCCAGCGGGAACCGTCCGCCGATCTCGACGTCCAGCGTGCGCCCGGCGATCGCGGAGAGCACGGTCCCGGCACGGTCGAGCAGCTCGTCGCGGGTCTGGATGTAGGCCGACAGGGAGGGCCGGGTGAGGTAGACCGAGCCCGCGGCATTCAGGCGTTGCAGATCGAACGGCGGTACTGGCCCGGAGGCGGCGCCGTAGACGACGAGCAGACCCCGGGGCCGCAGGGACGCCAGCGATGCGTCGAACGTCGATGCGCCGACGCCGTCGTACACCACATCGACACCCCGCCCCCCGGTGAGCTCCCGCACAAGCGTGGCGATGTCCGGCTGCGCGGTGTAGTCGATCGCGTGATCCGCGCCGCGGCGCAACGCGGTGCGGCACTTCTCCGGGGAGCCGGCCGTCGCAATGACCTGTGCCCCGCGCGCCTTGAGTGCCTGGACCAGGAGCTGACCGACTCCGCCGGCCGCGGCATGGACCAAGGCGGTCGTGCCCGGCCCGGTGGGGAAGCAGCTGAAGGCGAGATAGTGCGCCGTCATGCCCTGGAGCATGGCTGCGGCGGCGATGTCGAGGGGGACGTCATCGGGGACCGGCACGATGGAGGCCGCGGGGACGACGGCATACCGTGCCGCGGCGCCCCGCACCATGGCCCAGGCCACGCGGGGGCTGCGGGTGCCGAGCTCGACCCCGCGACCGGTCGCGACCACGGTGCCCGCGCCCTCCTGGCAGAGGACGAAGGGTGCCGGCAGCGGATAGCTGCCCTCGCGTTCGTAGACGTCGATGTAGTTCACGCCCGCTGCCGCGACCTCGACGAGGACCTCGCCGGGACCGGGGGTGGGATCGGGCAGGTCGCGCACAGCGAGCACCTCGCGGCCGCCGTGCCGGGTGACGACGAGGGCATCGCTCATACGGCCATCCTGCCACCGCGACGCTTGTCGGTCAGAGGTCAGTTGAGCGAGACGACCTTGAAGGCCTCGGCCAGACGACCCGAGGGCAGCCCCAGGCGCGTCGCCATCGCCCCGGACATCATCCGGAGGAACTCCTCCAGGGTGTCGCGATGTCCGGTCTGCGACCGGTGCTCGCGCAGAGCGGCCACCTTGCGGTCGAACTGATCGGTGATGTCGACGGCGTGATCAGGGTCAGGGTGGGCCATGATCCAGATCTCGCCGACGTGCCAGAACGGCAGGTCCAGCTCGGGCCACGCGAACGGGTTCTCCGCGGCGGGATAGCACGCCCGGATGGCAGCCTCGCCGGCGGCGAGATGGTCGGGGTGGGAAGCCTGGAGGCGGTCGTAGTTGCGCTCCGGGCTCTGCAGCAGCACGCGCTGTGGCCGGACGTCGCGGATCGTCTCGACGATGTGCCGCTGGAGCTCGAACGTCGGCTCGAGCCAGCCGTCACGAAAGCCCTCGAGAAAGCGCACGTCGCTGACCCCGACCTGAGCGCTCGCCGCCCGTTGCTCGGCCTCGCGCAATGCCGGAATGGTCGTGATGTCGGCGTCCGGCCGGGCTCCCTGTTCGCCATGGGTCAGCACGAGCAGGGTGACGTCGATGCCCGCTTGAGTCCAGCCGGCGATGGTCCCGGCCGCACCGAAGTCGGCATCGTCGGGGTGGGCGGCGACCACGAGGGCGCGCTCGATCTCGGTGTCCGGCCGGGGCGTGCTCACGAGGAGGAAGGTTACGCCGGTGCGCCGGCGAACGGATCGGGCGGAGCAGGACGCGCCACGGGTCGAGACCCTGATGGAGCGGGATGTCGCCCAGCGGACGTTTCGCGATCCCTTGCGTCGGGCCGAGTCACGCGTCCCGCCGCAGACCGAGCAGGACCTCATCGAGCATCGCCGGGGTGAGGCGGCCGGTGTAGGTGTTGTGCGGGCTCACGTGGTAGCTGCCGACGAGATCGATCGGGCGGCCCTCGCGCGTCGTCAGCGGGATGCGCACCCCATGGCCAAACTTCGGTTTGGGCTGTGGGACAGCCCAGCCCAGCGACTGTGCTGAGGCGATCGCGGCATTCCAGCCGATGGCGCCCAGGCACAGGATGGACGTGAGCCGGGGGGCCGACAGGGCGATGTCCCGGGCCAGCCAGGGTGCGCAGGTGGCGGTCTCGGTCGCTGTCGGTTTGTTCGCGGGAGGTGCGCACCGCACGGCCGCGACGATGCGGATACCGGTCAGCTGCTGGCCGTCACCGGCGGCGACCGACGTGGCCTGGGACGCAAATCCCGTGCGGTGCAGGGCGGCATAGAGGAAGTCTCCGGAGGAGTCGCCGGTGAACATCCGGCCGGTGCGGTTGGTGCCGTTGGCCGCTGGGGCGAGGCCGACGAGGAGGACGCCGGCATCGGGGTCGCCGAACGAGGGACCCGGTCGGCCCCAGTAGGGCTGATCGGTGAATGCCGCGCGCCGCCCAGTCCGGGCCACCTCTTCCCGCCAGGCGACCAGTCGCTCACAGGCCCGACACACCGAGATCTGGGCCTGGAGATCGGCGATGCTATCGCTCGCCGCGGCCGCGCGGCGCACCTGAGCGGGAGTGCGGGCGACCGGGGTATTGCTCAGGGCTGGGTCGCCCGGCCAGCCGGTGCCCGCCGGGACCGGTGAGGAGAACAGGCTCCCTGTCACGGGGTGTGGGTCAAGGCGCATGCCGCCCCCTTGGTGGCCGAGCGAGCGGGGTTTCCGCATCACCTGCCCAGCCTGACACGGGCTGAGCCAGTCAGGGGATGACGAGTTCGGAGTCGCTTGTGGCTTGCGTGTCGGTGACTGCCGCGCGGGCGGCGGGTGAGATCCACACGGCTCCGATGAGCGCCGCGACCGCTCCGAGGAGCGCGACCAGGCCGAAGAGGAGTCGCGGAGCGCCGAGGATGAGGGCCGGGGTGACGATGGCGAACGCTCCGGAGGTGATGCGGGCGACGGCGGTCGTGATCCCCTGCACCGTGCTGCGTTGCAGAGTCGGGACGAGCTCTTGGGACCAGATCCGGAAGATCGTGTCCCCAGTGGCGGCGGAGGCGATGCCCAGCAGGACGCCGTAGGTGACGAAGAAGGGCAAGGAGAATCCGGCGACGACGGGGAGGAGCCAGGCCCCCACGCTGATGACGCTGCAGACGACGAACCATCGATGTCGGCTGCGGGAGTCGGCATAGCGCATGAACACCGCCACGCAGGTGACCGTGACCGGCAGGAACAAGGTGGCCAGGAGCAGGTAGGTCTGCGTGTCCGACCCGGTGAGATGGACCCACATGAAGGCGCCGTACTGGCCGAGCGTGTTTCCACCGATGCTCCACAGGGTGTAATACGCGCCAGTGGCCACGGCGACCTTGAGGATGGCCGGCTGCCAGAACAGTGAGGGGCCGACCTGAGCCCGGGCCAAGGCCGCCTGTTGGGCGGCGTCGGTGGCACGCTCGCGGGCCTCCTGCCACTCGGCGGACTCCGGGAGGGTCAGGCGGAAGAGCAGCACGAGGAAGGCGACGACGGCGAGATAGCCGAAGGCCAGCCGCCCGCCCCAGGCTCCTTGGGGTGCGACCAGGACCCCCATGACGAGGGCCGCGACTACCCCGCCGAGCCACATCAACGAGGCCGCGGTGACCATACGGGCCTTGCGGCCGGGGGGTGCCGCCTCCTGGATCATTGCCAGGGACACGGGCAGGTCGGCGCCGATGGCCAGGCCTCCGATGATGACGCCCGCGAGCAGCATGGTGCTGTCCTGGGCCTGGGCGCACATCCCGAGGCCGATCACGAAGGCCAACAGCGCCCAGATCAGGCCCCGGCGACGGCCGTAGCGGTCCCCGAGGCGCCCGCCGATCAGCGAGCCCACCGCGACGGCCACGGTCTGGAGCCCAATGACCAACCCGATTTCGTTGGGGGACAGGCCCAACTGCTCTGGATATAGCGTGCCGACGACGAATCCGGTCGTGACCAGGGCGGCGCCATCGAGGTAGGCCGCCATCCCCGCGACCAGCGTGATGCGGCGATAGGGAGTCGCTCCTGCGTCCCGTTGGTGCATCCGGTCGTCCACGATCATCGCCCCCTGCTGGGCTGGTGGCCTGAAACCGGAAACTTTAGTGCCGCGTCCGTGACGGATATAGAGGACAGTAAGAGTCGCTCAGCAAAGTCTCAGAATTCTGCGGCCGGGGATTGCTCGTCGCTGGGCGGAGGCGACCCCACGCCGTCGGCCTCGTCCCGCTCGGCCCAGGCGAGGAGGGGGGCGATGTCGAACGCGCTGTCGTCGATCCCGGCCATGAGGTCTCCAACGGTGGCAAACCGCGCGGGCATGGTGGCCAGGGTGAAATCTCCCGGCTCGGCCGCGTCGATCTCGTCCCACGACAGCGGCGCCGACACGAGGCCTTCGGGGGTGCCGCGCACGGAGTAAGCCGCTGCAATGGTGTGATCCCGGGTGTTCTGGTTGTAGTCGACGAAGACGGCATCGGTCGGTCGGTCACGGCGCCACCACGCCGTCGTCACCTCGTCCGGCAGGCGCCGCTCGACCTCGAGGGCAAAGGCGAGCGCTGCTCGCCGGACGTCCTGGAACCCGTGCTCGGGCGCGATCCGGACGTAGATGTGCAAGCCCTTGCCGCCGCTGGTCTTGGGGTAGCCGGTCGCGCCGAGCTCATCGAGGATCCCGTGGGCGACATGTGCGGCCCGCCGCACCGCTGCATACGGGGCGTCGGGCATCGGGTCGAGATCGATCCGCCACTCGTCGGGCTTCTCGGTGTCGGCGCGCCGGCTGTTCCAGGGATGGAACTCCACCGTGCTCATCTGGACCGCCCAGATGACGTCCGCGAGGCGCGTGACGCAGAGCTCGTCGGCGTGCAGTCCCCAGCGCGGGAAATGCAGCCGCACAGTCTCAACCCAGGGCGGGGCGCCGCGCGGAAGTCGCTTCTGGTGCACCTTGGGGCCGTCGACGCCATCAGGGAAGCGATGGAGCATGCAGGGCCGCTCGCGCAGGGCCCGCACGATGCCCGGACCGACCGCGAGGTAGTAGTGGGCGAGGTCGAGCTTGGTCTCTCCCCGGGTACTGAAGTAGACCCGCTGGGGGCTGGAGAGTCGGACATCGAATACCTCGACGTCGAGGATGACGGGTTCGCCGAACTCACCGCGTCGCGCCATGGCCCTACCGTAGGCCGTCGCTCGATCGGCGAATGCCGTCGCGGTGCCG
>JAGOME010000098.1 GCA_017993715.1 Phycicoccus sp.
GAGGAGCAGCGTGCCGATCCGCCTCATGGGTAGGCCACTCCATCCCAGCTCACACAGATCGGAGAGTAAGAACTGTCGCTTCCACGGCAGGCCCAGGATGCACTGTTGAGCGTGCGACCAGCTGCCCCCAAG
Source organism: Phycicoccus sp. (assembly GCA_017993715.1). GTDB lineage: Bacteria > Actinomycetota > Actinomycetes > Actinomycetales > Dermatophilaceae > JAGOME01. The sequence goes on from JAGOME010000098.1 coordinate 133, forward strand.
TCGTCGGAACCTTGTCTGATATATTGGAGCGTACCAGAAAAATGCTTATGTGACGCATCATTGAACCATACGGGCACGCCAAATAGCCAGAAACTGCCATTATATTGACCTGTCATGTCGTCGGAAAATACTCCTACCGCGCTGATCTCGCCAGGGTAACCACCAGTCAGCACGGTTGTATCGTCAGCGGCCATCCTGTTCAATGGCCCATCGTTATAGTAGATGAAAACATTGGCGGGGGTGTCGTTGATCACGAAGGGCCGGTCGTCCGGCGGGGTGCTCGTTGCCAAATTACTGTCAACCCCGCCAATATAGAGCCAGTCCGGATTGCTGCTGTCGTCGCGCAGCATTATCACCACGTCTTCGTCTGCGACGATTAGCATTTTGCAGGATCCGGTCATGGTCGTGAAGCTGACAAGCCCCGTCCCGGCCCCCACGAAATGCCCCGTCCCGGCAGCGTCCGGGGTGCTCGTGCCCACCTGCCAATCCTCGAGAGGGAGCATGGCGTATTTGATCACGCTTGTTGAATCGTACTCAAATACCACCTGAAAATGGTTGGTGCCGCCGCCACCAGTGGAATCCGCCGACTCAACCACGAACCAGTCGCCAGCTGCTAGGCCAGAGCCGTCTCCCGACCATGCTGTCTCGACGGCGATCGAGTCCACGTCGGTCGGATCGGCAGGCACCTCGCGGCCCCCGGCGTACACCTCCACGATCGTCCATCCCGGGCCCGTCGTGCCCGCCCCGGGAAGACAGTCGTAGCTGGTCCCGTCGCAGTCGTCGACGAGGAACCGCAGCAGATCTACCATCGTGGACTCCAGTGTGGTTGCCCCACCCCCCGCCGGATCCACCTGGAGCGTGTTCGGGTAGATGCGCCGCGTGTCGGCGCCGGCAGTGGACACCAGCCCCAGAAGCAGGACCAGGACCAGCCAGAAGATTATGTCTTTGCGACTATTCATTGCCCTACTCCGTCCACGGTGAGGGTCACCGTGGTAGCCACGGCCCCGCAGTTAGTGATCCTCCAGTGCAACTCTGCGCTGGCGTCGTCGTCGGAATAGCCCACCCCGATCCTGTCCACCCATGTCGCCGTCGCACCGTCCAGATGATAGGCGTAGTACACCCGATCGGCGTCCAGCTTCGTGTCCTTTGCGTATAGCTCCACATCCACGCACGTTGAGGCCGTACTGGCCACCTGGAGCCGGAAGATGCTCCCGAGGTCGAACCATGAGCCCTCGTCGCCAGTCGCCTCGGCACCCGCAGCGAGCACGCCCGAGGAGATCGTCGCGGTCACGGGAGCAGCCCCGCCACCGCCAGAGGAAGGCTGCCAGATCCCCGCCCCCGCCCCCGCCGGGAGCAGGAGGGCCAGGAGGAGAGAGAACAGAGTGAGGTGTCGCTTCATCGTAGCCTCCTTCATCTCACCACTCCTCGGTCGCTACGGTGGTCGTCCAGGCCCCCGCCGCCCGGCAGGTGATGGCCCCGCCGTAGCCCTCCCACTCGGCCGACCCACCTGCGTGGGTGGCGTCGGGCGAGGCGTCCAGCATGATGCCGTCCGCGCACGCGTTGGTGGTCGCCCCGAGGGCGCAACAGACCGCCCCGTCCGCGTCGGCGTAGACCTGCACGCGGGCGAAGCGCCGGCCGGCTTTGGCGGCGAGAACGGCCACTTCCGAGGCGTTCACCGCGACGTGGGCGCTGGTGCCGGTGGCGATCGAGGCCTGTACGACCTGGAGGGTGCCGTTCCCAACATTATTTGTGAGCGACACCGCCGGATATACTCGGTTTACGCTAGGGGCCAGCACTCCGATCGATACGGTCTTGTTGAACAGTGCGGCCGAGCTGTGGACCACGTCATCGATCGTCCCGAGGGAGACCGCCAGCGCGCTGTCCGTGGCCTCGCTCACCCGGATCGTCCCGGTGTCCGCTGCCCCGTTGCCCCCCGAGACGAAGGCGCCACCGCCGGCCGCCCTGAGCATCAGCCCGACCCCCTGGTAGTAGTCAGTCCCAGCCCCGAGGTCGAGGTCGACGACTCGCAGGGCCTGCAGCAGCACCCCGTCCGTGCCGGACATCAGCACCCCGAGCGGCGGGATGGCTACCCCGAGCGTACCCAGGGCCGTCGAGAGCACGGAAAGCACCGTCACCTCGGGGCTGTCAGTCGCCGTCACGGTCCGGAGGGTGGTCGCGGTGGTCGCGCCGGCGCCCTTCTGGTCGGTCGTCGTCACGGTCCCGGCCACGGGCATTGGATTCGCCGCGCTCGTCGCGGTCGTCTTGCCGTCGCCGGCGACCGTCCCGATCAGCGCGGGCTGCGCCACGGCGAGCGAGGGGAGCGCCAGAATGGCGAGGGTCAGGAGGATGCGCTTCATCGGTCGCCTCACTTCCGCCGCGGGCGGGTCAGGATGAACAGGCTCTTCTGGCCCACCATCGGCAGCTTGATCTCCTCGACCTTGATCGAGGGGTCCGTCACGACGAAGGGCCTGTAGACAGTATGCGGCGCGAATTCGCCGCGGTAAAGCTCCACGATCCCCGCGTTCCAGGCGGCCACGATGGCCACCTTGCGGAAGGCCCGGCAGACCGCGGCGATCGCTGCTTCGTGCCGCTCGGCCGATTCCAGGTGGAACAGCACGTCCAGGCAGAGCACGAGGTCCGCCGGCGACAGCTCCGCCCCGGTCAGGTCGCCCTCGCGGAACTCCATCCCGGGCAGGGCCACACGCCGAGCCTGCTCGAGCGCCGCGGGCGCCTGGTCGATCCCGAGGTAGCTTGCCCCGGGGAGGCGCTCCATCAGCGCCCGGGCGACTCGGCCGTCTCCGCACCCGAGATCGAGCACGCTGGCCACCTTCCGCCGAGCGCAGACCCGGACGACCTGGTCGACCTTCCACGCCGCCTCGGGGCCGGCGCTGCCGGCGCCGCTCGTGCCGCCTCGGGCGTAGCGGGCGTCCCACCAGGCTCGCTCGTCGTAGGTGCTGTCCATCCTGCCACCTCCTCGGCGTTCAACAGGGGCCACGGCATGTGCTGGCGGATCACCCAGGAGCGCAGCGCCAGCGTGTTCTTCGGGCCCGGCCGGTTGTCCCGTACGGCTTCGAAGATCGAGTCCCCGAAGGCCGCCGGCAGCGGGGCGAGCCAGTCGGCCCGGTGCGCCAGTACGACGCGAGGCACGCCCAGGCGTCGGCACAGCTCGCCGAGCCAGGTGTCGCCCATGTTGCCCACGGGGAAGTCGCTCATCGTCGGGCGCAGGGTGCTGACGTGCCAGCCGGTGACGCCGGTGCCGGTGTAGTGGACGGCCGTGTCCCGGAAGACCGCCTTCAGGTACTGGAACAGCCGCCTCGACCGCAGGTGGTCGAGGAAGGGCGTGGTGTAGACGCCCCCGTGCCAACCGACCACCGCCCGCCGCGCATACCGCTCGATGCCCTCGACGGTCCGGGCCACGTAGTCCGGCGGATAAGCGATGTCGTCGTCGCAGGTCAGGTAGTAGCCGGGCGCCCGCTCGGACCACCACATCTTGCCCGCGTCGCCTCGGTCGCCTTCGTCCTGCGACCGGACCACCTCGATGCGCGGGTCGTCCAGGCACGGCGGCAGCTCGTCGTAGCCGTTCAGGTAGACCCCAAGCCGGTCGACCTGCGGCAGCAGGCTCGCCACGACCTGCGCCAGCGACTCCCGCCGGCCCGGGATCGAGGCCAGCCCGACCCACACCGGCGGCCGCTCGCCGGCGACGATCACCGGCGACATCTCGAAGAGCGGGCCCGACAGCCCGGCCTGCGCCGTCACCGGCTCGACCCGCTCGGGGGGCGCCCCGGCCCTGTACCGGAGGCAGTCCTGCCGGATCGCCTCTCGCAGCTCGGCCCGCACCTGCGAGTGCCGGCCGGTCTCGTCTGCCGAGGTGAGCTGCTGCCCATGCTGCCTGGCCAGGTACAGCTCCCGCGGTACCACGCACGCCCGCACCCTGAGCGCCCGGGCGCGCTCGTAGAGGTCGGTGTCGGCCGCGCACGGCCAGGCGCGCCATCCGCCGAGGGCGTCGAGCACGCTGCGGCGGTAGAGCCACACGCCGTCGGCGCGCCCGGACAGATGACGGAGCACCCGCAGCTCCTCGTCGGTCTCCGCGTAGTGCGTGTTGGCCAGCCCGCACGCCGGGTCGGCGAGAGCCTCGATCAGGACAGCCAGCCGGCCGGGGAGCATCACGTCGTCGGCGTCGACCCGTCCGACGAGCTCGCCCCGAGCGTGCTGGAGCAGCGTGTTCGCCACGACGTAGGTGCCGACGGGCGCGGCCAGCGAAGCGATACCGA
>JAGOME010000099.1 GCA_017993715.1 Phycicoccus sp.
GGGTTGGTGGCCGTGGCCCCGTCGTAGAAGTCGCCGCCCAAGAAGTCGCAGGCCGCGAGCAGGTCGGGAATGTAGTAGACCGCCAGTTGTGCGTCCGTCAGGGTGCCACACTTCTCGCCCCACGGGTGCCCGTTGTCGATGGTGCCGACGAGCACCTTGGGGGCTTCGCGCTTGACGATGGGCAGCGCTCGGGCCAGGCACCGCGCCCACGGCACCAGCTCGGCGGGCGTGTCGACGCCGCCGCCTCGGGGCTCGTGGTGGATGGAGAAGTAGAGCGGCACGTCGAGGGCCGCCAACGCCTTGCCGAGCTCGGTGAAGCGAGAGTCCCAGTCGCCTCGGGCAACCCCGGCCCAATCGGCCACGGTGCCGCCGCTGGGAATGGGCTTGATGGACGCGACGGGAACGAGCCCGTCGGCGAGGCATTCCTTGACTTTGGCGATGAGCCCCGAGATAGACCACGTGGGTTGGAACACGCGCCGCGCCGCGACCGGGCCCGTGAGCGCCACTCGCTCATCCCAGCGCGCCGCCTCGGTCGCCATGCCGAGCAACACTCGCGCCGGTTGCGGCCCTTCGAGTTCCGCGATGCGTGCGAGCGCGTCGGCGAGGTAGTCGGACAGGTCGGCGATGGTGGACCGCTGCGCCGCGAGAGACGCCTCAGCAGCGGCGAGGTTGCCGGCCAGGCGGTTCAGCTCGTCGCCCGCGTCGTGGGCTGCGCTGATGACGGCGTTCCTGATGTCTTCGGTGGTCACGGTCGCTCCTAGGGGCTAATGGTCAGGGCGTAGCACTCGGCGATGGCGACCTCGCTGCCCAGGGTGACCTGCGCATAGACGGTGTACGACCTCGCGGGGTAGCTGGCGGCGGTCAGGCCGACGACGGCGGACGTTCGGGCGGTGCGCTCGTAGAGGCCGGTCAGGCCGTTGAGGGTGGCCGCGCCGACCCAGCCCGCGTTGAGCCAGGTGTAGCTGGATGCGGCAGCGTCGCGCAGGGCGAGCTTCACGGTGGCGGTAGCGGGGTCGTCCACCGTCTCGATGACGGCCTCGATGAACTCGACCGTGTCGCGTGGGAAGGTGCGTTTTATCACGCCTTGGCTCCTGTCCTGTCGGGTCCAATGTCGCCGCCGTAGCGGGGTGCTGCAGCGGCTGCGGCGTAGCGTCGTGGCGGGGCGTCGGCGTCGTACCGGTCAGCGGCTGCGCGGGCTGCGTAGCGTCGCGGGCCGGGGCCAGCGGAGACGATGGTCAGCGTCCCGGTGCCGGACCCGGCGACCGTGAGATATGCGGCACCGGCAGACGCGCCCGAGCCGGAGGCGGTGACGTGCGTGGTGAGCCGGACGAGCGCGGCACCCGTGGAGGCACTCGTCCCGGTCGCGGCAATCCGCGCCGTTCGCCGGATGACGGCCTGCCCAGACGATGCCCCGGCACCTGACGCGGTGACCCGCTGGACGCGGCGGACGATGGCCTGCCCGGTGGACGCGCCCGAGCCCGTCGCCGTCGCCTTGATGGTGCGCCGGATTGCGGCCTGCCCGGTCGAGGCACCAGCGCCGGAGGCAGAGATTGAGTGGGTGACGCTGCCGGTGGTGATGGCGATGTTCGCGGCACCCGTAGACGCGCCCGAGCCTGCGGCGGTGACCTTGCGGACCAGTCCCAGGGCGGCGGCACCTGTGGAAGTTCCTGAGCCTGCGGCGGTGACCTTGCGGACCACGCGCAGCGCAGCCGCGCCCGTCGAGGTTCCCGTGCCGGTCGCGGTGACCTTGGTGACGCGCCGAAGGGCGGCTGCGCCCGTCGAGACGCCCGAGCCTGCCGCCGTGACTTTGATGGTGCGGCGGATTGCTGCGGCACCAGTGGATGCCCCAGACCCTGCGGCAGTCGCCTTGATGACGCGGCGAATCGCAGCGGCACCCGTGGAAGTTCCGGCCCCGGACGCGGTGAGCGAGTGAGTAACCCCGCCACTCGTCAGCGTGATGTTCGCCGCACCCGTAGACGCGCCCGAGCCGGACGCGGTGACCGGGTGCGTGGTCGCGCCGCCGGCCAGCAGCTGCGCCTCAGGCGCACCACCGAACCAGCCGAAGGACATTAGGCGACCTTGCGGATGGAGAAGTCAAAGGCCCTATCGGTGCCCGCGACCTTCTGCGCCGTCATATCCCAGCCGTGCATGAGAATCAGAGTCGGAGTGACCAGCAGCGTGTTCTGCACCCCGAACAGGGTCCAGGCCTGCACGAGCTGCTTCGCGTCGGTCGAGATCACCTTCTCGTAGATGCGGAAAACGTACTCGTCGCCCTTCGCCATCGTGGTCGGGTCGACGTAGAGCTGATACACGCCGTCCGTGGTGTCGGTCGCCAGCGTCGTCGAGCCGTTCACGATGGAATACTCCGTCGTGCCGACCGTCGCGGCTGAGCGCGAGTATGCCTCTGAGATGGGCATCCGTCCTCCTAGCTCACTGCGTAGATGTGGCCGTCGTGCGCGGTGTCGTTCGAGCCGCCGTTGGATGCCAGCAGCGTGAGCCGGCTGCCTGCGGGGACGTGACGGTATGCGCCGTCAAGAGGCCACGGGCCGGTCTGCATCTCGCTCGCGTTCTTCGTGAACCACCAGGTGCCGATGCGCTCCTCGGTGGCCGCGCCGACACCGATGCCCACGTTGATGTTTGTGGCCGTGGCGATGGTCGAGTCGGTGGACACCTGAAAGCCGGGGATGAACCACCAGTGGTCCTCGCTCGTGCTCGCCGTCATCTGCGTCACCGACGCCGCGCCACCGGAGGCGGTCGGAGTGACCGCCTGCCCACGCGAGTCGTTGATTTTGGTGCCGTACGTCGTGACCTTGCGGCCCACCCGGCCAGGGGGCGGACTGCCGCCGTACAGGGCGACCATGACGCGGGGCTCCGACGTCTGCGCAGCGCCAGCCGATAGCTGCGCCGCTACCCGCACCCCGGACGGCACGCGCACCGGGAACGAGTATTTACACCAGCCCCCGAAGTACGAGCCGCCGACGAGTAGGGACTTGATAAGCACGTCGTCAGTCGCGCCACCGACGAGGATATCGAGCGCCATCTCACCCACCAACGCCGAAGGGTTCAGTGAGTTCTGGACGGCGATGTCGATACGCCAGGACTCCTGCGTGTTCGACGCTGCCGAAATCAGCTCGGTCACCGTGCCGTAGGTGTTGACCGTCGCGCCGTCCGGGACCGAAGTCCCCGGGTTGGACGTGCCGACGATGCCAACGTTGGAGATGACATCGACATCGCCCTGCCGAAACGTGGTCAGCATCAGTCGAGGGAAACGTCCAGGTCGCCGATGGCAATCTGGATGGAGTCGCCGGTCGTGGGCGTCTTGGACGTGTCGACGGCCCACCAGTAGATGAAGTCACCTGAGGTGCCGGACGCCGATGACACCAGCGCGACATGAGTGACGGTCGCGCCCGTGCCCGCAGTGAAGGGCCCGAAGGTGAGCGTGTTCGTGTTCGACGTGGCAGCCGGGTCACCGGACGGAGCGGCCCACGTAACCGACTGACGGGAGTAGCCGGTCGCGGCGTACTCCGTCATCGTGGCGTTGGTGGTCGCGTCCGTGGGTGTGGCGGTCAGCAGGGCGGCGTAGGTGGTGCGGGCGGTCTGTGTGACCCGCCCGAGCGCGCCGTCGAGGGCGTTGTTCGCGCCGACAGTCGAGAGTTCACCGGGCATGACTCAGCCCTCCTTGGTGGTGTAGACGGGTGCCTTGGGGTAGCCCAGGAGCCAGCCCCACGAGGATGACCCCGCACGCTCCGCGACCCGGACGGCCACGTAGAGCAGGGCGGTCACGATGAGCGCCGCGAGGGACTGCAGCAGCGTCGAGTCGATGCCCAGCCACTCACCAATCCCCGCCTTCAGCAGCAGCGCGTAGATGATGGGGACCAGGGTCCTCAGGATGGATTCCTTCATGGCTTCTCCTTGATGGTGATGGACGCCTCGGCGAGCACTTCGGCGATGGCGGCACGGAGGTTCGCGGTAGGCACGCCGGGGAGCTTCTTGGCCACGGCAGCCGCCAGGTCGTCGGCGGACAGGGTGCGGTTGTAGGTCTTGGCGACGATGCGGCCCAGGCGCTGCGGCCCGTCCTTCGTGTCGACCTCGATATCCCGCACAGCGCGGGCGATTTCATCAGCAGTAGGCATGGCCCATCCCTTCGGTGGAGTGGTGGTCATCGGAGCAGGTCGCGGGTGGTAGTCGAGGCCACGCGAGGCGAGCCCGTCGCGGCCCATCAGGTACTCGTCCCACTGCCAGGCGGCACCCGAAGCAAGGCCCTCATCGGTGCCGAGCACAAGATGCAGATGCGGGTCCATGCCGCCGTGAGTCGCGTTGCGCACCCACCCGCCGGCA
>JAGOME010000008.1 GCA_017993715.1 Phycicoccus sp.
ACAGCGGTCATCGCAGTGTCCTTCTTCGAGTCGGTTGTGAGAGATCACTCGAAGGATCCACCCGGTGGCCGCGCCTACGTCGCAGGCACGCGCTCACTCAGGTCTGTCGTACACCACTCTGCTGGACTCCACTGTGTTGTCAGTCGCCATCCGACGATGGCCAACGATGGCCTTCAAGCCGAATTTCGTTCCGCTTCAACGTCTGAATCGGCGCGTTTCCAGGCCAGGTGGGATGTGATGCCTCCCAGTCCGCATACAGTCCGCAAGAAGTGTTGCGCGAGGTGCTCGATCTGCGCGTCTGCGAGCCTATCTCCGGACCCCGCTGCGGCTATTGATCCGCCTGACGTGACTCTTTGGGTGGCGGTATGCAGCAGGCATGTAGGGCCGCAGGCCCTTCCGGTCATGCCTGTTATGCGCATGATCTTCCACTTGACTGGCGGCGAAGGGCCGTACCTGATTTGTGCGGACCAAGATGGGACCTGGACCCCGTTCGCGCCACCACACTGGTGTGTGTGGACGGCAGCGTGACCGAGGCGAATGTCGTTCCGACCGCGGTGGGAAGGTGGGAGCTGGCCTGGAGTTCGATTGCCGAAGTCGTCGCCAGGGGACGGCCGGGCCGATAGGCGAAACTGCGATGGGGGCGACAGCTCAGCCCTTCCCGGCGGGCTCGGGCCGTGAAGGATTCAATGAGCTCACGGCCTTGCTTCGCGGTCAACGAGTCCCCGATACGTGATCTGCAGCCGTGCGTGGGCGGGACCTCGTCACGGGCTCGGTGACGGCTCTCGCCGGACACCGAAACCCTCGCCCGGGGCCGGCAGCTCAGGGGGCGAAGTGGGACACGCCTTGAGATGGCGATGTGTAGTCGTTTGTTATACACTCATCGGGTGGACGAGCGGCTCGACCTGAACCCGCTCGATGACCAGAACCCATTTGAGATCGATGCTCAAGCCGCGCACCTGTTCAAGCACCCACACCTCAGCCTTGACGACGTCTACGACGTGTGGGCTAGCGATCCGCTCTTCTACCCCGCCAATCCACCGGCGCACTATCTCATGGTGGCCGAGGTGGCAGGCGTCGTCCTGATCGTGCCAATCTCGCCCTCGCGCTCGGGCGATCCGAGCAAGTGCCGACCAATCGGCTGCTACGAGGCTTCTTCGGGCCTTGCCGCTACCTACCGAAGGGACCGTGATGAGTACTGACCCGATGACTCCCGAGCAGGAGTACGACTTCTACGCCCATCCGCAGAACCAGGAACCGCAGGGCCCGCCTCGCCGACGCTCGAAGCGGCTGACCGCTCCGGTTCCGGTCCGGTTCCCGCCCGAGCTGCTCGACGAGGTCAAGAAGCGGGCCGAGGCCGATGACCGATCCGTCTCGGCGTGGATCCGCCGCGCGGTCGAGCGCGAGATCACCCGATCCGCCTGAGCGATAGGCACACCTGACTTGCGGCGGAATGGCGCACCTCAATTTTCGGGCTCATGTCGATGAGCGAGCGGAGCAGAAGCGGGCGCCAAAGTCACGTACTTGTCGCTGCCGATGCGCCCCTTCCAAGCCGGGTTGTACTTGAACCCGCCGACCAACGCGATTGTGTTGTACGGCAGGCGGTGGGGTCGGCCTCGCTTGGTCAGCGCTAGTCGGCCACGGGGCGCAAGCCCAGGGCGGCGCGGCCTGCAGCCGTCATCCGACCGTCTGCCGCGAGGGCGGCCGCGATCCTAATGTTGCGTTCGGAGGTGGTGCCGACCGTGCGCCGCGGCGAGAAGCGCTGCAGATATGACTCGGCGTCGTGGGCGCGACGTTTACTCTCGCTCCACCCGAAGGCCAGACCGGCCTCGAGCAGCTCGTTGAAGGAGATGCTCTCCAGCGGCCCCCGGCTACGGCCCACCCGAACCCACACGCCATCGCTCGTGGTGTGGTGGCGTCTCAGCCAGGCCCATAGCTCGTCACGATTTCGGAACTGCACGATCTCGTCGCCCACCCCGCGAGGATAAGTGACCGGTCCTCACCTCAACTGGTGGACGTGGGCGAGGCCTCGATCGGTGATGCGATGCGGGTATGAATGATCCAACCGGAGTTGGCCGTTCAGGTAGGACCTCAACGAGAAGTGGAGAGCGACATGGCATCGGACACGGAGCGGAACAAGGAGAACGTGAAGGCGTTCTACGACCTCATGTTCAATCAGTGCCGCCCGCGTGAGGCGATCGAGCGTTACGCAGGCGACCAGTACCGGCAGCACAACCCCCACGTCGCCGACGGCAAAGAGGCGTTCATTGAGTACTTCGAGCGCATGGCGCAGGAGTACCCAGGCAAGCACGTCGAGTTCGTCCGGGCATTCGCTGAAGACGACCATGTCGTGCTGCATTGCCACCAGACCTGGCCGGGCTCCGACGACTACGCGGGCATCGACATCTTCCGCCTCGACCCCGCTGGCAAAGTCGTCGAGCACTGGGACGTCCTGCAGGTGATCCCCGAGACGTCGGCCAACGACAACGGAATGTTCTAAGGGCCCTGAGTTCCGCTCCGAGTCAGTTGCCGTGTCCGGGCCAGTCAAGTCGAGTTGCCGGCGAAGGGCCGCATACCGCCGATCAAGGGCGAGGGACGCCGAGAAACGCTGATCATGGTCTTCCTGGCATGGTCACGGTCGATGAGTCGCACGACTGATCTCAGGACAATTCCCCTCTCCTGCAACGATCCTCGAACCCGGTGGGTTATGGCTGCAGGTGTTACACCAGGTCTCGAAGGTGGGCGCTGGGGGAGTAGTCGATGCTCCAGTCGGCGTAGCAACCCAGAATGCCGTCCGCCACGCACCGTAGTCCCAGGTAGACCCAGCGGACATCGCCATCGTCATGGAAGGCAAAGCCCACGGCCACGTTGAAGGCCTCGCAGCCGCATGGACACGCCGCCTCCTCGAGGTCGGCCTCCTGGATCACGTCCGCCGAGTCCAGCATCACGAACTCCGCGCCGCAGGTCGTGCAGGTCCGCTGCGCCGCACCCTCGTCATCATCGAGGTGGACCGAGAAGACGGTGGCGCCACAACGGCCGCAGGCGGCATTGACCACCTCGGTAACCGGATCGTCATCCTCGGTGAAGTCGCGAAGGAAGGGGTCGAGATCCTCGGCGAGATCACTGGTCGGCCAGGTCGAGGTGTCGATCGCCATGGTTGGGCAACGTAACCGACCGCCATCATGCTGTCCACCACCGCGTCTGCGGCCATGCTGCGCGGACAAGCCCGCTCAGGGGTTGGCGGCGTCCCGGATGAACGCGAGGACCCGTGGGTAGATGGCGCAGAACTCGCCGCCGCCCCACGAGTCCACGAGGTCGCTCTCCTCCTCCAGCGCGTTCCACAGTGGCTCAGCGGCGCGGATGAGGCTCTCCGCGCTGGCCTCATCGACGTCGAGCACGCGGCAGATCTCGGTGACAAGATAGGTGCGGGACTGCGCAGGAAGCTCATCCAAGACATCATCCATGTCCGGTAGCCTCACAGGCCCAGAGATCACTCCGCAACCACGGGCGCCCGTCGCGCATCAACCCCGCCGGCGCGCGCCGCTCAGCCGCAGGGAGAGTCCGTCATGACGCAGACGATCTATCAGGCCGCCGGGGGAGCGGACGGCATGGTCCGGTTGGCCCAGGCCTGGCACGAGCGGGTCATGGCGGACGAGGTGGCCAGCCATCCCTTCAGTCACGGCTTCCGGCCCGACCACACCGAGCGCCTCGCGGCCTACCTCGGCGAGGCTCTCGGCGGCCCGCCGGAGTACTCCACGACCATGGCCCATGAGACTGCGGTGCAACGGATTCACGCCGGCAATGGGGAGCACGTCGACATCGACGACGGTGCCATCGCGGCCTGGGTGCTGGCGATCGACGACCTCGGTTTCCGCGATCCGTTGCGCCAGGTCCTCATCGACTACTGGGTCGCCGGCGTTGCCCGGATGAACGAGCATCCGGACACCCCTGACACTGTGCAAGACGGGCTGACGATCCCGCACTGGTCGTGGGAGGGGCCCGTCGCGACCTGAGGCCCCCACCGGTCGACCGATATCGACAAACCCCGGGAGGGTTGCAGGCCTTAGCGCCTTAGCCCTGGGCGATCCGCAGCAGATTGCCGGCCGGGTCACGCACTGCGCAGTCGCGGGCGCCCCACTGCTGCTCCATCGGCTCCTGCACGACCTCGGCGCCGCGCTCGACGAGGCCGGCAAACATCGCGTCCAGGTCATCGGTCGTCAAGTTCACCCCGAAGTACGTGCCCTTGGCGATGAGGTCGAGCAGCACCCGCTTCTCCTCGTCCGTGATGGCCGGGTCGACGGTCGGCGGGTGCAGCACAATCGCTGTATCGGGCTGTCCCACAGGGCCAACCGTGATCCACCGCATCGGCCCACCCCCGACGTCCATCCGGACCTCGAAGCCGAGGACGTCGCGGTAGAAGACCAGTGAGGCCTCGGGATCGGTGTGGGGGAGGAAGCTCGACGCAATCGTGGTGGTCATGGCGTGGACGCTACTGGGCGGGTCCCGACCTCGGCTTCTCGATTCCTGACCGGTCTGGTGACGACGCGGGACACGCAGGGCATGAGGGTCACCGGCGCCGCCACGTCCGGTCCCCGTTGGGTGAGATGGCGGGCGCGATAGGCACTCGGGGGCTCACCGACGAGCTCGGTGAAGCGGGTGCTGAACGTACCCAAGGATCCGCACCCGACCGTGAAGCACACCTCCGTCACGCTCAGGTCCCCACGACGCAGTAGCGCCATGGCCCGCTCGATCCGACGCGTCATCAGATACGCATAAGGGGACTCGCCATAGGCCTTGCGGAACTGCCGACTCAGGTGGCCCGCGGACACATGGACGTCGCGAGCCAGCGTCTCGACGTCGAGTGGCTGGTCGAACTCGCGATCCATCCGATCCCGCACCCGCCGCAGCCTGACCAGGTCAACGGTGTCCATGGACTCATGGTGTCACCCGCGGAATGTCGCCCGCCCCCCACGGCTGAATGCCGCCACGCTGACGCCTTAGCCGTGCAACTCGCGATGCAGCCGCTCCATCCGCGCGTCCAGCTCCGAAGCCGTGTCCGCGGCCGACCGCAGCTCGCCCACCAGCGAGGCCGGCACCTGGCTGGAGTACTTGTAGTAGATCTTGTGCTCCAAACTTGCCCAGAAATCCATGGCGATCGTCCGGAACTGCACCTCCACCGGCACCCGCACCGGGCCGGACGAGAGGAACACCGGCACCTCGACGATCGCGTGCAAACTCTTGTAGCCGTTGGGTTTTGGCGTCGAGATGTAGTCCTTGACCGTGCGAATAGAGATGTCGTCCTGCTGGGTCAGCAGATCGAAGAGCCGATAGGCGTCCTTCGTGAACGAACACGTCACCCGCACGCCCGCGATGTCGGTGAGGTTGTCCCGCAGCGAGGCCAGGTCGGAGGCCAGTCCGCGGCGTCGTACCTTGTCGATAATGCTGGCGGGCGATTTCACCCGACTGGAGACGTGCTCGATCGGGTTGTAGTCGTGCATATGGAGGAACTCATCACGCAGGATGCCGATCTTGGTCTCGATCTCCCGCAACCCGAACTGATACTGCAGCAGGAATCGGCGCAGCTCGTCCCCCACCGCGCGTAGCTCGTCCACCGAGTAGGACCCCGAGACGTCGGTGAGGCTCTCCAGGGTCGGGATCCGCGGCGAGGTGGGCTCGTCCCCGGAGGCTCGCGGAAGGCTCGACGGTTGCGCAGCCACGTCTCACTCCTGGGTCGTCGGTCTCTGTCAGGCCCAGCCTAGGCGCAGGAACGCCGCAACAGGCCGGTGAGGTTGACTAGCACCATGGTCCGCAGAGCCCATGCCGCGGCATTCGGGGTCCTCGCCGTCTTCGTGGCCGGCGAGGCGGTGCACGAGTGGGCCAGTCGACGCCTCACCCATCGCGTGCCAGCGACTACCGAATCCGTGGTGATCCTCGGCTTCCGCAACCGGGGCGACCGCGCGAATGCCGTCAACCGGTGGCGCGCCCGTGTCGCCCTGCGCTCGCGAGACCCGTTGGCGCACACCACGATCATCGTTTGTGGGGGAGCGGTCGGCGGTGACCGCAGCGAGGCGGAGCTGCTCGCCGCGTACCTGCGGGCACGGGGCTACCAGGGCCCCATCGTCCTCGAGGACCGCTCCCGCAGCACCCGAGAGAACGTCGCCAACGTGATCCCGCTCATCGAGGAAGCCGAGCGCATCGTCATCGTCTCCGAGCCCATCCACGCCCTCATCGCCCGCGCGCATCTCGCCGGACGTCGGCCCGATCTGGCGGCGCGAGTCGCCAGAGCCCGCGATCAGCGGTGGGGCGAATGGACCGTCGCAAAACCGGTCCTGGCCATCGTCGAGGTCCGTGCGCTGCGAGCAGCAGTCAGGAGCGCAGGCAGGTCGTGATGGAGACGACCTCGTTGACGAGGTTGGTCAGCTCGCTGGGACGGCGCTGGTTGGGCGTGAACTCGCCATCGGACCACTCCAGGAACGTCGACAGGGACACCTGCGGCCGGACCACGACCATGTGGAAGTTCGCGCAGATCTGCCGCCAGTGCTCGACCGCGCGGACCCCGCCCTCGGCGCCATACGACACGATGCCAACACCCTTGCGAGCCCATTCCGGGCCGATGCTGTCGAAGGCGTTCTTGAAGGCCCCGGGCACGCTGTGGTTGTACTCGGGCGTGACAAACAAGAACCCGTCGCAGGCGTCAATTGCCTGGCTCCAGGCCGTGACTTCGGGCGTGTCGTACTGCCGGTTGGCGGCTCCCGGCACGGTCGCCGAGGTCAGGATCGGGAGGGTGAATGCCGCGAGGTCGAGGAGCACATAGTCGGCGTCATCGCGTGTGGCGACCTGGTCAACGACCCATTGGGCCACGGTGGCGCCCAGGCGGCCTTGACGAACCGATCCGAGGATGATGCCGATCTTCACAGTGGGCTCCTTTTGGGGGTCTGGCCCGGACCCAGCGGCCCGTGGACGAGATCGACCCTAGACGTGGATCGCGGGTCCGGACCCAGCGCGCCGATTCCTCATCCCCGGGCGCGCCTTGGCAGGATGGTCGACATGTCGAGCGACGCACCGTCCCCCGCACTCGCCGCCCTGGCTCAGGCCTATCAGGTGGGCACGGACTTCTGGGACTGGCAGGGACAGCACACGATCGTCTCGCAGGACAGCATTCGCGCCATCCTCCAGGCCATGGACGTGCCGTGTGCCACTGAGGAGGAGGCCCAGGCCTCGCTCGTCGAAGCCGACCTGCGGGGCTGGCATCGGGTGCTCCCGGCGGTCGTCGTCGCCCGGGAGGGCTGGACGCCCTGGGTGCCCGTCCACGTTCCCGACGGGGCCGACGTGTCGGTGGTCATCGAGCTCGAGGACGGCACGATCCGCGAGACCTCCGCCGTGGACAACTGGGTGCCGCCACGCGAGATCGACGGTCAGCTGGTCGGCGAAGCCACCATCGAGCTGCCCGGTGACTTGCCGTTGGGCTACCACCGGCTGGTGGCCACGGTCGGTGCGGCCGTGGTGGACCCGGTCTCGCTCGTGGGCAGCCTCATCGTCACGCCCGAGCGGCTCGAGCTGCCGGAGTGCCTGGCCTCAGGCCGGGCCGTTGGCCTGATGACGCAGCTTTATCAGGTGCGGTCCGCCGATAGCTGGGGCGTCGGGGACCTGCATGATCTCGCGACCCTGGGGCGGTGGGCGGCCGCCGACCTCGGGGCCGACTTCGTCCTGGTCAACCCGCTGCATGCTGCCGAACCCACCCTCCCGATGGAGCCTTCGCCCTATCTGCCCACGACGCGCCGCTTCGTCAACCCGATCTACCTGCATGTCGAGGACATCCCTGAGATGGCCCGGCTCGAAGCGGGCTTGGCGCAGCACGTCGCGGACCTCGCGCAGAGCGCCCACGGGCTCAACCTCGCGGACACCATCGACCGTGATGCCGTCTGGACCTTCAAACGGGCGGCCCTGGAGACCGTCCACACCGTCCCACTCGAGGGCCGTCGGGCCGCGGACCTGGAGCGCTATCTCGCGGAGGAGGGCGAGGGCCTGACCACCTTTGCGACCTGGTGTGCGCTGGTCGACGTGCACGGCACCGACACGGCGACGTGGCCGGAGGAGTTGCGCGATCCAAGCGACCCGGCCGTGGCGGCATTCCGGGACGAGCACGAGAGCGCCGTGGCCTTCCATGCCTGGTTGCAGTGGCTGCTCGACCGCCAGCTGGGCCGCGCGCAGGGGGCCCTCCGCGACGCCGGCATGAGCCTTGGGGTGATCCACGACCTCGCGGTCGGCGTCCACCCCCACGGCGCAGATGCCTGGGGCCTGTCCGACGTCCTGGCTCCCGGAGTCACCGTGGGCGCGCCCCCGGACCAGTTCAACCAGTTGGGTCAGAACTGGAGCCAGCCCCCGTGGCGGCCCGATCGACTCGCCGAGCTTGGCTATGCGCCCTTCCGGGACATGGTGCGCACCGTCCTGCGCGACTCCGGGGGACTGCGCGTCGACCACGTGATCGGTCTGTTCCGACTGTGGTGGATCCCGCAAGGGCACCTGCCCACGGCCGGCACCTACGTTCGCTACGACCACGAGGCCCTCATCGGCATCCTCGTCCTGGAGGCCCAGCGCGCGGGAGCAGTCGTCGTCGGCGAGGACCTCGGCGTTGTCGAACCGTCCAGCCGCGACTATCTCCTCGAGCGCGGCATTCTCGGCACGTCCATCCTCTGGTTCGAGTGGGCCGATGGCCAGCCCCTGCCGCCCGAGCGGTACCGCGAGCTGTGCCTGTCGAGCGTGACCACCCACGACCTGCCCCCCACGGCCGGCTACCTCGCCCTGGAGCATGTCGCGATCCGGGAGCGGCTCGGCCTGCTGACCAGGTCGGTCGATGAGGAGCGCGCCCAGGAGGAGGGCACCATCGCCACGGTGCGCGAGGCACTCCGGGCGAGAGGCTGCCTGGCGGCCGACGACGCCCAGGCCACGACCGCCGATGTCGGCCGGGCTCTGCATGCCTGGATCGGCGCCACCCCCAGCAAGCTCGTCGGCATCTCCCTCGCGGATCTGGTGGGCGACCTGCGCGCGATCAACCAGCCAGGCACCAACCGGGAGTACCCCAACTGGTCGCTGCCGCTGGCCGGACCTGACGGTCAGCCGCTCTCACTCGAGGACGCCATGGCCGCCGAGCTCGCCCCGCGCCTGGCTCAGGCCGTCGGCACCTCGGACGTGGACTGAAGGACAATGGCCCCGAATCGGTCGGCGATCCCCGACCACCCGGCCAACTCGTCCACGGCGTCGGCCACCGTCGCGGCAAGCTCTCCGGTCAGGGCATTGCGAATGCCGCCGTCCTTGCTGTCCAACCACACCCCGTAGGTGTGCTCCAGTGCCTCAGGATGGAACTGGACCCCCCACGTGGTCGGCGTGAAGCGGGCCGCCTGGACCGACCCGTCGGGTGAGGTCGCCAGCCGCACGGCCTGCGCCGGGAGGTCGAGCACGACGTCCTGGTTGTAGTGGATCGTGCGTCGCCCGGTGGCCCCCGCGAGCAGATCGTCCTCCTCGCCCTCAGGCGTGAGGGCGACGGGATACAGGCCGAACATTTGGCCGCTGGGGTTGCGTCCGACTCGCCCGCCCAGCGCGCTGCCAAGGAGCTGGTGTCCCAGGCAGATCCCGAGCGTGGGCAGGGCGCGTCCCGTGGTGTCGCGAATGAGGTCCTTGATGTGGCCGAGCCACGGGTGGTCGGCGTCATCGTCGGCACTCATCACCCCACCGAGGACGACGAGCGCGTCCGCGTCGACCGCGTCGACCGAGTCCGGCACGGGCTCACCCGCATAGGCGTGGACCGTCGTCAGCTCCAGACCCTGGGCGAGCCAGCGGTCGCCATACCAGTCGATGGGGTCCGTGGCGTCGTTCTGGATGATCAGGATCCGGGTCATACGACAGTTGCTCCAAACAGGCGACCGATGGCATAGGTGACGGCCATGGCCGCAATGCCACCGCCGACATTGCGCATGATCGCACGCGTGACCGGGGCCCCACCCAGGCGGGCGCTGACCCCGCCGGTGAGCGCGAGGGCGATGGCCGCAGCGAGGACGGTGACGGGGATCTTCCAGGCCTCCGGCAGGAGCAGGATCGTCAGGAACGGGATGATCCCGCCGACGAGGAACGACACCGCCGAGGCGAGGGCGGCATTCCAGGGATTGGTGTATTCCTCTGGGTCGAGCTTGAGCTCGACCTCCGCGTGCGCGGCAAGGGCGTCGTGCGCGGTGAGCTGGACGGCCACCTCCTGCGCCACCTCCGGCGACAGGCCCTTGGCCACATACAGCGCCGCGAGCTCCTCGAGCTCGAGCTCAGGCTCATTGGCCAGCTCCCACCGCTCTTTGGCGACCAAGGCCTTCTCGGTGTCGCGCTGGGTGCTGACTGAGACGTACTCGCCGGCGGCCATCGACAGGGCGCCCGAGGACAGCCCCGCCAGGCCGGTCGTCAGCAGCACCCCAAAACTCGAGGTCGCCGCGGCGACTCCGACAAGCAGGCCGCTGGTCGACACCACGCCGTCGTTGGCGCCGAGGACGCCAGCTCGCAGCCAGTTGAGCCGATTGCCGACGCTGGCGTCGTGCAGCTCGTCGTGGCCCTCAGGGGTGCTCATCGCGCGGAAACGGCGTTGAACTGCCGCGCCAGCGCACTGATGCGGTGAGCTTGCTCGATGTCCAGTTGGCTCAGTCCGCCCACGTCGTGGGTCGTGAGGAGCCAATGCGTGATCCGCCAACGGATGTCGATGTCAGGGTGGTGGTTCATCTCCTCGGCGACGTCGGCCGCCTCGGCCACCAGTCGGATGGCGGTCAGGAAGTCCGGGGCGGCGAACGTGGCCTCGATCGCGTCGCCGTCGCCGCCGCAGGTCCAGTCAGGGAGCTCGAGGAGTTGTCGGGAGATCTCGTCAGGGTCCAGTCGGCGGGTCATCTCGGGCCTCCTCGACCGATGCGGGGCCGATGAACTCGACCTCGTCGACGGCGGGCGGTGCGGGCGCGACCGCCTCTCCAGGAATCGTATGCCGCGTCAGATCGCCGCGGGCAATGGCTTCGACCCAGTGGCACGCCACCTCGTGGCCCTCAGGCACGCCCGGCAGATCCGGGCGGCGCAGCACCGGGCGCTCGTCGTCACAGCGGGTGGGCTGGCGCCACGGGCAGCGGGTGTGGAACCGGCAGCCCGGGGGTGGGTTGGACGGAGACGGCAGGTCGCCCGTGAGGAGGATCTGCTCGCGCGTGTCCTCGATGATTGGGTCGGGCACCGGGACCGCGGAGAGCAATGCGCGGGTGTAGGGGTGCAGTGGCTGCTCGTACAAGGCCCGCGCGGGAGCCTGCTCGACCAGACCACCGAGGTACATGACCCCGATCCGGTCGCTGATGTGCCGCACCACCGCCAGATCGTGGGCGACGACGATGTACGTCAGCCCGTACTCCTCCTGGAGGTCCTGCAGGAGGTTGATGACCTGAGCCTGGACCGAGACGTCCAGGGCGCTGACCGGCTCGTCGGCCACAATGAGAGCCGGGTCGACGCTGAGCGCGCGGGCGATCCCGATGCGTTGACGCTGACCACCGGAGAACTCGTGGGGGTATTTGGTCAAGGCAGCGGACGGCAGGCCCACGGCCTGGAGCAGCTCGAGCAGCCGAGGCCGCGCTTGGCTGGTCGTCCGCGCGATGCCGTGCGCCATCATCCCCTCGACCAGGAGCGACTCCACGGACTGGCGTGGGTCCAGGCTCGACAGGGGGTCCTGGAACACCATCTGCATGGTGCGCCGCTTGCGACGCAGGTCCTCGCCTTTGAGGGTCGCGATATCGTCGCCCTCGATCACGACACTGCCGGCGCTCAGTGGCTCCAACCCCAGCAGGGCCCGGCCCAAGGTGGACTTGCCGCACCCGGACTCTCCGACCAGGCCATATGTCTCGCCGCGCCGCACCTGCAGGTCGACGCCGTCCACGGCGTAGACATAGCCGACTGTGCGGTCAATGATGGCGCCCCGCTTGATGGGGAAGTGGACCTTGACGCTGCGGGCATCGACGAGTAGCTCGGCTGGGGTCGATCCGGTCTCGACGGGCGCGGCCTGGGCAGGTGTGCTCATCGCGGCAGCTCCACAGGGTGGTGGCAGCGCAACCCGCGGCCGTACGACTCCACGAGCTCAGGCGCGCGTTGCGTGCAGGCCTCGACCGGCTGCGAGCAGCGCGGCGCGAAGGCGCACCCGTGATCCCAGGGGATGTTGTCGGAGACCGAGCCAGGGATGGGCGTTAGTCGTTCTCCGCGAGGGGAATCCAGCCGGGCGATCGAGCCGAGCAAGCCGTTGGTGTAGGGGTGTCGTGGATCGGCGAAGAGGGGATGGCGCTCGCCTCGCTCGACGATGCGCCCGCCGTAGAGAACGTTGACCTCGTCGCATAGGCCGGCGACGACGCCCAGGTCATGGGTGATCATGATGAGCGCGGTGCCGGTGTCCTGCACCAGTTCTTTGAGCAGGGCGAGGATCTGGGCCTGGATTGTCACGTCGAGAGCCGTGGTGGGCTCATCGGCGATGAGCAGTCGCGGCCGACAGGCCAAGGCGATGGCGATGAGCGCGCGCTGGCGCATGCCGCCGGACATCTGATGCGGATAGTCCTTGATCCGCCGGTCGGGGTCGGGGATCCCCACCCGGCGCAGCAGGTCCGCGGCCACGGGCATGGCGGCCCTGCGGCTCATTCCTTGGTGTCGTTCGAGCACCTCGGTGACCTGCAGCCCAACGGAGACGACCGGGTTGAGGGAGGACAGGGGGTCCTGGAAGACCATGGCCAGGTCGCGTCCGCGGCGGTCCCGCATGGCATCCGGCGAGAGGCTGAGCAGGTCGGTCCCCTCGAAGTCGACCGTGCCCGTGACCCGATTACCGCGTTGGGGGAGCAGCCCCATGATCGCCAGCGACGTCACCGACTTGCCGCAGCCGGACTCGCCGACCAGGCCGACGGTCCGGCCCGGGCGGACCTCGAAGCTCACCCCGTCCACCGCGCGGAACGGCTCCTCGCCATGTCGTTGGAAGGTCACCGTGAGATCGGAGACGGTGAGCAGGGGTGCATCGCTCGGCATACCTGAACTCACCTCCTGCTCTTGGGGTCGAGGGCCTCGCGGGTCGACTCGCCCATGAGGGTGAAGCCGAGCGCGACGACGATGATGCAGGCCGCGGGCCAGAAGGCCAGATGCGGATAGTCCGCCAGATACTGCTGAGACTTGCCGAGCATCTGCCCCCATTCCGGCTGACGGTCGTCGGGGTTGCCCAGGCCGAGGAACGACAGCGCCGCCGCATCAATGATGGCCACGGCCAGCACCAAGGTGGCCTGGACAATGACCGGGCCGAGAGCGTTGGGCAGCATGTGCCGGAACACGATCGCGCGCGGTTTGATGCCGAGGGCGCGCGCGGCGAGCACGTGATCACTGTGTCGTTGGGCGAGCATGCTGCCCCGCAGGAGCCGGGCGAAGATCGGGATGTTGACGATGGCGATGGCGGTGATGACCGTCCACTGGCTGGGGCGGGTCGCCAGCGCCGAGATGGAGACAGCGAGCAGCAGGCTGGGGATCGACAGCATCACGTCGACGATGCGCATGACCAGCGAGTCCGCCCACCCGCCTAGGGCGCCTGCGAGAGTGCCGAGCACGATGCCGCCCACGAGGCCGCCGAGCGTGGCGAAGACACCGACGATGAGGGTTTGTCGCGAGCCGACGATGAGGCGACTGAGGAGGTCTCGTCCGCGATCGTCCGAGCCGAGCGGGAAGCCGGGCTCGGGTCCGGGGATCGGATTGGACTGGGGTCGAACCTTATCGAGCAGGTAGCCGATGGTCGGGTCGTGCGGGGCGATCCACGGTGCGAACAGGGCCAGGAGGAGGAATGCCGTCGTGATGCCGGCGCCGAGCAGGAAGACGGGGTTGCGGCGCAGCCGACGCCAGGCGCTGGCGATGAGCGAGACGCCTTCACCGCGGACGGTGCCGGACTCCGCGACGGTCACTGCGCCCTCGGAGGTCCCGGATGCTCCCGCCGTCGACGCGGCGAGGGCATCGATGCGTTCCCTGCGGGCGCGGCCGTAGCGGCCCAGGGGGTTGCTCATCGCGTCCTCACCCGCGGGTCGATCACGGCATAGGAGATGTCGACGATGAGGTTGACCAGGACGAACATGGCCGCGGCCGCGAGGATGAGGACCTGCAGGACCGGGTAGTCGCGGCGTTCGAACGCGATGGCCAACGCCTCACCCATGCCGCCGAAAGCGAAGACGCGCTCGGTGAGGACGGCTCCGGCGAGCAGCGCCCCGACCTGCAGACCGATCGTCGTCACCACCGGCAGCAGCGCGTTGCGCAGGACGTGGCGGCCGCGGATGACGCGATGGGTCAGGCCCTTGGCCTCGGCGGTGCGCACGTAGTCCTCATCGAGCACGTCCAGGACGCTGGCCCGGGTGATCCGGAAGATCACCGCGAACGGGATCGACGAGAGGGCGACCGCAGGCAGGATCAGGTGTTTGAGCGCATTCGCCGAGCAGTCGAACTCCCGGGTGAGCAGACCGTCGAGGACGAAGAAGCCGGTCACGCGGGTGCAGTCCAGGCTCGCGTCCTGGCGGCCGGAGACGGGCAGCACACCCCACCGGATGGCGAAGAAGTACTTCAGGAGGAAAGCGAGGAAGAAGACGGGGACGGCCACACCCACGAGGGAGCTGACGATGGAGACGTTGTCGAGCCATCGGCCCTGGTGGCGGGCAGCGAGGTATCCGAGCGGAATGCCGAGGATGATCGCGATCGCGATGGCCAGGAGGCTGAGCTCGATGGTGGCGGGGAGTCGGGCCAGCAGGATGTCGAGCGCGTCGCGGCCAGGCAAGACGCCGGTCGAAGAGCCGAAGTCGCCCTGCAGGGCGCGCTGCACGAAGCGGACGTACTGGACATAGATGGGCTGGTCCAGCCCGAGGACGCGCTCGAGCCGAGCCCTGGACTCGGGGGTCGCGCGCTCTCCGAGGATCGCCGAGACAGGGCCCCCTGGCAGGGACCGCAACCAGAGGAACAGCAGCATCGACAGGACGATGACCACGCCGGCCATCTGCGCAATCCGCCGGATGACGTACCTGAGCACCCGGGCAGGTCCTTTCGTCGAGGCCGAGGCAGTGGGGGACGAGCGAGGTGTCCGGCCGGGCCACGAGGGCCCGGCCGGACGGGGGCTTACTTGTTGACTTCGACGGTGTTGAACTTCTCCGCGGTCAGTGGGCTGGCCACGAGACCGGTGACGTTCTTGGACACCACGATGGCTGGCGGCGAGTGGCTGATGGCCAGGCCCGGCAGCCACTCCTCCATGATCTGCTTATTCAGATCCTGGTAGGCCTTCTCGCGCTCGCCCTCATCGACGATCCCGTCGGCCTTGGCCAGGCCGTCGGTCAGGGCCTGACCGAAGTCCTGGTCCGAGGTGCCGAAGCGGTTGGCCTGCAGGTTGCCGAAGAAGGTGCCGATGAAGTTGTCCGGGGAGTTGTAGTCGCCGGTCCACCCGAGCAGGTAGGCGTCGTACTTGTCGCCCGAAACGTTGTCGAGGTAGCCGCCGTTCCACGGCTTGGTCTCCGTGTTCACGGTGATGCCGACGGCCTCGAAGTCGGTCTTGATCGCGTCATAGATCTTCTGGGGGTCCGGCATGTACGGGCGCGAAACCTCCGAGGGGTAGGCGAAGGTCAGCGTCAGGCTGCTCTGGCCGGCCTCGGCGAGCAGCGACTTGGCCTTCTCGGGGTCGTAGGCGTAGGGCTCGAGCGAGGTGTTGTAGCCCTTGACGGTGTCCGGCATGAACTGGGTCGCCACGGTCGCGCCCTCAGGAAGCTGGGTCTTGACCAGCTGGTCCCGGTTGATCGCGTGGTAGAGCGCCTGGCGGACCTTGAGGTCCTTCAGGGCAGCATTCCCGGCCTTGGGGTTGAGCCCCAGGTAGAGGATGTTGAACGCGGGGCGCACGAGGACCTGGTTGCCGGCGTCCTCCAGACCCTTCCAGTCCACCGGGTTGGGCAGGTCGTAGCCGTCGATGCTGCCGGCCTCGAGCTCCTGACGCCGGGTGCTCTCGTCGGGGATGATCTTGAAGACGATCTTGGCGTTCTTGGCCGCCTCACCGTGGTAGTCCTCATTGCGGACCAGGGTCACGGTCTTGTTGGCCTCGTCGTACTTCTCCAGGGTGTACGGACCAGTCCCGACCGGTGATTGGGAGTACGCGGGATAGGTGAAGCCGTCGCCGGCCTGGGCCACATCGTTGGCCTTGCCCTCGTCCATCGCTGTCGGGGACTGCATTGAGAATGCCGTGAGCGACAGCAGGGCCGGGAACTTCGACGTCGCCCGGGAGACGGTCAGAACCGCGGTCGTGGCGTCGGGAGCCTTGCACCCCTGGTAGAGGCTGTTGGCGGCGTCGTTCTTGAAGGCACCGACGGCATCGGCCCAGTATTCGGCGGCCGCCTGGCCCGCCTCGTTCTGGTCGAACATCCGCTCAAAGTTCTTGCAGACGGCCTCGCCGTTGAAGTCGGTGCCGTCGGAGAACTTCACGCCCTCGGCGAGGGTGAAGGTCCACTCCTTGCCGTCCGCGCTGGGCTCCCAACTGGTGGCCAGGCCGGGGGCGAGGTCGGCCGTGCCCGGCTTGATGTCGACCAGGGTCTCGAAGATCTGGCGGGAGACGCGGAAGGTCTCGCCGTCAGTGGCGTAGAACGGGTCGAACAACTTCGGCGCCCCAGCGGCCCCGAAGGTGAAGGTCGAGTCGCCTCCGGTGGAGCCGGATGAGCTGCTGTCGCTGCTGCGATCCGAGGTCGCACAGGCGCTCGCCACGAGCGCCACAGCGGTCAGCGCGACCAGAGGGGTCACCTTGCGCTTGATCGTCATCGATACCTCTTTAGTAACGGGAGTAGCGGGCGCGACGGCGCGCGCTGGTGCCCAGACACTAGCGAGGATTCGTCGGCGCGCATCCTCAAGTCGTGATTGTTTACCGCAGTGTGACGTCGTGGCCGTGACTTCTTGCGGCGGCGACCTCCACAAGAACAGGGTGTCGAAGCGTTCTTATCGAGGAGAAATGTCGCCCGTGACCCCGATCTAGGCCCCTAAGGAGTGCCGGGCGCCTGCGTTTTCGTCGAGAGGCCGTTGGCCTGAGAGGATGGTCCTTATGCCTTCGACCACGCGCGCCGACATCCGCAACGTTGCCATCGTTGCCCACGTCGACCACGGTAAGACCACCCTGGTGGACAAGATGCTCTGGCAGTCCGGAGCCTTCGGTGAGCACGAGCACGTCGATGAGCGCGCCATGGACTCCGGGGACCTCGAGCGGGAAAAGGGCATCACGATCCTCGCCAAGAACACCGCGGTCCACTACGCCGGCAAGGCGGCGGCGGACCGCGGCCTAGCCGAAGGTCTGACCATCAACATCATCGACACCCCCGGCCACGCCGACTTCGGCGGCGAGGTCGAGCGCGGGCTGTCGATGGTCGACGGTGTCGTCCTCCTCGTCGACGCCAGTGAGGGCCCGCTCCCGCAGACTCGCTTCGTGCTGCGCAAGGCGCTGGCCGCGCGGATGCCCGTCATCCTCTGCATCAACAAGGTCGACCGTCCCGACGCCCGCATCGGTGAAGTCGTCGACGAGGTCTACGAACTCTTCATGGATCTGGACGCCACCGAGGACCAGATCGAGTTCCCCATTGTCTATGCCTCGGCCAAGGCTGGCCGGGCCTCGATGACTCGGCCCGTCGACGGCGGGCTGCCCGACGGCGATGACCTGGAGGCCCTCTTCGGCACCATCATCGACACCATCCCCGCGCCGATGTATGACCCGGAGGCGCCCCTGCAGGCGCACGTCACCAACCTTGACGCCTCCAACTTCCTGGGCCGGCTGGCCCTGCTGCGGGTCCACAACGGCACCATTCGTCGGGGGGACCAGGTGGCCTGGTGCCGACGCGACGGGTCGATCTCGCGGGTCAAGATCACCGAGCTCCTCATGACCGAGGCGCTGGAGCGCAAGCCCGCGGAGGAGGCGCGCGCGGGCGACATCATCGCCGTCGCCGGCATTCCGGAGATCACGATCGGCGAGACCCTCGCCGACCTTGAGGACCCCCGCCCGCTGCCGCTGATCACCGTCGACGAGCCGGCCATCTCCATGACCATCGGGACCAACACCTCGCCGCTGACCGGGCGGGTCAAGGGCGCCAAGCTGACCGCGCGCCTGGTCAAGGACCGCCTCGACCGCGAGCTCATCGGCAACGTCTCGCTGCGGATCCTGCCCACCGAGCGCCCGGACTCCTGGGAGGTCCAGGGCCGTGGCGAGCTCGCCCTGGCGATCCTCGTCGAGCAGATGCGGCGCGAAGGCTACGAGCTGACGGTCGGCAAACCCCAGGTCGTCACCCGGGACGTCGGCGGCAAGCGCTACGAGCCCGTGGAGCGGCTGACCATCGACACCCCCGAGGAGTACCTGGGCACCATCACCCAGCTCCTGGCCGCCCGCAAGGGCCGGATGGAGCAGATGGTCAACCACGGCACCGGCTGGATCCGGATGGAGTTCCTGGTCCCCTCGCGTGGCCTCATCGGCTTCCGCACCGAGTTCCTCACCGAGACCCGTGGGACCGGCATCGCCCATCACGTGTTCGAGGACTTCGAGCCGTGGTTCGGCGAGATCACCACGCGGGTCAGCGGCTCCCTCGTCGCCGACCGCTCTGGCCCGGTCACGGCCTACGCGATGGTCAACCTCCAAGAGCGCGGCATCCTGTTCGTCGAGCCGACCACCGAGGTGTACGAGGGAATGATCGTCGGCGAGAACTCCCGCGCCGACGACATGGACGTCAACATCACCAAGGAAAAGAAGCTCACCAACGTGCGCGCCTCGAGCGCGGACAACTTTGAGAAGGTCGTTCCCGCGCGCAGGTTGTCCCTCGAGCAGAGCCTGGAGTTCTGCCGTGAGGACGAGTGCGTCGAGGTCACCCCTGACGCGATCCGGATCCGCAAGGTCGAGCTCGACCAGACGCTGCGAGCCCGGGCGGCGGCGCGAGCCCGCAAGAACTGATGGCTCGTCGGCTGCGTCGGATCGGGGCGCTGACCCTCGTCGTCGCCGCCCTGGCTGCCTGCACAGGTGGGGAGTCGGGCGGCTCGGCGACGGGGTCGAGGTCGGCGGCAGCCACGGCGAGCACGACGGAGGTGTCCGGCGGCACCGTGCGCATCCTGGCGCAGGAGCCGGTGGAGACCTGGGACCCGCAGCGGCTTGTCGATCGGCACGACGCCGCGATGGCCGACCGGCTCTTCCTGCGCACGCTGACGGCCTATGCGCCGGTCGACGAGCGCGGCCACTCGCAACTCGTCGGTGATCTCGCGACGACGGCCGGCACGGCCTCGGCCGACCTGCGGTCCTGGACCTACACCCTGCGCGAGGACGCTCGGTGGGAGGACGGCAGCCCCGTCACCTGCGCGGACGTGGCCTTCGGGGTGGCACGCACCTTCGCGGCCGAGGTGGCTCGCACCGGCGCCAATGACGCCGTCGCGCTCCTGGCTATCCCGCGCAACCCGGACGGGACGAGTACGTATGCCGGCCCCTACGCGACCGGTGATGCAGCGGCCCAGGGGCAGGCGGCATTCGACGCGGCGGTGGTCTGCGACGGCAACACCGTCACCTTCAACCTTGCCCTCCCCGTCGTGGACTGGGGTGCGATCCTCAGCCAACCCGGCCTGGCGCCGGTCAAGGTCGGTCAGGACCCCCGGGATGCCCCGTTGCGGGCCTTCTCCAACGGGCCCTACCAACTGGACGGGCCGTGGGATCCGCAGGCTGGCGGCACCTTCGTCCGCAACCCGTCCTGGGTCGCGCAGGCGGACCCGGTCCGGCGGGCCTACCCCGACCGCATCGAGTACGTCATCGGCGCCAGCGCGGGCGAAGTCACCCAGGATGTCCTCGGAGACACCGACACCGGTCGCAACGCCGTCTCGGTGACGCCGCTGGCCGTGCCCTTGCGCCAGCAGGTCGATCGGCAGGCGGACCTCGTCGCCCGCTCGATCAATCCGGGCACCGGGCTCGTGGACTACCTCGCGCCCAACGTCAAGCGTCCGGTCATGGCTAACCCGTCCGCGCGCCTCGCCCTCGCCCTCGCGACCGACCGGGCCGCCTACGTGACCGCCTTAGGCGGGGCGGTGGCGGCCTCGCCCACCCGCTCGCTGATCCCGTCGTCGCTCACTGCGGCGCATGAGGTCGACCCCGTGGGCTCGGACCTGTCAGGAGACGTCGCCAAGGCCCGGGAGGCCATAGCGGAGTCCGGGCTGACCCTGCCGGTCCCGATCACGGTGGCGTACCGCGGCGGCGACGCCGCCGATCGCGCGCTCGCCGCCCTGACGCGGAGCTGGAACGCCGCGGGCTTTGAGACCCAGCTGGTCGCCTTGGACGACAGTTACTTCACGCAGGCCAGCACAATCGAGGCCTCCCAGACCTATGACGTCTTCTGGAGCACGTGGGCGCCCACCTGGGACTCGGGGTCAACGGTGCTCCAGGCCCTCTTCGACCCCACCCTCAACCTCAGCGAGACCAGCACGGGCCGAGACCTCGGGTCGTACTCCAACGAGGAGATCACGGCCGAGATGGCCACAATCGGCATCGATCCGGACCCGGCGACGCGCGAGTTGGCCTGGGCGGACATCGACACTCGCTTGCTCGGTGATGTCGCCTACATCGGGCTCGCGGAGCGGCGCACGATGTTCGTGGCGGGCAGCGGCATCCGCAATCTGGCCGCCCATCCCTTCGCCGGGGGCGATGTCGACCTGGGCATCATCGCGGTGGCCCCGTGAGGCTGCTCTTCGTGCACGCGCACCCCGATGACGAGTCGCTATGGACAGGGCTGTCGCTGGCCGCGTTCGCTGCGGCCGGGGACGACGTCCACGTGTTGACCTGCACGCTGGGCGAGGAGGGGGAGGTCATCCCTCCTGGGCTGGCCCACCTCGAGGGGGCGCCCGGGGATCCGTTGGGTCCCCATCGTCTCGGTGAGCTGCGAGTGGCCACGGCCCACTTGGGGGTGCAGTCCCGGCTCTTGGCGCCAGCGTGGGCCCCGGACCGGCCCTGGTATCGAGACTCGGGGATGGCTGGGTCGGCCGCGGCCCGGCACCCGAGGGCCTTCGCGGGTGCTCCGTTGCCGGAGGTGGCGGATCGGGTGCGGGCGGTCATCACCGAGCTGCGGCCCGCTGTTGTGGTCACCTATGACCAGGCTGGCGGCTACGGCCACCCCGACCACATCCGGTGCCACGACGCGGTTGTGGCGGCCGTGCGCGGCATTCCGGTCCACCAGCGACCCCTGACGTATGCCGTGCTGACGCCCCAGTCGTGGGCCCGCGAGGACCGCCGCTGGCTGGCCGCGGCCGACCTCCCAGGTGACTGGACCGTCCTGTCTGACCCGGGTTCCTATCCTCCGTCGGTCGTGCCCGACGAGGTCGTCACGCACGCGACGGTGGCGCCGGAGCAGGTGGCCACCCAGGCCGAGGCCTTGCGCGCCCACGAGACCCAGGTCATCGTCACCGACGGCGCCTGGGCCCTGTCCAACCTTGAGGCCGGCCGGCTGTCCGGGCGGGAGGGGTTCGCGCTCATCAATGTCGACACCGGGGCGTTGGTCACGTCGCCGCTAGGGGTGCCCGACCCGCCTCGTAAGGTGCTCGGTGATGGACGACATTGAGCTGACTCCTGCGGCCTTTCGCCAGGTGGCTGGGCGATTCGCCACGGGCGTGACCGTCGTGACGACGGTGGTTGACGGGATCGACCATGTCATGACCGCGAGCACGTTCACGTCCGTGTCGTTGGACCCGCTCCTGGTGTTGGTCAACGTCGAGATCGACTCCCGTTTCCACGACGCCATCGCCGAAGCCTCGAGTTACGGCGTGACCGTCCTGACCGAGAACCAGCGGGCGGTGGCCTCGTGGTTCGCCACCCGCGGTCGACCGCTTCATGGGCAGTTGGGGCGGTGCGCGTATCACCGGGGCCCGCACACGGGGGTGGCGTTGCTCGACGAGGGCCTGGCCACCTTCGAATGCCGGCTCGTAGAGGTGCATCCCGCCGGCGACCACTCGATCGTGATCGGTGAGGTCGTTGGCATGGAGCTCGGCGCCGGGCACGAGGGGGCGCTGCTGCACTATCGAGGCCAGTTCCACCGCCTCGACTGACGGCGCCGCCCCGCACTCGCCCCGCGCGCCCCAACTTTCCCGCCTGCAGTGGGTTGGTGCGGGTTCGCACAGGTTCTTTACCCTTGCGAACCCCCACCTTCCCTCCGCCGGCTCGCCGACAACGGTGCGCCGGACGCCGAATGCCGTGCCCGCCCCGAATGCCGTGCCGGACGCCGAATGCCGTCGCCTCCCTCGGGGCGGCCGCGCGATTACAGGCGTGAGCCGGCGGCGTCGCCTCCCGACAGCTTCTGCGCGAGCCACACCGGCAGGACCGACATGACCACGAGCACGACCGCGACCACGTTGACCACGGGAGCCTGGTTGGGTCGGAACAGGTTGTTGAACACCCAGATCGGCAACGTCGGAGTGCCAGGACCCGCCGTGAAGGTCGTGACGACAATCTCGTCAAAGCTCAGCCCGAACGCCAGGACCGCCCCGGCGCCGAGGGCTGGTGCGAGCAGCGGCAACGTGACCCGTCGGAAGGTCATCCACGTCCCCGCGCCCAGGTCGGCCGAGGCCGCTTCGAGCGAGGTCCCCATCCGGCGCAGTCGCGCGGTGGCGTTGTTAAAGACCACGACGATGCAGAACGTCGCGTGGCCGACGATGATCGTGAACAGCCCCGCCGGAATGCCGAGGACGGGGGTCAGGAAACCGGTGATGACCGACTGCAGCGCCAGGCCGGTGACGATGCCGGGCAGCGCGATCGGCAGGATGACGAGCAGGTTGACCGCCGTCTTACCGAAGAAGTCGTAGCGGGCCAGGGCCAGCGCCAGCAGGGTGCCGAGCACCAGGGCCAGGGCTGTGGCGCCGAGGCCGGCCACGAGCGAGGTCAGCAGGGCCTCGCGGGGACCGGATGCGGCCGCGGCCCGGGACCACCACTGCAGGGTGAAGCCGCTGGGCGGCCACGCGAAGGTCTGGTCGGCATTCACCGAGTTCACGGCGACGACGAGCAGGGGCAGGTAGACGAACGTCAGCACGGCCAGGCCGAAGGTCCACCACGCCGCGCGGGCGGGGCGCGAGAGTCGAGTCATCGTCCGCTCGCCTCCTTCACAGGTTGTCCAGGGCGCCGGTGCGGCGCACAGCGAGCAGGTAACCGATCATCACCAGGACGGACACCGTCCCCAGAGCCGCCGCGAAGGGCAGATCCAGCGTGTTGTTCTGCAACACCGCAGTGCCGAGCATCTGCAGTTTGCCGCCGACGATCGACACCGCGATGTAGTCGCCGAGCGAGAGGCTGAACGTGAAGACCGTGCCGGCCGCGACCGACGGCAGGATCGCCGGCAGCACGACCCTGCGGAAGGTGCGGCCGCCGGATGCGCCAAGGTCGGCTGACGCCTCCAGGTGTGAGGCCGGGAGACGGTCCAGTCCCGAGTAGACGGGCAGGATCATGTAAGGCAGCCACAGGTATGTGAGGGTGAGGACGACGGCCGCCAGCCCGAACCCCGGGGTGCCGCCAACGAGCGATTCGAGGACGCCGCCGGGGCTGAGCATGGCGCGCCAGGCGTACGCCTTGACCAGATAGGACGCCCACAGCGGCACGAGGACCAGGGCGACGGCGACCCCACGCCAGCGCGGCGGCACGACCCGGGCCATGAACCACGCGAACGGCACGGCGATGACGATGCACAGCAGCGTGACCAAGGCCGCGATCAGCAGAGTCCGCCCGATGATCGTCAGATAGGTCGGCGTGAGGATCGCGGCGAAGTTCTTCCACGTGAATGCCCGCACGACCTGGTTGGTGAACGGATCCGTGCGATAGAACGCGGTCGCGAAGATCATCGCGAGCGCGCCGAGGTAGGCCACGCCGAGCCAGGCCAGCGGGGCGGCGAGCAGCCCGATCGGGGCCTTGGTCTTCACGTCGTCGGTCTTCCTGGGTCAGGGGTGGGAGCCGGGCGTGGCGAATGCCGCCCGAGGGCCCGGACGTCGACCCGCCGCGGCGGCGGGCCGAACGTCCAGGCGGCGACGGGTCAGCTGTTGCGGACCTCGGTCCACGCCTTGGTCCACGTGGCGTAGTCGGTGCACTGGACATCGGTGCGGCCGTCGAGGCACTGGGCGATTGGGGTATTCCAGTAGTGCACCTGGGCGAAGTAGTCCTCGTCCTCGGCGTGGAAGATCGCGCAGTGATCCGGGTTGGTCGTCTCGGCGCAGGCCTTGCTGTTGGCGGGAGCCTCGCCGAACCACTCGGCGATGGCGGCATTCGCCGTCGGCGAGACGATGTGGTCGATGAACTTGTACGCGCAGGTCTTGTGCTCGCTCTTGGCTCCGACCATCCACGTGTCGGACCAGCCGGTGGCGCCTTCCTTGGGCAGCACCGCCTCGACGGGGGCGCCCTCGGACTGGGCCAGGTTGACAATGACCTGCCACGTGGTGCCGATCGTGGAGGACCCGGCCTTGAAGGCCTGGATCTCCTTGAGGTAGTCCGACCAGTACTCGCTCACGTTGGCGTTCTGCGCCTTGAGCAGGTCCACGGCGGCGGCCAGCTGGGTTTCGTCGAGCGCGTAGGGGTCCTTGATCCCGAGGTCGGGCTGGGTCGCCATCAGGTACAGCGCGGCGTCGGCGATGTAGATCGGGGAGTCATAGGCCGTGACCTTGCCGGCCTGGCTGCCGGCCTGGTCGAAGACAGCGCCCCAACTGTCCGGGGCGGGGGAGACCTGCTCGGTGTTGTACATGAGCAGGTTGGCGCCGCGGCCGTGGGGAATGCCGTACATCTGGCCGTTCACGGAGTTCCACGACTGGTCCTTGAGGGAGTCGAAGATGTCCGCGTAGTTGGTGACGAGCGCGGTGTTCATCGGCTCGACATCACCGGCGGCGATGAGACGCAGCGTGGCGTCACCGGAGGCGGACACGACGTCGTACTGGCCGGTGCGCATGAGCTGCACGGCTTCGTCGGATGTGCCGAACGTCTTGACGGTGACCTCGCAGCCGGACTCCTGCTCGAAGGCGGTGACCCAGTCGACGGCGGGGTCAGTGGATCCGTCCTCGACGTAGCCGGGCCAGGCGAGCACGCTCACCGCGCCCTCAGGCGTGCCGAGCTTGTCGAGCATGGGCAGGTCCGGCGGGGTGAACCCGCTGGCGGCCGCACCGGACGACTCGCCAGAGCTGCTCGTGGAGTCCGAGCCGCAGGCGGTCAGGATCAGGGCAGCGGCCAGGCCGACCGCGCCGATTTTCAAGGGGAGGGTGGTGCGCACGGATTCTCCTAGGGGTATGCCGGACCGGGGTCAGGCAGGGATCTCGATGAGGTGGCGGGGATGAAAGTGCACGTCGACCGGCGCGCCGCGTACGACGTCGGTGTCGGCGGTGCGGTGTCCGTTCTGCTCCAGGACCACAAGCTCGGTCCCGGCATCCAGGGCGACGACAAACCGGGTGATGGGTCCGGCATAAACGACCTCGCGGACGATGGCGCCCACGCGCGCCGTCCCGGGCTCGCCCCGCCCGCCGGGAGGCGTGAGCGACAGCTTCTCGGGCCGAATGCCGAACGTGCCCGCCCGCCCGACGACGGCCGAGGCGGCATTCCCGGTCAGGAGGTTGGACGTCCCCACGAACGACGCGACGAATGCCGTTGCGGGACTTTCGTAGACCTCCCGGGCGGTGCCGATCTGCTCGATGCGTCCGGCTTGGAACACCGCGACTCGGTCCGAGAGCGTGAGCGCTTCCTCCTGGTCGTGCGTGACGAAGATGAAGGTGATCCCTACCTCACGCTGAATCGCCTTGAGCTCGACCTGCATCTGCTCGCGCAGCTTGAGGTCGAGGGCGCCCAAGGGCTCGTCGAGGAGGAGGACGTGGGGTCGGTTGACCAGGGCGCGAGCCAGCGCGATGCGCTGTCGTTGCCCCCCGGACAACTGGGCAGGTTTGCGGCCGGCGAGGTCGGCGAGCCGCACCATCTCCAACGCCTCACCGGCTCGGGATCTCGCCTCCGCGGCCGGGACCTTGTGCGCAAGGAGTCCGTATTCGACGTTGTCCTGCACGCTCATGTGCGGGAACAGCGCGTAGTCCTGGAACACCGTGTTGACGTCGCGCCGGTTCGGTGGGGTCGTGGTGACATCGACACCGGAGAGCTCGACCGCCCCGGCGGTGGGCTCCTCGAAGCCGGCGATCATCCGCAGCACGGTGGTCTTGCCGGACCCCGAGGGGCCGAGCATCGAGAAGAACTCGCCGGTCGCGATGTCGAGGTCGACGCCGGCCACGGCGACGACCGGCGGGGACCCGGGGAACTCCTTGCGCAGCCCTCGCAGGCGGACCGCAGCAGTGTCGGGCATGGGAATCCTGTCTGAAAGCTCCGGTCGGCGCCGGTGCCGGGAACGACCGGGAGGGTGACCTCGCCGATCATGGGGTGCGCCGAAACATATGGCACCATAGGTTTAGGCGGCAAGGGTCGTGGCCAAACCGTGACACAGCGCACCCAAAGGGCGATGGGGCCACGATCCGTTGGGCACACTCATGGCAGGACCTCGCGGACGGCACGAAGGGAGACCTGGTGACCCAGCCCCATCCCCTGGCGTCGGCATTCCATGCGGGTTCGTATGCCGCCGTGTTTGCGCCGCTGGACAGCGAGGGTCGCGCCGCGGCGGTCGCGCGGCGCCTGGGGGACTCGATCGCTTTGTCCATGCTGCCCGACGGCTCACCGCTCCCGCCCGAAGCGGATCTCGCAGAACGGTATGGCGTGGCGACGGTAACGGTCCGAGAGGCTCTCGCCGAGCTGCGTGCCGCTGGCCTGATCCGGACGCGGCGGGGCCGTGGCGGCGGGTCGTTCGTCTGCGCGCCTGCGGACGGGGGCCGAGCGGCGCTCACGGCGCGGCTGCGCGAGACCAGCATGAGCGAGTGGCGGGATCTCGTCGACTACTACGGGGTCGTCGCCGGCGGCAGCGCCGCTCTCGCGGCGCAGCGGGCCGACGATGGCGATGTCGCGCGGTTGCGCGCACTCGCCGACCGTGACGGGTTGGGTGGCGTGCGCGATCTCGCCCGGCATGAGGGCCAGTTCCACCTCGACTTGGCCGCGACCGCCCACAGCGCACGACTCACCCGGGAAGAGGTGGCCCTTCAAGGCGAGCTGGGCCCGGTCCTGTGGTCCGCCCACGCCCTTGTCGGTGCCGCAGAACAGATTCGAGACGGCCACCAGGCGGTCGTCGCCGCGGTGGCCGCGACCGACCCCGCGGCGGCTCGGCAGGCCATGCACCACCACATTGCCGACCTCTTTAGCTCCTTGCGGACGTTGGCGGCCCAGAACAGGAGACCCCGATGACCGGTCCCGCAACCGGGCTGGCCGCCGCTGCCGAGGTCGCCGCCCATCTCGACCGGCTTGGCGGCTGGGTCCGGACCCAGCTGGTCGCGCTGGGTGCCCTCGTGGTGCAGGAGCTCGCTGGTCCTGCTCCTCGACGGCACGACCTCGCCATCGAGGAGCCTTGTCGCACACTGTTGGCGCGCGCCGGCGAGCTCCCCCTCGCGGGGTGCGGATTCGTGGCCGCGCCCAACGTCCTGGTCGACGCGCCCTACTGGCTGGAGTGGTGGACGGCCGACCCTCGGGTCGGCGCGGCCTCCTGCCGCCGGCTCGCCGCGGAGACCGATCCGAGCGCGGTGGGGTTCCGGGACTACACGGAGTTGCCGTGGTTTGTCGGTCCGCAACAATCCGGCAGCATGCAGGTGACGGGACCCTACATCGACTACGTATGCACGGATCAGCACACCCTTACGGTGACGATGCCGGTGTCCCGCACCGGGGAGTTCATCGGCGTCGTCGGGCTCGATGTGCTGGCTGCCACCCTGGAGACGGTGCTCGCTCCCGGCCTGGATGTGGCGCCGGTCAACTGCGTGGTCATCAACTCCGGAGGCCGGGTGGTTGCGGCCGCAGAGCCCACGTTGCTCGTGGGCGACCTCATCCGTGGCCTGCCGTTGGCGCCCTGGTTCGCCGGGGAATCGGCCGAGCACGAGGACTGGGACTTCTCGCCCGCGGGCGCGCTGCGGCTTGGGGTGCTCAGCGCTCGCTGAGGATGCCGAACCTCCCCGTCCTCGGGATGATCACGGGGCAGGGCGCAGGCGGTCCTTGATCTCGTTCTTGAGGACCTTGCCAACTTTGGAGCGTGGCAGGTCGTCCCAGACCTCAACCTGTTTGGGCGCCTTGACGCTGCCGATCAGGTCCTTGACGAATGCCGTGAGCTCGGCGCTGTCGACGCTGTGCCCGGGAGTGGGTTGGACCACCGCGACGACACGCTCACCCCACATGTCGTCCGGGAGACCGATGACAGCGCAGTCCTGGATGTCGGGATGGCGCAGGACGGCTTGCTCGACCTCCGTCGAGTACACGTTGAACCCACCGCTGATGATCATGTCCTTGGCGCGATCGACAATGAACAGATAGCCGTCGTCGTCCAGGTAGCCGATGTCGCCCGTGTGGTGCCAGCCGTGCCCCGAGGCCTCGGCGGTGGCGGCGGCATTCCGGTAGTAGCCCGGCATGACCAGCGATCCACGCACGACGATCTCGCCGCGTTCCCCAGCCGGCAGCAGGCCGCCCTGGCCGTCCATGATGCCGACCGTGACCAGCGGAGTGGGCCGACCAGCGGACGACAGCCGCTCTCGCGCAACGGTGCCGTCCGC
Source organism: Phycicoccus sp. (assembly GCA_017993715.1). Lineage (GTDB taxonomy): Bacteria > Actinomycetota > Actinomycetes > Actinomycetales > Dermatophilaceae > JAGOME01. Next base: position 28,705 of record JAGOME010000008.1, read on the forward strand.
TCGGAAATGCTGCGCCGGGGACAGGGTGGAGATCATCATCGGTGCCTCGGTCTGCCCAAAGAGCTGGGCCATGACGGGGCCGATCCGGGTCAGGGCCTCCTCCAGACGCGCGACGGACATCGGTGCTGCGCCGTACCAGAAGCACTGCAGCGACGTCAGATCCGTGGTGTCCAAGGAGGGATGGGCGAGGACGAGGTAGATCACTGTCGGCGGCAAGAACGTGTGGGTCACCGCATGTTGCTCGATATTGCCGATGAAGGCCGCCACATCGGGCTGGCGCATGATGACGATCTCGCCGCCCTTGGCCATCACTGGGAAGCACAACACCCCCGCCGCATGGGTGAGGGGCGCGAGCGCGAGATAGACCGGCCGGCCCTGATCGGGCCAGGGATAGGACATCAACGTCAGCGCCGTCATCGTCTCCAGGTTGCCGCCCGTGAGCATGACGCCCTTGGGGCGACCCGTGGTGCCACCTGTCCCGACGATCATCGCGAGGTCGTTGACGGCCGCCTCGTCAGGGCGATCTCGGGGGTCCGCCGACTCCAAGAAATCGTTCCACGCCAACGTGTCTGGCAGGTTTGCGTCAAGGCAGACCCACGTGTGCACCTTGGGCAGGTCGTCGCGGATCCGGCGGACAAGGTCGGCGTAGGAGGAGCGGAAGAGCACGACGGTGCAGTCGAACAGGTCGAGCAACTCCCGGTTCTCGGCCGCCTCGTTGCGGGGGTTGATGGGACACCAGACAGCGCCGGCGCGACTGATCCCGAAGACGCACGAGAAGGCGTCGGGGTCGTTCCCCGAAATGATCGCGACCGACTGTCCGGGCGCCACCCCCCGTGCGCGGAGGGCGGCGCCCACGGCATACGACATCGCCTGGACCTGTCCATAGGTCCGGGTGTCGCCGTCCGTCGTCAGGCAGGGCGCGTCCGGTCCCAGCGACGTGCCCTTGTCGAGGTAGTCGACGAGTCTCATCCCCACGTCGGCCCGGCCTAGTGCCCTGGCCCTGCCCCACTCATGCGGACTCCACGATGGGCAGGATCTCTTCCTTGAGGACCCTCATGTCGTCGAGGGTCTTGGCCACCGGAACATCGACGAAAGGTGGCCACAGCAGTGGCATGGTCAAGCCGACCTCCTTGAGTCGCACCAGGTTGTCCGTGATCTGCTGCTTGGTGCCGACGAGGATATTGCTGCCCTTGCCCATCGGGGTCTGGTCAGTGTCGGCGTCGGTGATGACGAACCAGTACATCGAGCAGAGTTCGAGACCGTCCATCGCGTCGGGGTGGCCCATGGCGTCGAGTTCGTGCTGGATCGGGCCGCGCCAGCCGGCGAGCTCGTCGGCGGTGTCGTTGATGCCGATCCACCCCGACAGGTTGTACTTGGCGATCCGGTTCGCCGAGCGTTTGGGGTCGCGCAGACCACTGAAGTAGATCGGCGGATGAGGCTGTTGCAGGGGTTTGGCCCCGAAGCCACAGCGGTCGAAGTCGGCGAACTCACCGTGGTACTCGAACAGGTCGTTGGTCCAGATGCCCTGCATGATCTCGATGGTCTCGCGAACATGCGCGTGGCGTCGGGGGAAGATGTGGGACGCGCTCGCGGCCGCGAACTCCTCGGGCATCCAGCCCGATCCGACGCCGACGTTGAGGCGCCCCCCGCTGAGGTGGTCCACCGTGGCCAGCTCGGCGGCCAGGACCCCGGGTGCCCGGTAGGGCGTGTCGATGATGCTCATGCCGATGCGGACCTTGGAGGTCTTGGCGGCCAGCCACGGGATCAACGGCCAGCCCTGGAGCCACTCACCCCGGGCCGAGACTGGCAACTGCTTCGGGAACCCCTCGATCATCCCGAAGGAGTATTGGAGCTCGGCGCGATCCGAGGCCTCTGGGACGACGATGCGGTCCAGCGTCCACACCGAGTCGAAGTCGAGTTCCTCGGCCAGCGCCGTGAGCTCTTCGAGCTCCTTGACCGTGACCTTGTCGCGGAAGTTGGGCAAGTAGAGGGCGAGTTTCATCAGGGCCTCCAGACGACGTTGTCTTTGTGGTCGGTTCAACGTGACACAGGAGGATCGTCAGAGGCAAGGCTCCAATGTGACGAATTGCGGGCCGAGAATCATCAGGGCTGTGTGCTCAGGGGCGGTCGGGGTCGGACGTTGACTCCGCCTCAAGGAGTTCGCGGAGTTCGCGTTTGAGCACCTTGCCGTAGTTGTTCGTGGGGAGGTTGTCGACGAAGCGGTAGGCCTTGGGGCGCTTGTAGCGCGCGATGCTGTCCAGACAGAGCTGGTCCAGGTCCTCCACCGACGGTGCCGTGCCTGGGGTCATCGGCACGACGAAGGCATAGACGGCCTCGCCCCAGTCGGGATCGGGTCGGCCGACGACGGCGACGGCGCGCACCCGGCCATGCCGCAGCAATGCCTCCTCGACCTCGCGGGGGTAGATGTTCATCCCGCCGCTGATGATTAGGTCCTTGGATCGGTCGCGCAGGGTGAGGTAGCCGTCAGCGTCAAAGCTGCCCAGGTCGCCGGTGTGCAGCCACCCCCCGCGCATGGCGTCGGCGGTCGCCGCCGGTTGGTTCCAGTAACCGGCCATCACGACATCCCCACGGACCACGATCTCTCCGGTCTCTCCGACCGGCAGCGGGCGGTCTTCCTCATCGACGACGAGGACCTCGACGTCCGTGCGCGGGACGCCGACGCTTGCCATGTGATCCCGCCAACGCGGGTGGCCGCGGTCGGCGTGCTGGGCCTTGGACAGTGCGGTGATCGTCATCGGCGTCTCACCCTGGCCATAGATCTGGGCCAGCCGTGGTCCGAATGCCGTGAGCGCGTCCTCGAGGTCGGCCAGGTACATCGGCGCTCCGCCGTAGATGATCGTCTTTAGGTGTGCGGCAGCGGCATCGCAGACGTCAGGCTCACCGGTAAGCCGCTTGATCATGGTCGGAGCCGCGAAGAAGGACATGCGCGGCCAGCGCTGCAACAGCGTCGCGATCTCGTGGGGATCCACGCCGCCGGACTGAGGGACGACGCTGACCGCGCCCTGCGCAATGTGGGGGAGTCCATACAGGCCCGAGCCGTGAGAGATCGGCGCCGCGTGCAGGATGCTGTCACCCGCGGTGACCGGGTCGATGTCGGCGAAATAGCTCAGCGACATCATGAGCAGGTTGCGCATCGTGAGGGTGGCGCCCTTGGGACGGCCAGTCGTGCCGCTGGTGTAGAACAGCCAGGCAGGGTCATCGCCCCGGCGATCGATCAGCGGCATTCCGGTGCGGGAGAGCGATTCCCGCCACTGGGCGCTTGGCGCGACGATCGCCGATCGGAGGGCTGGGACGTCAGGGACCAGGGAGAGGGCGTCGTCAGCGTGCTCATCGTCGGTGATGACGAGCCTGGCACCGCTGTCCTGCAGGATGAAACCGATCTCCTCCCTGTGCAGCCGGGCGTTGACAGGGACAGCGACCAGTCCGGCGTGCCAGGTGGCGAAAAGTGCCTCGAGGTATTGGGGCCGGTTGCGCATGACAATCGCGACGCGATCGCCCTCTGCCAGATCGTGATCGGCGCGAAGGGTTGACCCGAGAGATGCGGTGGCCTGCGCCCACTCGGCCCACGTCGCATGGAGGCGTTCGCCCTCGGCCAACGCGGGGGCGTCGGGCCGCTGACGGCCCTGTCGGGCGATCCACTGAGCGAGGTTCATCGGACGCACCACCTCGTGATGGGTGACGGACGGGATGCGCTGCGGCGCATCCGAGGGCACGGAAGTCATCGTAGGGATGACATGGGTTCCGCGGCAGTGCCGGGCGCCTGCCTACGATGGGCCATGCGACTGGACGAGACGGAGTCCTGGGCTCGGCTCGCGGCGGCCGACCACGGCGTGCTCGCGACGCGGCATTCGGAGCGGGGCGTTGATGTCGTGCCCATTGTCTTTGCGGTTGATGGGGACCTTCTCGGCATTCCGGTCGACACGGTCAAACCCAAGGCGTCGACCCGACTGCAGCGGGAGCGCAATCTGGCCGCAGATCCCCGGGCCACCGTGCTCGTCGAGCATTGGGACGCCGAGGACTGGTCGGCGCTGTGGTGGGTGCGCGCCGAGCTGCGCTGGGAGGCCACGCCACCACCGGCGACGATCGAGGCACTGACGGCCGGTTTGGTGAGCAAGTACCCCGCCTACGCGGGCCGGCCCTTTGCCTCGGTGCTGGTCCTGCGCAGCGTCGCCGTGGTCGGCTGGTCGGCTGGTCGGGCCCACTGATCCTGTCGCCCGCCCAGCCCGCGAGCGGTGACCGATCCCCCGGTTAGGGTGGCGCGATGGGGAGTCTAGAGAGCCTGCTGTCCTCGTTGAACGGCCATCGTCGCCATGTCCTAGGGATCCTGGAGGGTCTGGGCGACGAGGTCCGGTGAGTTCCGGCTCGACACTGTCGCGGATGTCGTTGTGCACGGCATCGGCGAGACGGCGACTCCTGCTGGGCATCTTGACGCCGCCCGCGAGCTCATCGACGGTCGTCAGTGGCTGGTCCTTGGCTGAGTTTCACGACGTCCCGTCCGCGGGACCGCTGCCCTGTCATACCCATCTGACAGGCTGAGCGCATGGGAGAACACATCGCCACAGGCACCTTCGAGGTCGCCATGAGCCCGCAGGAGCCATCGATCGTGGGCACCGGGCAGTTCGGGATCGCCAAGAAGTGGTCGGGAGATCTGGTTGCTCAGGGGTCGGGACTGATGCTGTCGGCCGGGGATCCCGCGTCCGGCCACGCTGGTTACGTGGCGCTCGAAGTCGTTGAGGGGACGCTGCACGGACGTGCCGGCGGCTTTGCCTTTGCCCAGCTCGGCCTGATGGCCGGGGATGAGCCCAATCTTCGCTATGTCGTGGTCCCGGGCTCCGGTTCGGGCGAGTTCACTGGCATCGGTGGCGAGCTCGCCTTGACGATCGAGGACGGTGTCCACCGCTATGACCTGGCCTATCGGCTCCCGGACTGATCGCGGGGTATCGGGCCGGGGAGGTCGAGAGTGTGAGGCCAGCGCGTGAGTGAAGGGATGGCGGGCCGGGCCGAGGGCAGGTGCCTGTGTGGCGGCATCGAGGTCACGATCACCGGCCCCCTTCGCCCGGTGACCAACTGTCATTGCCATCGGTGTCGCCGGTTCACCGGGCACTTTCTTGCCGCAACGCAGGCCGCACTGGACGACGTCGAGATCCGGGACGCATCGGGATCGCTGGCGTCGTTCGCCGTGCCGGGTGCTGCGTACCAGTTCTGTCGCACCTGCGGCTCCTCGTTGTTCTGGCAGTCCGACGACACGCTAGATCGGTTGTCCATTGCCGCCGGCATCCTCGATCCGCCCACGGGCCTGGTGACTGAGGCGACCTGGTTTGTCAGCGAGGCCAGTGACTACCACGTGCGCCAGGACGTGCCGGAATGGGAGACCGAGTAGGCGGGGCGGGTCGACAGGGTGTCAGTGTTCGTCCGCCGAGACGAACGCTCCCTGGGTCAGCAGCGGCACAGTGCTGCTGACGTCGAGGGCCGCGGCGATGTCGACATCCACGCCGAAACCCTTGTCACGCAGCTCGATCCCGCTTGCGCACTCGGTGAGCGTCTCGACCAGGCGCCCGCGCGTACCGGTGAAGGCCACTTCGGCCAGGGCGGCCTCTGGACTGACATCGACATAGCCGAGGGCGCCAAGCGCCGACACGATCGCGCCCGCGCCGAGGAGGTCCTCCACGCAGGGGCGCAGCGAGTCGTCCCGGTCCCAGCGTTCGCCGGCCGCGAGGATCGTCACCGATCGTCCCTGCGCCAACCCCACGGCCAGGTGCGCGGCGACGGCGGACGCATTGCGCAGGCACCCAGCGAGCACGCGGCCCCCCGCCTCGGAGAGAATCGCCGCGATGGTCGAGCCGTTGGGGGAGGGCAGCACGAGTCGGGGCACCGCTCGCCCGGTGAGCAAGGACGCCGGAGACAACGTCGGGATCTCGATCCCGGCTCGGCTCGCCTCGAGGCGGCCGACGGCCAGCACGGCACTCTGCTCGGCGGCGAACCGCTCGGCGTCGCGTCCACGCCAGCGATAGGGCAGGACCACGGTCCCGCGCTCCACCGCGACGCACACGGCCGTAGAGAAGCTGAGCACGTCGACCACGACGGCGATGTCGGCTGGCGTGGCTCGAGCCCCCACCGGTCCCCAGTCGAGCCGGATCGCGTGCGTTGCCTGCGCAAAGGGATCAGTCATCGCGGCTGAGCCACGTTCGCGTAGGCGTGATGCGCGACGAAACCGCGGCCTTCATAGGCCGCCCGCGCGGCGGCATTCAAGGCGTCTGTCTGCAGGTGGAGCGACAGCACCCCTTGGGAGGCGGCCGCCCGGGCGAGGGAGGTGAGCATCGCGCCGGCGATCCCATGACGCCGGACGGTGGGTGAGACCCACATCGCCGCGATCCCTCCCCATCCGTGCGCCAACGCGAGGCGCCCGATCCCGACGATGCCATCCGTCCCGCGGACCTGGGCGAAAATCTGGTCGGGTGAGCCGGTGAGGATCGCCCGCGCAGCCGGGATGTCGAGGTCGCGATAGGACCCGAATGCCGTCAGCCACTCGTCGGTCAGTGTCCCGGACAGCTCCACGGCGGGGTCGACGGGCCGGGCGCCGACCTCGCGCGCGGCGGCCGTGTAGGCGATCGTCGGCTCGCGCGGCAGGTATCCCCGGTCCAGGAGCAGGGCGCCGAGGGCTGTCTCGGCCACCGCGAAGCCGACCGGCCCGGTGACGACCAGGTCAGGGGGAAGGCCGCGTGCGGCGTACCAGTCCTCGACGGCCGTGACCGCCTCGTCCAGCGGCATTCCGGGCGAGCCAGGCGTCGCGACCGAGTTGGCGCGATGCGTGAACCCTCGTCCCGCCCGGAGCACCCAGTCGCCGAGGGGAGAACGCTCGGGCGCCGGCCAGGCGTCGATCATCACCCGCTCGAGGTCATCGGTGCCAATGGTGAGATGGGGAGCGCCCCGACGGGTGGGGCGTGGCGGGACGACCTTGGCGGCGACAACGCGATCGAGCGAGACCTCCACCGCCCCTGACCGGCCCTGCACCACGACAGTCGCGTCGTCGATCCGGCGCAGGGGGCCCACGACGTCGGTGAGCGTGTGACCTGCGGAGTTGGGCCCATCGAGCCGGTAGCGGATCACCACCCGCGTGCCGAGGGTGAGCGCCCGCACGTCTGTCGCCACGGCTCAAATAGTATGTCCGGCATGACGTACGTGATCGCCCAGCCGTGTGTGGACCTCAAGGACAAGGCCTGCATCGAGGAGTGTCCGGTCGACTGCATCTATGAGGGCGAGCGCAGCCTCTACATTCACCCCGATGAGTGCGTCGACTGTGGCGCCTGTGAGCCGGTGTGTCCGGTCGAGGCGATCTACTACGAGGACGATGTCCCCGAGCAGTGGGCCGACTACTACAAGGCCAATGTCGAGTTCTTCGACGACCTCGGCAGCCCCGGTGGTGCGGCCAAGATGGGCGTGATCCCCAAGGACCACCCCGTCATTGCGGTGCTCCCGCCGCAGCAGCACGACGAATGATCCAGGGCCTGCCTGACTTTCCCTGGGACTCGCTCGCTCCGGCCAAGGAGCGGGCGAGTGCCTTTTTCGACCCCGAACTGCGGGGATCAGCAGGATCCGGCATCGTCGACCTCTCCGTGGGCACACCGGTCGACCCGACGCCGGGGCTGATCCAGGAGGCCCTGCGCGAGGACTCCAATGCGCCTGGGTACCCGCAGGTCTGGGGGACCCCCGATCTGCGCGAGGCCGTGGCGGCGTGGTTCCACGCCCGCCGCGGGGTGCCGGATGTCGACCCTGATGGGGTCCTGCCCACGATCGGATCCAAGGAGCTCGTCGCGTGGCTCCCGACGCTGATGGGTCTCGGCCCGGGCGACATCGTCGCCTTCCCCCGGGTGGCCTATCCGACCTACGACGTCGGGGCTCGGCTCGCCCGGACCACTCCCGTCGCCGCGGACAGCCTCACGGCATTCGGGCCGCTGACCGCCGCCACGACGCCAAAACTGTTGTGGCTCAACACTCCGAGCAACCCCACCGGCAAGGTTCTGGGAGTCGAGCACCTCGCCAAGGTGGTGGCGTGGGCTCGCGCCCACGGCGTCGTCGTCGCGTCGGACGAGTGCTACGCGGAGCTCGACTGGCGCAGCGAGGATGAGCGCGGGGGCCGTGCCGAGCCGCCGACGACGCCCTCGATCCTGGACCCGCGGGTCACCCAGGGCTCGCATGAGGGCCTGCTCGCGGTCTATTCGTTGTCCAAGCAGTCCAATGTCGCCGGTTACCGGGCCGCGTTTGCCGCGGGCGATCCGGCGCTGGTGGGGCAGTTGCGCGAAGTCCGCAAGCACGCCGGGATGATCATGCCGTGGCCGATCCAGCGGGCCATGCTCGCAGCGCTGGCCGATCATGACCACGTGGTCGCGCAGAAGGCGGTGTATGCCGCCCGCCGGGCCGCGCTCGCCCCGGCCGTCGAGGGGTTCGGGCTGAGGATCGAGGACTCCCAGGCGGGCTTGTACCTCTGGGCGACGGCGCAGGAGGGCTGCCGGGTCACCGTGGATCGGTTGGCCGACCGCGGGATCCTTGTGGCACCTGGTGATTTCTATGGTGCTGCCGGGGCTCAGCATGTCCGGATTGCCTTGACCGGCACCGACGAACGCATCGCCGCCGCCGTCGTTCGCCTCGCCCGGTAGGGCTCTCGCATCGTCCGTCTCAGGCGGTCAGGTCGGGTATGGGCTCGGTGATCGGGAATGCCGTCACGCTTGCCGCGGGGGTCGGGTGGGTGCCCCAGCCGTGGAGGGGTGCGGCTCGGGTGCGGTATTCGTGTCCGGTGGGGGTGGTGATCTGGAGTTCGTGGGGTTGATGGTGGGGGCCGGGGTCGAGGCCGTCGTTGATCACTTGGTAGGTCCAGCCGGGGTGTTCTTTGGTCTGGTTGTGGTGGGCGCAGTGGCCGTTGCCTTCGGCGGCGTTGGTGGGGGCGCCTTTCGAGAATCCGGTGGCGTGGTCGAGGTGGATGGCGGGGGCGTCGCAGTAGGGGACCCGGCAGGTGGGGTCCCGCAACTCGAGGAACCGGCGCAGGCTGCCGGTGAAGGTGCGGCGTTTGGAGTCCATGGCGACCAGGTCGCGTCCGTCGGGGCTGGTGAACAGCCTGCGGAGCCACACCCGGCCCCGCTGGTCTCCATCGGTGGTGTCGTCGAGGAGGGCGGTGATGCGGGCGCGGATGTCGCCGGCGGGTAGGACGCCGTAGCCGGGCAGGTGGGCCAGGTCCCCACGGCAGGCTGGTCCGGGTGCCTGGCTGCCGAAGGCGACGGGAGGGTGGGCCAGGTCCCCACGGCAGGCTGGTGCGGGTGCCTGGCCGGTGAAGGCGGCGGGTAGGAGGGCGTGGTCGGTGATGACGAGGGCGATCTCGATGGGTTGGGGCTGTCCGGGGGCGCGTCCGGAGAGGAGTTCCAGGGCGGTGTCGGTGAGCCAGTTGCTGGTGCTGCGTCGGTCGCGGGGGTCGCGGGCTTTGGCGGCCTCGGTCAGGGCAGCGTAGGCGCCGATGACATCCACCAGGGGCCCGAGGACGGTCAGGTAGGCCATGCCGTCGGGGGCGGGGCGGGTGCTGACCCGCCGGGACGCGACCGCGGCCGCGTGACGGCGAGCGACCGCAGCGTTGTCGGCTTCGGCGGCGGCCCGCTCCGCTGCACCCTGGGTCGCGCGTTCACTCAACCCGGGCAGATCCGGCGCCAACAACGCATCGACCCCGGCGCGGTCTTCGCGGGTCAGGCAGGCGGTGCGGGCGACCATCGCGAACGCTTGCGCTTCGCTGATCTGTCCGGTCGTGAGGAGCCCCATCGTGGCGGGCATCTCCGCGACCAGGGCTTTGGCGACCCCGACCTGGCGGTCCATCACGGCGGGGGAACATCGCCGCGCGAGCGCGAGCTCGGCCCGGGCTGACCGGTCCGCCCGCGCAACCCGCCGAGACCGGTCCCCGCGTGGGGCGCGGGTAGAGAGATCACCCCGCGGCGGGCGGCATTCGCCGACCTCGGCCTGGACACGGTCAGCGGCGGCGATGCGGCGCTCGAGGAACTGGACGGTCGCGCGGGCTTGGACCGCAGCCGCGGCCCCCTTGAGGCGCTCACACAACCCGACGACGTCGACCAGGCCACGATCGTCATCGGCGGCGATCTCGACGGTCGCTAACCGCGTCAACAGGTCCGCGATGACCGCGGCCCCTGGCGCCGTCTCCACGTGTGGTGTGATCCCCCGATCCATGTCTTATTAGAACAGAGATTTGCCTTGCATGTCAAGGGATTTCGGAGGAAATATCGTTCTGCAACAACCTATTTGATGCCAAACTTGATCGCTCGATCACGCCAAGGAATGCCGGGGGCGGCACGGTGGCGAGCAGCGTCGTCTCCGGGTCGCTGCTGGTGATGATGACCGCGGCCCCGGCCGCTTGCCGCTCCTGGAGCAGGCTCAGCACGCGCACCCGGTTCGCGGCGTCCAGCGCACTGGTCGGCTCGTCGGCGAGGATCACCTGCGCCGGCCGGGCCAGGGTCCGAGCGAGGGCGACCCGCTGTTGTTGTCCGCCGGACAGCTCCTCGACGAGATGATCGGCGACCTCGTCCAGGCCGAGTGCCGTGAGCGCCTCGCGGGCTCGGGCGGCGGGATCCGGGTCACGGGGGATGAGCAGCCCAAGCAGCACATTCTCGTAGGCCGTCAGTGTGGGCAACAGGGCCAGACCCTCGGGCACGAGGCACACACCGGCAGCCGCTGCCTGTTCGGGGGTCTCGATGGTGACCCCGCCCACCTCGACGAGCGGGCGAGGTGCCGTGGCGACTCCGGCGATGGCCCACAGCAGGGCCGTCGCTGACCGGCCCTGCGGGATGACGGCAAAGTGTCCCGGGGGCACGACCCAGGTGTCCTCCTCGTCAGCGGCATTCGCCCGCGTCACGACCAGTCCTGTCATGGCACGCGAGCCGGAGTGGGTGCTTTCGTTCGAGCTCGCCGTCATGTCTCCTCCTGCACCCACGGTTCCTGGACCGGCACGATCTCGATCCGGCCGTCACGTTCGACGAAGTGCACGAGGAGCCCCGCAGGCAGGAGGTGCTGCAGCGCGGTGGGCACGGGGATGGCGTGGTCCCCGGTGACGACCGCGAACTCCTCACCGCGTCGGCCCTCCCCGCCGACCCGCCCGTCGCGGATCGTGACCGTGCGCGGCAACGCGTCTGTCACAGCCTGGTCGTGGCTGACGACGATGGTGGTGGCGCCAGTCCGAGGGCCGACCTCTGCCAGGGCCTTTAGGACCCGGTCGGCGTCCCGCCGGTCGAGTCGGTCCGTCGGCTCGTCCACGAGGAGGAGTTGCGGTGCTGGCGCCAAGGCGGCCGCGAGTGCCACGAGTTGTTGGGTCGCCGGGGCCAGCTCATCAACCACCGCGTCTCCACTGTCGGCCAATCCCAGGGGCGAGAGCACCTCGAGCGGGTCAGGCACGGGGTGCCCCAGACGGCGGGCGGCGCGTTGGGCGAAGACGATGTTGTCGTGCACGGTGCGAGACCGCAGGAGGTTGCGCGCGGCTCCTTGCAGCATGAGCGAAGCAACAGTGGCGCGATAGCGATCCAGGGCGCTTCCGTCGAGGTCAACGACGTCGATGGCCCCGACGTGGATCCGGCCGGCGCTGGGGGTAGCCAGTCCCGCGAGCAGGTTGAGCAGCGTGGACTTCCCCGCTCCCGACGGCCCGAGGAGCCCCACGAGCTCACCGGGAGCAATATCCAGATCGACGCCGGACAACGCGGCGACATCCTGCCCCAGTGATCGATAGATATGGACGATCTGCCGGATCCGCACTCCGGCGCCAGCCGGGCTCATCGGCGGGTCTCCAGAGTGGCGGGACTCGAGGATCGCGCGAGCCATCGAGACAGGAGCAGAGCCACGGCGCCGAGGACGGCAGCGGCGGCTGCTGTGGCGCCCAGGCCCGCGGCCCAGACCGGGGCGCTCGTGGCGACGACGACATCCGGCGGATGGACGTAGAGGGGCAGCGACGGCAGGCTCAGCCGACTGGCCAGAATGCCGCTCGCGGCGCCGGCGAGCAGGCCGACCGCGACGACGGGCACCAGCTCACGAGCGATCACCCGGAACGCGAGCGGGCGGTTGCCCCCCAGGAGCCGGACGGCGGCCAACTCGCTGCGCGCGACCGGTGCAGCCGCGGAGACGACGGCGGACAGTGCCGCCGCCGCGACGACGAGCGCGGCCACGGCGAGCCCAGCCGCCAGGCGCAGACTCCACCCGGTCGCCGATCGCGCGTATTCGGTGGCCCGGTCGGTGACATACGCGACCCCGATCACGGTGATCCCGGCGTTGCGCAGGCCGTCCTGGACTGTGCGGACCAAGGCAGGGTCGTCGCTGGTGAGCAGCACGTGAGGGGTCGAACTTCGAGCGAACCAGCCGGCGCCCGTGACGCTGGTCAGGTCGACCAGGACTGTTGATGGCCCACCTAGGGGGATGGCGGGGGTGGTGGCGACGGCATTCATCGGTCTGACTCCACCACTGAGGACTGGGGCGACCAGCGGAATCTGGCGAGCAGCCGCGGAGGTGGCCAGGCCGGGGATGACGCGCGGCGCCGAGGCATGGGCAACCACGCCGGTGGCGGTCGAGCTGAAGTCGGCATCGATCGTGATCGTCGACCCGTCGGGAGCCACGGTCGTGGTGAACTGGGCCGTGTCGGGCCGCGCCGGGACGGACGGCCAGGCCGCCCCCCCGCCCAGGTCGAGTGGCTGACCGTCGAGCCGCGCATCGCCGACGCTGAACGTTCCGGTCGGGCCCGGCACCTCCAACCCGGCGTCGGTACCGATGCCAATGATCCGGCACCCGTCCTCGCACGGCAGGGTGAGCGCGACGGTGTCATCGAGGGGCGCAGTGCCAAGGGTGCTCAGCGGTGCTGAGAGGGGAGCCAGGTCCGCGTTGAGGTAGTCCAGGGTCAGCGAGACGACGGCCGGGCCGTCCTCGATGCTCGGCACTAGCCCGGGCGTGCGCAGGGTGAGAGTCAACTCGCGTCCGGCAAAGGTCAGTGGGGGAACCGGCGATGGGCGCAGCTGCTCCCAGGTGCTGTCGGCGACTGCTTCGAGGCCCACGGGGAGTCCACGGATCGCGTCGACATCGACGGCCAGCGTGTCGGTGGACGTCGGATCGGCCGGCTCCACGAGGTAGGCGGCAGCGACCTTCCGACCCGTCGGATCGATTGTGTCGAGGGCAGCTGTCAGCGCATCGGGGCGGACCGGAGCGAGGTCGATCCGAGCCGGAGCCCCGATGTCGTGCAACGACTGACGGGCGTAGGCCGCGTCGGCGGTCACGAATGCCGTGGTCGCAAAGACCAACAGTGCCCCCGCCGTCGCGATGACGGGCACGATGAGGCGGCCCGTTCCTCGTCGACCCGCTCGGGTGAGGGCCAGCCCCCAGGCGGTACGGCCTCGAGCCAGCAAGGCCGGCCCCGCGCGGGTGAAGGCCGTCGTCGTGACGCGACCGGCGACCAGGCCCACGACCGCGGCCAGCAGGATCGGGGTTGACATCGCCATGGGTCCGACCAGGCTCCCGCTCAGGACCGCGACCAGTCCGGCGATGGCGACCGTGGCGATGACCGTCTCGGTTGCGGACACGACGAGGCGACCGCTGCGTTCGGGCACGGAGCGAAGGAGGCTGGGCAGGGGAGTGCGGCTCATGCCCCACGCGGCCGCGACGGTGAGCAGCGGGGGGACCAAAGCGACCGCCCCCGCGACGGCCAGGATGGTGGCATCGAGGGTGAGGGCAGGGCTTGGGTCGAAAAGCCAGCGGGCCGCCGCCGCAGCCAGCCCGGCCGCCGTGAGGAGCCCCACCGGGATCCCGGCCAGGGTCGTGGGGAGCAGCCCGCGCAGGAGCAGACTCAGCACCCCACGCGGTCCTTGACCGCGCAAGCGCGCCACCGCGGCATCCGGCCGGCGGGCGGCCACTGCAGCGCGCAGCGCGAGCCACAGGACATAGGCCGTCAGCCCCGTCAGGGCGCCGCCGAAGAGGGACAACGTGACCAGGGCCAGGCGCCCGCCGGTCTGCACCTCGTCCACCAGCTCAGGCAGCCCGGACCGGACGGATAGCCACCCGTCCGAGGAGCCGACGACCTGTCCGGCGACCAACGCGGCGGGATCATCGCGATAGGCCCGCACCGCGTCTCCGGTCTGTGCCACGTCTGCCAGCTCGGTCCGCGAAGGTGGATACGCCAGGTCGACCCGATGCTCCAGCCGCTGCCAGCCGCTGGTTGTGCCGTCCGCACTGCGGACTCCCGTCTGCGTCAACGTAGAGCGGTCCGTAAAGAGGGTCCCGATGAGGCGGTTCGTGGTCCTGCTGTCCAACGCGGTGGGCAGGCTCGACCCCTGCCAGTACTCCTCATCGTCCCGCTGGGTATATCCGCCTACGAGGGTCAGCGTCAGCTCGGTGAGGTTGACATCGAAGATGGAGATCCCCGTGAGCTCAACGACGGAGAGCGTCTCCCCGGCCCGCCAGCCCATGTCCTGCGCGACGCTCGTCTCGGCCATGACCTCGCCGGCGCCTGTGGGGCATCGCCCGAAGGTCAGCGTCACATGCTCACAGGCACCCTCGCGCCACATGACCTGGCCCGTCACGGCATTCCGCGCCCCTGGTTCGGCTCCACCGCCAGGCTCGGCTTCGCTGTTGACCCGCAACGCAATCCCGGCCTTGGTCGCCCGGACCGGCGGCCGATAGGCCTTGGCGACCGCGGGGGGAATCGTGTCGACCAAGGTGTCGGGGTTGGCCGTGGACGAGGTGACGGTCACTGCGAGCTCGGTCTCGTCGGCGGCACCTACCTCCGCCGCGGCCACGCTCGACAGGGCAAGGCTTCCGTAGACCGGAGCCGCGAGTCCGCCGAGCACGACCAGAGCCGACAGGGCGACGCGCAACGCCCCTGCGGTCGTGCGCAGTCGTCTCACGTGTTGCCCCCGGGTCGTGGTCGCCCCGCGAGAGCCCGCCCACGGTGCGCTCATCCCACCACTCACTGCGAGGTCGGTCAATCATCAACTCCGGCCGCCATTCAACCGCCCCGATCGACCGGTAGGCGTGTGACCTTGCACCTGTGGTTCCGGACGGGGATAACCCCTGCAGTAGGGTCGGGGCGACGGGCAAGGGCGCCGCGGCTTCGGGCCCGACACGCGCCGGAACATCCATCCTTGAAGGACGTGACGCATGACCCAGGACGCCGCGAAACTGCTTGCCGGCGGGGCCGAGCTCAATCTGCCGTTGATCCCCGCGACCGAGGGTAACTCCGGGTATGACATCTCGGCGCTGCTCAAGGACACCGGCAACGTCACCCTCGACTCGGGCTTCACCAACACCGCGAGCACGACGAGCGCCATCACCTATATCGATGGTGATGCCGGCATCCTGCGCTACCGGGGTTACCCGATTGAGCAGCTCGCCCAGGGCTCGAGCTTCATCGAGGTCAGCTACCTGCTCATTTACGGCGAGTTGCCCAGCGCCACCCAGCTGGCCGACTTCGAGCATCGGATCCGGGAGCACACCATGCTCCACGAGGACCTCAAGGGCTTCTTTGCCGGGTTCCCCCGGGATGCCCACCCCATGCCCGTGCTCTCGTCCGCGGTCAGTGCGCTGTCGACCTTTTACCAGGACAGCCTGGACCCCTTCGACAAGCAGCAGGTGGAGATCTCGACGATCCGGCTCCTCGCCAAGCTGCCGACGATTGCCGCATATGCCTACAAGAAGTCCATCGGGCAGCCGTTGCTGTACCCGGACAACAACCTGAGCCTGACCCAGAACTTCCTGCGGATGACCTTCGGGGTCCCAGCCACCAACTATGAGCCCGACCCCGAGTTGGTCAAGGCGCTGGACCTCCTGCTCATCCTGCACGCCGACCACGAGCAGAACTGCTCGACCTCGACGGTGCGACTGGTCGGCTCAAGCCACGCCAACCTCTTCGCGTCGGTCTCGGCGGGGATCAACGCGCTCTTCGGCCCGCTGCACGGCGGCGCCAACCAGGCGGTCCTGGAGATGCTCGAGCGCATCCAGTCGGCCGAGTACTCGACGGACGAGTTCATGGCCAAGGTTAAGAACAAGGAGGACGGCGTCCGCCTCATGGGCTTCGGCCACCGGGTCTACAAGAACTACGACCCCCGCGCGGCCATCATCAAGCAGACGGCGCACGACATCCTGGCCAAGACCGGCGGCAGCGACCAGTTGCTCGACATCGCTATGCGGCTGGAGGAGATCGCGCTCGCCGACGACTACTTCGTCGAGCGCAAGCTCTATCCCAATGTCGACTTCTACACCGGCCTGATCTACAAGGCCATGGGCTTCCCCACTCGGATGTTCACCGTCCTGTTCGCGATCGGCCGGCTCCCCGGCTGGATCGCCCAGTGGCGCGAAATGATGCAGGACCCTGCCACCAAGATCGGGCGTCCGCGCCAGGTCTACACGGGCTACACCGCGCGTGACTACGTCCCGGTCGAATCCCGCTGACCTACGCCGCGAATGCCGTCTCCTTCACCCAAGGAGGCGGCATTCTGGTTGTCTGGCAACCCTTCTCGACCCAATAAATGCCGTGCCGCCGAGTCCGGCATGGCACAGTCCGGCTCGGTTCAGACGAAGGAGACCACGACGGTCGTCGCGGCTGTTGCAGACGCCGCGGTGCCCCAGGTCAGGGCCTGTGAGCTCGAGTCCCGGGTCCAGTTGCGGTCGCCGAGCGTGACCTGACGCACCCCGTAGGCCTGGCTCTTGGCCACGGCCCATTGGGCGACCGACCAGGCCTGGGTCTCGTCCTGGACGTCGACGGTGAGGATCCCGTCGGTGAGCACCCCGGTCAGGCCGTACTGCGCAGCCATGGCGTTCACCAAGCCTTCACCGTAGGCCTCCGTGGGAGCTTCGAGCCGGCAGCCGAACGCGGCCGGTGAGTGACCCGCGAGGGTCGAGGCCAACACCCGGGCCTCGGGCTCATGCTGGGCGTACGCAGTGGGCGCCGCGCTGCGCTGCACCTCCTGCGCGACAACGGTGATCTCCATCGTCTCGTAGCCGTCGATCTGGACCAAGGCGTCGTAGAACTTGTTCGTGGCATAGACCGGATCCATGACCTGTTCGGCGGTGCCCCACCCCTGCGAGGGACGCTGCTGGAACAGGCCGAGCGAGTCGCGGTCGCCGTAGTTGACGTTGTAGAGCTTGGACTCCTGCATGGCCGTCGCCAGGGCGATCGTCGCAGCCCGGGCCGGCAGCCCCCGCTGAACGGCGATTGCGGTGATCGTTGACGCGTTCTCCATTTGCTCAGGGGCGAAACTCACGGTCGATCCGCTCGCGGTGGCCTCACATCGGGCCGGGGTGGCCAGATCGACCACGGAGCGACCGCCCACCCACAGGCCGGCCGCGACAGCGACCGCGCAGACAACAAGGACGAGGCGTCCGAGTGGGCGGCGTCCCTGGTTGGCGCCTTCCTCAGCGAGCTCGAACGCACCCCCGCGCGTGCGCATCAGTCGTTGGCGTGCAGGGAAGAGTTGAGCACGATGCCGTGTCCGTCCCGCGGGCGGGCCTGAACTGCGCCGGTCACGGAGTTGCGCAGGAAGAGCAGGTTGGACTGGCCCGAAAGGTCGCGGGCCTTGGCGACGGTCCCGTCGGGGAGGCTGACCTTGGTGCCCGCAGTCAGATAGAGGCCGGCCTCAACGACGCAGTCGTCGCCCAGCGCGATGCCCAGCCCTGATTCGGCGCCCAAGAGGCAGCGTTCGCCGATGCTGACCCGCTGCGTGCCGCCGCCGGACAGCGTGCCCATCGTCGATGCCCCGCCGCCGATGTCGGAGCCGTCGCCGACGACGACGCCCTGGCTGATCCGGCCCTCGACCATCGAGGCCCCGAGGGTGCCGGCGTTGAAGTTGACGAACCCCTCGTGCATGACGGTGGTCCCGCTCGCCAGGTGGGCGCCGAGGCGCACGCGGTCCGCGTCGGCGATCCGGACACCGGTCGGCACGACGTAGTCGACCATGCGGGGGAACTTGTCGACGCCGAGCACCTGCACGGCTCCGCGGGCCAGCAGGCGAGCGCGGGTGAGCTCGAAGCCCTCAACGGCACACGGTCCATAGTTGGTCCACACGACATTGGGCAGCACTGCGAAGATGCCGTCGAGGTTGATCGTGTTGGGAGCGGCCACGCGGGCGCTGAGCAGATGTAGGCGCAGGTAGGCGTCGGCGGTGTCGACCGGCGCGGCGTCGAGGTCGATGGTGGCCCGCACGACCACGCGGCGGACCTGGCGGTCGGCATCGGGACCCTCAAGAGCGGTGAGTTCGGCCGGTGCCTCGGCGTCTGGCGCCGGGCTGCCGAGGGCGGGCTGGGGATACCAGACATCGAGGGTCGTCCCGAGGTCGGTGAGCGTGGCCAGGCCGTCGGCCCAGGCCGTGCGAGGAGTCGTCATGGGGTCCAAGGGTAGTTGGCTCACCACAGCGGCGGTCACGGTCCGGGCACCGGTAGCCTGCCGCGTATGCCGCCCGCCACCGCCGCCCTCGACCTCTCCGCCGACGTCGCCAGCCTCACTGCGGCCCTGTGCGACATCGCGTCGGTGAGCCTGGACGAGGGGATCCTGGCGGACGCTATCGAGGCAGCCTTGGCTCCCTTAACCCATCTGTCGGTCACGCGGCTCGGGAACACCATCGTCGCGCGCACCGGCCTGGGTCGGGGCGAGCGCATCGTGCTGGCGGGTCACATCGACACGGTGCCCATCACGGTCGACCCGGCCAACGTGCCTACCCGCCTGGTCGAGGTCGCTGGGACGGACATGCTTTGGGGTCGCGGGACGGTCGACATGAAGGGCGGCGTCGCCGTCCAGTTGCGGCTCGCCCAGGAACTCAGCGAGCCCAACCGGGACCTCACCTTCGTCTTCTACGAGGGTGAGGAGATCGACAGCGAGTACAACGGCCTGCTGCACCTGCAGCAACAACGCCCTGACCTCATCAACGACGCCGTGTTTGCCGTGCTGCTCGAACCCACGAGTGCCCAGGTCGAGGGCGGCTGCAAGGGCACCCTGCGCGCCGAGGTCGTTCTCAAGGGCATCGCCGCCCATTCCGCGCGTCCGTGGAAGGGGCACAACGCGATCCATGATGCGGCACCGATTCTCGCGCGCCTCGCGGAATATGTACCGCGAGATCAGATTGTCGACGGGCTGGAGTACCGAGAGGCCCTCAACGTGGTCCTGATCTCCGGTGGCATCGCGGGCAATGTCATCCCGGACAGATGTGTGGTCACCGTCAACTACCGCTATGCGCCCGACCGCAGTCCTGAGGAGGCCGAGGCTCACGTGCGCGAGGTCCTGCACGGTTACGACGTGACGATCGTCGACAACGCCGGAGGCGCCCGGCCCGGACTCCACCTCCCTGCGGCCCAGGCCTTCGTGGACGCCCTGGGCGTCGAGGTCACGGCCAAACAGGGCTGGACCGACGTGGCCCGTTTCTCGGCCATGGGCGTGCCCGCCGTCAACTTCGGCCCCGGCGACCCCAACCTGGCCCACATGGACGACGAGCAGTGCCCGGTCGCGCAGTACCTCGCGTGTGAGGAGGCGCTGCTGCGCTGGCTGGCCTGACCAGCCGTCTCACCTGCGCGAGACTACGGGCGAGGAGCGCACGGCATACCCTGGGCCGGTGACTTTCCCCACGCCTGCCGGCCACACCGACGGCTATCACAAGGGACCTGTCGTGCTGCGGCGGACCCAGGTCCCCGGCTCGACGACGGACCAACGGCTCCTTGACCATCGAGGCCCGGCCGACTGGGTCCACACCGACCCCTGGCGGGTGCTGCGGATCCAGAGCGAGTTCGTCGAGGGCTTCGGCGCCTTGGCCGAACTCGGTAAGGCCGTCAGCGTGTTCGGCTCAGCTCGCACCAAGCCCGACGACCCGGCCTACGCGCTCGGCGTCAAGGTCGGCCGCGCTCTGGTCGACGCGGGGTATGCCGTCATTACTGGCGGGGGCCCGGGGGCGATGGAGGCGGCGAACAAGGGGGCCTGTGAGGCTGGGGGCGTCTCGGTCGGGCTCGGTATCGAGTTGCCCTTCGAGACCGGACTCAACGACTACGTCGATCTCGGCGTCAACTTCCGCTACTTCTTTGCCCGCAAGACGATGTTCCTGAAGTACGCCCAGGGGTTCATCGTCCTTCCCGGGGGCATGGGCACCCTGGATGAGCTGTTCGAGGCCGTCACGCTCGTCCAGACCGGCAAGGTCACCAGTTTCCCGATCGTCCTGATCGGGATCGACTACTGGGGTGGTCTGCTGGACTGGTTGCGGACGTCGGCGGTGGGCCTGGGGACAATCGGCCCTGCGGACCTTGACCTCCTCACCCTGACCGACGACGTCGACGAGGCAGTGGCCGTCATCAAAGCCGCAGAGCACGCCGAAGAAGCGGCCCGGGCCGGGAAGTCGGAATCACTCTGATGCTGTGGCTGATCGTCATCGCGGTCAGCGCGGGCGGCGTCATCCTGGCCGCGTTACGGGTCGCCCATGGGACCTGGTCGATGAGGGATTTGACCGAGCCGCTGACGTCCACCCCCGGTCCGCTGCCGCTGCCGGCGCCCCCGGCCGCAGTCAGTCGCGCCGATCTCGTCGCGATCCGGTTCGACCGAGCGCTGCGCGGTTACGACCCGACCATCGTCGACGACCGGCTCGAGGAGATCGCCGACGCGCTCGATCCCACAGTGGCCGACGACGACCGGAACGCGACCTCGATCGGGTTGGCGAGCGTCGTCGATGTCGCGGCCGAGCCCATCCCTGTGCGGGCCCTGGGCTACCGGATGGATCAGGTCGATGCTGTGCTGGACAGGTGGACTCGGCCTGGTGTCGTGGACCTCATGCCTGCGCCGTCTGATCTCCCGCCCCCGCCCCCCGATCTGCAACCCATGGTGCCTGCCGCGGATCCGTGGGTTGGGGCTGAGGTGGACACGCGAACCGAGCCGGAGCTCACGCCTCGGGGAGACGACGTGCCGCGTCCGGGGCCCCTCACGTGGCGGGCGACCATGGTGGCTTTCGTCCTCTACGCGAGCGCGGCGGCATTCGTGCTCCGACGGCTGATCGCCGACCCGGCCGGCGGCTACCTGTCCCAGGGGGTGCAGGACCAGCAGGCCTTCGAGTGGTACTTCGGAGCGACCGCCCACAATCTCGCGAGTCTGTCCAACCCGCTGTTCACGACCCTGCAGAACTACCCCGACGGGGTCAACCTGATGTCGAATGCCGCCGTCATGGGCCTGGCGGCGCCGCTCGCTCCCCTGACCTGGGTGGCCGGGCCCCACGTGACCTTCCTCCTCATCGAATGGCTCGGGTTCACCCTCACGGCCTTCGCCTGGTACCTCCTGTTTGTCCGCCGCCTGCTCGCCGCCCCGTGGACGGCGATGATCGGGGGAGCGCTGTGCGGCTTCTCACCGGCGATGGTGTCCCACGGCAACGGCCACCCCAACTTCCTCGCTCAGTTCCTCGTCCCCGTCCTCATCGACCGGATTCTCGCCTTGCAGCAGTCCCCGCAGCGATGGCGCCCGATTGGTCTCACCATCGGACTGCTCGCCGCGTGGCAGCTGTGGATGGGGGAGGAGGTCCTGCTCCTCGCCGCTGTCGGGATCGGCGTGTTGGCGCTGGTTCTGGCCCTGCACGGTCGCCTCCCGTGGCGCGCGCTCCTGCCAGGCATTGCGCTCGCCCTGGGTGTCGGGATCGCCGTGTTCGCGATCCCGCTGTGGTGGCAGTTCTTCGGGCCGCAGTCCTATCGCGAGATCTGGTCGCCGCCGGGTGGCAACGACCTGGCCGCCCTGTGGGGTCGTGCCACGCGCACGATCGGCGCTGACCCGTGGGCGTCCGCGGCCCTGTCGATGAACCGGACAGAGGAGAACGCGTTCTTCGGGATCCCCCTCTGGTTCGTCGCCGTCGCCGCGGTGATCCTGCTTTGGCGGCGCCCGCTCGTGCGAGCGATGGCCGTCGTTATCGTCGTCAGCTGCTGGTTGTCGCTTGGTCCGCAGGTGCTGCTTCACGGACAGCCCATCGCGGTGCCCGCCCCGTGGCGGCTGTTTGACACTGCGCCCCTGGTCGGAAACGTCCTGCCCAGTCGGTTCTCGATGGTCGCGGTCCCGGCCTTCGCTGTGCTGCTGGTCCTGCTGCTGGAGTGGGCCCGCGAGCGGATGCGCCGCCGTCCGATGTCGCTGCCCGCGGCCGCCGCAGCCGGGGCCGCGGCCGTGGCCGTGGGCGTGGCCCTGCTCCCCATAGTTCCAACCTCGTTGGTGGTCGACCCGCGTCCCCCGACGCCGGCTCTGTTCACCGGCGGCGGCTGGACCGACCTCGTCGATGACGGCTCAATCCTGGCCATCCCGCCACCCGACATCAGCGACTTGCGGGCGGGCGACTGGCAGGCCGCCGCACGCTATGACTTTCCCCTGGTCGAGGGCTACTTCCTCGGCCCGGATGCCTCCGGGAGCGGTCAGGGGCAACGGGGCGCGACGCGCCGGCCGCTGTCCCAATGGCTGGCCGAGATCGCCCAGACAGACCAAGCGCGGCAAGCGACCTCCGACGATCGTCAGGTGTTCATCGACGATGTACGCGCCTGGCGCACTGATGCTCTTGTGCTCCCCCAGGGTCGCGACGACGAGGCGGTCCTGCTCAGCTCGCTCACCAGTGTCTTCGGCGCGCCGGTCGCGCGCGAGGGCGCGTGGGTCTGGGACGTGCGCAACCTGCGGGCGCCGGGCTGACCTCCTCGCCTCTGGTGGTGGCCCGGCAGACGTTGGGCAGTTCCACGCGTGCCCTGCGTGACCCTCGTCGAGGGAGGCGGATTTCGTCACACGCGGGCCGCGCGGGATAATGGAGCGCGACGCCCGTGACGAACGTGCGGGTGAGAAGTACTTGTTCGTGCCGGGACGTGCCGAGCACGACGACGAAGGGATGACCCATGGCGGCGATGAAGCCCAGGACCGGGGATGGACCCCTCGAGGTGGTCAAGGAGGGTCGGTGCATTGTCCTGCGCATGCCCCTCGAAGGTGGTGGCCGACTCGTGGTCGAGATGACTGCAGACGAGGTGCGCGCACTGGGCGCTGCCATCGACGGCTGTGAGGCCCTGAAGTAGGTCGACGCTTACTCCAGGTCAATGAGGACGGGCCCCGCACACCGTGTTGGGGCCCGTCCTCATTGCTAGGTTGAGCGGGTGCCGCCCCGCGAGACTGCCGCCGATCCGCACCTGTCCGCCCTCTTGGTCGACCCCGGACCCGTTCCGGCGGTGACCCAGGCGCTGGGCGCCCGCGGGGATGGACATGGCGATGTGGTGGTCGCCGTGGGCCATGCCACGGCCGACACTGAGGTGTCTCTCGCGGCCCGCCTCGAGGCCTTCGGCCTCGAGGGTGCGGAGCTGGTCGCCACCCACGAGCCGGGCAGCGCACCGGGCGTCCTGACGTCGGTGCCCTTGCCCCCGGGGCGCTTTGTCGCCCGCCGCCTGGCAGTCCTGGGTTTCGGCAATGCCGGCCCGGACGCGCTGCGCGCCGCGGGAGCCGCCCTGGGGCGCGCGACCCGAGGCCAGGCCCACGTCGTCGCCGACCTCACCGGCGCCGCCGATGACGAGGCGCTCGCGGCATTCGTCGAGGGTTTCATGCTCGGCGGCTGGGCCAGCCCCCGCTGGACGGCCGCCGGTCCAGTGGCCGGCGCGGAGGTGCCCACCCAGTTGCGGGTCATCACCGACCGCGATCCGCAGGTGGCGACGGCCGCTCGGGTGCGCGCCCTGGCCACTGTGCGCGCCCGCATCCTGGGCGCCACCCCGTCCAACATCAAGTCACCCGCCTGGTTTGCCGCCCAGGCCCGCACCCTGGCGCGACGTCACGGCCTTGACGTCACGCTGCGCGGCGAACGCCAACTGCGTGCGGAGGGGTTCGGTGGCTTGCTGGCCGTGGGTGGGGGATCGGCGACCCCGCCGACGTTGGTCACGGTCTCGTGGACCCCGCCAGCCGCGGGTCCACGCACGCGCCATGTCGTCCTCGTGGGCAAGGGCATCACCTTCGACACCGGTGGGCTCGACGTCAAACCCGCCGAAGGCATGCTCCCGATGAAGACGGACATGCTGGGAGCAGGGATTGTCCTGGCCGTGATGGCGGCCTGTCAGGATCTGGGTGTTGGCGTCCGCGTCACCGGGCTGCTGCCGCTGGCGGAGAATGCCGTGAGCGGCGCGGCGTATCGCCCCGGTGACGTCATCACGCAGTACGGCGGCTCGACGGTGGAAATCGGCAACACCGACGCCGAAGGCCGGATCGTGCTCGCCGACGCCCTCGCCCACGCCGATCGCGATCTCGACCCCGACCTCATCGTGGATGTGGCCACGCTGACTGGAGCCGCCAGGCTGGCCCTGGCCCGGGTGATGGCGCCAGTCTTCGGCAGCGACCAGGGGCTCGTGGCCGATCTGGTGGCCGCCGGAGACGTCACGGGCGAGCCACTTTGGCCGATGCCCATGCCGGAGACCTATCGGCCGGGGCTGCGCTCCGAGGTGGCCGACCTACGCCAGGTGGTGCCCGGAGGGGCCGGATCGATCATGGCGGCCATGTTCCTCGCCCACTTCGCCGGCGAGCGCGCCTGGGCCCACCTCGACATCGCCGGGACTGGCCGCTCAGAGGTCGACAGCGGCCTGGTGGGCAAGGGGCCGACGGCCTTCGGGACCCGGCTGCTGCTGCGTTGGCTGCAGACCTTGGCCTGACGGGGGTCATTGGCAAAAAGTTCTCCGGTGAAATGGGCGTGACGCGGGGTGAGACGCGGTGGAAACCCCGGACCGCGACAGTTAGCGTCACGCACACGGGGTCAATTGCTACGCCGTGCGGGTCTCGGGAGGGGACTCGGGACGACCCGCCGGCGAGCCATGAAGGAGAAGACATGAACGCTGGATACGGCCTGACGGTGCGATGGTCGCTTGCTGATGCCCCCGCGGGGGTGGAGCGGCGGCTGCGTGAGTATGTCGTCGGCACGTCGATCGCCCGGTTCATGTTCCTCGACGGGCTGGCCTTCAAGGTCTGGCGCATGCGGCCCAGCGAGTGGTTCGAGGGCACCTACGTCTTCGACTCCGAGCACGAGCGCGCGATGTTCCGCAAGGGCTTCGAGGAGAGCGCAGCCGATTCGCCGGGCTCACGGCTCATCGGCTCTGCCCCGATCCTCATCGAGGACTACGAGGTCGTCGCGATCGCCGAGGGTCCCGCGGGGTTCCGTCGGGGCGCCGGCCCCGAGCTCTGATCCCGCCGGCCACGCGACGTCAGAGGCTGTGAGCCCCTTCCCATCAGGGGACGGGCTAGACCTCGCTCAGCTGCGGACTGCGACGAACATCCCGTCGCCGACCGGCAGCAGCGCAGGCACGAGCCGGTCGTCGTCGCGTAGGGCCTTGCCGAGGTCGCGCAGGATCGTGGTCGCCTCGTCCCGGGCCGCCGGGTCGGCGACCTTGTCGTGCCACAGCATGTTGTCCAGGATGAGCACCCCACCAGGTCGGAGCAGCCGAATGCCGTGTTCGGCGTAGGCCGGGTACGACTCCTTGTCCGCGTCGATGACGACCAGGTCGTAGGCGCCATCGGTCATGCGGGGGAGCACCTCCAAGGCATGACCCCCGATGACGCGGGTGCGCTGCGCCTTGATGCCGGCCGCGCTGAACGCCTCGCGGGCCGCTCGCTGGTGCTCAGGGGACAGATCGATCGTGGTCAGGACGCCGTCTGACGGCATGCCGGCCAGGAGCCACAGGCCAGACGTCCCGGCACCGGTGCCGATCTCGATCACGTGACGGGCCGGCAGAGCAGCGGCCAGGAAGCGCAGCATCGCTCCCGAACCCGTCCCGACGGGCACCGCGCCGAACTGCAGGCCGCGCGACCGCGCCAGCTGATACAGCTCCGGCTCGGGAACGAACTCCTCGGCGTAGGACCAGCTTCCCGGCTTGAGCGTGCTCATGGAACCCACCCTATGTCGCAGCCGTCCCACCCGGACCTCACAGAAAAAGTTCAGGAATCCTCGGAACAATCGAGCACCTCCTGACGTACCGACTACACAGCGTGCGAGCCGAGACCTCGCGACGTCACCTCACGAAGGACACAGATGATGAGCACCCAGGCCCCCGCCGCGACCCCCGACCGGGTGAACGGCGATGCCGACACGGGCTGGACTCCGCCCACCTGGGAGGAGATCGTCGAGCAGCATTCGGCGCGGGTCTACCGACTTGCCTACCGGCTGACCGGCAACGTTCACGACGCCGAGGATCTCACCCACGACGTCTTCATCCGGGTGTTCCGGTCGCTGTCCACGTACCAGCCGGGCACCTTCGAGGGCTGGCTGCACCGCATCACGACCAACGTCTTTCTGGACAAGATGCGTCGCAAGCAGCGCATTCGTTTCGACGCCTTGTCCGACGAGTCCGCCGCCCGCCTGGCCTCCCGCGAGGCCGGACCCGACCAGGTCTACGCAGACACTCACTTCGACGATGACGTCCAGCGCGCCCTGGACGCGTTGTCGCCCGAGTTCCGCGCAGCGGTCGTCCTCTGTGACATCGAAGGGCTGTCCTACGAGGAGATCGCGGCCACCCTCGACATCAAGCTCGGCACCGTGCGCTCTCGGATCCACCGCGGTCGGGCCCAGTTGCGGGCCGCCCTGGCCCACCGGGCCCCTGAGTCCACCGTGCGGTCGGCGGGAATGCCGGGCACCGGTCTGGGTCGTCCCGCGTTGGGTTCTGTGTGAACCTCGACCCCCGGCTCCGTGTCACCTGTGGCGCGGACGAGCTCAGCGAGTATGCCGCGGGCCGGCTGAGCCCGGCTCGGGTCGCGGCGTGGGATGTTCACCTGCAGGACTGCGCTCGCTGTCGCTATGCCCTGGCAGAGGAGCAGTGGGTCCGCGATCGGCTCGCCGCGGGCGGCCCGTCAATGTCCGGGGGCTTGCACTCCTCCCTGCTCGCCCTCGCCCGTAGCGGTCCCGCCGTGCCCGTACCGACGGCGGAGCAGCGGGTGCCGCGGCCCGGGACCGAGCCGTTGCCTGTCCTGTCGCCGACCGCGCCACCGGCCCACCGCAGCGCGCTGCGGTCGACGGCCTTCGCGGCGGCAGCGGTGGGCGCCAGCGTCGCAGCAGCCTGGAGCCTGGGCGTCGTCGCCTCCACGACGGCCGTCGCTGTCACGTCGGACGCCCGGCTCGCGCCGAGCACGAGCGCGCCGACGTCCCCGGCGAGCTCAGGAGCCGCGGGGACCACCTCGGCGGTGCTCGTGGGATCGACGATCCGCTGGCAGCCGACCGCGCCGACCCCCAACCCCACGCCCTGCCTGGCAAAACCGGCACAATCATCCCCATGAGTGATCAGGGGCGCCCGGACTGGGACCCGTGGGGCCGCAGTGCCCAGACCGCCGAGCAGCCGGTCGCTGCGCCGCAGCCGATCGCGGCCAGCGCCCCGGCCTGGGCCGCCCCCGCCGACGGAGCAACGGAGCCGCTTCCCCAAACTCACCCGCACCCCATGCCTCCATCGGGAGCGTCGTGGCAGGCCGACACGGCGTGGACGGCGAGCGGGCGGCCGAATCCCGCAGCGTCCGACCCGGGTTGGTCTGACACCGGGTGGTCGGGCTACACCTCCTCGCCCAGTACCCAACCCTCGTACGCTGCCCCCCACGCGTCTGCGACGCCTCAGCCCGGCGGGCCCTCGCCCACCGGGCCGCAGCCGACGCGCCGTGGCCCCGGCTGGGGTGCGCTACTCGCAACCGTCGGCCTGGCCGCCGTGCTCGCCGGTGGTACCGGTGGTGCGATCGGGGGCTACCTGGGGTCCCACGGGTATCTGCAGGCGCCCGGAGCCACGGCGGACAACGGGCCCACCCCGACCCCCGGAGCCGCGGTCAGCACCCGCCCTGAGGGCAGCGTGGCCAGCATCGCGGCCCAGACCATGCCTAGCGTCGTCACCTTGCAGGTCGAGAGCGACTCCTCCCAATCCTCGGGATCTGGGTGGGTGCTCGACCAGCTCGGACACATCGTCACCAACAACCATGTGATCGCCGATGCCGCCGACGGCAACGGCTCGGTGACGGTCGTGCTGTCCAACGGCAAGCATCTCGATGCCACGATCATCGGTCGGGACGCCGCTTATGACCTCGCCGTGGTCAAAGTCGATCGCACCGACCTCACCCCGCTGGCCATTGGGGACTCCGACGAGGTGGTCGTCGGAGACCCGGTCATCGCCGTGGGCTCCCCGCTCGGGCTGGACTCGTCGGTGACGACTGGCATCGTCAGCGCCCTCAACCGCCCGGTCTCCGCCGGTGACTCCAGCACCGACCGTTCCTTCATCAACGCCATCCAGACCGATGCCGCGATCAACCCGGGCAACTCCGGTGGGCCGCTGCTCAACTCCCGCGGTGAGGTCATCGGCGTCAACTCCGCGATCGCCACCCTGCCGAGTTTGGGCGGCCAGGCCGGCAGCATCGGCGTCGGCTTCGCGATCCCGAGCAACCAGGTCGCCAAGACGGTCGATCAGCTGATCAAGTCCGGCAAGGCGCAGCACCCGATCATCGGGGTCTACCTCGACGAGGCCTACGACGGGGAAGGGGTCCGGATCGGGGACGACCAGGCCGATGCCCCCGCCGTTGACCCGGCCGGACCGGCCGGTCAGGCCGGGCTCATGCCCGGCGACATCATCGTGGCCTTCAACGGCCGTCCCGTGACGGACAATGAGTCGCTCATCGTCGCGATCCGCGCCCAGGACGTCGGTGACACGGTCACCTTGACCGTGCGACGCGACGGCACCGACCAGGACATTCGCGTCGTGCTCGGCGAGGCGGGAGGATAGGTCGTGTTCGGAATCAACGGTGGCGAGTTCATCATCCTGGCCATCCTGGCTGTCATCATCCTTGGCCCCGAGCGGTTGCCGGAGTACGCCGCGAAGTTGGCGCACGGCATTCGTAAGGCCCGCGTCATGGCCGAGGGCGCGAAAACTCAACTCAAGGACCAGTTGGGGCCGGAGTACTCCGATATCAACTGGCGCCAGTACGACCCGCGCCAGTACGACCCGCGCCGGATCGTGCGTGAGGCACTGGCCGAGCCGTTGCAGGACATGACCCGTCCGTTCACCGATGCCGTCGATGAGGTGACCAAGGGCCCCAGTGCAGCCATGGCGAGCGCGGGGGTCGCCGGTGCGGGCGCAGATGCCCCCGTGGTCGCTGCCGTTCCTGCTGCTCGCGTGTTCACCCCGTTCGACTCCGACGCGACCTGAGCCCGCAGCGGCGCGGATGCGGGTGAAAAGCGAGCTCCTGGAGTGCGCTTATCACCCGCATCCGCGAGGTGCCGGAGGTGTCGGGGGCTAGCGACCTGCCGGCGAGAGCCCCAGGGACCGGCCCGCCAGGCCGCGGGCTCGGCGCGCCAGACCCTTGGCAATGCCGCGCAGGGCGACCGCGGCGGGGGCGTCCGGAGCGCCGAGCACGACCGGCATGCCCTGGTCGGCGCCGATGCGCAGCCGAGTGTCGATGGGGATCTGCCCGAGCAGGGGCACCTCGGAGCCAATCGACCGGCTCAGGCTCGCCGCGACGTCGGCGCCGCCGCCGCTGCCGAAGATCTCCTCGCGGGTCCCGTCCGGCAGCTCGAGCCAGCTCATGTTCTCGATGACCCCGGCCACGCGCTGGTGGGTCTGCAGGGCGATCGACCCGGCCCGCTCGGCGACCTCGGCCGCGGCCTGCTGAGGCGTGGTGACGACGAGGATCTCGGCGCCAGGGATGAGCTGGGCGACGGAGATGGCGATGTCCCCGGTGCCCGGCGGCAGATCGAGCAGGAGGACGTCGAGGTCGCCCCAGAAGACGTCGGCGAGGAATTGCTGCAGGGCGCGGTGCAGCATCGGCCCGCGCCAGACCACCGGCTGGTTGCCGGGGACGAACATGCCGATCGAGATGACCTTCACGTCGTGGGCGAGGGGCGGCAGGATCATGTCGTCGACCTGGGTGGGCTTGCCCTCGACGCCGAGCATGCGCGGGATCGAGAAGCCATAGATGTCGGCATCGACGACCCCGACCTTCATGCCCTGCTGCGCCAGGGCCGCGGCGAGGTTGGCGGTGACGGACGACTTGCCGACGCCGCCCTTGCCGGAGGCGACGGCATACACGCGGGTCAGACTCCCGGCCTGGGCGAACGGCACCTCCCGCTCGGCGACGCCGCCGCGCAGCTGGGTCTTGAGGGCAGCGCGCTGCTCGTCGTTCATCGTGCCCAACGTGACGTCGACGGCGGTGACTCCGTTGACGCCGAGCAGGGCCGCGGTGACGTCGCGCGTGAGCGTGTCCTTGAGGGGACACGCGGCGATCGTCAGCAGGATCGTGACTGCCACGCGGCCGTCGTCGTCGATCGTGCAGGCGTCGACCATGCCGAGGTCGGTGATCGGCTTGCGGATCTCGGGGTCGTTCACGGTGGCGAGCGCGGCGCGCAACGCCTCCGGGGTCACGGAGGTGGCAGTCATGCCCTCCATGCTAGGTCGCCTGGTCGGGCTCCTCGGTCGGCGGCGTCAGCTTGGTGTCGAGCTCGGCCATCAGGTCGCGCATCTCGTCGAGCAGGTCGCGCAACTCGCCACGCACGAAGTCACGGGTTGCGGTCTCGCGCATCGCCAGCCGCAGGGAGGCGACCTCGCGAGTGAGGAACTCGGTGTCCGCCAACGCCCGCTCCGCCTGGACGCGGTCCTGTTCGAGCCCGACCCGGTCGCGGTCGGCCTGCCGGTTCTGGGCCAACAGGATGAGCGGGGCGGCATACGACGCCTGCAGGCTGAGCATCAGCGTGAGGAAGATGAATGGGTACTGATCGAACTTCAGGTCAATGGGTGCCAGAGCATTCCAGGCGACCCAGACTGCGACGAAGACGGTCATGCCAATGAGGAAGTAGGACGTCCCCATAAAGCGGGCGAACTTCTCCGAGACGATGCCGAAGGCCTCCTCGGTGAAGGCGTGGGGCAGCGTGATCCGGCGGGCCTTGTCGCGGGGGGTGTCGAGTCGGGGCCGACGCTCAGCCATGACGCACCTCGTCCTCGATCACGTCGTGCCGGTCCTCGCGCCAGTCGTCGGGGAGGATGTGGTCGAGCACATCGTCGACGGTGACCGCGCCGATGAGCGAGCCTGTGTCGTTGACAACGGGCAGTCCGACCAGGTCGTAGGTCGCGAGCTGGCGCGCGACCTGGCCGATGTTGGCCAGCGGGTTCAATGGCTCGACGTCCTTGTCGAGAATGCCGCCGACGGGGTTGTGTGGGGGCTCGCGCAGCAGCCGCTGGATATGGACCATGCCGAGGTACTTGCCCGTCGGGGTCTCCAGCGGCGCCCGGCAGACGAAGACCTGGGTGGCCAGCGCCGTCGAGAGCTCCTCGCGGCGCACCACCGCCAGGGCCTCGGCGATCGAGGCCTCGGGCCCGAGGATGACCGGCTCGGTGGTCATCAGGCCACCGGCGGTGTAGTCGTCGTAGGTCAGCAGCCGGCGCAGGTCGGCGGCGTCGTCGGGCTCCATCTTCTGGAGCAGCTCCTCCTGGCGCTCCGGGGGGAGCTCGGAGAGCAGGTCGGCGGCGTCGTCGGGCTCCATGGCCTCCAGGACGTCGGCGGCGCGATCCACCTCGAGGCCGGCGAGGATCTCGATCTGGTCGTCCTCGGGGAGCTCTTCGATGACGTCGGCCAGCCGCTCGTCGTCCAGGGCAGCGGCGACCTCGGCCCGGCGCTTGGGGGTGAGGTCGTGGATGACTTCGGCCAGGTCGGCCGGCTTGAGGTCCTCGTAGGTCTCCAGGAGCCGGGCCGCACTCTGCAGGGCGCCCGAGTCGTGCAGGCCCTGCACGTCCTCGATCGGGACCATGAGCGTGTCGCCGCGCCGGCGGGCCAGCCGGGACAGGCCGGTCAACGGCTTGCCCTTGCGCACAAAGGCCCTGGACACCGTCCACCCACGGCTGCCGACCTGCTCGATGCCGATGTCCTCGACCGTGGCGTCGACGATCCCGTCGGGGGTGGTCACCGTCACCAGGCGCTCGAACAGCTCGGCGACCACGACGGTCTCGGTGGTGCGCTGCTCGAAGCGGCGCATGTTGACCAGGCCCGTCGTGATGACCTGGCCGCCCTCGACGCTGGTGACGCGCGTCATGGGCACGAAGATGCGCTTACGTCCGGGGACCTCGACCACGAGGCCGATGACTCGGGGGCGGCTGCGGGCGGCAGAGAACGTGACGACGACGTCGCGGACGCGGCCGACCTGGTCACCGAGGGGGTCGAAGACGCTCAGCTCCACGAGTCGGCCGACGAAGACCCGGGTCGGCGTGCTCACGTGGGCAAGGGTATCGGGGTATGCCGCCGTCGCCGGTCAGCATGCCCGGTGGGGTCCCGTGGTCGCCTGCGCGCTGACACCCCCGCTTGACGAATGCCGCCGCCACCCGAACCAGGGCGTTGCGCAGGCGCAAGCCGGGTGCCGAGCGAGGAACGAGAAGCTGCTGGGTGATCGCCGCGGATGCACGGTGCCTGGACACGGCTGGCCGGTGCTGGCGCTCGTAGCGAAGCATGGCCGCAGCCAGGTCCCCCGCCTGGTCCGGATCCACGCCCTCGAGTTGGCTGGCCAGAGCGGCGGCGCCGCGGATCGCCAGACTGCTGCCGCCGCCGAAGAGTGACACACAACCGGCGGCATCCCCCACGAGGACGACCCGGTCCATCGACCAATGGGGACGCGGATCACGCACACGCGGTCATGCCAGAAATCAGCCTCCCCCACCCGCTCCAAGAGCTGAACCTGGGGCCATGGGCAATCTCGATACTGATCTCTGACCCAGTGGGCGACGCCCTCGGCCGGTGCCGAGTGTCCGCAGTGAAAGATGAACGCGGCACCACCGTGACCGTTCATCGGATGGCTGGCGACCAGGCGACCTGGTGCGTTTCGCAGCACGACGGCATGACCGTCGGCGTCCACGCCCGCAACCCAGGCGGTGGCGACATGAACCGGCTGCGGTGTGGCGAACAGCGCCTCGGGCCCGAAGACCTGCCCGCGGACCCAAGAATGCGCTCCGTCTGCACCGACGACGAGATCAAACGTCTCGCGTCGACCGCCGGTGAACGTGACCTCGACCCCGCTTGTGCGGGGCACGAGGGCGAGGGGAGCGTCGTCATAGCGCAGATCGGCCCGGCCATCAGCGGCCCGGGCGAGGATCTCAACGAGGTCACTGCGGCTGATCTCGACGCCATCGGCCGCTTGGCTCGGCAGGATGCCGATGCGGGTGTCGTCCGGCGCGCGCACCTCCACGACGTCGGCGAGGGTACGTCGGGCTTGGATCTCCCCGAGAAGGCCGAGGTGCCGCACCACGTCGAGGGCGTCGCCTCGCACGTCGACCGGGAACCCGCGCCCTGCCCTCCCCGCGGCCTGCTCAGACACGGTCACGTGCCAGCGCTCATCCATGAGGGCTGCGAGGGCCAGTCCGGCGATCCCGCCGCCGACGATCAGCATGCGTGGGGTCATGCCGGCAATTTATGTGCAGTCATTGCAATATTGCAATGACTGCTGAAATGAGCCGTGTCCGCGTTGCTAGCGTGATGCCGTGACGGAGACCCTGCGGGAGCGCAAGCGCCGCGCCACGCGCGCGCGCATTGTGGCCGCGGCAGTCGAGCGCTTCGACGCGGCGGGATTCGAAGCGACAACGGTCGCCCAGATCGCGGCCGCGGCCGAGATCGGCGCTCGCACGTACTTCAGCTACTTCGCGACCAAGGAAGACGTGATCCTTCCTGATGTCGATGCGCGCCTGAGTGTGCTGCTCGCGGCCTTGGCGCGGCGGGACCCGTCGCAAAGCCCGACGGCGGTGCTGCTCGACGTTCTCACGCGCACCGACCCGCTGGAGTCGGTCTCGCCGAAACTGCGTGACGTGCGGGCTCGGTTGATCAGCACCGTCCCCTCGGTGCGAGCCCGGGCCCTGCAGTTGCAGCATGACGCGCAGCCGGCCATGGTTCGGGCATTGACCGACGCCTATCCCGATCGGCTCGATGCGCCGACCGCCGCGGCTCTCGTGGGCGCCTTTGTCGGTGGGGTCGGTGGACTGAGTCAGGTCCTCACTGGTTCTCCGTCGGACCGCGTCACCTTGTCCGCCGTGATGAGTCGGGTCCTGGCCAATGACATGTGACCTGGGAATGCCGCCTGCGCACCCCACCCTCGAGTCGCGAGGCCCGGCTTGCGGCTTGACACACTGACAGAAAGGTCAGCGGGTCCCGCGTCGTGAGGAGGGCCGACCACGCCAATGCCACGGGCGCCACGAGGCAGTGGTGCCCGCGACCGGCCGGATGGGAGCGACATGCGACGCCGCGTCCTGCGGGACCGGACGCCCGTGCGGGGAGAGCACATGGATGGTCGCGGACTCGCGCCAGCGCGCCACAAGGTCGTCGGTGGCGTTGAGCCGTTCGCTACGCAGCACCTCAACGGCGGTGGCCCAGTCGGGGTCGTCGGGGCCGATCTCCCGGGTCGCTGCGGCGGTGGTCAGGAGCCGGCCGCCGGAGTCCTTGGAACGGAAGATGACCTCGACGTCCTCGGGCAGCCAGGGCAGGTTCTGTTCGCCCGGACCCGAGACGACGTAGAGGGCCGGTCCGGTCCCGCGGGGGTCGCCATCGTCGTGCCAGACGAACCACACGGGGTAGGTGGCGCCGCCGGGAACCTGGATCCACATCACCGAGGATTTGGAGGCAGCCTCAGCCAGCAGACGGGTCACATGCAGGGGATGCGGGGGAGGAACATCAGGCTCCGCCGACGGGGGCGACTCCGGGGGCTCTGGGGCCATCGGCGCGGTGTCCGTCACACCGTGAACTGTCTCATAACGCTGCGGGGGTTCGCGCTGCTAGCGTCGCTGCACCCGTGACGTCCGGCCCACGTGGAATGACAGCCAACCTGGAAGGCACGCATGCGCAGCGCCAAGGACTTCTTCGCCCCGTTGGCCGTGGGGGCACCCACCCCGGTGCGCGAGGTACCAGCTCGGCCCAGTCGGATGATCCACTTCTTCGACCCGAGCAACCCCAAGATGGCCGCCAAGGTGCCCGACCTGGTCGGGACCGTCGACGTCCTGCTCGGCAACCTCGAGGACGCCGTCAAGGCTGACAACAAGGAGGCGGCCCGTCAGGGGCTGGTCGACATTGCCCGGGCGACCGACTTCGGTGAGCACACCCAGTTGTGGACCCGGATCAACGCGCTCGACAGTCCCTGGGTCCTCGATGACCTGACCACTTTGGTGACCCAGATCGGCGACAAGCTCGACGTCATCATGGTGCCCAAGGTCCAAGGCGCCGAGGACATCCACTACATCGATCGCCTGCTCGCGCAGTTGGAGGCGCGCGCTGGACTCTCCCGCCCGATCCTGGTCCACGCGATCCTCGAGACTGCGCGAGGCATGGCCAACGTCGAGGAGATCTGTGGCGCCTCGCCGCGGATGCAGGGCATCTCTCTCGGCCCAGCCGACTTGGCGGCGGATCGTCGCATGAAGACCACGCGGGTCGGGGGCGGCCACCCTGGGTATCTCGTGCGCCAGGACCCGGTCGACGGCGACATCGACGGCGCCCGCGCGACCTACCAGCAGGACCTCTGGCACTACACGATCGCGCGGATGGTCGACGCCTGCGCGATGCACGGGATCTTCCCGTACTACGGCCCGTTCGGGGATATCAAGGACACGGTCGCGTGCGAGGACCAGTTCCGCAACGCGTTCCTCCTCGGTTGTGTCGGGACCTGGTCCCTGCATCCCGTCCAGATCGCCATCGCCAAAAAGGTCTTCAGCCCCTCGGCCGCTGATGTTGCCCACGCGCGCCGGGTCAAGGAGGCGATGGGTGACGGCACGGGGGCCGTGATGCTCGACGGCAAGATGGAGGACGACGCCTCGCTCAAACAGTGTCTGGTGATCCTTGAGCTCGCGGATCGCTTGTCCGCCAACGATCCTGAGCTCGCCGCGCTCTACGCCACGCCTGCTGCCGGGAGTGAGTCCTGATGGGGGCAAGCGTGGAGGGCGACTTCCGTCCGCGCCGGTCCGTGCTCTACATGCCGAGCTCGAACGAGCGGGCCCTGGAGAAAGCCAAGTCGCTCCCCGTCGATGGCCTGATCCTCGACCTCGAGGACGCGGTGGCACCCGACGCCAAAGAAGCTGCACGTGAGAACGCCTGTGCGGCAGCGGCATCTGGCGACTACGGGCGTCGGGAGGTGACGATCCGCGTCAACGGGATCGGTACCCAGTGGCACGACGCTGACCTCGCCGCGGCCAGCGCGGCAGGGCCGGACGCCATCGTCGTCCCCAAGGTCAACTCCGCCAAGGAGGTGCGCCGTCTCGTGGCCGCGATGGAGAAGGCCGGCGCCCCCGAGCACACCCGCCTCTGGGCGATGATCGAGACCCCGCGGGCGATCGCCAAGGCGCGCAAGATCGCCGCTGCCGACCCGCGGCTCGGGGGTTTCGTCCTTGGCACCAACGACCTGGTCAAGGAGTTGCGGGCCCGCCATGTCCCGGGCCGGGCGCCCCTGCTGGCCGCCCTGTCGCTGGCTGTCCTCGCCGCCCGGGAGGCCGGCATCGTCGCGCTCGATGGGGTCTACAACGACGTCAAGGACGTGCACGGCTTCCTCGCCGAATGCGCCGAGGGCAGGGACCTCGGATTCGACGGCAAGACCCTCATCCACCCAGGGCAGGTCGAGGGGGCCAACGCGACCTTCGCGCCGAGCGCCGCCGAGGTGGAGGAGGCCATCGGCATGGTCGCGGCCTGGGAAGCCGGTGACGGCTCTGGGGTCGTGACCTACAACGGCAAGATGGTCGAGTACCTGCACGTGGAGATCGCCCAGCGGGTTCTGGCGGTCAATGCCGCCGTCCAGGCGGTCACCGACTGACCTCGCCACCTGCTGGTGGGCGAGCCGCGGCCCGGGTTTTGCCGCGCAGGCGGCATTCCCTGAAACGCCTGGGACGGGTGGGGCGCAACGGCATTCGTCACAGTCTTGCGATGCTTGCGGTCGCGCGTGGCGATTTCGATCGGCACTGTGACCGACGTAAGGTAGGCCTTTGTTTGGGGCGGACCAGTTAAGGGCAGGACATCGTGCAGGCAGGTCGACGTGGCGTCGGAATCGCGATCGCGGCGCTGGTGGTGGCTCTCACCTCCGCGTGTGGGGTGACCTATCGCCCGGGGCCGCCCGCGGCCGACCACGCCTCGGGTCCGTCCAGCGCTGCGGCCACGACCCGCGTTCAGGCGGCGGGGGCCGCGTCAGTGAGTGCGGCCACGTTCGACCAGCGTCAGTGGCTCCCGATGCAGAGTTCGGCGACGGCGGCCGCCGACTTCACCCCTGCCGCCACGAACGACCCGACGGCCCCGCCCGCCAGCACCCCGTCCGGGACGCCGGATGCGGTGGTGCCGCCCGCATCAACAGCGTCCCCGACGCCCACACCCTCACAGACCCCACCCGCAGAGCCGGCGGCGCGAGACAAGTTGCAGTCCGGTGACCGCGGCGAGGATGTCAAAGCACTGCAGGAGCGGCTCAACTCGCTGGGTTACCTCAATGGGACGCCCGACGGCGCCTACGGTGGCCTGACGCAGCAGGCCGTCTACGCCCTTCAGAAGGCCGCCGGGCTCGACCGCGATGGGGTCGCGGGTGCCGCCACCCTTCAAGCCGCTGCGGCCGGGGTCCGGCCCTCCGCACGCACCACCGGCGACGCCGTCGAGATCGACCTCGACCGGCAGCTCCTCATGGTCGTGCGGGCCGGCAAGATCGTGGCGACCTTCAACACGAGCACCGGCAGCGGCGTCGCCTACACCGAGGTCATCGACGGCAAGACCTATCGGGGCGACGCCCAGACCTACCGTGGGACCTTCTCCGTCTACCGCGAGGTCGATGGGCCGGACAAGGCGCCGCTCGGGATGCTGTATCGCTCCAAGTACTTCGACGGCGGCATCGCCGTGCACGGCGCGCCCTATGTCCCGCCCTACCCCGCCTCCCACGGGTGCGCTCGCCTGACGAACTGGGCACAGGACCTCATCTGGGACAACGACTGGATGCCGTTGGGCTCCACGGTCGTCGTCTACTGATCCCCGATAGCGAGGCCCCTGACGGGCAGGATCACGCGGGCTGATCGGCGATCCAGGCCAACTCGTCCCCGACGAGCGGGCGCCAGACTGCGGTGTCGTGGGCGCCGGGACGGAACGTGGCCTTGGCCTGCGGCAGCGCCTGAGCGAGTTGCCGGCTGACCTCGATGAACGAGTCCTCCTCCCCGCAGTCGATCCACACCGGAATGTGGCGCAACGTATCGATCCGCGTCCCGGTGATCGACCACTGATTGAACGCGTCGGCACTGTCGAAGGCATGCCCCGCCTGGCGAGGATCGGTGAACAGAGCCGGGGCCTGAGCCACGATGGCGCGGACACGCTGCGGACCCAGCTCGGCCCCCACCAGGAGGGCCCCGTAGCCACCCATCGAGTAGCCAAGCAGACCGACCCTCGTGGTGTCCGGGAGGCCGGTTGCGGCCAGCGCAGCCGGGATGAGGTCGTCGATGACCAGGGCCAGACCGTCCCCATCGCTGTCGGTCGGATGCCACCAGGTGTTGCCGCCGGACGGGGCTGCTAGAGCCAGACCTGTGGCGTCGACGTGGGTGGCGAGCGCGAGCTCGGAGAACGCCCGAGGCCCCGTGTGTCCGGCGCCATGCAGCACGATGACCAGCCCGGCGGCCGACCCGGTCGTCGGCACGGCCAACGCCCACTCGGCCTGGCCAGAGGGCAGGTTGGTTGTCGGCAGGGATCGCGTGACCACAGGGACCCCGGCCGGGCTCGAGGCCGTGGTGGCTGGCTCGGTCGGCTCGGGAGCCGGGTTGGGCTCGCTGGCTCCGCACCCAGCGAGCAGCCCGAATGCCGTGAGCCCACCGAGGGCGAGGACCTCCCGGCGGCGCACGGCATTCAACGAGGAACGCCGCGAAGCCACCATGTCCTGCACTGTAGGCGCTACAGGTGACCGGCCGCTGCGACGGCGAGGTCGGCAAACAGCTCATCGTGGTCGGCCGGCAGGCCGCGGCGGACGAACCAGTCGACCATCCGTCGGCAGTCCCGTTCCAGGAAAGCGAACCCCTGGGGGTTGCCCACGACATCGACGATCTGCGGCCAGTCGATGAAGACCAACCGGCCGTGGTGGACCAGGACGTTGTAGGGGGAGAGGTCGCCGTGGGTCCACCCGAGCGTGACCAGGTCGAGCATCGTGGAGCGGAACTGGTCGAACAGGTCGGTGAGTTCATCGGCGCCCGGACGGGTCTGGACCAGGCGTGGCGCGCCCACCCCGTCGTCGCCGATGAACTCCATGAGCATCTCACTCTCATCGAGCTGAACTGGATAGGGGACAGGCATTCCCCTCTCCCACAACGTACCTAAGGCCGCGAACTCGGCAAATGCCCACTGTCCGGAGATGAGCTGCTTGCCGAAACTGGTCCTGGTTGTCATGGCGCGCATCTCGCGGCTGCGCCGGACCCGTCGACCCTCGACGTATCCGGCGTCGCGGTGGAACAGGCGGTGATCGGCGCCGCGGTAGCGCTTGGCCGCCATGGTCGTGGAGCGGTCCGTGCCAGGGACCCACCGTCGCACGAGGTGGACGTCGGCTTCCTTACCGGTCTTGAGAATGCCGAGGTCGGCGTCGACGGCAGCGAGGTCGGGGATGACCCAGGAGGGTCGAGGATTCGGGCCGTGGGTGGCGATATCCCACGACGACCAGCGCTCACCCTCGGGCGGCGCGTCGGGAGAGGAGTCGACCGCGAACGAGGTCAGGTCAGCGGTGGGGCGACGCGGGGGTTGATCGGGGAGAAAGTACGGCTGATGGGACACGAGCGGAGCTCCGATGTGAGGAGGGAATGGCGCACTGGTCGATGACATCCGTCATGTCGTCCTCCTTCGTGATCGGTCCGCAGGCGTGCGGCTCCCTCCTAGGGTGCCTCGCTGGGTGGCCCGGCGGCCAGTGATTTTCGGGCGCGGGCCATCGGTTCGAGGTAAAGGCCGCCTCGCATAAGGGCGCGGAATACCTCGAACCGATGGGGGTCAGCTGGAGAAGAACATCCGCGAGAAGCCGCCCTTGCGGTAGCGGTAGTTGCCGCGGTGACCCCACCCCGGGCCGTCGTAGCCATAGCCGTAGCCCGGCGCCGGGGCCTGGGGGGCGGCGGGCTGGGGCGGCGCGGTCATCCGGGCCTCGAGCTGGGTGAGGTGCTCCAGCTCGCCGAAGTCGAGGAAGATCCCGCGACACGTTTGGCACTGTTCGAGGTGAATGCCGTTGCGGTCGTAGGTCCGCATGACACCGCCACACTTGGGGCAGGTCAGGGTGCCCGGGGTCGCGCCCGGCGAGGCACCGGCAGGCTGGTAGGGGGGAATGGCTCCGGTTCCGTCGTGGCTCATAGATCCACCGTATGTCGTCATTCCGACTGCATGCTGTGACAGGCCTCGATGAATGCTGTCAGGGTCTCGTGGCCCGCGCCCCCGAGGGCATCGGTCCCGTCACGGAGCAGCCCGGCCGCGGCCACGACGACGGCCCAGCGGGCGGCGAGATCCACTGCATCCCAGACCGGTCCGGTGGCCGGGAGGGCGTCCCCCGGCCCGGACCGGTAGCCGGCCACCAGGGCCTCCCACGCGGCCTCGGGGAGCAGCCCCACCGCCCGGAATGCCGCCGGACGCGCCAGATCGCCGACCGCCGCCCCTCGGCCAAGATCATCGACGTCGATGAGCCGCCAGTCCGGCTCGCCGATTTCTCGGCCCAGCTGGCCGGGGTGCCAGTCGCCGTGCACGAGGCGTGCTCCTCCCAGCACCGCTTCCGGCGGGGGCAAGGTGCGGGCGGCCGCCCGGACAATGCCGGCGCGGGGGTCGTCCAGGAAGCGCAAGCGGGCCAGAGCTCGCCGACATCGGCGTGGGCCCCCGCTCACGGGCCACGGGGTCGGCGCCTCCCCGTCGAGGCGGGGCGTGCGCGCATGGAGGTGGCTGAGCAGGGAGCCGGCCTGCTCCCAGGGGAGCAGTCCGGGGTCGGTGTCGGGGTGCAGGGTCTCCACCCGCGGCCAGACCGTCGCCCACTCGCCCACGCCCCAGGCGCTGGACAGCTCGGTGGGGACCGAAACTGGCTCTGGCTCGCGAGGATGGATGAGCTCGGGCGCGGCTGCGGCCAACTGCACGCGCGTCGCCAGGGTGTGGGGGTCGGTGCCCGTGCGGTGCACCTTGACGATGACGTCGTGCCCGATGATGACGAGCGCCTTGGAGTGCGTCGCGCCGCGACCCGCGTCCGGGTCCACTCCCAGACCGACGAGCCAACTTGCGGTGCTCTGGGCCCGTGAGGCCGACACCGACGTGGATCCACCCGGCATACCCACGACCTTAAGGTCTGGCTCAGGGTGCCGCCCGTTGGTGAGGCTGGCGGTGGGCAGTCATGGCGGTATCTGCCACCGCCCCGGCTCGTGCGCGGCCCTGGTCAGCTCGCCTCAGCAGAGCCGTCCCGGCCCCGCTTGCGGGCGGGGAGGGCTGCGGTCTCCGCGGCCCGGTCAGCGAGCGAAGCTCCGGCACCGTCATAGACCTGGAATGCCGTGTCCGCGCCTGCGGCGAGGATCTGGTCGCGGTCGTCGTCGTCGCGGGAGATCGCCGCCACGGTCTGCTCGAAGCCCTGGTCCCGGAGGCGCCGCAGGGCCGCGAGGTTGGATCCGTGAGACGGCATCGCCAGGACGACCAGCGCGATGCCCGGGTGGTGGTGGCACCGCTCCCAGAAGTCGGGGTCGGTGGCGTCGGCCTCGACGGCATTCAGACCGGCTTGCCGCAGGGCACGGACGCGCTCGGGGTCGAGCTCAATCCCGACGGGCCGCAGTTCGTAGTGCTCAGCGAGCCGTTGATAGGCCGCGCGGCCGACTCGGCCCAGTCCGAGAACGAGCGCGTCGGCGTCGCCGATGTCGATGGGTCGGTCCTCGGGTCGCAGGCGGCTGATCTCACGATCGGGGAAGTGGGCCGTGGCCCAGCGGGTGAGCCGGCCCGCTTGCGTCGACTGGACCGCCGAGAGGGCAAAGCTCGAGGCCACTGCCAACGCCATGACGGACAGCCACGACCCCGACAAGACGCCGATCTCGACGCCCGTCGCGACGACGATCAGTCCGAACTCGGAGTGGTTGGCCAGGGACAGCCCGGCCAGGGTGGCGGTGCGCGTGCGCAGCCCCTGCCAGCGCAGGAGGAGCGCGTACCCGAGTCCCTGCCAAGGTGCGAGGAGGAGCAGCGCCAGCGCGACGACAAGCTGGCTGGGGGTGATGGCGCCCTCGCTGGCGAACCCGATGGACACGAAGAACCCGACGAGCAGGATCTCCTTGATCGACCACAACCCCTTGCCCAGCTCGTCCGCTCGCGGGTGGCGGCCAAGGAGCACGCCCATGACCAAGGCCCCGAGATCGCCCTTGAGGCCAACGGCGTCGAAGAGGAGATAGCCGGGCGCCAAGGCGGCGGCCACGCCGACGACGATGAGGAGTTCGCCGTGGCGCACGCGATCCAGCGCCCGGTGCAGGAGCCACGTGAGCGGGGCGAGGAGCACCAGAGTCAGGGCCCACCAGGTGGGGGGCGACCCCTTGGTGGCCGTGATGAAGGCGACCGCAGCGAGGTCTTGGACGATGAGAATGCCGATGGCGGTCCGGCCGAACAGGGACT
Source organism: Phycicoccus sp. (assembly GCA_017993715.1). Classification (GTDB taxonomy): domain Bacteria; phylum Actinomycetota; class Actinomycetes; order Actinomycetales; family Dermatophilaceae; genus JAGOME01. Next base: position 71,285 of record JAGOME010000008.1, read on the forward strand.
GCAGCTGGCTGCGCTGTTCGAGCAGCTTGACCACCAGGACGGTGCTGGAGAAGGAGATCGCTAGTCCGACGAGGGCCAGCGCCGTGAGGTCTTCGCCCGCGACCAGCCCCAGGCCGAGCGCGCCGAGTCCGGCGAGCAGCGCGGTGACCACCAGGACGCTCACGACCAGGTGCATGGTCGCCGTGGCCCAGACATCGCGCCGCGCGAGCGTGCGGGGGTCGAGCTTGAGGCCGATCCCGAAGAGCAACAGGATGATCCCGAGATCGGCCACGGTGTCCAGGCCCGCTGGGGCCGCCAGCCCCACGGCATTCAGGACGAAACCGGCAGCGAGGAAACCGACGAGAGGCGGCAGCGCCACTCGGCTGGCCAGCAGCCCGAGCCCGGCCGCGATGAGCAGGGTGATCGCCAAGGCGGTCATGTCTCGACGATATCGACCCAGTGGTTTCCCGCCTGCTGCTCCCCAGGGTCAGCCGGGCGAACGTGCGGGAACTCACGCCGTCTGCGCATACCTGCGCGGGGGAGCGGTCGGCATACTTCGTCGCAGAGCCCAGCCCCCGACCTTCGAGGTGACCTAAGCGCATGTCCCGACTCCAGACGACCGACGGCCTGACCGAAGAGCAGATCGAACTTCTCGCCCTCGTGCGGCAGTTCGTCAATGAGCAGATCATCCCGGTGGCCACGGAGCTGGAGCACAAAGACGAGTACCCGACGCAGATCGTTGAAGGCATGAAGGAGATGGGGATCTTCGGGCTGATGATCCCGGAGGAGTACGGCGGGCTCGGCGAGTCTCTCCTCACCTACGCGCTGTGTGTCGAGGAGATCGCCCGTGGCTGGATGTCGGTCTCCGGCATCATCAACACGCACTTCATCGTCGCCTACATGATCCTGCAGCACGGCACCCAGGAGCAGAAGGACCACTACCTGCCACGCATGGCGACCGGCGAGGTGCGCGGGGCGTTCTCGATGTCCGAGCCCGGGCTGGGATCGGACGTTGCCGGCATTCGTACCAAGGCGGTTCGCCAGGGCGACAGTGACGAGTGGGTCATCGATGGCCAGAAGATGTGGCTGACCAACGGTGGCTCGGCCAACCTGGTGGCGGTGCTGACGCGCACCGACCTCGGCGCGGACCGGCCCCATGCGAACATGACGACGTTCCTCATCGACAAGGAGTCGGGCTTCGGTGAGACCGCCCAGGGCGTCACCGTGCCGGGCAAGATCGACAAGATGGGCTACAAGGGTGTTGACACCACCGAGCTCATCTTCACGGGACACCGCACGACGACGGCGCAGCTGCTCGGTGGGGTCCCGGGCAAGGGCTTCTACCAGATGATGGACGGGGTCGAGGTCGGCCGGGTCAACGTCGCGGCGCGGGCGTGTGGGGTGTCCATGCGGGCCTTCGAGCTCGGCATCTCCTATGCCCAGCAGCGCGAGACGTTCGGCAAGAAGATCGCCGAGCACCAGGGCATCCTGTTCCGCCTGGCCGACATGGGGACCAAGGTCGAGGCCAGCCACCAGATGATGGTCAAGGCGGCGCGGCTCAAGGATGCCGGCAAGCGCAACGACCTCGAGGCGGGCATGGCCAAGTACCTGGCCTCCGAGAACTGCGCCAATGTTGTCGAGCAGTCGTTCCGGATCCACGGGGGCTACGGCTACTCCAAGGAGTACGAGATTGAGCGCCTCTACCGAGAGGCGCCCATGCTGCTCATCGGTGAGGGCACCGCGGAGATCCAGAAGATGATCATCGGCCGGCGTCTGCTCGAGGACTACCCGCTCAAGGGCTGATCGACGGGCTCCGGGAGCCCTGACCGACCTGCCCACCCGGCACGAGTGACTGGATCCGCCGCGATCAGCGTCGGTGCCGTCGTGCCCGCGCACCACGCTCACGGTGACGGCCAAGACCGCCACGGGGTGCCGCCGTGCCCTTCTGCGGGCAGGACTGGGCCGCGACTTTGCGACAATGGAGGCATGACGACTCCCGCAACCGGTGCTGGACGGCAGATCCCGCACAGCCGCCTGCAGCTCGAATACCCCATGTCCCTCGCTGTGTACGACACCTACGAGGAGGCTCAGAAGTCCGTCGACTACCTGAGCGACCACCAGTTCCCGGTCCAAAATGTGCTCATCGTCGGGACCGACCTGAAGACCATCGAGCGCGTGACCGGCCGCCTGACGTGGGGCCGGGTCGCCGTCGGCGGCCTGATTAGCGGTGCTTGGCTGGGTGCCTTCGTGGCCCTGATCTTTTCGCTGTTCTCGACGGGGTCGGGAGGCGTGTTCAGTTTCCTGGTGACGATGGTCGCCGGTGCCGCTTTCGGCCTGATCTGGGCGCTCATCGGCTACGCGTTTACCAGTGGCCGACGGGACTTCACGTCCGTGAGCCAGGTCGTGGCCACCAAGTACGAGGTCCTCGTCGAGCACAAGTTCGCCGCCCAGGGTCGCGAGCTGCTGACCCAGATGGACCCGTTGCGGGCCGCACAGCAGGCTGCGCAGGTCGAGATCGACCGAGCCCGCGCTGCGCAGGCTCAGCAGGCAGTGCCGCCCGTCATGGGTCAGGAACCCCCCACCTCCCCCTGAGTCACTGGTTGGAGGTAAAGGCGACGCTCTCGGGTGCGTCTCTTACCTCCACCGACTCAGTCAGCGCAGGCTCAGGAAGTGGACGGTAGCGGCCGGTCGTGGGCGGCCTCGACGCGGGCCCGGATGACGAGTGGGCGGCTGGCCACGCTGACGACGACGATCGTGATGAGCGCCCCGATGAGAATCGAGACCCCTTCGCCGGGGCCGAGAGTGCCTGCCTCTGACGCGGCAGCCACCACCGCGATGGGCACACCGATCTGAGCGCAGCTGGCTAGCGCTGCGGACTTGGACATGCCTGTGGCGATGAGGGGCAGCCGGACGATGACGGCGGCCAGGCCGAGGGCGGCGCCCAGCGCGAGCGTCGAGGGGTGAGACCAGACGGCGCGCAGATCCAACGAGGCGCCGACCCAGACGAAGAAGACCGGGCCAAAGAAACCCTCGGTGAGGCCGAAGAGCTGCCGCTCCAGACGTCGCGGTTGTTTGACGGCCGCGATGGCTAGCCCGAGCGAGAATCCAGCCAGCATGACGCTGACGTGGACCGCGACCGCGAGGGCACTGAGCAGGAACAGGCCGGCGAGCACCGTGCGTAGCTCCAGGGCGAGGTTGCGCCGGGCAGACACCTCGTGGACCTTGCGGCGCCAGCCGGTGTGATCCAGCGCTCGGTAGATGAAGAAGAGCAGGGCGGCACCGGCGAGCACGATGAGCGCGCCGAGCGCCCTGGGGCCAGCCTTGTCCGGCTCGACGACGAGGGGGACCAGGACGATGCTCAGCGTGTCCGCGATGGCCACCTGGGGGAGGAACTCGATGAGGGTGGTGCCGGTCAGGGGCACGCCCTGCAGCAGCGGCATGAGCAGCGCCGCCGACGACGAGAACAGCAGGACGGCATACAGCAGCCCATGCCCCGTGCCGAACAGAGCGGCCACTCCAAAGGCCACGGGAACGCTGGCTGCGGCCACGATCATCGCCCGGATAGCTCCGACGCGCAGGCCGCGGATCAGGGCCCGCTCGCGGACCGGGACGTGGGTCCCCGCGACGAACATGATGAGGGCGAACCCAATTTGCGCGAGGAACGAGAACTCAGGTGCTGAGGGGTCAAGTGCCTGGAACCCGCTGTGGCCCAACGCAATCCCGACGATAAGCTCGGCGACGACGACGGGGACGCGGAAGCGACGGTTGACTGTCGCGGCGGCGGCGAGGACGGCGACGATCAGGATGATCGCCAATTGCCATAGCGTCACGCGAGGGACCGACCGCTCTGGACGTCGCGGACCCAGGCTTGGACGTCATCGGCGGTCCGGGGGAACGCTGCCGAGAGGTTCTCGTGACCATCGGCAGTGACGAGGACGTCGTCCTCGATCCGCACGCCAATGCCTCGGAAACGCTCGGGGACCAGGAGGTCATCGGCCTTGAAGTAGAGCCCGGGCTCCACCGTGAGGATCATCCCGGGGCGCAACTCGGCGTCGGTGTACTCGGCCCGGGTGGCCTGGGCGCAGTCGTGAACGTCGATCCCGAGGTGGTGCGAGGTGCCGTGGACCATCCAGCGTCGGTGGTACTGGCCGTGCTCCGGGTCCAGGGTGTCCTCGACGGTGACCCCGTCGGGCAGCAGGCCCCAGGCGACGAGGTGCTCGGCGATGACCCGAATCGCGGCGGCGTGGATGTCCCGAAAGGTGTTGCCCGGCTGGACGGCCGCGATCCCGGCCTCCTGGGCGGCATACACCGCGTCATAGACCTCGCGTTGGGCATCGGAGAAGGTGCCGCTGATCGGCAGGGTGCGGGTGACGTCGGCCGTGTAGAGGCTGTCGACCTCGACGCCGGCATCGAGCAGGATGAGATCCTTGGCGTCCAGGTCGCCGGTGTTCTTGGTCCAGTGCAGGGTGCTGGCGTGGTCGCCCGCCGCACAGATCGAGTCATAGCC
>JAGOME010000100.1 GCA_017993715.1 Phycicoccus sp.
ACGCGGCGACGACCGAGACGATTGACACCGAGGTGGCGGCCCTCTTAGCCGCCGACAACGAGCCGGCCAAGGTCACCCTCGCCGCCCGCCCAGGACTGACGCAGATCGAGGCCCTGCGGCGGCCAGGCGCGCTGCCCGGCCGTTGGGCCCCGACTGCCGTCGTGCTCGACGGCGGGGTCCCCGGCGAGATCCCGGAGATCCGCGACGGGCGCGCCGCCGTGCAGGACGAGGGCTCGCAGTTGCTCACGCTGGCGTTCGCGGCCGCCCCCACGGACGTCTCTGCGAACGCCGCGGGGCGCTGGCTCGATCTCTGTGCAGGGCCTGGGGGCAAGGCCGGTTTGCTGGCCGGGCTCGCGATCCAGCAGCGCGCCGACCTCATCGCCAACGACGTGAGCGAGCATCGAGCCCAGCTGATCCGCGCCACCCTGGCCACGGCCACCCGACGCGGTCTCGACCACGGCAGCATCATCGAGGTGCGCACCGGCGACGGGAGGGACTACGGACGCGACGAGCCCGGAGCCTACGAGCGGGTGCTCGTCGATGCCCCCTGCACCGGACTGGGTGCCCTGCGGCGCCGACCTGAGGCGCGTTGGCGGCGCCAGCCCCAAGACGTCGCCGCCCTTGGACCGCTCCAGCGTGAGCTGCTGGCTTCGGCGTTGGACGCCGTCGCCCCCGGCGGCGTCGTCGGGTATGCCACGTGCAGCCCCCACCTGGCTGAGACCACCTTCGTGGTCAGGGACGTGGTCAAGAAGCGCAGCGACGTCGAGATCGTCGATGCCTGGCCGCTGTTCGACGAGGTCGCCTGGGAGGGGCTCCCGCGCATTGGTGATGAGCCGTTCGTCCAGCTGTGGCCGCATCTGCACGGGACCGACGCCATGTTCTTTGCCCTCCTGCGCCGCCACTAAGTCCTGGGCTGAACGGCCGTCGCTCCCTCACCGTTAGGCTCAGACGTCGTGCAGATCTCCCCGTCGATCCTCTCGGCCGACTTCGCCAACCTCGAGCATGAGCTCGCCACGATCGCGAGTGCGGACTGGGCCCACGTGGACGTCATGGACAACCACTTCGTCCCCAACCTCACCTTGGGGCTGCCCGTGGTCGAAGCACTCCTGCGGGTCTCGCCGATCCCGATCGACTGCCACCTGATGATCGAGGACCCGGACCGCTGGGCCCCGGGCTATGCCGAGGCGGGGGCGCAGTCGGTGACCTTTCACATCGAGGCGGCCGCCGACCCGATCAGGACGGCCCGGGCGATCCGCGCGGCGGGGGCGCGGGCGGCATTCGCCCTCAAGCCCGGCACGCCGTTCGCCCCATACGCCGACCTGCTCCGGGAGGTCGACATGGTCCTGGTCATGACGGTCGAACCCGGATTTGGCGGGCAGTCCTTCATGGCCGACCAGTTGCCCAAGGTGCGCCAGGTCCGGGAGGCGGTCCGTCGTGACGGCGGCGAGATCTGGATCCAGGTCGACGGTGGGGTGGCCTCCTCCACCATCGAGCAGTGCGCCGAAGCCGGAGCTGATGTCTTCGTCGCAGGGTCTGCGGTCTACGGCGCGGACAGCGCCGCTGATGCCATCGCGCAGCTGCGGGCCCTGGCGTTGGCGCACACACATTGACCCGGGACACGCCAGATCGGCCTGATCCGGTCAGCCTGATCGACCTCCTGCCGCCGCCGGGGGAGCCGCTGGTTGGCATGGACCTGACGGCGACGTTGGCTGCGGGAGAGACGGTGCGCGGCGTGGATTTCGTCGAATGCCGTTTCGACGGCGGATCGTTCGCGCAGGCCCGGCTGGTCGGCTGCCGGTTCGAGGATTGCGAGTTCGACGGGGTCGACCTGTCGATGACCGACCTCACGGATTCGCGCATCATCGGCGGCCGGTTCGTGGGCTGCAAGATGCTCGCCCTGCCATGGGGGTCGCTTGCGACGGGGGCCGTGTTCGATCCGCCGCAGTTTGATCGCTGTCGGTTGGACTACGCGTCATTCGCGGCCTGCGACCTCACCCGAGTCACGTTCCGGGATTGCCATCTCGTCGAGGCCGATCTGAGCGGCGCCCGGCTGCGGCAGGCCACCTTTGCGGGGTCGGACCTGAGCGGCGCAAGGTTCGGCGGCACGGATCTGCGCGACGCGTCACTGGTTGGTGCCTCCGGCTGGGTCCTGGACCCGCGCGACAACCTCGTGGCCGGTCTGGAGGTCGAGGTCGCCGATGCGGCCGGACTGCTCGGCCCCCTCGGCATTCGCCTGCGCTGACCCGGCCAGGGACGAGACCCCCGCACAAGCGGCGTCGTCCTCGCTGGAGAGGAAGGCGCTCAGCCAGCGCAGACTGGGGGTCGAGTCGATGAGGACGGCCTTGACGAAGATGGTCAGCGGCACCGCGAGCAAGGCACCGAGCGGCCCGATGATGCTGGTCCAGAACACCAGCGACAGGAAGGTCACCGTCGTGTTCAGGCCCACGGCATTGCCCATGTACCGCGGCAGCACCAGCGTCTGGACGACGAAGTTGATCAGCAGGTACGAGACAACCACGGCCGCCGCGCGCCACATGCCGCCATCGAGCAGCGCCAGCAGCGCCGGCGGGACCAGTGCGACCACGAACCCGAGATTGGGGATGAAGTTGCCAATGAACGCCACGACAGCCCAGGTCAGCGCCAGCGGAACCCCGATGATCAGCAGAGCGACGTAGTCCCCGATGGCCAGCACCACGCCGAACACTGCGGAGACGACCCAATAGCGGCGCACCCGCTCGGCGAAGTGGGTCAACGCGGTCGCAACCTCAGGACGGGCTGACTCAATGACGGCCATCCGGTGTCGCACCGAGGTCGTGTCGATGATGAGGAAGGCCACCGACAGCAACAGGAACGCCACACCGCTCGCGCCAGAGGTGAGGCCGCTCAGGACTCCTTGAGCCACCCCCACGAAGCTGGCGGCATTCACACTGGCCGTCGCATGGGTGATGGCCTGCTCATCGACACCATGGGCGTCGAGCCAGCTCAGGACTGTCGTCATCAGGTCGGAGAATTGCGTCGAGTAGGCCGGCAGGGTGTCGACCAGTTGGGTCGCGGCCAGACCGAGCGCGAAGAGCATCCCGAAAAGGACGACGTAGACCAGCAGCAGGACCACGATCGTCGCGGTGAGCGGGCTGGCCCCATGGCTGCGCAACCAATGCCCGACCGGGCGGGCCGTCAGGGCGAGGGTCAGGCCGAGGAAGACCGGTCCGATGAGTCCGCCGATGTCGCGCAATCCGGCCATCACCAGCACGCTCGCGGCTCCGAGCAGCAGGATCATCGGCCCGGTGCCGAGGGCGGCTCGGGTCGGCCTGATGCCAGGCAGCGTCATGCCTCCATCGTGCGCCCGCGACGTCTGCGGCACCGGGCTTTCTCAGGCAGGCCCGGTGACTTCGTCATCGACCCAGTGGCGCTCCATCCTGATCTCGGCCTTGCGAAGCCATCCCCCAGCGGGCTCGGTCGGCACGACCTCTGCGGTCTAGACGTCGATCCCGACCAAGCTGTGGCCGGAGGGTCGACGTCGGGATGGAGCCCGGCCTCGCTCGGTCGGCGGGCTCATCGAGCGGTGCACGCCGGGTGGGTCGACGGGTACTCCGAGAAATCCGCTTGCCGTGGCACCCCCGGGCGGGGTTCTGTGGGGGAATGCCGTCACATCTCATCGTGGGTCCTGCCCTGGATGCCGCCCGCTATTTGGCGACCGATCAGCTCGTCTGGTTCGTCGAGGACGAAGACCTCCCGGTGGAGGTGCTGCTGAACGGTGTCCCCGAGTCCGGCCGATTCGCGGCGCAGGATCCCGACAGCGACCCCGCCACCTACCCGGGCGTCTATGGGGTGACGCCCCTGGAGTTGGCAGTGCCGGGCCTGGTCGGGCGCGCGCACAGCGTCCCCTGCGCCGGGCTGACCTTTGTGGGAGTCCACCCGGATCACCGCCGGCGCGGCATTCTCACCGCCATGATGCGCGACCATTGTGCGCGCAGCCACGAGGCCGGTGTCGTGGTCTCGGCGCTGCACGCTAGCGAGCCCCTCATCTACGGCCGGCATGGATATGGCCTGGCCTCCCTGGAACACGTCGTCACGTGGTCCCGGGGCGCAACGTTTACCGCGCCCGGTCTGGACGAGGATGCCAAGTCCGTGCGGGTCCGGTTGGCG
>JAGOME010000101.1 GCA_017993715.1 Phycicoccus sp.
TCGAGCGCTGCGAGGGTTTCCCCGTAGGCGATGGCGGCGGCCAGGATCTCGGCGGGTGTGTGGTTCATGCCGGGGTGCTCCCGTCGAAGTCGAGTACGTCTTGGGCGAGGCGGCGGGCTGCGATCTCACAGAAGCGCTCCTCCAGCTCCACGAGGATGGCGCGGCGGCCGAGCGCCTTGGCTGCCACGCCGGTCGAGCCGGAGCCTGCGAACGGGTCCGCGATGGTGCCGGGGGGTGCGGCCGCGATGAGGGACCGCATGAGCGCGACCGGCTTGGCGTGAACGTGGTCGGCCTTCTCTGGCGTCCCATTGCCGGACGGCACGCTGATGACCGAGAACGACCGAGCGTTGACGCGCACCCAGCCCTCACCCCGCACGAAAATGGATTCGTGGTTGTAGCGCCACGGCCCGCCATTGAGGCCCGGCTCGCGCTTGTCCCACACCAAGCGGTGGTCCCAGCCTCCGGGCGGCTCTGCCATTCGCGGCGTGCCGAAGCAGAGCACCGGGCGCTCAGCCCAGAGCGCGAGAACCGCGTCCCGGGCCTCTGCGGTCTCGTCGCTGGCGATGACGCGGCCGCGCCCGGCATCGCTCGGCACGCGCCCGTAGAGCTTCGCCATGCCGCCTGAGCCATACGGCGGGTCGGTGACGAGCACGTCGGCGCACGTCCACAGGTCGGCCAGTTCGAGACAGTCGCCGTGGTACAGGGTCACGCGCTCGTCCTGGTAGTAAGGGTCGGTCATGCTGGCTCCTCGAAGTCGAGCACGCCTTGAGACAGTCGGCGGGCGGCGATCTCGCAGTAGCGCTCGTCCAGTTCCACGCCGATCGCTTTACGCCCGAGGGCCTTGGCTGCCACGAGGGTTGAGCCAGAGCCCGCGAACGGGTCAGCGATGATGCCGGGCGGGCAGCGGTCGATTAGCGACTCCATGAGCGCCAGCGGCTTGGGGGTGGGGTGCGAGTCGCGATTCCCAACTGGGGGCTTCTGGCAAGTGATGACGTTGGGGCCGCGCTTCCCCTTGAAGCCGTGCCCGAGAACATAGATCTCCTCGTCACTGTTGCCCCACGGAAAGCTGAGGTCGCCCATTCCGGGGTCTGGGGCCTTGGACCAGATGAGGCGCGCACGAGTCGCGGCGGGGCGCGGCTGTGACCACTTGCCGAACACAACTGCGGGCTTCATGCCCCAGAGGTCTAGAACCTGATCACGGATGCCCACGTCACCGTCGCCCGCGATGGGGCGATGGTCCGCCCACCCAGAGGTGTAGGCCACGCCATAGGGCGGGTCGGTCACGAGCACGTCGGCGCACGTCCACAGGTCGGCCAGTTCGAGGCAGTCCCCGTGATACAGCGTCACGGCGTCGTCTTCGTAGTAAGGGTCGGTCATGCTGGCTCCTCGAAGTCGAGCACGCCTTGAGACAGTCGGCGGGCGGCGATCTCGCAGTAGCGCTCTTCCAGTTCCACGCCGATCGCCTTACGCCCGAGGGCCTTGGCAGCGACGAGGGTGGAGCCAGAGCCAGCGAACGGGTCGGCGATGGTTCCGGGCGGGCACTTGGCGATGAGCGACTGCATGAGGCCGATGGGCTTCGGGGTCGGGTGGCCGACGCGCGCCGGCTCCAGCGACCGCTGCTCCTTCGTGGTAATGACGGTCCCAGTAGGCTTGCCTACCCACCCAGAGCCGAGCAGCCACACGTCCTCGTCCGTCGAGAACCACGGGTGCGGCGACACGCCGGGATGTCGGCCCGCCTTGTGCCAGATGAGTCGGTGTGTCGGCAGGCATGACAGCGGCTTGCGCCATGAGCCGAACACGACTGCGGGGCGGCGTCCCCAGAGTGCTAGGACCGCATCCCGCAGCGCGGTCGACTCGTCGCCCGCGATGCTCTGGGTTGACGCCTTGCGCTTCTCGCGGTCGCTGTCGAGCCGGTTCGCCTCCCACGCCACGCCATACGGCGGGTCGGTGACGAGCACATCCGCGCACGTCCAGAGGTCGGCCAGTTCGAGGCAGTCGCCGTGGACAAGGACGACCGAGTCGTCTGAGTAGTACGCCCTAGCTAGAAGTTCTGGAGCCCATGTAGGGGTCAGCGAGGACGGCATCTAGGCGCCCATCTTCTCGCATGTGGCACCGTAGACGGTGACGGGCGGTGGGGTGGTGTCGTAGAGGCGCTCCTCGGCTTCCAGGTACTCTTGACCCCATCGGCCCAGAGCCTGCTGGAGGTTGAGTCCCTGGCCGAGCATCACCGGCTTGCCGATGAGGGCGACGGTCTCCCGGTTGCGCCACTGCTCGATCCGCCGCTCGGCTTCCTCGGTGGTCAGGCCGCCATGGACGGACGAGTAGCTGACGCCCAGGTCGTCCAGGGCGGTTTCGATGGCCTTCTGCTCGGCGTTGAGGTCGCACCAGATGACCAGCTGGTCGTAGGTGGTGGGCGTCAACTCGGCGTAGCTCATCTCCGCCCCCCATGCGCCCGCTGGTAGTGGTCCAACCCGTGCCTGTCAGCAGCGAGCCGCGACAGCAGCCGACCCCGGGACCAGTCGCAGTCCTCCCGGGTGCAGGCGACCGTCAGGAAGGGGCCGCAGGGGAGGATCGACCACGGCGGCCGTCCCAGGCTCCAGACGGTGCCGTGGCGGGCGCTCGGGGGCACCGGGCCGCAACCGTCCGGGTCGAGCGTCCAGGCGGTCACCGGGAGCCCCTGACGCGACGCCGGGTCTCGTCGGCCACGAACGCCAGCTGGGAACGCGCCGCGAGATCCTGCCCGGCTTCGATCAGGTACAGGGCATAGCCGACAGCGATCGCCGCTTCGGCTTCGGTCCACACGGTCTCAGGCATCGGGGTTCCTATCGCCAAGAGCTCGCCGGATCGAGGCGGCCCAGGCCGGGCACTCGGGGTAGCCGGCCCAGCAGGCCGGGCACTCGGGGTAGCCGTCGCCGTCGCCCAGGCCGTGGTCGTGCTTGTACTCGGTGCCGTCGTCGCTGGTGGCCGCGGAGATCATGATCCAGGTCTCTCTCACATCGTCGGGGGTCGCCACGGGATCCCCTTCGCGCGCGCGATCCCCATCAAATGCGGGCCGAGCGCCGTCGTCTTCTGTTCGTGCTCGTGTTTGTTGTTCGCGGAGGGTCTTACGCCACTCGCTGACCGTCTGTCGCCGCGGCCGCGAGCACCCGTCCGCGTGCTCCTCCCCGGGGGGTGCCTCGCACTCGTCGCAGTCCATCGGGGCGTGCTCAGCGCAGAGGGTCACGCCGTCGTGGAAGTAGCCGTCGCCGTTGATCCAGTCGTCCAGCGCCCAGCGGGAGCGCATCGAGCGCACCGTGGCGTACGACAGCCCCACCCGCTCCGCCAGGGCCGCGAGATCGCTGAACGCGCTGAAATCGCCGCCCATGTCCCCGGTCTTGGTGCCGCAGCCCTCGAAGTCGCAGACGACCTCGTAGTAGGTGACCTCGCGGATGCTCATCGGGGATCACCCGCCGCAGCCTTGCCCGGACGCCACGAGCGCACCAGCGCCTTGAGCTCAAGGGCGGCCGTCTGCGCCTCGGCGCGAGTCTGCGTCGATTGGTACTCGGAGACCTCATCCACCCAGCGGTCGACGGCGTTGCAAACCTCGGTCTTGGTGGCCGGGGTCGGCTCGGTGCTCTCGAAGGGGGACGGGCAGGAGCAGCCGGAATCGGATGCCCACAGGAGCCGCTTGCCGTCCGTCCATAACGCAAAGGTGTTGAAGCTGTAGATCGCGGCCGGGTCTTCGAGGCTGTCGAGCAGCGTCAGGCCGCACGCCTCGGGGCTGTAGTAGGGGTTCTCGGCGTAGCTCATCGCCCGACCCCCTCACGCTGCTTGGCGTCCTCGGCCAGCACGGCAGCTCGAATGCGGTCCTCGGCGTCGGAGGGGATCTCGTATTCACCGAGAATCGAGGCCAGCGAGACGGGGATGGTGCGGGGATCGACGGACCAGGAGCGGCCAAGAGTCGCCCAGTATGTGGGCGCGCGTCCTCGGCCGCTCTGGGTCCTCCCACACCTGATCAATCCCCGACTGCGCTCCAGGTGATCGACGCGCGGGATGATGACCTCGTAGCCTGCGGTCTCGTCTACGAACCGCACCCTCATCCCCGGCTTGATGTCCCCGGGCTCGATGGGGTCCCAGATGGGCAGCGATGCC
>JAGOME010000009.1:0-9901 GCA_017993715.1 Phycicoccus sp.
AGATCTGGCGTCAGATCTGGTCCAACAACCCCAACGAGCGCCTCAACCGCGAGATCCGACGCCGCACCGACGTGGTCGGGATCTTCCCCGACCGGGCCAGCATCATCCGGCTCGTCGGTGCGGTCCTAGCCGAACAACACGACGAGTGGGCCGAAGGCCGCCGCTACCTCGGACTCGACGTCCTCACCCGCTCCCAGGCCCTCGACAACACCCTCGCCGAGGCCGTGATCGAAACCGAACTCCAGGCCCTCACGGCCTAACCAACACGCCCAACCGAAGGATCAACCTCGTACACCACCCCAGCGGACTTGACCCATTGGCTCGCCCTGGGAGGCCGGCGCAGTCCCGATCTCGCCGCCGTCAGACAGTGGATCCCCACGCACTTCGAGGTCTATGACGACGTCCAGCAACGCAACCTCTACACCCTCATGGTGGCCGGGCAGTCATTGCTCGCCATTGGCGACGAGCTAGGCGCAACGGCGATGTTTCGGCGCATTCTCGACCTCCACGGCATTCAGAGTTACCTCCACGGCATTCAGAGTTACCTCCACGGCATTCAGAGTTTCCGCGGGCACGACCGCCGCTATTTCGAGTTGGCACAGGACAGCCAACCCCCTCAGTGAGCCGGTTCTTGCAAGATCCTGCAACACCTTGCGGAGCCCATGCACCCGTGTGAGGCATCTCATCGGGCGGTACCGCTTACACCGCGCAGAGCAGGAACCGCGCGGCATACGGTGGAAAGGCAGCGGTCCTGCGGGCCCATCCAGGGGCGAGCCGCGAACCGATGGCCGATCACCAGTGCTCCCGGATCGTCACCGGGACGAAAGGACAGCAACGTCAGATGAGCGCCATGCAGACCACGGGTACGACGCACGCCGAGCTCAAGGCCTGGGTGGACGAGGTTGCCGCCCTGACCACCCCCGACGCGGTCGTCTGGGTTGAGGGCACCGATGAGGAGTGGGACCGCCTGACCACGGGGCTGGTCGCGTCCGGCACCTTCGTCAAGCTCAACGAGGACAAGAAGCCCAACTCGTTCTGGGCCGCCTCCGACCCCAGCGATGTCGCCCGGGTTGAGGACCGCACCTTCATCTGCTCCGCGGAGGAGCACGACGCCGGGTTCACCAACAACTGGCGCGCCCCGGCCGACATGAAGGCCGAGATGTCCGACCTCTACCGCGGCTGCATGAAGGGCCGCACGATGTACGTCATCCCCTTCGTCATGGGCCACCTCAACGCCGACGTCCCCATGTACGGCGTCGAACTCACTGACAGCGCCTACGTCGTGGTCTCCATGAAGATCATGGCCCGCATCGGCACCCCCGTGCTGCGCGCGATGGAGGAGCAGCAAGCCGGTTTCGTCAAAGGCCTGCACTCGGTGGGCGCCCCCCTCGCGGACGGCCAGGCCGACGTCAGCTGGCCCTGCAGCACCACCAAGTACATCGCCCACTTCCCCGAGACCCGCGAGATCTGGTCCTACGGCTCCGGCTACGGCGGCAACGCCCTGCTCGGCAAGAAGTGCTACAGCCTGCGCATCGCCAGCGCGATGGCCCGCGACGAGGGCTGGATGGCCGAGCACATGCTCATCCTCAAGCTCACCTCCCCCAAGGGCTCGACCCACTACATCGCTGGGGCCTTCCCCAGCGCCTGTGGCAAGACCAACCTCGCGATGATCGACCCCACCCTCGAAGGCTGGAGCGCCGAGATGGTCGGCGACGACATTGCCTGGATGCGCTTCGGTCCGGACGGTCGCCTGTATGCCGTCAACCCCGAGTTCGGCCTGTTCGGTGTCGCCCCCGGCACCGGCGAGCACACCAACCCCAACGCGATGCGCACCGTCGAGAAGGGCAACTCGATCTTCACCAACGTCGCCCGCACCGACAACGGTGACGTGTGGTGGGAGGGCATGACCAAGGAGGCCCCGGCCCACTTGATCGACTGGCACGGCAACGACTGGACGCCCGAGTCCGGCGTCGTCTCCAGCCACCCCAACAGCCGCTTCTGCACCCCGGCCAAGCAGTGCCCGATGATGGCTGCCGAGTACGACGAGCCCAACGGGGTCCCGATCGACGCGATCCTCTTCGGTGGTCGCCGCAAGACGACCGTCCCGCTGGTCTACGAAAGCCGGGACTGGAACCACGGCGTCTTCGTCGGCGCGACCCTCTCCTCGGAGACCACCGCGGCCGCCACCGGCGCCGTCGGTGTGGTGCGTCGCGACCCGATGGCCATGCTGCCCTTCATCGGCTACAACGCGGGTGACTACGTCGGCCACTGGCTCGAGATCGGCAAGCAGGCCGATGCCGCCAAGTTGCCGAAGATCTACCAGGTCAACTGGTTCCGCCGCGACAATGAGGACGGCTCGTTCCTGTGGCCGGGTTTCGGCGACAACGCCCGCGTGCTGAAGTGGATCATCGAGCGCCTCGACGGCACCGCCGAGGGCGTCGAGACCCCGGTCGGCGTCGTCCCCAAGGCCGAGGCCATCGACCGCACCGGTCTGGACATGACGCTGGAGCAGGTCGAGAAGGCCCTGACCGTCGACGCCGCCGAGTGGACCCAGGAGGTCGCGCTCATCGGTGAGTGGCTCGACAAGTTCGGGGACGACCTGCCCTCGCAGATGCGCGACGAGTACAACACCCTCAAGGCCAACCTCGAGGGCGCAACCGCCTGAGTAACGACGCTGAATGCCGTGAGCCCGGCACCCGATCATGGGTGCCGGGCTCACGGCATTCAGGATCTGGCACGTCGACGCCACCCTGGGCAGACGGGCCGGGGCCCGGTACCCTCGACGCACAGGCGGCGCGTTCCGCCTGACCTCCCTCCCGGTGCTCGCGCCACCGGGTCGCCATGGCGGCGGGAGGCAAAGGGGACCTCGAGTGCTCGACGCGGACCATCCGTGGTGCGATCCCACCGTTCCGCGGCGTCGGACCCGGGCGCGAGCCGACCGCCGCTGCGATGGACGGAGCAGGATGACCACCCAGGAAGCCTTCAAGAAGCGCGTGCGGACCCGCATGGCCAAGACCGGTGAGAAGTATGCCGCCGCACGGCGCCAACTCCTCACCCCAACGGTGTCACCCCCCAGCGCGTGGGCGGCGAACCCCGAGCACACCGATGACGCCATCGTGGCGCGCACAGGTCGCCGCTGGGACGACTGGGTCAGCGCCATCGACGCCGGCCCCGGCCGAGAGGCGACCCATACGGCCATTGCCCGTTGGGTGACCGACAGCGAGGGCATCGACCCGTGGTGGGCACAGGCGATCACCGTGGGGTTTGAGCGAATGGTCGGACGACGACTCCCCGGCCAGATGCCCGATGGCACCTTCACGATCAGCCGGTCCCGCACCGTGACCATCGATGCGGAGGTCATCCGGGCACTCCTCCTCGATGACGCCAACCGGCCCGACCTGCTCAATGGGCTGGCCACCACCCTTCGCTCTCGCCCGACCGCGAAGAGCCTCCGGCTGGGGCTGCAGGACCCCGACACGGGCGCCAGCGGTCTGCTCTTCTCCTTCGACTCGGCCACAGGCGGGCGCACCCGACTCACGGTCACCCACGACGGCCTGCCCACCCTCGCCGCCGGCGACGCCTGGAAGGCCCACTGGGCGGCCTGGCTCGACGACCTCGATGCCGCCAGCACCTAAGTTTTCAGGCGCTGAATGCCGTGAGCCCGGCACCCGATGATGGGTGCCGGGCTCACGGCATTCACGGCCCGGATCGGTCGCGCAGCTCAGCGGAAGCGGCGACCCTCATCGCGTCGGTTGGCCCACACCGCCAGGGCCGTCATCGACACGGTCCAGCCGATCAGCACGACCCAGGTCGAGGACGGCGGCGACTGACCCGTGAGCACCGCGATGACCGCGTCCCGGGCGGCCCGGCTCGGGGTGCCCAGCGAAATCGCATCGACCCAGCCGGGGAACATCTCCGGCGGGAGCATCAGACCCCCGATGAAGGCGAGCGGGAAGTTGACGACCTGGGCGACGGCGATGGCCGCCTTGGCGCTGAGTAGGTACCCGATGAACAGGCCCATCGCGAGGAACGGGGCGCCGACGAGGATGACGACTCCTAGCGCCGCCGGGAGGCGCCACCACGCGATGTCGCCGCTCGTGAATGCGTCAGGGGCGGAGGTCAGGAGGGCGACAGCCACCACAAGCGGAGCCAGGCTGAGCAGCGCCGAGGTGGCGGCCACGAGGAACCGGGCGATGGTGGTGGGCAGGGCACCGATCGGGAGCGTGCGCAGATAGCTCGTCCACGGGTTGGCCCGTTCCTCGGCGATCCCGATGCCGTAGCCGAAGAGGTAGGCCGACATGACTCCGAAGACCGCGAGCTGGGCCACGGTGATCAGCGACCAAAGGGAGTCGTTGACGACCTCCCGCTGCGGCAGCACGAAGAAGAGGAATGCGAGGGTGGGGAAGATCGTCGTCGAGACAATCGCGACGGGCGTCCGGATCAGGTCCAGCAGTTGCGCCTTGGTGTGCACGCCGATGAGGCGCATCGTCGGGACGAGGATGGCTGCCTGCGCGCGGGCCGCGGGCACGGCATTCGCGGTGGTGGTCATGATGGTCTCCTTCAGGCGGCGTGGCTGGTCAGGGCGAGGAAGGCTTCCTCCAGGGAGGCCTGGTGGACTTCAAGGTCGCGGAAGGCGATCCCGCGGCCGCACAGCTCACGGACGGCGGCGTCGGCGTCGCGCGTTGACAGCGTCGTGCGCGTTCCCTCGACGCTGAGGTCGACAACTCCGGGGAGGCTGGCCAGCACCTCGGCATTCGCGTCGGTCGTCAGGCGTAGCCGGCGCAACCCGACCCGGGCGGTGATGTCGGCGACACTGCCCTGGGCGAGGGTCCGACCGTTGTCGATGACGACCACGCGCGAGGCCAGGGCCTCGATCTCGGCGAGGTAGTGGCTGGTGAGCAGAACGGTCCCGCCGCCCGTTCGATAGGCCCGGATCGCGGCCCAGAGCCGCTCGCGGGACTCGACATCGAGTCCGGTCGTCGGCTCGTCGAACACGATGAGGTCGGGCCGTCCGACGAAGGAGAGGGCGACGAGGAGCCGCCGCTGTTGCCCACCGGAGAGCCCACCGCACTGGACGTCGGCGACGTCGCCGAGTCCGAAGTCCTCGATGAGTTGGCCGACGTCCAGAGGGTCGGGATAGTGAGCAGCGACGAACTCGAGGACCTCCCGCGCCTTCAAGGTCGTTGGCACGCCGGTGGATTGGGGGGTGACACCGAGCCGCAGGCGGGCTTCGGGTGAGGTCGGCGGCAGACCGAAGAGGTCGACCGTGCCCCGGTCGGGTTTGCGGAGCCCGATGGCGAGCGAGATGAGGGTGGACTTGCCGGCGCCGTTGGGGCCGAGGAGGCCCAGGCACTCCCCGGGCTGAAGGGTGAGGCTGACGCCGTCGAGCGCCACGTGCTCGCCGAAGGTCTTGGTCGCCTCGGCGATGGTGAGGATGTCGGACATGCTGGTCCCCTTTGGGTAGTTTTGGGTGTGATGAATCGCCGGGCCGGCGGATGCCGGTCCAAGGCAGTGCTGGAGGGCAGCGGCTTAGCCGCCGAGCAGCTGGGCGAGCGCCTTTCGGTAGGCAGTGAATGCCGCCCGCCCCGCGTCGGTGAGCGCCAGGTACGTTGCGGGCGTGCGGCCTTCGATGACCTTGGTGACCTCGACGTAACCGGCATCTTCGAGCTTGCGGAGATGCGTGGACAGGTTGCCCGCAGTCAGGTCGAGGATCTGCTGGAGCCGGGTGAAAGCCAGCGAGTCCCCCGGGCTCAGGGTCGCCAGGGTCGTCACGATCCGCAGCCGTACCTCGGCGTGAATAACCGGGTCGAGGGCTGGCAGGACCGTCGGATCGGGAGTCACACCATCCTCCGTCGAGACACCACGGCCGCCACGAGGAGCGAGCCGCCGACGGCCAAGGACATGATCCAGTAGTAGTAGCTCAGGCCGATCAGGAGCGCGACGCTCAGGCAGACCGCGATGATCACCCCGGTGATGAACTGCGTGCGATCGAGGAAGATCGCGCCGCCCGCCATCATGAGGGCGCCGACGACGGCGATGGCGATGGAGTTGATCGCGATCCCGAGGACGTCACCGTCGATGCCGGACTCGCTGAGGAACCTGATCAGCATGCCGACGGCGAGGAAGGACAGCCACCAACTTGCCCCGTAGTAGGCGCCGCGGGTGGAGTTGGCGCCCTTGACGCCGCGCAGGCGGAGCGGCTGGATGACCGAGACGGCGATGCCGACGCCCAGGCACACGTAGAAGCTGCCGATGGCCACCTCAAGGGGGATGTCGACGATGGCATTCGGCCCCCGGGACAGCGCCAGGGGGAGGTAGCCGATGAGATAGGCCAGCCCCCACGTCACGTAACTGATCCAGTCGGCGTAGCGCAACGTGCGCACCGCCTCGAGATTCTGCTCGTCGATGATCCGCAACGCCTCGCGCGGATCCAACGCCGGCTCCTCGCCCATCGTGCCGGCGGGAGCGATGCGGTCATTGGACTCTGTGCTCATGAGTACTTTGTATCGCAAACCTGTTGGTGATGGCAACAGGTTTGTCTGAATTGGGCGGGATTCGGTGCCATCGGCACGGCAATCACCTCCCGGCGCCAGCGTCGCCAGCACGAATGCCGTGACTGAGCCCTCGGTTGCCGTGCCGACGACGCAGGAATGCCGCCCGCGGCCGGCCGCGAGCGGGGGGCATTCAGCCCGAGCTGCCTTTCATAGGAATCGCACAGCAAACCCATGGACGCCTACGAAGAACCCCCGGTTGACTACTTCTCATGACCAGCCCTGCATCGTCCACACTCAAGCTGACCCGACCCGACGGCAGCCCCGTCCGCGTCCTCGTCGTCGATGACGAGGCCAACCTGACCGAGCTGCTGTCGATGGCGCTGCGGTACGAGGGCTGGGAGGTGCGAGCGGCTGGCACCGGCACCATGGCTGTGCGCGCCGCCAAGGAGTTCATGCCCGACGCGGTCGTGCTCGACATGATGCTGCCGGACTTCGACGGCCTCGAGGTTCTGCGCCGGATGCGTGCCGATACCCCCGGCGTGCCCGTCCTGTTCCTCACCGCCAAGGACGCCGTCGAGGACCGCGTCAACGGCCTGACCGCCGGCGGCGACGACTACGTCACCAAGCCCTTCAGCCTCGAAGAGGTCGTGGCCCGACTGCGCGCCCTCATGCGGCGCACCGCCATCGTCGCCGACGAGGCCTCCAACTTGCTCGTCGTCGGAGATCTCACCATGGACGAGGACAGCCACGAGGTGACCCGGGCGGGCACCGAGATCAGCTTGACCGCCACGGAGTTCGAGCTGCTGCGCTACCTCATGCGCAACCCCAAGCGGGTGTTGTCCAAGGCGCAGATCCTCGACCGCGTGTGGAACTACGACTTCGGCGGCCAGGCCAACGTCGTCGAGCTCTACATTTCTTACTTGCGTAAGAAGATTGACGCTGGCCGACAGCCGATGATCCACACCATGCGAGGTGTGGGCTACGTGCTCAAGCCGGCCGACTGACCCGCCCCACCCCTGCGACGACTGCGACTGCTGACCCCCCATGACCCGACGCCACCTGCCCTCGCCGAAGACCTGGACGCTGCGCGCCCAGCTCCTCGCCGGCATTCTGGTCCTGTTTACCGTCGTCATGCTCGGGACGGGAGTGCTGACGGTCTTCGCGACCCGCAACTATCTCGCCCAGGGCCTCGAAACGGACCTGAACCTGGCCGCGGACCGGGGCGGGGTCACTGCCCACATCGAGCCCGACGCCCGGTTCGACGACGACGGCCCCACCCGTTTCCCTGGCAGCGGCACGGTCGTGCTCCGACTGGCTCTCAATGATGGCCAGGTCGTCTCCGACGACCGCGGAGACCCCATCAACCAGGTCGTCGACCGCTCCAACACGCCAACCACCTTGAGCCGCGAACAGATCGCGACCCTGCAGGCTGCCGGCCTGGGACAGGAGCCCAAGCAGGTCGATCTCGGCACCTCGGTGGGCACCTACCTCCTCGTCGCGGCGACCGATAGTCATGGAGACACCCACTACACCGGGGTGCCCATCGGGCCGCTGAACGAGACGGTCAATGAGCTGGTCAACCTCGTCGCCGTCGGAACCATCCTCGGTCTCGTGGTCGTCGGCGGGGTCGGCAGCTATCTCATCCGCCGCAACCTCGAGCCGCTGGCCCGTGTGGCGGCCACCGCCCGCGAGGTGTCCGCCATCCAGTTGGATTCCGGCGACGTCGTCCTCCCGGCCCGCGTCCCTACTCAGGACACCAACCCGCGCACCGAGGTCGGCCAGGTGGGTCTCGCCCTGAACAACCTCCTCGACGACGTCGAGAGCGCTCTGCAGGCCCGTCAGGACAGCGAGATGCGGGTGCGGCAGTTCGTTGCGGACGCCTCCCACGAGCTGCGGACTCCCTTGGCATCGATCCGTGGCTACGCCGAGTTGTCCAGGCGCGAGTCCGAGCCGGTCCCGGCGTCGATCACCCATGCGCTGGGCCGCGTCGAGTCGGAGGCCTTGCGGATGTCGTCTCTCGTGGAGGACCTGCTCCTGCTAGCCCGGCTCGACGAGGGTCGCCCGTTGGCCCGCGACGAGGTCGACCTGTCGCTGCTCGCTATCGACGCGGTGAGCGACGCTCACGCCGCCAGCCCTGAGCACGAGTGGCAACTCGACCTCCCAGACGAGCCGGTGGCCGTCGTCGGCGACCAGCAGCGCCTGCATCAGGTGCTCACCAACCTCCTCGCCAACGCCCGCACCCACACGCCCGAAGGCACCACCGTCATCACCTCAATCCGCGACGACCTCGACGGCGTCAGGGTCAGCGTCACCGACAACGGACCCGGCATTCCCGAGTCATTGCAGCGCACTGTCTTCCAGCGCTTCACCCGAGGGGACACCGCCCGCAACCGGGCCGGTGGCTCCACTGGCCTCGGCCTCTCGATCGTCGCGGCGGTCAGCCAGGCCCACGGGGGACGCGTCAGCGTCGACAGTGAGCCTGGGCGAACGACGTTCTCGGTGCTGTTGCCCAAGCCGGCAGTGGCGGCTCCTTAGTAGGAGGTCACGAGGATCGCACCCTGATCGTCGATCACATAGACGATCAGCGACCAGTTGTCGATCCCGTCATAGGACGCCGCACAGGCGACGACGGAGGACACGTTCACGGCGGTCGAGTCGGGGCACGTGATCTCGTCGACGTCAGCGCCCGCAGACTCCAGCGCATCGGTGGCTGCGGTCACCATCTGCGCCCCGGTGATATCCCCGCCGAGGCTGAAGCCCTCCACCGTCCCCCAGACGGGGTAGCCCGACTGCCAGCCGTCGGACCCTGTGCCGTCGTCGTATGCCGTGGGCGGGTTGCCTTCGTCGAGTGGGGTGGCGTCCGCTGCGATGGTCGCGGCATAGATGACGGCACCGATCCCGACCACAAACGCGATCAACCCCGCCACGAGCGCGCCAATGGCCCAGCCCAAGGCAGTGTTGGCTCGCCGCATCGCCCGAGCAGGATCGTCCGCTGGGGCTGCGGCACCGTGGGCGCCGCCGCCCGGGATGGCGGCCCAGGATTGCGGCGGGGCATACGCGGCCGTGGAGTAGGGGGCGCCCGTCCAGGGGGCGCCTTGGGTCATGGTGACTGTTGATGCGGGGGCAGGTGTGATCGACGGAGACTGAGCGGCGCGAGGGTCGTCGACCCGCTGGCTCCCGGGCTGGCCAGGTGGGATGATCGCGGTCTCTTGGGGCTCGGCGCTGGGCTGGGGCACCCCGGACTGCTGCGGAATGGGCGGAAGGCTCATACGCGGCACGGTACCGCTTTGCCCGAGGCGGCCTCAGGCGGCTACCCTGACGGGGCACTGGAGGCGTCGCCTAGTCCGGTCTATGGCGCCGCACTGCTAATGCGGTTTGGGTTAAACGCCCATCGAGGGTTCAAATCC
>JAGOME010000009.1:10001-74407 GCA_017993715.1 Phycicoccus sp.
CTCCGCCTCCGCAAGCGAAGCAGTGCCCCGACACGCCTTTCGTCGGGGCCCTGCTTCGCTTATCTGGTGCTGTGGGATTTGGGAGGAGCGTCAGCGACGGGTCCCTCCGCCTCCGCAAGCGAAGCAGTGCCCCGACACGCCTTTCGTCGGGGCCCTGCTTCGCTTATCTGGTGCTGTGGGATTTGGGAGGAGCGTCAGCGACGGGTCCCTCCGCCTCCGCAAGCGAAGCAGGGTCCCGACACGCCTTTCGTCGGGGCCCTGCTTCGCTTATCTGGTGCTGCGGGATTTGGGAGGACGACCGAGCGCCAGCGAGGGAGGACGGCTCCCTCCGCCTCCTCCGACAACACCGGCGCTCCCCGCATCCACCGGGCGCACACCGCTTACGCGTGCGCGAGGCCCAGGGCGATCAGACCGAGAGCGGGCAGCGTGCCCTGGATGAGCGCGGCCCGCGCCTTGGTGCGGTCACTGCTGACGAGCACGATCGCCGCGCCGACCATCACGAGCAGCCCGAAGTCGACCCACGACAGTCCCGACTCGGCGCCCGACCAGGCTCGGGCGGCCCCGATGATCGTGAGGACGCCGAGGAAGAGGTTGTAGTAGCCCTGGTTGAAGGCCCAGGGCTTGACGACCGGGACGTCTTCAGCGCGCACGCCGAACACTCTGCGCCCGCCCTTCTCGAAACTCACCGACTCCAGCCACCAGATGTACACGTGCAGCAGCCCCGCGAGGAGGGCCAGGACGAGACCGGCATTCATCATGTCCGAAGGGTAGTTTCCCGAATGCCGCACTCCGCACGTCAGCTCGAGCCTCACGTCAACGCCGTGCGCTACGTTCCATGATCGTGACAGTTCGGCACGCTTTCCTCCCCACGTCGTACGGCGACCTGCTCGCGGTCGCGGCCGCGGACGACACCGGTGACCAGGACGCGCTTATCGGGCTCTACTTCCCGCAGCACTGGTATCCGCCGGGGGCCGACGCGATCGGCGACCTGGTCGACCCCGCCGGTGACGCGTTGTTCACGCGGACCGCTGCCGAGCTGGCGGCGTACTTCGCCGGCGAGCTCACGGCATTCACGCTGCCCGTCCGCACCACGGGCGACCCGTTGTCCGAGCGGGTTTGGACCCGGCTGTGTGAGATCCCCTATGGCCAGACCACGACGTACGGCGCGATCGCGACCGAGCTGGGCAACCGCAACCTGGCGCAGCGCGTCGGCCAGGCCGTCGGCCACAACCCGATCAGCATCGTCATCCCGTGCCACCGGGTCGTCGGGGCGGACGGTGGGCTGACCGGCTACGCCGGGGGCCTGGACCGCAAACGTCGGCTGCTCGACCTGGAGTCGCCCGCCCCGGATGAGGCCGGCCGCCTCTTCTGAGCCCGACAGGCCCAGAGGTCAGGAGCAGATGTCCGAATCGGCGGTCCGCGGGTTGACCTCCGCGCGGTTGACCGGCTCGCTCGTGCTCGGGCTGTCACTGGAGCTGTCCGAGGGTGTCGCGCTGGGCGTGGCATGCACGCTCTGCGTCGGCAGCGGATCGGTCCCGATCCGGTTGGGGATCTCGACGACGTCGGGGCTGTAGGCACCCAGGACGACCTGGATGACACCGTCAAGGTCGGACTGCTCGGTGAGCGTGGCTCCCGGGAATGCCGCAGCGACCGTGCGGGCTGCCTCGCGGTTGCCGGGCGCGTAATAGACGGCGGCCCCCTGCGCATGGGGCGCGTCGCCCAGGCCGACGTTGGTGAAGCCCAACGCCTGAAGCTGCGCCCCCGCCGCCGTCGCCAAACCTCTCACCCCGGACGCATTGAGGACCGTGACCGAAATATCCGCGGGGCTCACCGTGAGCGGACCTTCATCGACCGTGGAGGCCGGGCTCGGGGAGTCGCTGACGCCGGTCCCAAGTTTGCGGTCGGCGCGAATCTCGGCCCAAATGCCGTCCGCGGCCGACGCCCACTGAACCCGGTTGGGGTCCGGCGCGTACTCCTCGATCGGCACGGTGACGAAGGTGATGTTCTCCGTCTTGATGGTGCGCAGCGACAGCGCGATGTCGCGCATCGTCCAGAAGTCGATGTTCGTCGTCAGCGACTGCGTCGCGGCGTCCAGGAAGCCATAGAGCTTGTCGGGGCGCACGAGCATCTCGGTCGAGGTGGCCTTGGTGACGACCGATGACATGAACGCCTGCTGGCGCTCGATCCGGCTCATGTCGGAGCCATCCCCGACGTTATGGCGGACTCGCACATAGCCAAGCGCCTGATCGCCGTTGAGGGTCTGGCGGCCAGCGGGAATCGAAAGGTTGCTCGCCGGGTCGTCGATCGCCTCTCGGGTGCACACCTCGATGCCGCCGAGCGCGTCGACCATCTTGGAGAACCCGACGAAGTTCACGGTCGCGTAGTAGTCGACAAAGATGCCGGTGTTGCCCTCGATGGCCCGGATCGTGCAGCCAGCCCCGCCCACGGGGAAGTTCTGGTTCCACATGACGATCGGCCACTGGTCGTACGGGGTTTCGGGGTCGCACCCCGGCGGGCCCGGCACCATCGAGTCACGCGGAATGGAGACGACGGTGGCCCAGTCGCGGTCATTGGAGAGATGGACCAACAGCGTGGTGTCGGAGTGGTTGCCCCCGGCCTCGGCGTCATCCCCGTAGGCATCGGTCCCAAGGCCATCGCGGGTGTCACTGCCCATGAGGAGGATATTGACCGGCCCTCGAGAGCCCTCGCCGCCGGCGTCGCTCGGCCGGTCGGTGCCGATGGCCTGGGAGACGTCCACACGAGTGATGTTGCTGTTGAGGCGCACCACGGCCCAGGCAGTGACCACCACCAGGACGATGGCCACGCCTCCGGCGATCCAGGTCAGACGGCGCAGGAGCAAGTGTCGGCGGCGCTCGTGGCGAGCCATCCGACGCAGGGGCGCCACAGGCGGGTCATCCGCCGGTCGCTCCTGGTCGCCACGCGCCACAAATGCCCCTTCACTGATTGAGTCAGTTTCCGCTTGTCATCGTGCGTTTGGGACGCGCGAAGACCCGCCGGAAGTGTAGGCGCTGAACCTGCGCCGGGGTTGTCAACGCTCGGGACGAGCGGCGAGGTTCCCGCTCAGGGTGTCGTTGATCGCCTCGAGCAGAGGCCCCAGATAGGACGGGGCCCCGTCACCGCGAACGGTGACGGGGCCTCGCCTGATCGTGCGGTAACGCCTCGTCAGATGGGGCGAACCTGGTCTGCCTGGGGGCCCTTGGGACCCTGGGTGACCTCGAACTCGACCCGCTGCGCCTCGTCCAGGGAACGGTAGCCCTGGGTGTCGATGGCGGTGTAGTGAACGAACACGTCGGGGCCCCCGCCGTCCTGGGCGATGAAACCAAAGCCCTTTTCAGCGTTGAACCACTTCACAGTGCCCTGTGCCATGGGGTAACTCTTTCCTTCGATTGCTCTGAGCACCGAGGAATCACGGTGCCCGTAGTTGCACCTGGCACCCCATGCCGTGGCGTTGAGCCTCGGACACATAGACGCCCGATCGGGGATCCCGAGAGGGCGCATCCTGCGACGTGCAAGAACTGCTGTTGTGCAACCGGGTATGAACTTAGCAGGAGTTAGGCAGGCGAGCGGAAGACCCACATGCCGATCCACTGCCTCGCGTCCGCCTCTCGGACAGTTTTTGGACCGTTTCCGGACCGATGTCGACGATCGCGAGAGCGAGGCGCCGCCGCTGTCGTCCTCAGCGGCGGCGCCTCGCGGTCGGGGGCGAGCGAGGGCCGTCAGGTCGCCGGCGTGGCCTGCGTGAGGGTTTTGGCGCCGGTCATGATGGCCACGCCCTCGCCCATGTCGTGCGACTGGGGTGTGATCACGCCGGCACAACCACCCAGGCGC
The DNA here is from genome assembly GCA_017993715.1 of Phycicoccus sp. Lineage (GTDB taxonomy): Bacteria > Actinomycetota > Actinomycetes > Actinomycetales > Dermatophilaceae > JAGOME01. Next base: position 13,851 of record JAGOME010000009.1, read on the forward strand.
TGGATGTGGATCCGGTCCGCGACCTCCCACACGTGGGGCATGTTGTGCGAGATGAGGATGATCCCGAGCCCGCTGTCACGCAGCTGCTTGATCATGTCCAGGACCATCCCGGACTCCTTGACGCCGAGGGCAGCGGTCGGCTCGTCGAGGACGACGACTTTGCTCCCGAATGCCGCGGCGCGGGCCACGGCCACGGCCTGCCGCTGCCCACCGGAGAGGGTTTCGACAGCCTGGCCCATGTTCTGAATCGTCTGGATCCCCAGCCGAGACACGGCCTCGCCGGCCCGCTGCTTCATTCCCTTTTTGTCGAGCATCCGGAAAACCGATCCGAGCACACCGGATCGGCGCTCCTCCCGGGCGAGATACAGATTGCTCGCGATATCGAGGGCGGGAATGACGGCCAGCTGTTGATACACCGTCTCGATCCCCGCCTCGCGGGCCTCCTGCGGACGTTTGAATGCCGCAGGCTCACCACCGAGATAGAGGCTCCCGGAGTCGGGTTGATAGGCGCCCGTCAGGCACTTGATCAGTGTTGACTTCCCGGCACCGTTATCTCCGATGACGGCGAGGACCTCCCCTGCGTACAGGTCGAGGTTGACCCCGTCGAGCCCGACGACGCGGCCGAACGTGATCCGCAGGTCTCGGCCGCTCAGGATGGGTTCGGCGGCATACCGGGCCCGTGTGTCCTCGGGCAGGTGGTCGACGGAGAGGGGCAGCTTGGTGACGCTCATCCCTTGACCTTTCTGATCCACTGGTCGATGGCGACCGCGACGATGACCAGGATGCCGGTGGCCAGCACGCGATAGAGCTGGTCGACGCCGGCGAGGGACAGACCTTGGCCGAAGGTGTTGACGATCAGGGCCCCCAGAGCGGTCCCGATGAGGGCGCCGCGGCCACCGAAGAGGCTGGTGCCGCCGATGACGACAGCGGTGATGGACTGGAGGTTGAAGTCACCGATCGCGTTGGGAGTGGCCGCTCCTGTCCGTCCGATGAGGACCCAGGCCGCGACTCCGTAGATCAGGCCGGCGAGGGTGTAGACCGAGACGAGCACCCGCTTGCTGGCCACGCCGGAGAGGCGGGCCGACTCGGGATCGTCGCCCACGGCATACACGTGTCGACCCCAGGCCGTCTGCGAGAGAACGAACCCGACGATCAGGTACAACGCGAGGACGACGAGCATCCCGACGGTGATGGGGAAGGACTTGGGGAAGAACGTGACGCCCATGAGGTTGAGTCCGGCAGGCATGTCGTCGGCGATGATGCTGCTGCCGCCGGAGTAGAGCAGGGCGACTGCGGTGAAGATCGACAAGGTGCCGAGAGTGACGATGAACGGCGGCAGATTGAGCTTGGTGATCAGAATGCCGTTGAGGTAGCCCGCGGCGACGCCGAGCAGGACGCCGATAAGGATGGCCGGGACGGCCGGGACACCCTGGTCGGCCGCGAGGGAGGCCATGACCATCATCGACAGGATCGTCGTCGCCCCGACAGCCAGGTCAATTCCGGCGGTCAGGATGATCAACGTCTGCCCGATGGCCAGAGCCGCGATCACGGCGGTCTGCTGGAGGTTGGTCGAGATCACCGTGGGGTTGATCATGCGGGGGTTGACGACCGTGAACACGGCGTAGGTGAGCACCAGCAAGATCAGCGGGCTCAGCCATGGCTTGGCGTGCAGGGCATGCTGGACGCGCTGCAGCGGCGACTGCTGCCGCCCAGCGTACTGGGCGGCAGCAGTGGTTGATGTGGACGATGACATCAGAGGTTCAGTCCTCAGCCCCAGCAGATGGCAGACGCTGCAGCGGTGTCGATCGAGTCGACTCCGGCGGCGGCCTTGTCCGTGACGAGCGCGACTCCGGTGTTGTAGAAGTCGAGGCCGTCGGTGACGGTCGGCTTGTCACCGCCGCGGGCGATGTCGGCGATGGCCTTCATGCCGAGGGTGGCCATCTTCAGCGGGTACTGCTGCGAGGTGGCCCCGATGACCCCACTCTTGACTTGGTCGACACCCGCGCAGCCGCCGTCAACTGAGACGATGAGGGCGTCGGTGATGCCAGCGGCCTCGAGGGCCTTCTTGGCGCCGACGGCAGCGGGCTCGTTGATCGTGTAGACCACGTTGATGTCCTTGGACTTGGACAGGCAGTTCTCCATCGCCTTCAGACCGTCGGTCTCGTTGCCGAGGGAGGCCTCGTTGCAGACGATCGAGTAGTCGCCACCCTTGCCGCCGGCGTACGTGCCCGTGGGAGCCTCGTCGCCGTTCATCTTGCCGTCCTTGACGTCGATGCCCATGCCCTCGAGGAAGCCCTGGTCACGGTTGTAGTCGACCGAGACGACCTTGTCGTTGAACAGGTCCAGCAGGGCGATGCTGGCGGCCTTGCCATCGAGCTGGACGGCGGTCCATTCGCCGATGAGCTTGCCGGCGAGGCGGTTGTCGGTCGCGAAGGTGATGTCGACGGTGTCGGCCGGGTCCGGCGGGGTGTCCAGGGCAATGACGTAGAGGCCGGCGTCGCGGGCCTTCTTGATGGCGGCGTTGACACCGGTGCTCATCGGGGTGATGAGGATGCCCTTGTCGCCGCGGGCGATCGCGTCCTCGATCGCGGTGATCTGGCCCTGGTCGTCTCCCTCCTTGGCGCCCGAGGCCACGGTGAGCTTGACGTTGTTGTTCGCGGCGTCCTCCTTGGCGCCCTTTTGCATGGCAACGAAGAACGGGTTGGACGAGTCCTTGGTGATCAGGGTGACGCCAACCTCCTCGGTCGAGGAGCCGGAGTCGGCCGCGGCGGAGGTCGAGGAGTCAGACGTGGAGCTGTCGCTCGAACCGCACGCAGCGGCCGAGAAGGCCACACCGACGATGCCGATGGTGGCGAGGGCGCGACGGACCGAGGGCGTGACGACGGGGGGACGATGACGCATGGGGCTCTCCTTTGAGGTGGTGCAGGTCGTGGATCGGGCGCACGGCCGGTGAGGGGGTTCGCCCGATCCATATGACAACGTTGTCATGGAGAGTTCTAGCCCCCACTTGCCCTACTGGTCAAGCGTCGAGTACAAACTGTGACCATGCGCGTGACATCGTTGTCAGAGCCCGGGGACAGCAGCCGGCCCCCGGCGCGTGCCACGATGCGCGATGTCGCCGCCTTGGCCGGCGTCAGCCTCAAGACCGTGTCCCGGGTGATCAACGACGAGCCTGGGGTCAAGGACGAGATCCGCTCCCGGGTGTCTGCGGCGGCCGACCGGCTGGACTACCGGCACAACCGTGGAGCAAGCAACCTGCGGAGCGCCAGTGGGCGCACGGGATCGATCGGCGCCCTGGTCCAGGACGTCAGCAACAGCTTCTCGGCGTCCCTTCTGCGCGCACTCGAGGACAGTGCACGCGCTCGGGGCAATGCCGTCCTGGCTGCGAGTCTGGACGAGGAGGAGGCCCGAGAGCGGGCCCTAGTCAACTCGCTCGTGGAGCGTCGCGTCGATGGTCTCGTCATCATCCCGGCCACCTCGCGCCAGGACTACCTGGCCGGTGATCTGCGCGCTGGTCTCCCTGTCGTCTTCGTCGACCGCAAACCAGCTGGTGTCGATGCCGACTCCGTGTCGGTGGACAACGTCGAGGGCGGCCTGCTCGCAACGAATCACCTTCTCACACAGGGCCATCGCCGCGTCGCTGCCATCCTTGACAACATCTCGATCCCCACGGCTGAGCAGCGACGACGGGGCTACTTCAAGGCCCATGCGGCCCGAGGGGTGAGCCCCGATCCGGAGCTGATCGTCACCGAGGTCCGCGATGCGGCGCACGCGCAGGAGGCGGCCGAGCGGCTGCTGGCTCTGCCGGATCCGCCCACGGCATTCTTTGCCGGACGCAACGTCATCTCCCTCGGAGTGGCGCGGGCGCTGGCAGCCCGGGGACTGCGGCATTCCGTGGCCGTGGTGGGGTTCGACGACTTCCCGATGGCGGACCTGCTCGAGCCACCCCTCACGGTGATCCGCCAGGACGTGACTCGCATCGGGCGGCTGGCCGCTGAGCTGCTCTTTGCGCGCATCGACGGCGACACGTCCGCGCCCACCCATGTGGTGCTGGAGCCGACCCTGGTCTGCCGTGGGTCCGGGGAGATCCCCCCGCGCGCCCTGTCATAGACCCCTCGCCTCCCCCGTCGAGATGACTCGACACGCAGACGAATCTCGAATGCCGCCCGCATGTCGTGTCATCTCGTCTGATGCCGGGCCATGCAACCCGGGGATCGTTCGCCCGCGGTATGCGACGCCGCGGTCCGCTACTGCGGGCAGACCGTCAGGAGGGTGGCATTGAACCTGCCCAACGCGACGGCAAAGGCGAGCTGCGCCGTCTGGGCACCATCACCGCCACTGTTCACCAACTCCCGGGCCGCCTTGAGCAGCTCGTCACGATCGGCGATGGCAGCGTCCGGCACCGCGGTGGCGCCCATGGCATCGACCAGCGACTGCGCGGCGGTGACCCAGTCCTGGCCCGAGGACAGGGCGGTGGTCACGCTGGCCGCGGCACCGGAGATGTCCCCCGCCTCCGCGCAGCCGGGCACCGCCGACGCGGCGACGCTGACCTCGACGGTGGGGCTGGCCGCATTGCCGGACACCGACACCCCACACCCACTGAGCAGGACCGCCGCAGCCACCCCGGTAAGCCATCTCATTGCGCAATCTCCCTTACGACGTGTGTCACTGTCGCGATCCAAGCAGAGCAACCCGTGAATCGGGCGTCCCCAGTTGTGGGGACGTTCCTGCCCCTCGTCGAGATGACTCGACACGCGGACAAATTTCGAATGCCGCCCGCGTTTTACGTCATCTCGTCTTGGCTGGGACGTCGGTCCGGAGGAGGAGGACGGCCAGGATCGGGAGCAGTGGCCACCACCAGTGCACGCCGTCCGGACCGACGATGCCGTGCGCCGCCATGAACCCCAGCCCACCGCAGCCCAGGATCGTTGCCGCGACGGGTCGCCACGCTGGCAGACTCGCCGCGCCCTGATCGCGGGGTGGGTTCTCGAAGCGGCCGAAGAGGGCGATGAGCCCCACCGTCACGACGATGAGGACGGCGTACCAGAGGGGACGCGTCGACCACCAGGTCGACGAAAGCGGCTCGGCCTCGAGGCCGAATCCACCCAGGAGGAGCGAGGCGCCGATCACGAGGACCATGGCCGTGAGGTGCCACAGGTAGAGAGTCATGATGTGTGAGTTGACCAGAACCGTTGCACGCCAGGGCATCTCACGCTGTAGCCAGCGCTGCAGCCGCGGCTCGAGAAGCAGGATCACGCCCGCCTGGAGCATCCCGAGGAAGGCGAGAGTGACGCGGGTGGGATAGGAGTTGTTCAGTGCCGCGTTGTCCACGCCGATCATTGAGATCGGGTAGGGACCGAGCCAGACGAGGGCCACCAGACCGACGATCCCGAATGCCGCGAGCGCCACTCGCCGACCACGGCCGGCCAGGCGACCGTCGAGCCACGCATACCCGAGCTGATGGACGGTGGCCCAGACGACGAGGTAGTTCGCGAAGCCGATGGCAACGTTGTGCTGGGTGATCGACACCGCGTCAATGGCTCCACCGAGGCAGAGGCCGGCCGCGATACTCGCCCACCCGTAGCGCTCCCACAGCCACAGGGTGCCGGGGGCGACCGCGACGACAAGCACGTAGGCCGCAAGGAACCACGTCGGCACGAGGGCGACCTGCGAGGCCGTGCGCAGCGTCGAGCCGGGCAGTCCGGCGGCATACGCCCCGGAAGCAATGACCAGCCAGCACAGCAGCAGCGGCACCACCGGGGTCAGCAACCGGCGCAGCCGAGCCCGCAGCCAGTCGGCATAGCCCAAGTTTCGGCGGCGAGCGGCGCGCCACGAGAGCGCGTTGGCATAGCCGCCGACGAGGAAGAAGACCGGCATGACCTGGAACACCCAGGTGAGCGGGTGCGACCAACTAGCGATATTGAGCACGGCATTCGGGATCAGCGTCCCGTCCCGCACGACCACCGCCGCCATCAGCCAGTGACCAAGCACAACAACGACGATGGCCAGGGCCCGCAGGAAGTCGACCACCCGGTTGCGGGTGGTGGGGGTGGCGGCTGCGAGGTCACGAACGGTCGCGAGATCCATCCCGTCAGCCTCGCGGGCCGTCCCGGCGCCCGCCATAGGTAGCGCCCGCAGTCCCGCTGAGTAGTGCTACCCGCGTCCGTTCTGGCTGCCGAATGCCGTGAGCCCGCCGGCGCTGGCGTCCCACCTGCACCCCCGGCACGGCAAACGGCGGGATCATCCCCGGCGCTGAGCACGTGAGGCACATGCCGCGAGCTGGTTTGCCGTGCCGCCGGAGCAGGCCCGATGGGCCGACGACGGGAGGGTGCGAGCGCGAGAGACCGGCGCTCCGCGCCAGATGGAGATTCGGCGGAGGGCGTGGGAGCCGTCAGGGCTCGTCCCTCGCCCCTCCCTCCCGAATCCCGCAGAACTCAATGTGCAGGAACCCGGCGGACCTCGTTCCTCGGTCCGCCAGAACCCTGCACGCGGAGGGCGTGGGACTCCGCGGACTCGCTCGTTCCTCGCGAGTTCGCTCCCCGTCATCTCCCGCCCTTCGCCGATCTCCATCGGCGCTCCGCGCCAGATGGAGATTCGGCGGAGGGCGTGGGATTCGAACCCACGATGACGTTGCCGCCATAGCGGTTTTCAAGACCGCCGCACTAGGCCACTATGCGAGCCCTCCATGCCGGGGACCGTGAGCACACGGCATTCCGACAGTGCCCAAGTATGCCGCGACGGCACGGTACCCCGCGCACGCGCGCCAGCAGCCCTGGCAACGCCACAGGCAGGTCGCCCACATGTCGACAGGTCGCGCGGATCGGCGCGACCTGCCGTGACGGCTGCGACGTGCGCGTGAACCGGGCCCACGCCTGGCCCGAGTCAGGCCGCGCACAAGCGACGCACCCGCAAGTGCGGGGCGGCCGGATCGATGCCGGCCTCGCGAAATCGTTCGGCGGCCGCGTCGAGCACCTCCGGGACACCCCACCCGCGCGGTACCGCCTGCAGCACCGCGGCGAGCAGCCGCGCCCGGCATTGCTCGAAGCTCTCCCACGACGCCCCCGACGGCTCCACCTCCGCCCAGGCGACCCCCGGGGCCAGCGCGCAGGAGAACGCGGGCGTGCCCGGCAGCGTCCGTCGCCGCGTGAGGCCCCACAGCCCCAACGCGACCTCCGCCAGCTCATCGTCGGCGACCCACGCGACCAACCTCCGCGGCCCTCGCGCCGGATGCCGATCGACCTCAAGGCGCCAGGGACGGGCACACGAGCGCAACAGTCCTACCGTCCCCGACACGACCTCCGCACCATGCGGTCGCGCTGGCCACACATGCACCAGCGAGACCCCTTGCTCAGGCAGTTGACCGGCGCCAGCCACCGGAGTCAGACCCGCGACCGCACCCCAACGCTCGACCAGCAGATCCGGCAGCCGATCAGTGTCGGGATGCGTGCGCGCCAAGGTCCACGCTTCGATGACGGCACGGCGGTCGCGGTCCGAGAAACCCATAGACAGGAGGAGCACCCCCGCGCAACGCTGATACCTCGGATCCTCCCCAGATTCCGCTGACGGCTCCTTCTCACTCGGGGCTTGTATCAGGAGGGCCGCTGCCGCCTCTTGAGCGGTATGACCACCCTGGTAGGGCTGCACAGACCTCGCGCAATCGGGCACGACGCACGCATTGGGAGCCACACATGACCACGAATGCCACTGGCGCCGACAAGCCTGGGAGCGGGCCCGAGCAGGTCGCTCGCAGCCTGCCGCCCATCCCCCTGATCTCGCCCTATCTCGCCCTGCGGGTCGGGGCTCGCGTGCTCGATCCGACGACCGCCCCCCTCGCGCCCGACCAGACTGCCCCCAGCCCCACGGTGTACCTCGCGGACAGCCTGCTCATCCCCAGCACCGATCCTCAATCGCTCAGCACGACGTTCGTTGCCCTGCGCAAGCACGCCCAGGATCACGGCATCTGCCTGGAGTTGGAGTCGCTTGGCCGTGCCGCCGACCCCCGCACGCTGAGCCTGGCCCGCACCAGCCAGCGCCTGCGGCTGTGCTCGACCAAACGCCAGAGCGCGCCCCCGATCGACGCCTGGGAGTACCTGCAGACCGCGCTGGCTGACGGTGTCGTCCCCATGCGCACTCAGTCGAATGCCGACCGCACCAGCCCCGCGGTCACGCTCGAACACCTCCTCACGGCCGCCGGGGGAGCCTGGGGAGCCACCGGAGGCGCCTGGGGCGCGACCGGCGGAGCGTGGGGAGCCACCGGAGGCGCCTGGGGCGCGACCGGCGGAGCGTGGGGAGCCACGGGTGGCGCCTGGGGAGCCACCGGACTTGCTGAGTACGGCTCCCCCGGCCTCGGTGGCCGCACCCCTGTCACCTGGAGTGGACGGAACCCCCGCCACGGCATGTCCACGACCGGGCGCCCCCCGGTGGTCGCCATTCTCGACACGGGCATCGGCACCTCCCACCCGTGGTTCAGTGACGGCGATGGCGTGCACCGCAACATTGCCCATCAGGGCACGCGGATCGGCCTGTTCCACGATGCCGCCTCCGACCCCGAGGCGACCGGTGTCATCATCGACCCCGTCAACGGCCTGGTCGACCCGCTGTGCGGTCATGGCACGTTCGTCGCAGGCATCATCCGGCAGCGTTGTCCGCAGGCTGAACTGCTCTCGATCCCGGTGTTGCTCTCCGACGGCGCCGCTCGCGAGGGTGACGTCCTGCAGGCCCTCGAACTCCTCCTCGCCCGACACCTGGACGGTCAGGCCGGTGCTCTCACCGACGACCCGTTTGCCGTGCTCGACTTCGTGAACTTGTCGGTCGGCTACTACCACGAGACCCCACCGGACGCGCAGGACAGTCAGCTCCAGGACGTGGTCAGGCGACTGGCCGAAGCCGGGGTCTCCGTCGTCGCGGCCGCGGGCAACAACGCAACAACCACGGAGTTCTTCCCGGCGGCATTCACCAGCACAGTCCCGGGCATGACCAGCGTCGGGGCCCAGAACCCTGACGGAGCCACCGTCGCCATGTTCAGCAACTCGGGCACGTGGGTGACCACTCATGCACCGGGTACCGCGATCGTCAGCACCGTCCCGACCACCCTCTCGGGCTCGTGGGGCCGCAGCATGAGCGTCGACGGCGTGGCGCCGGCCACCCGGGCGACGGTCGACCCCGACGATTACCGCAGCGGTTTCGCCATCTGGAGCGGGACCTCATTCGCGGCCCCCTACGTCGTCGGCGAGGCCGCCGCCCGCCTCCTCGAGGGCACGGTCGAGCGGTCCGAGGCTGCTGTCCCGTGGAATGCCATCGACGCGACCAAGGCCGTTGCGGCGGAGCTGACGACCAACCTCAAGGACGGGACGTGATGAATGCCCCACCTGCGGCGGACAGCCTGGCCAATCGGGCGGCCGCGGCATTCCAGGGGTATCGGGACGGCGACGAGGCCCGGCTCAGCACCCTCGTTGACCTCACCACCCCCATCCTCTGGCACACCGCCCGAGGGCAGGGGCTCGGGCTAGACAGCGCCCGCGACACCGTCCAGACGACCTGGCTGCGCCTCGTGGAAAGTGCCGACCGGATCGCCGACCCCCAGGCCATCCTGGGGTGGCTCCTGGTGACCACACGCCGCGAGGCCTGGCGGGTGCTGAAAGCCGAGGGCCGCACCGTCGGTGAGGTCCCGGCCGAGGTCTTGGATCCTGCGCCCGGCCCGGAGGTCGAGGCCGTGGTCCGGGACCGCGACCGCACCCTTTGGCGCCACATCGCAGCCCTCACCCCGCGATGCCAGAGCCTCTTGCGCGTCATCGCTTTCAGCGACCGCCCGGACTATGGCGCTGTCTCGCAAGCCCTCGGAATGCCGGTCGGGAGCATCGGCCCCACACGCGGCCGCTGCTTGGAGAAGCTCCGCAGTCTCCTCGCGGCCGATCCTGCCTATGGAGATCGATCATGACTCGCTTCGACATCGACGCACCCGGCCCTCTCGACGACACCGACGTCGAGATCCTGCACCGGATGGCCTCCCTCTTTGCCGCCACCGACCCAGTCCCCGCGGGCCTGGTGGACGACATCAAGTTCGCGCTCACGGTCCAGGCTTTGCACGCCGAGGTGGCCGAGCTGCAGCGCCTAGGGGAGGCCTCGGAGCTCGCCTTCCGGTCCACCGACTACACGCGCACCGAGACCGTGAGCTTCACGACGGACTACCTCTCCGCCACGGTGACGATCAGTGATGCGATGGGTGGGGCAGCCCGCATTGACGGCTGGCTCTCGGGCACCGACGTGCGCCGGGTTGAGCTGCGCGAGGCCGGCCGGACCCGATCCGTCGAGCCCGACGAGGGCGGCTTCGTCTTCGTCGACGTGGCCCGAGGTCTGGTCCAACTCGTCATGTTCCCCGCCGATCCCGACCTCGCCCCCGTAGTGACGCCGCACCTGGAGGTCTGAGACGATCGGCACGCACGAGTGACCCCGCGACCGGGCGGGCTCTGGAGGAGGCCATCGTCGGTGCCGTCGAACTGATCGACCGCGCGGTCCGCGCCAACGCCTCCGGTCGGCCAGCGCAGGCCGAGCGCTTGTTGACCCGAGCCCAAGATGCCCTCGCACGGCAGGCCCAGGACCCGGATGATCCTGACGCGTGCTACGTGCGGGGGCGCATTCTGCTGACCCGGGCCTACGCCCGCACCCTGCACGGTGACGCAGCTGCTGCCGACGATCTGCTCGAGCAGGCGGGCGCTCTCGCCGACATCGGTCCACACGCGGGACTGCAGATTCTCGTCGCGGTCCAACGCTCAGCAGTGCACGGTCGGGCCGGGCGCTGGCGCGAGGTCATCGACGTCCTCGACGCCGTCGATCCGCAGGATCCCCAAGCCACGCCTCGGGCGTGTTGCCTCGTGCATCTCAACCGGGGCCTGGCTCAGCAGCTCCTCGGCCAGTATGTCCAGGCCCGCCAGTCCCTCGATGCGGCCGTGGTCGCTGCCTCGAGCCCCGATCTCGCCGACCTGCGGGCTGCGGCGCTGCACAACCGGGGCCGCCTCTCATGGCTCGTCGGGGATCTCCCGACCGCGCTGCGGCTCATGTCGCAGGCACGCGAAGCCGACCCCGAATTCAGCCAGGCAGTGCTGCTCCTCGACCACGTCCGGGTGCTGGCCGACGCGGGCCTGGTCGACGAGGCGCAGACGCTGCTCAACCAGGCCTCCGACGATGCCCGACGCCACCGACTGGCCCATGAGTCCGGGGAATGCGCACTGGAGGCGGCGCGACTGGCGATCGTGCGCGGCGAGTACGCACAGGCACGCGCCCACGCCCATCGGGCCCGCACGGCATTCGCCCGGATCGGCGCCGAGACATGGGTCACCCATGCTGCCGTTCTTGGAATGGAGGCAGATGTCGCTGCGGGACAACGGGTTCGGCAGGTTGCCCGCCAGAGCTCCGCGATGCTCGCGCAGGCGGCTCGGCTGGGAGCCATGCGCGCAGAGACCGCTCTGGTCGCAGCCGAGGCGAATGCCGTGCTCGGCGGTCTGGACGTGGCGCGCCAACAGCTGCGCAGTGTGAGCCGCCTCCAGCTCCCCTTCGTCACACGGCTGCACGTCGACTTGGTGCGGGCCACCATTGCGGACCGCGAGGACGACCCCCGCGTTGCCCGCCGCCACCTGGCCACAGCCGCCCGGCGCCTGTCCTTCGAGCAGGCTCGTCACGCCGGCATCGACAGTCGCACCGCCCTCGCCCTGCACACCCGGCGGCTCGCCGCCTTGGACGTGACGCTGGCCCTACGCGCCGGCGCGCCCGCGCAGGTGCACCTGGCGACCGAGCGCTGGCGTGCCGCCTCTCACCGTCTGCCCGCGGTGACTGCGCCCGCCGACGACGAGCTCACCCAGCTCCTGACCTCCCTGCGTGAAGCCCGATCCCACGCCGGTACGGCCCGCACGCCGGCCGAGCGGCGGGCTCAGACCGCACGGATGCGCGACATCGAGCGCCGCATCGCGCGCCGGGACTGGGAGCTGTCCGACCACCGGGGCGACGTGGGGCCGGCGGGTCTTCCCGGCGCACGCGTCCTCCCGTATGCCGCGCTTTCCCGGCAGTTGCAGGCTCGCGGCACGGGGCTGGCCTCGTTCTTTGTCGCCGAGGGCCGGCTGCGGGCCTTACGGGTGGATGACAGCGGGGGCGCCGTGCTCGACCTCGCCCCGCAGGGGGAGGTGGAGTCCCTGGTCAGCCGCCTCTTGAGTGAGTTGGTCACCGTCGGTCGGGTCGTGGGGCTCCCCGTGCACGACACGCTGGTCCGCGCCTTACGCCACACCTGCGCGCGACTCGATGCTCTCCTCGCCCCCGCCATTCCCGCACAGGAGCGGATCCTGGTCCTGCCCTCCCGACTGTTGGCAGCCATCCCCTGGCGGCTGCTCCCGTCGGTGGCCAACCGACCGCTGGTGTGCGCCATGTCTGCCACGAGTTGGGCAGCCCAGCCGACGCCGAGGGCCGGGGCCCTCACTGTGGGTGTCGTCAGTGGACCAGGACTCGATCGAGCCGCTCCCGAGGCGCGCAGCGTGGCCGATATTTGGCACGCGCCATCGCCGCAATCTCGCGGGCTGGATCTCGCTAACGCCCTGCGGGACAACACCATCGTCCATATCGCGGCTCATGGCACGCATCACGACGAGAGCCCGCTGTTCTCGTCCGTGCTCCTGCAGGACGGCCCCGTCTTTGCCCACGACTTCCAGCGGGTCGGCGTTGGTGCCCACCATGTCGTCCTGTCGTCCTGCGACGTGGGGCGCACCACGATGCGACTCGGGGACGAACCCCTCGGGCTGACTGCCGCACTGCTCGCCACCGGGGTCCGGTCAGTGGTGGCGGCGACCGCGCCCGTGCACGACGAGCAGGCCGAGGCCCTCATGGCGGCCTATCACCGAGGTCTGGCCCAGGGGCTCGACGCCGCCGCTGCACTGGCTCACGCCTCTGAAGGCCTCGAGGACGCCGCCTTGTTTTGCACCTATGGCGCGGACTGGGGCGTCGCCTCAGCCTGAACCAGCCGTGAACAATCCGAGCCCCCCGCGGGAACTTCACCCCCGCGCCAGAAATAACACCCGCGCCCGTGAAGTATCCGCGCAGCGGGCCAGAGTGGGCGGTGCAGGGCAGCCGGGCCAGAGCCGGCCGGTCGGGTGGGGCGGGTCAGATAAAGATCGCCGGATCGTGGAAGAGCGCCTCATACGGGTCCTCGTCGCGGCTCTTGGGGAAGCGCACCGCCGCGGGGATCCCGGTGGCGACCGCGCCTGACGGGACGTCCTTGACGACGACCGAGTTAGCCCCGATCTGCGCCTGATCTCCGATCTCGATGTCGCCGAGCACACGCGCCCCCGCGCCGATCGTCACGCCGTCCCCGACGGTCGGATGGCGCTTGGTCCCGCGCGACAACGAGCGCCCACCGAGCGTGACGCCGTGATAGAGCATGACGTCGTCCCCGACAACGGCCGTCTCGCCGATAACAACACCCATGCCGTGATCGATGAAGAACCGGCGACCAATGGTCGCCCCCGGGTGGATCTCGACCCCGGTCGCCGCGCGGGTCAGCGTCGAGAGCACCCGCGCGACCGGCTTGGTCGAGGGATTGCCCCAGAGCTTGTGGGCCACGCGGTGAGACCAGATGGCATGCAGCCCAGGCGAATTGACGACAACGTCGGCCCGGGACGCTGCCGCCGGATCACGGGCGATCGCGGCGTCGACGTCTTCGCGGAATGCCGCCCGCGCCCGTCGCAGCGCGCCGGTCACCGCCGCCGCCCGCGAGGGCGCGACGGTGACCGGCGCAGCAGAACCCGGTGCGCCCGAGAAGGGCGCGTCCGATCCACGGGACGCGTCGCCGACCAGTGACAGACGCGGCACCACGGGCTCCTGCGGGTTCACGGCGACAGGCTCAGCAGACATCGACAATCCTTAGTCGACCAGACCCTCGAAGAGGATCGTGGACAGGTAGCGCTCGCCGTAACTCGGGATGATGACGACGATGGTTTTGCCGGCGTTCTCGGGGCGAGCGGCGACCTGGGCGGTGGCGGCCAGGGCCGCACCGGAGGAGATGCCGACGAGCAGGCCTTCGTCGGTGGCGGCCTTGCGGGCCCACTCGACGGCGGTGCCGGCGTTGATGTCGATGACCTCGTCATAGACCTCGCGGTCGAGGATCTCGGGGACGAAGTTGGCGCCGATGCCCTGGATCTTGTGCGGGCCCGGCTCGCCGCCGTTGAGGATCGGGGACTCCTCCGGCTCGACGGCAATAATCTGCACGGACGGCTTGCGCTCCTTGAGGACCTGGCCGACACCGGTGATGGTGCCACCCGTACCGATGCCCGCGACGACGATGTCGACCTGGCCGTCGGTGTCGTTCCAGATCTCCTGCGCCGTCGTGCGGCGGTGGATCTCGGGGTTGGCGGCATTCGCGAACTGCCGGGCCAGGACGGCTCCGGGGCGCTCGGCGACGATCTCGTCGGCGCGGTTGACGGCGCCCTTCATGCCTTCGGCGGCCGGGGTGAGGACGAGCTCGGCGCCGTACGCACGCAGCAGCGCGCGCCGCTCCTTGCTCATCGACTCCGGCATGGTGAGCACCACGTGGTAGCCGCGGGCCGCACCGACCATCGCCAGGGCGATGCCGGTGTTGCCGGAGGTGCCCTCGACAATCGTGCCGCCGGGCTTGAGCTCACCCGAGGCCTCGGCCGCGTCGATGATGGCGACGCCGATCCGGTCCTTGACCGAGCTGGCCGGGTTGTAGAACTCGAGCTTGGCCGCGACGGTCGCGTCGGAGGTGATGATCCGGTTGATCCGGACCAGGGGGGTGTTCCCGACGATCTTGGTGACGTCATCGTGGATGGGCATGAGGTCTCTCCCAGGGGCAGTTCGGGGCCGGCGCGGAGGGCGGCATTCGGGTCGGTCGCCCGGGGAAACCCCAGGTCTTGTTATGTCTATTCCAACATCACGTTATCAATCATGCCAATCCCGTCTCGTGGGACAGGGCAGGCTGGCGAATGCCGCCCGCTCACGTTTCGCGGTCCGGTGTCACAGCCGTCGGATTCGTCGACCGGGCTGCGGCTGTCGTCACAGACTCTGGGGCCCACGCGGTCCCTCTTCTAGACTCCCGAGCATGTCTGCCCCACGGCTGCTCACGGCATTCGCCAGCCCTTCCCAGACCCCCGCCCAGGGGGTGACGATCGACCTGCTGCCCCGCCCCGACGAGGTGTTCGGCGGTTTTGGGCCGGTCCAGGTCATCGCCCTCGTGCTGTGCTTTGTCATCCCGCTCATCGGGTGGGCGCTGCTGTTCCGGCAGGTCGGCCGCTTCGTTGCGACCTATCGGCTGGGTGAGGCGGACGGGACGCGGACCGGGGACCCGGGGCGACGCACGTGGACGGTGGCCAAGGAGTTCTTCGGGCACACGCGGATGTCGCGGCTGCCGGTTGTCGCCGCTGCGCATTGGTTCACGGCCCTGTCGTTCTTCATTCTTTTCGCGACGCTGGTCAACGCGTTCTTCCAGCTCGTACAGCCCGACTATCGGCTGCCGATCATCGGGCACTGGGCACCGTTCGAGTGGGTCATCGAGTTCTTCGCGGTGACCGGGTTCGTCGGGATCATCGTGCTCATCGTGGTCCGGCAGCGCAATCGACCGCGGACTACTGATGTCGCCGTGGCCCGGAAGTCCCGCTTCTTCGGGTCGACCTGGTGGCAGGCCTACTACGTTGAGTTCACGATCTTCATGGTGTGTGTGTGCATCGTCCTGCTGCGCACCCTTGAAGCTGCCATCGTCCAGATCCGCGAGCCCGAGTCGTCGATCGCCCTGCATTTTCCCCTCACCGGGTGGGCGGCGGGCCTGTGGAGCGGGCTCTCGCTCCCGACCCTGGCGAATGCCGTCTACGTCATCGCGACGCTGAAGATCCTGGTCTCGTTCGCGTGGATGATCACCATCTCGCTGCAGCCCAACATGGGTGTGGCCTGGCACCGCTTCCTGGCCTTCCCCAACATCTGGTTCAAGCGGGAGGCATCCGGCCGCACGGCGCTGGGTGCACTTGCCCCGCTCACCGTCGCGGGCAAACCGTTCTCGATGGACGCGATGGAGGAGATGGGCGACGGCGACACCTTGGGGGTCGGGGCCGTCGAGAACTTCACCTGGAAGGGGCTGCTCGACTTCTCGACGTGCACCGAGTGCGGCCGCTGTCAGTCCCAGTGCCCCGCCTGGAACACCGAGAAGCCGCTGTCCCCAAAGTTGCTCATGATGACCATGCGGGCCCATGCCACCGCCAAGGCTCCTTATCTGACAGCGCTGAAGGACAACGGCGGCGACACCGAGAAGGCCCTGGCCACGGTCGGCGCGGCTGCCGGGACCGGCACCGAGCCCGTCGGGGATGCCGTCAACTGGGCGGAGCTGTCGCTCGTCGGGGACACCGGTTACTCGCTGGAATCCCCCCTCACGGCATACAACCCCCACGGCCCCGACGCCGTCATCGACGCGGACGTGCTGTGGTCGTGCACGACCTGCGGCGCCTGCGTTGAGCAGTGCCCCGTCGACATCGAGCATGTCGACCACATCGTCGACATGCGGCGCTACCAGACCCTCATCGAGTCGGCGTTCCCGTCCGAGCTGGGTGGGCTCTTCAAGAACCTCGAAGGCAAGGGCAACCCGTGGGGCATGGGCGCCCGCGCCCGCCTCGACTGGGCCAAGGACCTGCCCTTCCCCGTCAAGATCCTCGGCCAGGACGTCGAGTCGGCGAAGGATGTGGACTGGCTGTTCTGGGTCGGCTGCGCCGGTGCCTACGAGGACCGGGCCAAGAAGACGACCCGCGCCGTGGCCGAGCTGCTCGATACCGCCGGCGTGACGTTTGCCGTCCTCGGCGACGGTGAGACCTGCACGGGCGACTCGGCGCGGCGGGCCGGCAACGAGCTGCTGTTCCAGACGCTGGCCGAGCAGAACATCGAGACGCTCGGGGAGTTCGGCGTCACCAAGATCGTCGTCACGTGTGCGCACTGCTTCAACACCATCAAGAACGAGTATCCGCAGGTGTCGGACACCGCCCGCTTTGAGGTCGTGCACCATACGCAACTGCTCAACCGGCTCGTGCGCGACAAGCTGCTCGTCCCGGTCTCCCGGCCCGCCGACACCCCGGGCATGTCGACGGTCCGGAATGCCGCCTCGACCGCCTCCTCGGTCACGTATCACGACCCGTGTTATTTGGGTCGACACAATCACGTCTACGCCCCGCCGCGTGAGCTCCTCGGCTCGCTGCCTGGGGTGGAGTTGCGGGAGATGCCGCGTTCGGGCGAGAAGTCGTTCTGCTGCGGCGCCGGTGGCGCGCGCATGTGGATGGAGGAGAAGCTCGGCACGCGGATCAACATGAACCGCACTGAGGAGGCCCTCGCGACCGGCGCCGAGCGGATTGCCATCGGCTGTCCGTTCTGCCGGGTCATGCTCTCCGATGGGCTGACCGCCAAGCAGGCGGCCGGGGTCGGCGAGAACGTCGAGGTCGTCGACATCGCCCAGATGCTGCTCGCCGCCGTGCGCCGAGGAGAGAATGCCGCCGCGGACAACCCGGCCCCACCCGCTGCCGCCGCGGTGGCCGCTCCGGTGGAGGAGTCCGAGCCCACCGCGCCAGCCCCCGAAGCATCGCCCGTCGCTGCCGGTGCGGCCTCGGTGGTTGCTATTCCGGTCGCGGCTGAAGACGACCCGTGGGACGAGCCCGGCACGGCCACTCCCACAGCAACCACGAACACCCCCGCGCAGGGACGTCCGGATGCACCCGCTCCCGAGCCAGGCCCAGCCGACATCAGTGACGGGCCCGACCCCTGGGACGACAGCCCCGCCGCCCCCGTTGCGTCCGCACCGCCACCGGCGCCCTCGGCTGTCGAGGCCGACCCCTGGGACGAGCCCGGCACGGCCACTCCCACAGCAACCACGAACGCCCCCGCGCAGGGACGTCCGGATGCACCCGCTCCCGAGCCAGGCCCAGCCGACATCAGTGACGGGCCCGACCCCTGGGACGACAGCCCCGCCGCCCCCGTTACGTCCGCACCCCCACCGGCGCCCTCGGCTGTCGAGGCCGACCCCTGGGACGAACCCTCCACGTCGGCGCCATCGGTATCCGCTCCAGCGGCTGACGCATCGGGACCATTTGACCCCCAAACTCACTCAACGGGACCAGTTGCACCAACCAACGACGCATCGGATCTTGCCGCCCCATCGGGCCCTGATGCTCCGGGGGCAGAAGCATCGGGTCCCGATGCACCGATAACGGCGGCAAGCGAGGAAGAACCAGACCCGTGGGATTCGCCTGACCCGTGGGACAGCCCGGCGAACGATGCGTCACCCAGTGCAGTATCGGGACCCCCCGAGGACCCCCACCCCGCAGGCGCGGCTCAGGACTCGCCGGAGACCTCCGAAGCCGGGCCCACGCCTAGCATGACTGCAGACTCGCCTGCCGCGGCCGCCGAGGTCGCGCCGCCGGGCCTCGAGGATCGTGATCCGTGGGACTGACCCGCGGAGCCAGCCAGAAGGGCACCACGGTCGATCCGAGTCCGCCCACCGAAGCGTGTGCGGCCTTCAGGGCTGACATCCAGGGAATGCGTGGTGTCGCCGTCCTGGCGGTCCTCGTCTTCCACGCCGACCTCCCCCTGCCCGGCGGCTTCCTCGGAGTCGATGTCTTCTTCGTCATCTCGGGGTTCGTCATCACCGGGATGCTGCTGCGCGAGTGGTCGACAGCCGGCCGAATCGACCTCGGCAACTTCTACCGCAGACGTATCCGTCGGCTCTCTCCGGCAGCGGGGTTGACGATCGTGGTGGTGGGCCTGTCAGCCCTGCTGCTACTGCCACCGACCGGCGCGTCTCAGTCCACCGCCGCGACCGGCCTCGGTGCCATCGCCTTGGTGGCGAACTGGGTCATTGCCTCCAAGGCTGGTGGCTACTTTGCGCTGGGCTCCGCGACCAATCCGTTGCGCAACCTGTGGTCCCTCTCCGTGGAAGAGCAGTTCTATCTGGTTTTTCCCACCCTCCTCCTCCTCGCGCTCGCCTTCGGGCGGAGGGCCGGGCGGGCGCGTTTGGCTGCGACCCTGGCAATCAGTGCGGTATTCCTCGCATCGTTCGCCCTCATCCGCGGGGCCTCCCTCCCGCTGCCGGAGTGGCTGTTCGGGTTCTACAGCCCGCTGAACCGTGCCTGGGAATTCGCCGCCGGGGCACTCGTTGCGCTCATGCTGAGCGGTCGGCACACCCCGCAGCGGTTAGGTCAGATCGCGGCCATTCTCGGTGTCGTCGGCCTCGCCATCTCGTTCACCCTGCTCGGCGAGGAAACCCCGACGCCAGGCAAGTGGACGCTCCTGCCAGTCCTCAGTTCTGCAGCCCTCATCTTCGGTGGTGGAACCGCCCGTCCGGGGGTGGTGACTGAGCTGCTCTCGCAGCGAGTGTTGGTAGCGGCCGGCAACTACTCGTACTCGCTCTATCTCTGGCATTGGCCTGTCATCGTTCTCGCTGTCGCTATCTGGCCAGGCCATCGCTCTGTTCCGATCCTGGCAACCGTGTTCTCCTGCATCCCGGCGCTGCTCGCGTACCACTGGGTGGAAGCACCGATGCGACGACACCCGATCACGACGTGGCGGATGACGCTGCGCCGCTTCTTACCGAGTTTCGTCGTTCCTGCCCTCGCCTGCGCGGGTACTTTGGTCGTGGCAACCCACGTGATCCTCCCGGCGTTCACGACCGGCAGGATCGCCGCTAGCCATCCCGCGCCGCCCGGGGGGCACACATTCATCAGGGTCGACACGGCGACACCGTCCTGCCCGGCACCCGAGATCGGCGCGATGGTTGTAGGCCACGGGTACTGCCTACAGACCCACCCGGAGAAGCCCATGACCGTCGCGCTTCTGGGGGACAGCCACGCGGAACACCTGATCAACGGTTTCGCCACCGGGATGCCCGACACAAATGTTGGTCTGTTCAGCCTGCACACCCGAACGCTTTTCGGTGGACCTCAGAAACTGGCAACGGCGACCGAAGCCATCGCCACCAATCCCGACGTCCAGGTGGTTGTCATCAGCATGTTCTGGTCCGAGAAGGACCTCGAGCGCCGACCCGACAATCTCGGAGCACTGCGGGCGTCGGTGACTCGTCTGACGGAGAGCGGTAAATCCGTCCTCCTCACCGACGGCTCCCCGAGGTTTCCCTTCCAGGTGTTCCAGTGCGAGTACCGCATTGCGCCGATCATCAATGCCAGCCGATGTACTACCCCAGTAACCTATCTCCGACGTTATCGTCAACATGAGGTGGCCATCCTCAACTCGATCGCAGCCGACACCGGGGCTACCGTCATCCCCTTGATGGAGCGGATGTGCCCCGGAGAGGAATGCTCGATGCTCGTCAACGGGGTGCTCGGGTACTACGACGGCAACCACTTCAACTGGGTGGGATCCGAGGCTGCCTTCTCGATCATCAGCGAAGCCGAACCGCTGGCTCAGCTTCGCTGAATGCACCCCGGAGCGCGCTCGGAGGGACAGGGAATACCTCTCTGGGTGACCACGACGCCGACCCCTGGGACTGAGTCAGCCAACCGTCAGCTGAGGCCCTCGGCGGTCAGGAACTCCTTGGCCACGTCGGCCGGGTTCTTCTTCTCAACATCCGTCGCCACGAGCAACTGGGTCAGCTTCTCGGTGGTCAGCTTGGCCGACACTGCGTTGAGAGTGTCCGCGACCTCCTTCTCGACGGATGCCGAGATGAGCGGCACCACGTTCTGAGAACCGAACAGCTTCTTGGTGTCGGTGAGTGTGACGAAGCCGTTCTGCAGGATCGACGGGTCCGTCGAGAAGATGTTGGCGACCTGGACCTGGTCGTTCTTCAGTGCCTGCACGAGGGCCTGACCCTTGAGCTCGCGGAACTCACCGAACGTCAGCCCATAACTCGCCTCGAGTCCCGGGACACCCTGGGCGCGCGTCTTGAACTCCGGCGGCGCCCCGAGCGCCAGGTCGGCCGTCTTGCCCGACAGATCCTCGATGGTGGTCAGGCTCAGGCTGTCAGCGGTCTCCTTGGTGACGACCATCGAGTCGTTGTCCTCGGCAGCCGACTTGTCGAGCACCGTGAACTGCGCGGGCAGCGCGGCCTGCAGCGCGGCATACACCTTGTCCGGGTCGGTCTCGGTGAAGGTGTTGTCGTAGTACAGAGCCAGGGCCCCGGTGTACTCCGGCACGACCTGGATCGAGCCATCCTCGAGAGCCTTGAGATAAATCTCGCGCGAGCCGATGCCGGTCTTGGTCGAGGCGTTGACGCCTTTGGCCTTGAGGGCGCCGGCGTAGATCTCGGCCAGCAGGACCGACTCGGAGAAGTCCGCCGACCCGACGACGACGGCCTCTCCCGCAGCCGCCGTCGTCTCCTCGGCGGTGGGATCGGAGCTGGCGCCACAGGCGCTCAGGGCAAGGCCAGCGCTGACGGCGACAGCTAGGGCGGTGAGCGTGCGCTTCATGAGGGTGGTTCCCTTTCGGCGAGGTCACACGCCCGGTTGTGGACGCGCGGATGACGGTGAAACACGATCGGTGGTGGTGGACTTCCCGGTTCGGCCACTTATTCCGGGCGAGACGACAAATCGCTGAATGAGGGCCAGGAGCCCGTCGAGCACCAGCGCCAGCACGGCGACGATGAGCGAACCGCCCGCCGTCTGGGGATAGTCCCCGCCGGCCAGCCCATCGATGAGATAGCGACCCAACCCGCCGAGCCCGATGGAGGCCGCGATCGTCGCCGTCGCGACCACCTGCAACACCGCCGAGCGCACCCCCGAGAGGATCAGCGGCAGTGCGTTGGGGATCTCGACCCGCCAGACGACGGTGCGCGGCGGCATTCCCATGGCTTTGGCCGCGTCCCGGACGGAGGGGTCCACCGCCTCGACCCCGGCGAAGGTCCCCGCCACGATGGGCGGGATCGCGAGCAGGACCAGAGCAATGACGCTCGGCACGACGAAGGCCGCCGACCCCCGAATGAGGGGCCCCACCCAGAGCGCGAGAGCGAAGAGCAGGCCGAGCGTCGGGATCGCGCGGGCCGCGTTGGTCACGGACACCAGCCAGTGCAGCCGCCCGGTATGCCCGACGTAGAGCCCCACCGGGATGCCGATGGCGGCCGCGATGAGCACGACGAGGAACGAGTAGCCCACGTGTTCGCCGAGTCGGACCGGAATGCCGTCCGGGCCTGTCCACGACTCCGGCGCTGTGAGCCACTGCCAGATCGAGGTGATCATGCGCGGGCCACCTGCGTCCTGACCCAGGGCGTGAGCAGGGCACCGAGTCCGCGAATGACGACGTCGAAGACCAGCGCGAGCACGAGACAGGCGACGATCCCGGTGAGCAGCTCACCGGGGATGAGCCGGTTGTAGCCGTCGGTGAGGAGGTTGCCGAGCTGCGCGACGCCGATGAGAGAGGCGACGCTGACAATGCTGACATTGCTTACCGCGGCGACGCGCAGGCCGGCGGTGATGACCGGGACGGCTAGGGGCAACTCGACCATGACGAACCGCCGCCACCCGCCATAGCCCATGGCGGTGGCTGCATCCCGCACATCGTCGGGGACGGCGCCCAGACCGTCCGCCACCGTCCGCACGAGCAAGGCCACTGTGTAGATCGTCATCGCCGCGATCACGTTGACCGGGTCGAGGATCTTGGTGCCGAGGAGGAGCGGCA
Source organism: Phycicoccus sp. (assembly GCA_017993715.1). Taxonomy (GTDB): domain Bacteria; phylum Actinomycetota; class Actinomycetes; order Actinomycetales; family Dermatophilaceae; genus JAGOME01. The sequence goes on from JAGOME010000009.1 coordinate 36,492, forward strand.
TGAGGATGAACAGGGCCAGCGACGGGATCGTGTACAGCAGCCCCGAGGTCGTCACGAGCACGGGGTACACCCCGGGCCAGCGGCGCGCGGCCCAGCCGAGCGGCAGCGCAAGGACGAGTCCGAGCAGGAGCGGGAGCGCAGCCAGCACCGCGTGGGTCCCGGCCAGGCTCAGGACCTCACTCCAGTGCTCGAGCGCCCACGTCATGACGTCCCGGCCCGCGGTGCCCGATCGGCAGCAGCGTCGTGCGTGATCAGCGCGACGACGTCCTGCGGCGTGATGCTCCCGCAGAAGGCGCCGGTCTCGTCAACGACTACTCCGCGGCCGCTCGGAGAGGACAGGGCGGCGTCGAGCGCTTCGGGCAGCGAGCCGCCCAGTCGGGCGAGGGTGCCACCCAGGGCCAGGTCGGCCTCCGTGACCGGCCCGCTCAGTCGAGCAGGTCGGACCCAGCCGAGCGGGCCGCGGGCATCGTCGAGGACGAGCACCCACTCGGCGCCTGCGGCGTCCGCCCGCTCGCCGAGGACGATGGTCGGCTCGCCGTGCAGCGGCAGGCGGGGGGCATCGCGGAAGCCGAGTGCCCGATAGCCACGGTCGCGTCCAAGGAAGTCGGCGACGAAATCATCGGCCGGTCGGGCCAGCAACGTCGCGGGATCGGCCACCTGAGCCAGCCGCCCTCCGACTCGAAGCACCGCGACCTGGTCGCCGAGCTTGATCGCCTCGTCGATGTCGTGGGTCACAAAGACGATCGTCTTGCCCAGATCACCCTGCAGGTGCAAGAAGAGGTCTTGAAGCTGCTCGCGCACGACGGGATCGACCGCCGAGAAGGGCTCGTCCATGAGCATCACCGGCGGGTCTGCGGCGAGGGCCCGCGCGACACCGACCCGCTGCTGCTGGCCTCCGGAGAGCTGACTGGGATAGCGGTGCGCGAGGCTCTGATCGAGCCCCACCCGGTCCATCAGGTCCAGCGCCCGGTCCCGGGTCTTGCGCCGGTCCCAGCCGAGCAGGGCCGGCACGGTGCCGATGTTGTCGACGATGGTGCGGTGGGGGAAGAGCCCCGCATGTTGGATGACATACCCGATGCCACGTCGTAGATCGTTTGCCGGCAAGGATGCCGTGTCGACGCCGTCGAGGGAGATCGAGCCTCGAGTTGGCTCGATGAGCCGGTTGACCATCCGCAGCGAGGTCGTCTTGCCGCAGCCGCTCGGGCCGACGAGGCAGGTGATCTTGCCGGTGGGGACCGTCAAGGTCAGGCCGTCCACGGCGACCGTCCCGCCGGGATACTCCTTGGTGACGGAGTCAAAACGGATCATGGACTACCGGCCGCTCACCAGGGTCATCCCCACAACCTACCCGGAAGGCGTTGGCGGACAACCCCCGCAAACCCAGCAAGATAGGACCATGTCCGCTGACTCGGCCGCCTCGGCAGCGCTCCTCACGCGCGCCTCGACCCGGGGTCGCCTCACCCTGGCGGCACTCACCCTCGGCTCGGGGGTGGCGATCCTCGATGGCTCCGTCGTCAATGTCGCCCTACGCCGGATCGGCACGGACCTCGACGCCTCGATCGGCCAACTTCAGTGGGTCGTCACCGGGTACCTTCTGGCCCTGGCGAGCCTCGTGCTCATTGGAGGTGGGCTGGGTGATCGTCTGGGCCGGCGCCGCATCTACCTGATCGGGATGGCGGTCTTCTTGGCCGCCAGCATCGCGTGCGCCCTTGCCCCGACGATCAGCGCCCTCATCGCCATGCGCGTCCTTCAAGGCGTCGGTGGCGCCCTGCTCACGCCCGGCGCCCTGGCGATCATCCAAGCCTCCTTCGCGCCGGAAGACCGCGCCCCGGCCATCGGCACCTGGGCGGGGGTGTCCGGTATCGCCAGTGCGATCGGCCCCTTCGTCGGAGGCTGGCTGGTCGGCCACGCCTCCTGGCGATGGGTCTTCGGCATCAACATCCCCCTCTGCCTCATCGTCATCGCCATCACCTGGTATGCCGCGCCGGAGAGCCGGGCGCCACGGTCGGGCCAGGCATCCTTCGACCTGGTGGGGGCCGGTCTGAGCGCGGTGGGGTTGGGAGCCGCGACGTTCGCGCTCACCGGGGCCGCGGAGTCTGCGCCCATCGTGACCGCGGCAGTCCTCGCCGCCGCCGTGGCGGCATTCGCCGGCTTTGTCGTTACCGAACGCCGGGTGGCGGCGCCCCTGGTGCCGCCCGGGCTGTGGGCGTCGCGGGTGTTCACGGCGGCCAACCTCATGACCCTGCTCGTCTATGGCGCGCTGGGCGCAGTGATGTTCATCCTCGTCCTGCAATTGCAGGTCTCCGCCGGGTGGTCGGCCCTGGCGTCCGGGCTGTCCGCGCTGCCACTCACGATCATCCTGTTCGCCCTGTCCTCTCGGGCTGGGGCCCTCGCCGCGCGCATCGGTCCCCGGGTCCCGATGTCGGTGGGGCCGGCGCTGTGCGCCGTCGGCGTGCTGCTGCTCTACCCCATCGGGGCCGGAACGACCTGGTGGGGGGTGCTGCCGGGGATGACGGTATTTGGGCTGGGGTTGGCGCTCCTCGTCGCGCCCCTGACCTCGACCGTGTTGGCGGCGGCGCCTGATGCCTATGCCGGAGTCGCGTCCGGGGTCAACAATGCCGTCGCTCGCGCGGGGTCGCTGCTGGCGGTCGCCGCGCTGCCGGTGCTCGGGGGACTCTCGGGGAGCGCCTACGAGGACCCGGCAGCCCTCACGCGCGCTCACCATGTGTCGATGCTGGGGTGCGCGCTGCTGCTCGCGCTCGGGGGCCTGGTCAGTTGGGTCGGCCTGCGGGATTCGGCGCCGGGTCAGCGTGACCAGATCGCCACGAAATCCATAGCATCGCCGTAGCCGTTGGCGTGCAGGCCCCCGTCGGCAGGCATCTCGGGCGGGCACGCCACCGTGAGGGGCCCCTCGACCACGGCATCGACCCGCCGCCCCATGGCAGCCGCTGCCCCGCAGCGCAGGCTGGCAATCGTGGTGCGGGACAGCGACCAACCCAACGGGGCCTGGACACTGGGGACCGCAGGCTGGGAGAACACGTACACCGATTGCCACGCAGTCCCGGACAGGCGGGATACGACTGCCTGTCCGCCGGGGAGGCCATCGACGGCAGCGTGCACACCGAACACGGCCTGAGCGCGGCGCATCGCTGCCGGTGTGTCCGACAGTTGCGCCTTGGCGGCCTGGGTCCGTGGCGGCACCAGGAACTCCAGGGTCGACGACGCCGACGGAGCCGCTGGGTTGGCACCGGAGCCATTGTCGAGATACACCAAAACGGGGACCAAGAGGGTGCGGGGCTGCCCGGCTGCCGCATTGCCCGCCACGTCGGACCCCGACTCCGTCGCAGGCGCGGCGAGCACCTGAGCGTTGTGAGCGCGGATCGCGGTCAGCCACTGCGGAGCGAGGTCGACCAGCGTCCCAATCCCATCGTTGTCCGCGTAGCCACCGTCAACGAGCTGTTGATGGACCTCGACCGAGGCCGCCGCGTCACCTGGTTTGGGGGCGCAGGTCGTCACGACAGCCGAGGGCGTGACATAGGGGAAGCGGCTCGCTAGGAGCGAAACGGTCGAGGCGCGCAGGCTGGCTGGCCGTCCGCCGATACGGCCATCGCCGACGGGGGACGTGCACTCGCCGGCAACGAGGTGCGGCAGGAGGTCGACGCTGCCGGCCACCTGTCCGGGCGCGTTGCAGTCCAGGCCGTCAGCGGCCCTGGACTGGGACTTGGCATCCGGCGGCGGTGCGGGGGCGGCATCCGAGGTGAGGTCGGCCTGACTGAGCAGCATGCGGCAATGGGTGGTCGCCGACGTGGAGTTCAGCACCAGAGTGCCGGACGCACCCGGAGCAAGACGAACAAATGGTTGGTCGAGCTGGGTCACTTTCTGCTCCCAGGACAACTCCATCAGGGCGGCCCGGTCGGTCCACCCCCCGGCAGCCTGATTGATCGGCAATCCGGTCGTGGATCTGATGGTGTCGCCGAGGAGGAAGCCGGTCGCCGTGGACGTGAGGGCCTGCGGGCCGGCCAGCACGATCGCGGAGTCCGCGGCTTGGCCAGGGGACGCGACGGCGGCCAGGGTCAACCCCACTGCTCCACCACTGGCGCCCGACGATAGATAGGGCTGCCAGCAGCCCCGGGGGATGGCTTCCAGGAACGCATCGATCCCCAATGTGGTCCACACGGCGGCCCGAATGCCGCCGCCCTCGGCGGCGAGGAACGGCACCGGCCGCACCTGGAGATCCGGATGACCCGGGATCCCGCCCACGGCTGTTGCGCAGTGGTCGGCGGCTTCGGCGTCGGCCGCGATCGTGGCAGCCAGCGCCGACACGCTCTGTCGTCCCAACGCATCGCCTCGGGCGGAGTCGGATTTCGTCGGCACAGCGGGCACGGTTGACTCCGGCTCCCCCACCCTGACGTCATGCACGCCGGTGTCCAGGGTCAACCCGACGAGAACGGCGGTGAGGAGCAGCATCGTCATGACGGGGGGCACGGCGAACCGCAGCCCCGGCAGCCGGAGCACCTCGGGTGACCCGCCGCGTTGAAACACCACGACGACCAAACCCAAACCGCCGACCAGCATCAAGGTTGCCAGGTCCATGACCAAGATCAGGTTGCCCGCCAGAGACGTGCGGTGCGCGACGACGAACCACAAACTGATCAGCATTCCCCAGAAGAACACCACCGACCCTGCGCTCACCCAGGCCTTGCTCACTTGGGGGAGCGGTTCCGTTCCGTCGGCGCCCGGGGACGGTGGGGCAGGAGGCGTTGAGGCGCCGTCCAGCCACAGGAGGGCGGCGACGCCCATCAGGAGCCCAGTGATCACGAGGATACTTGCGAGCGCGTTCGCCGCACCCGGCAAGCCTGCCGTGCAGGCCATCAGCAGCCCGAAGAACATGAACACGGCAAGCAGCGCCCCGGTCGTCACGGTTCGCAGCGGGCTGTCTGGCACGTAGACGGGGCGGCCCGGGACGAGCACCCACCGCGCCCACTCGTGCGTGCCGAACGACCATCTGGACGTGGCCCAGGCGACCATCGGCAGCACGGCCCATGGCACCACCATGGCGAAGACCCCAAGGGCCAGCCCCAGCAGCGACAGGGGGCGACTCGAATCGGAGCCATAGGCCGCACCGACCACCAAAGGCGCTGTCAGTGCCCTGATCAGGCCGAGGCCGGGGATGACGAAGGCGAGAATCGCCAGCGTGTCGCCGACCCCGAGGACGCGCGTGGCCTCAGGCTGCGTGACCGGGCGGCGCGTCATGACCGGGAGGTCTCCATTGCGCCGCAGGTAGACCGAGATCAGAGCGACGAGCACCCCCAACCCCACGAAGACCCAGAACGGCCCCGGAAGAATGTCCCCGCCCTGGATCCAGTAGAAGAGGCCAAGCCCGCCGACCACGGCGGGCCCGAGCAGCCAGGGCCACAACGACGGGAGTTCTGTCGCTCGTGCGGCGACCTGCTCGGCGGGTGCCACCGGGACCCGACGTTGTCGCTCATCGGTGCGCAGCCGTCCCAAGATGAACAACGCAAGCCCGATCGTGAAGGCCACAAAGGCACTGGGTGCCACCATGGCCAGCATCGGGATGGGGCCATCGGTGAACCAGGCTCGCTGGATGTCGGGAATCTGGTCCAGGATCGAAGTCCCGCTGGCGATCCCGAGGGCCGTCATCGGCGCGATGACCAGGATCGAGAACCGATGGGTGTACAGGGAGCCCCACCATCCGAGCCGGTCCGGGTCCTGCTCTTGGGTGGCGGCCGCGGCCAAGCGTGATTGATAGGCGCGCTCCACCCGCCAGAGCACGACCCCGAGCAACGCCGCGATGAGGGCTCCCCACTTGACCATTGACGCGATGACCAATGCAGCGAATGCCGCCGTCCCGGTCGGCTGGGGGCCGATAGGGCTGCGGTCCCAGACTGCGTTGACGGACAGCAGAATCGAGGTCTCGATGATGTCCGCCACGACGCCGGCTCCGACCCCCCAGGTCGCCATGCGCCAGACCAATCGGGTGAAGCGCGATCGCCTGCCGGCCGGCCGCAAACGTTGGATCCCGACGACCAGCAGCACGGCATACAGGGGGAGGAAGACGAACAGGTCGATCAGCCCATAGGTGCGCGCGACAAGGGCAGGCAGGCGGTCATCCACGACGACCTGAGCCAGGGCCGCCCAATCAGCCAGGTGCTCGGTCCAGCCAGCGCCGAAAGACGTGAGGCTGCCGACACCAGTCAGGCCGTTGAGGCTGAGGGTGCGGCCCCGAGCATCCGGGACCTGGGAGACCAGCGCGTCGACTTCTCGCAGGACGACCATCGCGCCGATGGTGAGCGCGATCCACGCGCCGACGAGCCCAAAGCGGGCGTCAGCGGCCGGAGTGTCCGACACCCGCTGCGGCGATCCATCCACCGTGACTCCCGTCCCGTGGCATCTCAACGGCCGCGGCTGCAGGCCTTGGCCGTGCTGGCCATTGTGCTCTCGCAAGGCCGGGCACGGATAGGGGCCACGCACCGGGCTGGCGAGCCCGGAACACCCACGATGCGCAGGACGTTGCCGCCCTCATGACGACTGCGGCCACCGGGACGGCGTGGGGTTTGGAAGCGACGTATGCCGTGCGCCTTCCCGACTGGGTGGTCCCGTGGCAGCCAGCGTCGGCGCCGGCCCCTCAGCTGGTGGCCCTCAATGCCGCCCTCGCCGTCGAGCTCGGGCTCGACCCCGAGCATCTCGCCTCACCCGCCGGGGTGGCCGAGCTCGTCGGGAATGCCGTGCCAGCGGACGCCACACCTGTCGCCCAGGCCTACGCCGGGCACCAGTTCGGGTCGTTTAACCCGCAGCTCGGCGATGGCCGCGCCCTCCTCCTCGGGGAACTGGTCACCGCCGACGGTCGTCGACGGGACCTGGCGCTTAAAGGGTCAGGGGCCACGCCGTTCTCGCGCGGCGCGGACGGCAAGGCGGTCCTGGGTCCCGTGCTGCGCGAGTACCTCATGGGCGAAGCCATGCACGCCCTGGGTGTCCCGACGACACGGGCGCTCGCGGCGACGGCCACCGGCCAGGGAGTCGTGCGCCAAGGCGTGGAGCCGGGCGCCGTGCTCGTGCGCGTGGCCGCCAGTCACCTGCGCATCGGCACGTTCCAGTTCGTTGCGACCCGGGGGTCCCACGAGGACCTGCGGGCCCTTGCGGACTATGCGATCCAGCGGCACTACCCGCATCTGGACATCGAGGGCGCTCCGGATGAAGGCGCGCGCTATCTGGCGTTCCTCGCTGCTGTCGTTGCGGCACAGGCGGAGTTGGTCGCCTCGTGGATGGCCCTGGGCTTCATACACGGCGTCATGAACACCGACAACATGACGATCTCCGGCGAGACGATCGACTTTGGGCCGTGCGCCTGGCTCGAGGGTTACGACCCGCGGGCGGTGTACTCGTCCATCGACACTCAGGGCCGCTACGCCTACGGCAACCAGCCCGCCATCGCCACCTGGAATCTCGCCCGTCTCGCCGAGACTCTCCTCCCCCTCATCGATGCGCGTCCGGAGCTCGCGGTCGAGCTGGCGACGGGGGTGGTCCGGGGGTTCTCGACGGCGCACGATGCGGCATTCCTCGGGCGGATGCGGGCCAAGCTCGGGCTCACCGGTGAGGACCCCGGCGACGCCGGACTGGTCCGCGACCTGCTCGCCCTGCTCGGGCCGACCGATGGCGCGAGCAGCGTCGACTGGACATCATTCTGGCGACTCCTGTCGCAATCCCTTGTCGCACAGCAGGATCCGCTCGCGGACACGATGGCTGGGCGCCATGAGTATGCCGGCTGGCGCGGCCGCTGGCTGGCCCGACTGGGGGGTGACGCGCAACTCGACGACGGCGAGCGGCATTCGATCGCGGCGGACATGGACGCGGTCAACCCCCTCTATGTCCCCCGCAACCACCTCGTCGAGGATGCCCTCGGCGCGGCCCGGGTGGGCGAGCTCGGTCCGTTTGAGACGCTGGTCGCGGCCGTGTCATCGCCATATGTCGAACGCCCCGGGCTCGCCGGCCTGACGGCAGCATCGCCCGAGGGCTTCGACCGGTCCTACGTGACCTACTGCGGCACCTGACGGCGGGCACCGGAGGTGGCGGATCGGCAGCAGAGCACTGATCTGGCACCGCGTGGGCCGCGGAGGACGGCCTCAGACGTCGGTGCGGCTGAAGTTCTGGAAGGAGCGGCTGGCCGTCGGCCCGCGCTGGCCCTGGTAGTGGCTGCCGTAGGTCGCGCTGCCGTAAGGGTGCTCGGCAGGGCTGGTCAGCTTGATGAAGCAGAGCTGGCCGATCTTCATGCCCGGCCACAGCATGATCGGGAGGGTGGCGACGTTGCTCAGCTCGAGCGTCACGTGGCCGCTGAAGCCGGGGTCGACGAAGCCGGCCGTCGCGTGCGTGAGCAGACCCAGGCGGCCCAGGCTCGACTTCCCCTCGACCCGCGCGGCGAGATCATCGGGCAGCGTGACGGTCTCCAGGGTGCTGCCGAGGACGAACTCGCCGGGGTGCAGGACGAAGCCCTCGTCCGAGTCGACCTCGACGAGGCGGGTGAGGTCGGGCTGGTCGGCGGCCGGGTCGATGACGGGGTACTTGTGGTTGTCGAAGAGGCGGAAGTACTTGTCCATCCGCACGTCGACGCTGCTCGGCTGGACCATGCCGGGGTCCCACGGGTCGATGACCACTCGGCCGGCGTCGATCTGGGCGCGGATGTCGCGGTCGGAGAGCAGCACGAGCGTCAGGCTACCGGTGCCCCTGGGGCACCCTCCCCGACTGACCCAACTTTCCCGCCTGAAGCGCGTTGGTAGGGGTTCGCAGGGGTTGTTTTCCCCTGCGAACCCGCACGTTCTCGGCAGGGGCCGGCGTGCTGGCCGCGGTGGCCGTTTCCCGATCTCGAATGCCGTGCGCTGCGCCCCGCGCCGCCCACCGGTTCGCACGGCTATCGGCGCGTCCTTGCGTCGTCGGGCCGCGCGCGTGGGGCAGGAGGGCCCCGCGGGAGTGCCCGTGCGGGGTGGGTTAGACTTCCCGGGCGCCGGAGGGAGTCCTCTCACACGGTCGCGCCGATGTAGCTCAATGGTAGAGCGCCAGCTTCCCAAGCTGGACACGCGGGTTCGATTCCCGTCATCGGCTCAGAACGATGTTGACCCCCCGGCACGCTTTTCGCCGGGGGGTCAACATCGTTCGGGGGTGAGCACGTCGGGAATCGGGAGGACTCCCCCGTGAGCGCAGCGAGCGCGCCCAGGACGGCTCCCGTCATCGGCCCCCGGCAGGAGCCCAGTCAGGCAGCCCGCGCCCAGCGCGCGCCCACAGGACGGCTCCCGTCATCGGCCCCGCACCCACCGCCGGCGCTGACGCGAAGCGCCGCGTGATCGGACAGCGCGAGCGCAGCGTGGCTCGACTCACGTGCGGCACGGCATTCGGACCAGCCGTGATGCATGGACGTGGCCATTGATCAGCCGGGTGAGGAGCGCCTGAGAGAGCGCGTCGGGAGCGCTCGCGACATTACGGGAGCATGGCATACCGTCCCCCGGCCGCACCGTTCGCTCCCCCTGAGTCGGTCTAAGCCTGCACCGCATTGCCTCGCTCACCTGCACCTCCCTGCCTGCTCCCGTCGCCCAGCCCTCGCGAAGATCATTGATGCCCCCTGCCTCCGTCGTCCCGCGGCGCCCCTTACTCACCACAGCCGCCTGGACGGTGCCCCTTGTCGTGACCGGCGCCGCCGCCCCCCTGGCCGCGGCCAGCTGCGCGACCGTGGCGATTGACTACCCCAACCCGAGCGGGGTGGGGGGCAACGGAACATGGGCAACGAACGTCGTCGCCGGTTCGAGCAACACGGCCACCCAGGGCCAGGCCACCTTCACGTTGACCGGACAGTCCACACCTGCATTCACCGCGACCGCCACGTATTTCGGGGTGAACCAGCACAATGGCAACCTTTTCCGGATCATGGAGAACCAGGTCGGCGGGCTGGGCCAGGGAAACAATGCGCCGCGTCTGCAGATGGAGGGCGGTGTCGGCACCGCGAACCGGGTCGAGTTCACTTACACGTGGCCCAGCTCGGTGACGAACCTGACGTTCACGATCACGGACATCGACTTCGGGGACAAGGAGAGGGTCTTCATCAGCCCGGCACCGACCTCGACCTCCAAGCCAGCATCAGTGTCGGGCAGCGGCACCTCCACCGACCCCTGGCAGGGGCCGAACCCGGACATCGACAACGCGGTCTCGGGAAACGGCAATGTCACGGTCACCTACGCAGGTCCGCTCTCGCAGTTCACGGTGACGATGTACAACGGCAGCTCACCGGTTCAAAACGGGGTCATCTACGTCGCGGGCATGAGTTACAACCCCTGCTGACGGATGAAGACCGGGTCGAATGCCGCCCGCCCCACGGCATTCGGCTGTCCGGCCGACTGGGCCGACGATGGCCGTTCCCCGACGCGGCCGTACGCTGCCGCCATGGATATGGGTGACCAGTTGCTCTCCGACCGGGCTGCGATGGCGCCCTCGCGCCGCCGCAAGGGCGCTGTCGTCTGGATGCTGATCGCGGCTCTGGTGGTGGCTGTCGGCGGCGCCCTGGCCACGGCTGTGCTGTGGTCCGACGGGAGCCCGACTGCCGCAGACCAGGACGCCCGGGACATCGCGCTCACGACCAACTGGGAGCCGTCCGATGCTCCGGTCTGGCGCATCCAAGCGCCCTCGGCCCCGTGGCAGGCGTCCTCGACCGCCGGCGATGTCATTGAGTACGTGAGGGGCGATGGCTCCACGCTGCGCGCCTACCAACTCGGCGTCGTCAGGGCGGTCTCGGCCGCCGACGATCAGGTGACGACCCAGTCCGCACTGGATGAGCAGTTCACCGATGCGCTGCGCTACCCCTCGGTGGAGAAGCAGCCGGCAACGACCATCGTCGTGTCGGCCTCCGATGGCAGCACGATCGAGTTCTCAGTGCTGGACTACACGTACGTGGACGATGCGGGTCAGGCCGTGCATGCGCGGTTTGCGGCTCGGGGCACGATCGGTGGCGCGCTGGCGCTGGGATACGTCGCGCCGCAGGAGTCGTTCAACGAGACCGACTGGTCGGAGTTCGCCAGCCAGGCCGTGCTTGAGGTGCCGTAGACCCGGCTCGCGCCTGGGGCGCAAACAGGCGCAGCGGTGAGCCGCGCGCGGGTCGGGCACCCGCAGCGGTCAGCACCCGCCTTGGTCAGGCATGTGGCGCGGTCAGCCGGGGATGAGCCAGCCGAGGATGGTGATCGCCCCGACGACCGCGCAGAACACGAACAGTGCCGCCAACACCCAGGAAATGAGCCGGGCGGGTTCGACCTTGCTTACCGGTTCAGGCGCACGGTGCGACGATCGCGACACCGCGGCCCGGCGCTCGCCCTCGGGGCGTTCAGATGCTGCCGGGCGTGGGTTGTGCTCGATCGGCTGGCGACCCTCGGGCGTCGGGGCGGTGTCCGGCTGCGGGGTCGGCTCCGGCCGTGAGGCCGTCTCCTTGGGCGTCACCGCGACGGGAGGTCCAGCAGGCTGCGATGGCGGCGTGACGACCGGGCGGCTGGTCGACCCCGTCGCACCTGACCGAGACGATGCCGCCGTCGAGGCCTTCGCCCGCGACGTCGCTGGCTCGGCCTCTCGCGGGTCAGTCGTCGGGCTTTCGTCACGATCGGGGCGCGCCGCCACCCCGGGGAACGCCTTGACGCGCAGGGCTTCGACCTTGGGCAGACGGGGACCGATGCGCACGGGTTTGGGCAACGAGCGCCACAGGGCCCCGAAGTCATCGTGATGCGATTGCCGCCAGGCCGCGGTGGCCTCGTCGACCTGACGGCCGCGTGCGGTGGTCCCGAACCACGCAGCGCCCGCACCGGAGAGATCCTCGAGGTCGAAGAGCACCTGGCCCAACAGCCCCAGCGCCTGCCGGTCGTAGGTCGTGGAGACATGGTCGACCAGCACATCGCGCGCTAAGGCTGGGCGCCCGGTGTCCAAGGCCTCGCGAGCCTGTGCAACGGCACGGGACGCCTGCGGCTCACTGTTCGTCGCCGAACGAGGTTCCATGAGGTCCACCGCGGCTCGCCCCTGGGCGCGTTGAGGATGACTCATGCCCCAAGCGAATCACAGGTACCAGGTCTTCGCGAGCGAACCCGCGGTCCAAGGGGCGCGCGTCTCGCGGCATTCGTCCCCTGGTGACCCCGACCGCGCGGTGAGCCGCCTCGCGCGAACCACCCCTTGCGAAGGTTACCGAGGAGTAGCACACTGGTAAGCAAGCGCTCGCATAGGGCGCTTTAACGACGGCCCGGCCCCCGCTTTCCCCTGAGGAGCACCTCCATGAGCCACTACAAGAGCAACCTGCGTGACATCGAGTTCACCCTCTTCGAGGTCCTTGGCCGCGGCGACGTGCTCGGCCACGGCCCCTTCGCCGACGTGGACGAAGACACCGCGCGGGAGATGCTCAAGGAGGTCTCGCGGCTCGCCGAGAACGAGCTCGCCGCCTCGTTCATCGACGCCGACCGCAACCCGCCCGTCTACGACCCCGCCACCCAAGAGGTGACGATGCCCGCGAGTTTCGCCGCGTCCTACAAGGCCTACCAGGACAGCGGCTTCTGGAGCGTCGATGTCGGGGCGAACCTCGGCGGCACCCTGGCCCCGCCCAGCCTGAAGTGGGCCATGCAGGAGATGGTCCTCGGCGCCAACCCCGCCATCGCCATGTTCGCCGCGTCCTACTCGTTCGGCCACCTCCTCGACGTCCTCGGCACGCCCGAGCAGCAGCAGCTGGCCCGCTGGATCGTCGAGCACGGCTGGCACTGCACGATGGTGCTCACCGAGCCGGACGCCGGGTCAGACGTCGGCGCCGGGCGCGCCAAGGCCGTCCAGAATGCCGATGGCACGTGGAACATCACCGGCACCAAGCGTTTCATCACCAGCGGCGAGTCGGACATGGTCGACAACGTCATCCACTTCGTCCTGGCGCGCCCCGAGGGCGCCAGCGCCGGCACCAAGGGGTTGTCGCTGTTCATCGTGCCCAAGCACCACGTGGATCTGGCCACCGGGGAGCTCGGCGAGCGCAATGGCGTCCATGTCACCAATGTCGAGAAGAAGATGGGCCTAAAGGTCTCGACAACCTGCGAGCTGACGTTCGGCGCCGACACCCCCGCCGTGGGGACGCTGCTCGGGGACGTCCACGACGGCATCGCGCAGATGTTCCGGGTCATCGAGCACGCCCGGATGCTCGTGGGCACCAAGGCCATCGCGACGCTGTCGACCGGCTATCTCAACGCGTTGGAGTACGCCAAGTCCCGCGTCCAGGGGCCCGACCTCACGCAGGCCGCCGACAAGGACGCCCCGCGCGTCACGATCACGCATCACCCAGATGTGCGCCGCTCACTCATGCTCCAGAAGGCGTATGCCGAGGGCTTGCGGGCGTTGGTCCTGTTCACCGCCGCGCAGCAGGACACGGTGGCTGCGGCCCAGTTTGAGGCCGGAGCGGAGTCGCTCGAGCTAGGCAGCGCCGGCGAGGTTGCCAGCCGCGTCAACGACCTACTGCTCCCGATCGTCAAGGGCCTGGGCTCCGAGCGGGCGTGGGTGCTGCTCGGCACCGAATCCCTGCAGACCTTCGGCGGCTCTGGGTTCCTCCAGGAGTACCCGATCGAGCAGTACGTGCGCGACGCCAAGATCGACACCCTCTATGAGGGAACGACGGCGATCCAGGGCATGGACTTCTTCTTCCGCAAGATCATCAAGGACAAGGCCGAGTCGCTCGGCGTCCTCGCCACTCAGATCCAGGAGTTCGCCAAGGACCTCGGGGCCCACGGCGGTGCCATCGACAAGGACCGCGAGCTGCTGGCCCGCGGCCTGGAGGACGTCCAAGGCATCCTCGGCGCCATGGTGGGCGACCTCATGGCGACCGACCCGCGCGGAGGCGGCGACCCCCAGAACATCTACAAGGTCGGGCTCAACACCTCGCGCTTCCTCTTGGCTGCCGGGGATCTCGTCGTCGGCTGGCTGCTCCTGCGTCAGGCGGATGTGGCGTTGGCGGCACTCGAGGCTGGCCCAGAGGGCAAGAACAAGGACTTCTACACCGGCAAGGTGGCGGCGGCCCAGTTCTTCGCCCGGACTGTCCTGCCGCGACTGGCCGCCGAGCGGACGATCGCCGAGTCCACCGACCTGCTGATCATGGAGGTGCCCGAGGCGGCATTCTGACCGTTCGGCACCGCAATGTCGCCCGCCATCTTCTGCCGGCGAGTTCGCCCCCATCCTGTGGGCGACGAGATGACACGACACGCTGACGATCCTCGAGAATCGTCAGCGGGTCGGGTCATCTCGACCCGAATGCCGGGCGGGCTAGAGACGGCGGTCGGCGAGGACCGGGAAGTCGCGGCGATAGGTGGCCACCAGATCGAGATCGATCTCCACCGACAACACGTGTTCGCCGTGGTCGGGTGCGGCCGCGACCACCTCACCGGTGGGCGCGACCACCTGGCTCCCCCCACCCATATCGCCGCCGTGGTGACGCCCTCCGGTGTTGCATTGCACAACGAAGCACTGATTTTCGACGGCGCGCGCCCGCCCGAGCAGCTGCCAATGCCCGACGCGGGGCAGCGGCCAGGCCGCCGGAATGACAAACATCTCCGCGCCCTGCTCCACCTGCGCCCGGTACAGCTCGGGGAACCGCAGGTCGTAACACGTGGACAGCCCCGCGAGCACCCGACGGTCGCCGCCGGCCGGTAGCTGGGAGACGACGATGTCCTCGCCGGCCTCCATGAGTTTGGGCTCACCAGAGCCGAATCCGAAACGGTGGATCTTGCGGTAGGCCGCGACGAGCTCGCCGTCAGCTCCGAGGACCACGGCGGTGTTCGCCAGTCGATGCCCATCGGGACCCGGATGCGGCAGTCGCTCGACGAACGAGCCCGCATGCAGCGTGACCCCGGTCCGCACCGCCACCTCCGCCATCCGGGCCACAAACGGACCCTGGACCGGCTGGGCCACGGCATCCCAGCCCTCGTAGCCGAACCCGGTCGGCATCCACAGCTCGGGCAAGACGACGAGGTCATGCCCGGGCGCGATGGACTCCACCAGCGCACTGACCCGGTCCACGCGGTCGGCGGGCGATTCCTCGTCTCCATAGGCAATCTGGGCGATGGCGATCCTCATGAGCGCTCCTTGGTCTCCGTCTCCTGGCGCAGCTCCGAGAGCCACGCGTTATAGGCCACCAGATCAGCATCGCCATCACGGTCGGCCTGCCGGTCCATGCGGTCTGCGAGGCGCTCTTCGCGTCGATACCACTGCAGCGCAACGACGATCGCGAGGACGAGAGTCGGCGCCTCCCCCACGCCCCAGGCGATCTCACCAGCCGTGTGCTGGTCTGCCAAGGGGTCCGGCCCCCAGGGCAGCGCGAGCTGTTGGAAGAAGTCGGCGGCCAGCAGGTCTTGCGAGCCGGTCAGGGCCACGCCGAAGAAGGCGTGGAACGAGATCGTCGCAAACAACACGACGAGCAAGGCCAACGGCGGCCACCTCGGCGGCCCAGGATCGACCCCGATGAGCACCCAGGCGAACAGATACCCGGTGAGCAGGAAGTGCCCCATCATGAGGATGTGCCCCGTGTGCGTCGTCAGCGCCAGCTCGAAGAGGGGCGTGTAATAGAAAGCCGCCATGCTCGCGAAGAACAGCGACGCCGCGACCACGGGGATGGCCAAGACACGGCTGACGCGGGAATGGGTGATCCGGAGCAGGACCTCGCGCAGGCCCCACGTCTTGTCTGTTCGCGCGGGGACCGCTCGCAACAGCAACGTCAGGGGGGCCGCCGGGACGAGGAACAGGGGCACGGTCATGGCGACCCCCATGTGCATCACCATGTGCATCGAGAAGAGCACCCGGCCCCAGATGTCCGGCGCCCCGCAGGTCAGCCAGATCCACAGCAGCCAGCCCAGCATCCACAAGGCCGTCCGCCACCATGGCCAGGCGTCGCCGCGCCGACGCAGCCGGATGACGGCGGCGGCATACAGGCCCATGGCGATGAGCGCGACCGCCAGGAACAGCCAGTTGATCCGCCAGGCGGTAAACCACTGGCCGAGGAGCGGTCCGGGATCTGGGAAGCCCGTGAGGACCAGGACCATCGACCGCTCGGGGTCGACCTGCGGAGAGGGCGGCTCACTGCGCGAGAGCGCGACCCCAAAGCCCGCGGCCACCGCCATGATCGCCAACTCGGTCACGGCGAACCGCGCGAAGGTCGCCCCGGACGGGTCCTTGGCCGTCAGCCGACCGGCAAGGAGACGGCGCTGCTGCCAGCCCAGGAAACCGAGGGCGGTGAACCCGATGATCTTGGCCACGACGAGCACCCCGTAGCCGGTCGTGAAGCCGTCCCACGTCCCGACCTTGATGATCGCCTGCTGCACGCCGCTCAACCCGACGATGGCAAAAGCCCAGGTGAACAAGACAGAGAAGCGCCGCACACTGATGCCGAGGTCGGCGCCCAGCGCGCTGCGCATGATGACCAGAGCGAGCAGTCCGCCAGCCCAGATCCCGACCCCGCCGAGGTGCGCCGCAGATGAGTTGACGGCGTCCTCATGGCTCGTGCTGCCGCCGGCATGCCCGGACAGGGCAGGCAGGAACAGGGCGACGAGCGCGATGAACGCCAGCCAGGCCAGGACGCCACGGCTCAGCGCCCGGGTGGCCACGACTCCGACAAACAGGGCCAGCCCTGCGCAGATCGCGAGCACCCGGGTGGCTTCGAGGGTGAACAGGAAGGTCCCAAGTTGGGGATAGAGCCCGCCGTCGGTGAGCGGCAACCCCGCGATATCAGCGAAGACGAGGACAACTCGGGTCGTCTGGGCCACGCCCCAGACGATGCCGAATGCCGCCGCCAGCCGGGTCGCGGTCGCACGACGGTTGGTCGACGTCCGCTCCGGCGTGATGAAGGCCGCAAGGATGAGCAGGCCCAGCGCGCCGGCCCCGGCGACCCAGGCGATCCCGCCGGAAATCGGCAGGCCCCAGCGCACAACGAGCCCGGGATCGGCGATGCGCGGCTGGTCGTTGCCGCCGGTGACGAGGAGGCCGACCACCGCAGCGCACACCGCGAGAGCGGCCAAGGCCAGGGCTGAGCGGCGGGGCATGGCTCCAGGGTAGGTAACGTGACCGAATGCCGTTGCATCCGCCCGTACCGCTCCAGCCCCCCGCACCCTCCGACTTCCCCTCCCTGGTCGAGGCCTTCGCGGGGACCGCGCAGGCGGTCATCGACCTCGGGTCATCCGTGCGGGCCGGCGACGAGGACCTCCCAACCCACTGCCCGGGCTGGACAGTGACCGACCAACTCCGGCACGTCGAGTCCGCCGAGGCCATGGTCTTCGGTGAGCCGATCCCCGAGGTCGACGTGTCGGGGTATGGGTACGTGCGGCATTCCTTCGGGGAAGCCATCGAACGCTACGTGGAGAGCCGACGGGGGCGGTCCCTGCCAGAGGTGGTTAGCGACCTGTCGGCGACGATCGCCCAACGCATGGCCATCCTGCGCGACCCGATGACGACAGCCGAGGACTCCGTGGTCGGGCCGTTCGGGCCGTCGTCACTGGAGGACCTCATCGCCGTCCGCACCTTTGACATCTGGTTCCACGAGCAGGATCTGCGCGAGGCGCTGGGTCGGCCGGGTGGCCTCGACACGCCTGCCGCGGCGCATGCCCTGGCGCGCACCTTTGCCGTCTTCGGCCGGGTCGTCGCCCGGGACGCCGCGATCGCACCGGGCCACGCTGTCGTGCTCGAGTCGAGCGGTCCGGTGACCGGGCGGGTGGGAGCCCGGGTGGAGATCGGCGAGGACGGCAAGGCGCGCGGCATTCCCCTGTTCACGGGGGACGCGCGCCCCCACGAGGACGTGCCCACAACCTCGATCCACCTCTCCACCCGCGACCTCATGCGGCGAGCCGGCGGCCGGCTCTCGACCGATGAGGTGCACTGGAGCGCCGAGGGCGACCAGGATGTCGCGCTGCGGGTCCTGGACGCCCTGGCCATCACCCCCTAGGGCTGCGGTGCGTCAGTCCTGGAGCGCGCTCGCGGGCAGGTCAAACCAGCGCAGGTGGTCGAAGTCGGCCGACAGCTGCGCGACCGCGCTCAAGTCCGGGGGCGTCGCAGCCGCCAGGATCGCGGCCCCATCGCGCAGGTGCTCGGCGAGCAGGTCTTCCCCGCCACGCAGGGATGAATGCGGCGAGATGAGCGCGCCGCTCGCGGCATACCCGATGTCCCGCAAGCGGATCGGTGGTTCAACGACCCCCTCGCGGTGCCGCCAGCGTCCGGTCAGCGGATCGAAGCGGTAGTCCCCGAGGAGCCGCCACCCGTCGCGGGCCACGAGCCGCACCGCGTTGATGACGTAATCAGCCACCGTGTCCGAGACGAAGTAGTTGAAGTTCACCCGCACCCAGCCGGGCTTGATGCCCTCGCAGCCGCCGGTGATCTCACGTTCGAACTCGTGGCTGCGCTCGAGATCGATCCCGAGGAGCCGGTGTCCGTACGGCCCCGCGCACGAGCAGCCGCCCCGCGACTGGATCCCGAACAGGTCGTTGAGCACCGCCACGACGAAGTTGTGATGCAGGTAGGCGCCTGAGGGCCCGCGCAGCACGAAAGACACGATGGACAGGCGTTCGCGATCCAGCGAGCCGAGGATCTCCAGCCCCGGCTCATCGCGCCAGGCATCGACCGCGCGGGCGAGCAGTCGATGCTCCTGTGCCCGAATGGTGTCGACACCCACGGCTTCCTTGAGCTGGAAGACCAGGCCAGCCCGGATCGACTCGATGATCGCGGGCGTACCGCCCTCCTCCCGATGCGCCGGATCCGCTACGTACACGTGGTCGTCAGGGTTGACGTACGCGACGGTCCCCCCGCCAGGGACGTCGGGGACGCGGTTGGCGAAGATCTCGCGTCGCGCCACCAACACGCCCGGCGTTGAGGGTCCGCCGATGAACTTGTGAGGCGAGAGGAAGACGGCGTCCTTGTAGGACAACGGATCCGCGCCCTGCGCCGCCGTCATCGAGATGTCGATGTAGGGCGCAGCCGCGGCGTAGTCCCAGAAGGACAGCGCACCATGTCGATGCAGCAGCGCAGCGATCCCGTCGGTGTCGGACAGGATGCCCGTCACATTGGAGGCGGCGCTGAACGAGCCAATCTTCAGGGGGCGGGCGGCATACTCCTCGAGGCGGCGTTCGAGGTCGGGCAGGGAGACTCCGCCATCGGCGTCCTGGGCGATGGCGACGACGTCGGCGATGGTCTCGCGCCAGGGAACCTCATTGCTGTGGTGCTCGTAGGGGCCGACAAAAATGACCGGGCGCTCCTCAGCCGGGATGCGTTCGGCGAGGTGCCACCGGTCCTCCAGGGTGCTGGGGATCCGCAGACCCAGAATGCCGATGAGCTTGGCGATCGCCCCCGTGCACCCGGATCCAGCGAAGACCACAACGGTGTCGTCGTCGCCGTGCACCGCCTGACGGATGATCTCGCGCGCATCCTCCCGCAGCCGCGTCGTCTGCAGGCCGGTGCCGCTGGACTCGGTGTGGGTGTTGGCATAGGCCGGGAGCACCTCGTCACGGATGAAGTCCTCGATGAAGGTCAGCGCCCGCCCACTGGCGGTGTAGTCGGCATACGTCACGCGGCGCTGGCCGTACGGGGTCTGCATGACATGGTCATCACCGATGACCGACTCCCGGATGGTGCGCAGGAGCGGGTTCTCCGGCGACGCGGCATTCGAGGCGGCGCCCGCCGGGCGGACGGCATTCGAGGCGGCGTTCGGATCGGCAGCGGGAGTGACGCGGGACATGCGCCCCAGGGTATGCCGCGGCCTGCCCAGGCGGCCCGCGGGAGTGACGCGGGACATGCGCCCCAGGGTATGTCGCGAGCCCGCTCCGGCGACTCCCTCGACTTTCCCGCTCCGGCGACTCCCTCGACTTTCCCGCCTGAAGTGGCTACCTGGTGGTTCGCAATGGTTAACAACCCCTGCGAACCCGCACGATTCCACCTCAGGCGGGAAAGTTGATAGGTGCGCACAAGTGCAAAGTTGCACTCCTGTGCATAGTTGAGCCATGCTGTCCCCGTGAATCTGCGCGAGCGCAAGAAGGAGCGCACTCAGGCCGATCTGGCCGAGGCGGCCTATGCGATTGCCGTCGAGAGCGGCATGGACGCGTTGACGGCCGATGCCATAGCCGCGAGAGCGGGGGTGTCGCGACGGACCTTCTTTAACTACTACGCCAGCGTCGATGCGGCCCTGAGCACGGCGGTCGCCGGCTTCTTCGCCAGCCTCACCGAGGTCCTCGAGAACGAACCCCTGGACGAGCCTCTCTGGAGCGTGGTCGCCCGCCTCGTGGAGGCGCCCACCCCGCCCGAGCCGCTGCGCCGGATCACCCTCCTGGCCGCTGTCGGACAGTCCAGTCCGCACGCCCGCCGGATCATTGATGACCTGTGTCAGGACTGGCTGGGCTGGCTCGAAACCCATCTTGCCCAGCGCCTCCCGGATGCCGACGAGGCCTATGTCGTCGGCCTCACCCATGCCGTCGTCGGTGCCGCCCAGGCATCGATCAGCCTCTGGGGGCGCCGCACCGGCGGCACACTCACTCCCCAGTCCCTTGCCCTGCATCGCCAACTCCTCGCCGAGTCGCTGCGCTTCGTGCGCACTGGCTTCGAGCACCGCTGACCCCCCAAAGGACCTCCCGATATGGCCTCCTTCCTTGCCCGCCTCGGCCGCTGGTGCGCGACCCACGCCGGGCGCGTCGTCGCCCTCTGGGTCGCGATCCTCATCGGGGTGGGGGCAGCTGCGCTGACCTTCGGCTCACCCATGACGAGCGAGGTGAGCATCCCCGACGCCGACTTCCAGAAGGTCAGCGAGCAACTGCAGACCCAGATCCCGCAGGCCGCGGGAGGGGCCGGCACGATCATCATCTTGAGCACGGCCGGTCCGCTCACCCAGGGCCAGCGGGCCGCCATCGCCGAGGTGCTGGATGACTGGCGCTCCGTCCCGCACGTGCGCGCTGTCGTCGACCCGTTCGAGCAGCAGGCGCAACTCGATGGCCAGGCCGACCAGCTCGCCGACGGCGAAACCCAACTGACGCAGGCCAAAGCGCAGCTCGACGACGGCTGGGCCCAGCTTCAAAGCGCCCAGGGACAACTGACCTTCGGCGAGCAGGCCTTGACCTCCCTCGAAGCCAGCAACCCCGCCGATCCCACCCTGCCCGGACTGCGGGCCCAACTCGCCGACGGCCGCGCTCAATACGAGGCCGGCCTTGCGCAGTACAACGACGGCAAGGCGCAGTACGACCAGGGGGTCGCCGACTACGAGGCTGGCAAGATCCTGACCGAGGCCGTTGACGGGACCCGATTCATCAGCGACGACGGCGCGCGGGCCCTCGTCATCATCCAGTTCGACACCGACACCCAGTCCGTCCCGATCCAGGACCGCGACGCCATCCCGGCGACCGCCGCCGCAGCCCTCGCCGACGCCGATCTCCAGGCCCAGTACAGCGTCGAGATCACGCAGGACACCTCGTCGCTCGTTGGTCCCGGCGAGATCATCGGCCTGGCCCTGGCAGGTGTCGTACTTATCCTCACCCTCGGCTCGCTCATCGCTGCCGGCCTGCCACTCGCCGGGGCCGTCGTCGGTGTGGGTGTCGGGCTGGCCGGTGCCGTCGCCGCCTCCCACTGGTTCACCCTCAACTCCACCACCCCCGCTCTGGCCCTGATGCTCGGCCTGGCCGTGGGCATCGACTACGCGCTCTTCATCGTCAACCGGCACCGCACCCAGCTCTTGGACGGAATGCCGCTCACGGCGTCGGTCGGGCGGGCCGTTGGCACCGCCGGGAATGCCGTGATCTTCGCCGGGTCGACCGTCGTCATCGCCCTCGCGGCCCTCGTCCTGTCCGGGCTGCCGATCCTGGCTCAGATGGGTCTCGTGGCGGCATTCACCGTCTTTGTCGCTGTGGTCGTCGCGATCACCCTGACACCGGCGCTCCTTGGCCTGATCGGCAACCGCGTGGTGTCGCGCCGAGCCTGGCGCGCCCGGGGCTGGCAGACCCCGGGTGACGTCGCGACGCGGGTGGTCCCGCCGGCCGACCACGAGGAGGAGCACGGTGGCTGGTACGTCCGGCTCGTCACCGGCCACCCCTGGCTGACCATGCTCGGCGTCGTTGCCCTCGTCGGCGCCATGGCCGTGCCCGCGCTCGACCTCCGGCTGGGGCTGCCTGATGGCGGGACCGAGCCGCCCGGATCGACGGCGCGACTGGCCTACGACCAGGTCGCCGAGTCGTTCGGCCCGGGACGCAACGGCCCGGTCATCGCCGTCGCGACGGTCGACACCCCCCTGGCCGACGCCGACGTCCTCACCGCGCAGGCCGAGATCACCCAGCGGCTCAGCCCCTTTGTCGGCGTCCAGAGTGTCCTGCCCGTCGGGGTGAGCCCGGACCGGACGACCCTGGCGTTCCAGGTCGTGCTGGAGACCGGCCCCGCGGACGCCGCCACGGTCGAGACGGTTGCGGCGCTGCGCGGTGCGGCCGACGCCATCGGGCGCGGAACCGGCACCACGATCGGCTTCACCGGACAGACCGTCGCGAACATCGAGATCTCCGAAGTCCTCGCCGGCGCCCTGCCCCTCTATCTGGTCGTCGTCGTGGGGATGTCGCTGATCATCCTGCTGCTCGTGTTCCGCTCCGTCGTCGTCCCGCTCATCGCGACCGGGGGCTTCCTGCTGTCGGTAGCGGCGGCATTCGGGGCGACCGTTGCCGTCTATCAGTGGGGTTGGCTCGCGAGCGTTTTCGACGTCAGCCGCACTGGGCCGATCATGTCGTTCCTCCCGATCATCCTCATCGGGGTGCTCTTTGGGCTAGCCATGGACTACCAGATGTTCCTCGTGTCCGGCATGGCCGAGGCGCGCGCCCACGGCGAACCCGCGCGCAAGGCCGTCATCACCGGGTTCGTCCACGGCGCCAAAGTCGTCACGGCGGCGGCCATCATCATGGCGTCGGTGTTCGGCGGGTTTGTGTTCTCCCACTTGGGAATGGTGCGACCCATGGGTTTCGGGCTGGCTATCGGTGTCCTCGTCGATGCGGTCCTGGTCCGGATGACCCTGACGCCCGCGTTGATGTCGGTGCTCGGCGAGCGGGCCTGGTGGATCCCGGCGTGGCTGGACCGGATCCTGCCGCGCCTGGACGTCGAGGGCACGTCCCTGGCGCAGGACGACCCGGCCGCACCGGCAGCGGTCCCCGTTCGGGAGCCCGTGGCCGAGCCGGCGAGCTGACTGCGCCTCAGCCCTGAGGGCCCGCCGCACACCCGGACAACGAATCGTTTCGATACGAGTTTCGTCTCCGAGCCCCTGCAGGAGGGCTTGGCGGGCCAGTCGGCGGGGTCAGCGGGCCGCCCCGGCGAGACTCCGACACCAGTCGGACTCTCGCCCCGCCAGAGATGTCCCACTGCCCGAAACTCCGACACCAGTGGGACTCTCGCCCCGCCAGAGATGTCCCACTGCCCGAAACTCCGACACCAGTGGGGCTCTCGCCTCGCCAGAGTCGTGCGGCTTCGGCACAGCGAGACTCGGCGCGTCCACAGAACCGCCAAGGGACTCGTGGCTCGCGCTAGGACCCAGCACAGCGGGAGGACAGGTCCGGGCTCGACGGTGGTGATCCCAGCACACCACTGTCGAAATTCAGGAGTCCCCCATGCCCACCTCCCCTCGCGCCCTCACCCACGCCCGCGGCCTCACCGTAGGAGTGCTGACGCTCGCCACGGCGGCGACGGCCGCGGTGGGTTATCAGCTCCTTGTCGACGGGCAGCAAACAGCGCAGGCCGCATCTCAACCCACCGGCGTCGTGGCGACCTCCCCGAGCACGTCCACCACGGCGACCCCTCAGCCCTCGAGCACTCCAACTGCGACGGCCAGTCCGAGTGCCAGCACGTCAGCGAGCACCACCCCCACTGCTGAAGCGACGCCGACGGTCGAGGCGACCCCGACGCAAACCACGACGGAGACCTTCGCTCCGGTCGCCCCCGTGGCTCCCGCCAATGGGGGCGCACAGGCCGGATCCGGGGGTTCCTGAGCTCGGACCATGACCCGCCCGGCCCCTGGTGTCGCACGATGACCCGCCCGGCCCGCGGTGTCGCACGCTGATCCGCCCCGGCCGCGGTGGCAAGGAGCCCGCGTCGAAAACAGGCCGGCGTAGCAAGCGCCGCGGGAACGAGCAGGCGTGGGAACCGGCGGGCGTGGTGACGGGGCGGCCGCATGTACAGGTGACGCACAGCAAACCCAGAAGGAGGGGCTAGGGCGCCCACAGCCCTCACCCAGGCAGCAAGACCACTGTGGATCTCGCCAACAGGAACACCCGCAACACCGCCTCGACCCCGACGGAGACACCCCATGAGCACCACCCCCCGTGCCCTGACCCGAGCCCGCCTGATCACCGCCACTGTCCTCGCGGCAGCGGGACTGGCGACCGGAGGGATCGGCTACCAGCTCGCGGCCCACTCCACGTCCACCACCGTCGCTACCTCGACCGCCACCACCACCGACAGCACCACCACCGACAGCACCACCGGAGTGTCCAGTGCTGACTCGACGACGAGTTCCAGCTCTGACACCTCGGCGAGCAGCTTCTCCTCGGCGGGCTCAGTGAGTGCAAGCAGCGGCGAGGCGCAGACCTCGACGGCGGGCTCCTGATCATGCCCGCCTCCCCTCTCGCTCAGGTCGCAGGAGAAGGGCCCAGCACCAACGCGGCGGTCGCGTCGGCGGCATTCCGGGCCATCGGCACGACCTGCCAGATCCTGGCCACGGACCACGACGCGCTCCAGAGCGCCGTCGAGATCACCCGCGACGAGCTCGCCGCCCTGGACCTCGCGATCTCCCGCTTCCGGCCCGATTCCGAAGTCTCACGACTGGCCGCGGCAGCCACCGACGGCCCAGCCGACGCCATCGCCTCGCCCCTGTTCGCCAACCACCTGCGCGCCGCCCGCAAGGCGGCCCGCCTCACCGGCGGCCTGGTGGATTTCACCATCGGGCAGGTCCTCGCCCTGCGCGGCTACGACGCCGACCTCGACACGGTCCAGGCGCGCCCTCACAGCGGCACCACGCGGGCGACGTCCACCAACACTGTCCCCGGCTGGCAGACCGTCACGATCGACGCGGTCGACGACCGGGTCCACAGCCCCCAAGGAGTGGTCATCGACCTCGGCTCCACCGGGAAAGCCCATGCCGCCGACCTCATCTCCGCCACCCTCGCCACCCAACTGCGGGGCGGCTTCCTGGTCAACCTCGGCGGCGATATCGCCACCGCCGGTGACGAACCCCCGGGCGGCTGGCGCGTGGGCGTCGAGGACGAGCATGGCGCGATACACGACGTGATCGCTCTCGCCTGCGACCAAGCCATGGCGTCAAGCTCGACCAGGCTGCGCACCTGGGCGACCGATACCGGTGTGGCGCACCACATTCTCAACCCGCGCACCGGCGCCATCGCCCCCACGACGTGGGCCATGGTCACCGTCGTTGCTGCCACCGCCCTCGAGGCGAATGCCGCCTCGACTGCCGCCGTCGTCCTCGGCGAAGAGGCTGTCGGCTGGCTGACTGGCCACCGCCTCCCCGCCCGCCTCCAGCGTCCCAACGGCACGGCAATCACCACCCCAGGCTGGCCCGATCCGCTGACAGGAGCCTCCGCATGAACGTCCTTTGGTACCTCTCGCGCGCCACCGGGGTGGCGAGCATCGTCCTGCTCACCGTCGTGGTCGTCCTCGGCGTCGTGACCGCGGGGCGCCGCCGCCCACAGGGCGAGCAGGCGACGATCGTCATGGCGATGCACCGCTGGTTGTCCCTGGGGATGGCGAGCTTCCTCATCGTCCACATCGCCACGGCCATCTTCGACAGTTACGTGTCCATCTCCGCTCTGGCGGCCGTGATCCCGTTCGTCAGCGCCTACGAAACGGTCTGGGTTGGGCTGGGCACCTTGGCCGTCGACATCCTCATCGCGGTCTTGGCGACGTCCTGGTTCCGGCATCGGATCCCGGAACGGACCTGGCGCCTTGTGCATTGGACGGCCTACGCCCTCTGGCCGTTGGCGATCATCCACGGAATCGTTCTTGGAACCTCGGATCAGCTTCTGCTCCTCGGCATCACGGCCGCCTGCGCCGTCGTCGGGGTCGGTGCTGTCGGCTGGCGCCTCCTCACCCGCGACTCGGACACCGCCCAGCGCGCTGCCGCCCTCACCCAGGAGTGGTCATGACCCTGCCTGAGCTCCTCGACCAGGCCGGCCTCACCGGCCGAGGCGGTGCGGCATTCCGCACTCATATCAAGGTGGCCGCCGCCCACGACGCCGGCGCCGACCTCATCGTCAACGCCTGCGACGGCGAGCGCGGTGCGGCCAAGGACGGCTGGGTCGTCGCCCATCATCTCGATGAGCTCGTCACCGGGGCGCGGCTCGTGGCGCCGAGCCGAAACCAGCGCATTCTCTTTGCCGCACACCGCGACTCGGCAACGGCCCGGCGACTCCACGGTGCGGGTGTGGAGGTGCTCGAGGTCCCCGAGCGTTACGTGTCCTCGGAGGAGACGTCACTCATCGCGCGAGCCCACGGTCTCTTGGCGCGACCTCTGCGCAAGCACGATCGCTACGTCACCGGTGGGACGACTTCGGCCGGCGACCGCATTTCCCCCACCGTCGTTCTCAACGCCGAAACCGTTTGGCGGATCGCCCAGATCGAGGAGTACGGGCCGGATTGGTTCCGCGGCATCGGGCTACCGGACGAGCCGGGACCTCGCCTGGTCACCCTCTCCGGGGCGGTGAGCCGGCCATTGGTGATCGAGACCGCTTCCGGCGTCCCCCTGGCCGACCTGCTCGCGGCAGCCGGGGCCGCGGCCGACAGCCAGGTGCTGGTGGGCGGGCTTGCGGGCGCATTCCTGGACCGTCGCGAGGCAGAGGAATGCCGTTGGGCCGGCGCGGATCTGGCCCGCTACGGAGCGATGCTGGGCCCTGGCGTCATCGAGGTGCTGGATCCGAGACAGTGCCCGGTCCGGTTCGTTGCGCAGCTCCTCAGCTATGCGGGTGGTGAGTCCGCTGGGCAGTGCGGGCCGTGCATGTTTGGCGTCCCCGCGGTCGCGGCGGACTGGGCGGCAGCGACCGCCTCGGCGGATCCCGCCGCCTTGGCCCGGCTCCGAGACCGGACGCCGTTGCTGCGCAGCCGGGGCGCTTGCCGCTTCCCGGACGGAATCGCGAACTTCACGGCGAGCGCCCTGCGGGTGTTCGGTGACCACCTAGCCCAGCATGTGCGGGGTTGCCCCGCGGAGAGGACCTCCCGTGTCTCCCTCTGAGCCGGCTCCCGGCGCCCAGGCCATCACGTCCAGGCACCAGCAAGCCCAGATCCTCGTCGACCGGATCGCGTGCAGCGGACACGGCATCTGTGCGCAGCTGCTGCCCGAGCAGATCGACCTCGACGAATGGGGATATCCGATCGTGCGGGCAGTCCGCGTGCCTCGTAGCGATGGCGACACCGCGATCCGGCTGTGTCCCGCCCGTGCCCTGTCGTGGTCGCCGCCGCGGTGAGCCAGGCGATCTGTCCAGCGGCGCCGCAACACGAGCAGCGTTGCCGGACATCGCGGCAAGGGTTACCCGAGCCAGACAGCCTTGGCGCCGGAGTCGCCGATGAGCACCACGAGGACCAGGGCCGCCACCGAGACCAGCGCCGCGCCCCAGAACATCAGGCGACCCAGGGTGGACTCGGTGCCACCGGCACGCTTGGCGAGGAACCAGTATCCCCAGACCAGCACGGTCAGCACGAACATGACGGGCGTCATCAGGTCGCCGAGCTCGGTATGCGTCTCTAGGAGCGCGGTGTGCTCGGTGGTGTGCTCCAGCGCTTCCCCACTCTGCGCGGTGAAGAACGACGTGAATAGCACCACGGTCGTCGCGATCGGGAGCCAGATCCCCAGGCGCGCCCGGAAGCTCGGCCGGAAGGCCGCAATGATCAGGAGCACCGCGAGCGCAGGAATGAAGACGACCGCCGCATGCACCAGCAGGGGGTGGATCGGCACTCCGCCGATGGTGAGGTCCATGGGTGACTCCTAGGCAGGTCAGATACCGGGTGGGGCATCTCCAGGCTCCCAAGCCATGCTGTGAAGGCGCCCGGTGGGCTGGCGAATGCCGCGCCGCGCCCCTCAGCGACTCCTCAGCGCTCCGTTCCCGTCAGCGTCGCGGGCTGAGTGGGCGGCCGGACCGGGTGGCGAGGTCGGTCAGCAAGGCGAGCGCGCGGTCCGCGGGCGGACTCGGCGCGCCCCGGTCCTGGACGAACGCTGCGATGTGCCGCACCGGGGCCGGCACGAGCGTCACCCGAGCAACCCCGGCGGGCAGTGTCTGCGCCGAAAGGCTGGGCACGACCGAGACCCCGAGACCCACCGCGACGAAGCGCATGGCCGTGACCGGGTCCTGGGCCTGCACGGTGAAGATCGGCTGGTATCCAGCAGCGGTGCATGCGGCCATGACAATCCGGTGCTCCCTGCTGCGCGGGTTGTCGTTGCTGATGAAGGTCTCGTCGCGCAGCTCGCGCAGGGGCACCCGTTCCCGACCTGCGAGCGAATGCGTGTGGGGCACGACAAGGACGAACGGGTCGACGACAAGGTCGACCTTGCGGTACCCCGCCGGCGGCGCCTCGTTGGGATCACTGATGACGAGATCGAGATCGAGGGCCGGGGCCTCGGCCTGCCGATCGGCGCTGAGAACGAGCTCGAGAGTGACGTCAGGGAACTCCCGCCGCAGCCGCCTGAGCAGTGCCGGCATCCACGTCGACCCGGCCGACTCGAAGTAGCCGATCGTCAGCCGGTCGATCCGGCCCTCGCGCAACTCGGCCACGACCTCGTCGAGTCGCTGCCAGCCGGCGAGCGCATCCCCCGTGGCTGCTGAGAGCCGTCGCGCCACCGGCGTCGGCACGATCCCCCGACCCTCTCGCCGGAACAGCGTGAGCCCCGTCTCCCGTGCCAGGGTGGCCAACTGTTGGCTCACCGCCGACGAGGTCATCGCGAGCAGGTCCGCCGCGGCCTGGACCGAGCCCTCCGCGACGACCGTCCGGAAGACCCGCACACGCTGAGGATCGAGCACCTGACCAATCTTAAGCACTGCTACGCGAAGAGCAAGCAAAGTCGCGTTGTGCTTCATGGTGAAGCAGGGGATCGTTGACACCATGACCACCACCAGCACTCGCAAGCACCGTTCCTTCGCCGCTTCCCTCTGGGAGAGCCTGGCCCACCGATCCATTCGGGGCGACCACAAGAACCCGGCCCGCCTCCAGTACGAGATCCAGGCCATGTCGATGCAGTCCCCCCGCGTCTTCTGACGCGATGCTCCTGAGACGCGGAGCGTCCGGCCCGTAGCCGCCCCTCAGCCTGCGACACCACGCAGGGTGAGGGGCTCTTTCGTTGCCGCCGACAACTCCGCACTCTGGGCCAGGTAAAGCTCGGCGCACGCCAGCGCGTCGGTCAGCGCGTCGTGGGCCTTGGTCGCGGGCAGCCCGAAGCGATCTCGGGCCGCCCACAGGCGCAGCGCCCCGGCAGGCACCTCTTCATCAAATCGGCGGGACAGCAGACGCTCGGCGAGGCGCATGGTGTCGACGACAGCACACGGCATTCCCAGGCCCCAGAACCGTTCGCAGGCCGCCGAGAGGAAGTCCGTCTCGATCCGCGCGTGGTGCGCCACGAGCACCCGCCCGGCCAGTGCCTCCAGCACGACGCCCACGGCCTCCTCCACCTCCACCCCGCCGGCGACTGCATCATCGGTGAGTCCATGGATTGTCGCGCTCTGCCCCACCCCGGCCGTCGTGCGGACCAACACGCGCTGCGCACCCGCCAGCCGGATCACCCCGCCGTCCACTGGGACTAGGCCCACCGACAGGATGGCGTCACGGTCGGCATTCAGGCCGGTGGTCTCGATATCGAGGGCGAGCAGCGGGACCTCGTCGAGGGGGGTGTCCGGGCCCGGCCACGGCACCGCCAGATAGTCCGCGAGCGGCCCGGGGCGTACCTTGCCCAGCGCGCTGGTCCGGCGCCGTTCGGGCGATCGACCGAAGAACCTCATCGACACCTCACGACATCAGCTGGACCGAGTGCTGTCGACCCAGGGCCGACTGCGCCTCGCGGATGATCGCAAACGCCTCTCGCAGATGCCTTTTGTCGAAACTGCTCAAGTCATCCGGCCGGACAAAGTTGTCCGGTCCCTGACCGGCCCGCACCTGCGCCGCCTGATGCCGCAACCGCACATAGGACACGAACTCGAAGGCATCGCGCAGATCGGCCCCACGCTCCGCTCCAATCATGCCGGCCGCCTCGGCCGCGGCCAGCCGGGCCTGAGTGTTCACGGCAGGACTGCCAAGTTCGAGGGCATAGACGCGGGCCAGCTCGACGACAGATCCGATGCCTCCTCGCTTGATGTCGAGCCGGTCCTTGTGCTCACCGGCCCGCTCGAACACGAACCCTCGGAAAAAGCCCAATGGCGGCGCATTGCGGGTCGCCGCACTGGCCAGGTGGGCGAGGAAGACCCGCGAACCGGGGGTGAGAGCGAGCAGATGATCCTGCAGCGACTCGGCCAACGCCGGATCGCCTGCGACAGAACGCAGATCGAAAAAGACGCCCGCATTGAGCACCGCCTCCGGGGTGGGTTGCTGGATCCACCGACTGAATGCCGTGCGCCACTGCGAGAGCCGCATCCGATAGGCCGGGTTGGTCGCCATGATGTCCCCGCGACAGCGGGGGTAACCGGCCTGCTCCAACCCGTCACTGGCCAGGGCCGCGAACTCGGTGAACCAGCCCGTCGCCTCGTCCGCGATGTCGTCGGCGAGGATCAGCGCATGGTCCTGATCGGCGGCCAGGGCCTGCTCGAGCCGGGCTCGCGACCCCAGGGTCACCCAGCACCAGTCGCCGGGCGCAGGCCCCAAACTTTCCTGTGCCAGAGCGAGAATCCGTCGCTCGACGGCATCCCCCACGGCCGTGACGATCCGACCGATATCGTCGGCCGACGCATCCTGACCGACCAGGGACTCGACCACGGCGGGCAGGCGCGCGGCGACGGTCGCCACCCCCGCCACGTCCGACTGCTTGGTGATGTCGCCGACGAGATACACCGGGTTGGCCTGCTCGAGCCGGACCAGGTCGGTCGTGGTGATCATTCCTGTCGGGCGTCCCTGCGCATCGACGATCGGCAGGTGGTGGATACGCCGCCCGACCATCTCCAGCAAGGCCTCGAAGGCGAGGGCATCGGCCGATCCGGTGATCGGGTCGCGCGTCATGATCGTCTCGACCGGGGCCAGGGGATCCGCGCCAGCGGCGACCACTCGGGTCCGCAGATCGCGATCCGTGACCAGCCCGGCGAGCCGTTCGCCCTCGACGACCAGGAGCGAGGAGATCCCCCGGTCCGCCATCACGCAGGCCGCGTCGCGGATGCTCATCGTCCCCGGCGCCGTGATCGGCGCGATCCGCGCCAGGTCCCGGACGCGGGTCTTCAGGACAGCCCCACCGGTCGAGGACTCCTGCAGCGCCGCGACCGCGCCCCGCATCCGGTGCTGTCGCTGGGCATCGAAGAACGACTCGAATGCCGGGTGGGCGGCGAGCAGCCGAACAAAGGTCGCCTTGGGCATCGTCAGCGCCAGCGAGTCCTCAATCGCCGTCACGTCGAACGTCGAGGCGCCCCCTTGCCGCAGGGTGATGGCCCCGAAGCACGCCCCCTCCTCGCCGCGGTCCACGAAGGTCCCGTCGGCGTCATGCACGTCCGCGGCGCCCGAGCGCAGGATGAACAGCCGGGCGTTCGCCTCGCCTCGGGTGATCAGCCGGGACCCGCGCCGGAAGTACTCGATCGACAGCTCCCGCGGGAGTTGATCGAGGACTGCGGACGGGAGCGAGGCGAAGGGTTCGTGCCGCTCCAGCACGTCACGGATCTCGGACAGTTCGACGTCCAGGGCCATGCCATCATCGTTGCAGCGAGGGCCGTGGCCCGCTGGCGGAGGCACGCCGGGCGCGACCGGTGGTCGCCTCGCTGCGGCGGGCGGCATTCGGATCGTCGTGGGTGGGGTGCGCGGGCTGGGACCATGACGCCATGCGCGCCCTCACCTACGCCGCCTTCGGCGGGCCGATCACGCTCGCCGAGCTCCCCGACCCGACCCCGCCCCCCGGCGGCGCAGTGGTTCGCGTGCACGCGACTGGTCTGTGCCGCAGCGACTGGCACGCCTGGGCGGGCCATGACGAGGACATCACGACCTTGCCGCACGTACCGGGCCACGAGTTCGCCGGAGAGGTCGAGGCGGTCGGCGCCGGCGTGGACCCGGCGTGGCTCGGGCGGTCGGTCACGGCGCCCTTCGTCCAGGCGTGCGGGAGGTGCGAGGAATGCCGCCGCGGCAACGGGCAGGTCTGCCCCCAGCAGCGGCAGCCGGGCTTCACCGATCCGGGTTCCTTCGCCGAGCTCGTCATCGTCCACGCTGCCCAGACCAACCTGGTGGCGCTCCCCGAAGGGCTCTCACCGGCGGTGGCGGCGGGCCTCGGGTGTCGGGTGGCGACGTCCTATCGCGCCATCGCGCACCGGGCCCGCGTCCAGGCCGGCGAGTGGGTCGCGGTGTTCGGCTGCGGGGGCGTCGGGCTGGCGGCGATCGCCGTCGCCGCTTCGCGGGGAGCCAGGGTCGTCGCGGTCGACGCCTCCCCGGGACCGCTCGCGCTCGCACGCACCGCGGGGGCCGAGGTCGCTCTCCTGGCACGTGCGACCACCGTGGACGAGGTCGTGGCATGCACCGACGGTGGCGCGGACGTGACGGTGGATGCCGTGGGTGCGGTGACGATCCTGCGCGATGCGGTCCTGGCTTTGCGGCGCCGGGGCCGACATGTCCAGGTCGGTTTGCTGCCCCCCGCTGCTGGCCGACCCGAGGTGCCCATGGGACGGGTCATCGGGTGGGAGCTCGACATTCTCGGCTCCCACGGGATGGCAGCACAGGACTATCCGGAGCTCCTCTCGGAGCTGATGACTGGGCGGCTGTCGCTGGCGGCGCTCGGCGCGCCGGCGGAGCCGATGAGTCTGGCGCAAGCCGCGTCGGCGCTGCCCCTCATCGGCACCTCGCCGTCGATGGGACTGCAGGTTGCCGACCCCCGCCGCTGAGCCATCGGGTGGGCACGCAGGCTACCGACGCCGCTGGTTGGGCCGCTGGTGAGGCCGCTGCACGATACCCGGCGGGGCGTCCGGGGTTGAGGTCCAGACCTATACCCCCTAGGGTATAGGTCAAGCATTCTTTGACCTGCCTTGGAGAGCCCGATGATCTTCACTCAGTACTACCTCGACTGCCTCTCGCAGGCGTCCTACCTCGTCGGCGACGAGGTGACCGGGCAGGCGGTGGTGATCGACCCCCGACGCGACGTCGAGGAGTACCTCGCCGACGCCTCCGCCGCCGGCCTGACCATCATGGGCGTCATCAACACCCACTTCCACGCCGACTTCGTCTCCGGCCACCTCGAGTTGGCGCGAGCGACCGGCGCCTGGATCGGGTTCGGCGACGCCGCCACGGCAGATTTCGAGATCCGCAGCCTGCACGACGGTGAACGCGTCTCCCTGGGCGAGGTCACCCTCGAGATCATGACGACCCCGGGACACACGCCGGAGTCGATCAGCGTGCTGGTTTACGAGCGCGCTGACGACGAGGTCGCCTACGGCATTCTCACCGGGGATGCCCTCTTCATCGGCGACGTCGGCCGGCCCGACCTCCTGGCCTCGATCGGGGTCACGGCCGAAGAGCTCGGCCTCATGCTGCACGACTCCGTGCAGCGCAAGCTCATGAGCCTGCCCGACGAGGTGCGCGTCTTCCCGGCCCACGGCGCAGGCTCGGCGTGCGGCAAGAACCTGTCTACCGAGCGGCAGTCCACCATCGGCGAGCAGCGCCGCACCAACTACGCGTGCCGCCCCATGACCCAGCAGGAGTTCCTCGCCGTGGTCACCGAGGGTCAGCCCTCGGCGCCCGCGTACTTCGTCTACAACGCCACGTTGAACCGCCAGGACCACGAGGTCCGCGAGCTGGAGCAATCCGTGCCGGCTCTCGACGACGAGGCGGTGTTTGCCGCCCTGACCTCCGGCGCCGTCCTGCACGACGCAAGGCCCAACCAGGAGTTTGCGGCGGGGCACCTGCGCGGCGCCCTCAATGTGCCCGCGGACGGCCGGATGGCCGAGACCGTTGGCATGGTGATCGCCCCGAGTGACGAGGTCGTCATCCTCGCCCCCGAAGGCGAGGAGCAGGCCGTGGCAACCCGGTTCGCGCGGATCGGCTTCGACCACGTCCTGGGCTTCGTCCCGGACCCCGAGGGGTTCCTGGAACGCCATGCGGACCGGGTCGGGCACGCGAGCCGCCTCACTGCGGACGCGGCCGATGACGCGGCCGGATCCGGCACGGTACAGATCGTCGACGTCCGCAATGCCGCAGAGGTCGCCGCAGGCATGCTGCCTGGTGCCCGACACATCCCCCTCGCCGAGCTCGCGCGGCGCGCCAATGAACTCGAAGCCGACCGTCCGGTCATCGTTTACTGCGCCGGCGGCTGGCGGAGCTCCGTCGCCGCCAGCACCCTGCGGGCCAAGGGTTTTGGCGACGTGTCGGACATCCTGGGTGGATACGGCGCGTGGGAACACCTGCACTCCCCAGCCGCGGCCAACTGAAGGCGCAGACTGGAGGCATGACCCTGGGCTCGTGGTGGACTGGCCGAGTCGTGCCTCGACTCGTCGATCGCACCCTCGATGAGCGCACCGCAGGCCCCTTTC
Source organism: Phycicoccus sp. (assembly GCA_017993715.1). Taxonomy (GTDB): domain Bacteria; phylum Actinomycetota; class Actinomycetes; order Actinomycetales; family Dermatophilaceae; genus JAGOME01. The sequence goes on from JAGOME010000009.1 coordinate 71,213, forward strand.
GCCGACGGGTGTGCTCGGGGGTGACCGGGACCGTCCTCGAGCTCGGATTCGGCTCCGGACGCAACCTGCCGCACTACCTCCCTGACGTGAGCCAGGTGCTGGCCGTCGAACCGGCCGACCTCGCCTGGGACCGATCGGCCGGGCGGCGGGCGGCATTCGGTCGGGAGGTCCGCAGGATCGGGCTCGACGGGGCGGCGGTGGACCTGCCGGACGCGAGCGTTGACGCGGTGGTCTCGACCTGGACGTTGTGCACGATCCCCGAGGTGGGCGCCGCGCTCCGCGAGGCCCGCCGGGTGTTGCGGCCGGGCGGACGACTCCACCTCGTCGAGCACGGGCTGGCCCCGTCGTCGGCCGTGCAACGTGTCCAACGCACGCTCCAGCCAGTGTGGGGCACGCTTGCGGGCGGTTGCCATCTCGACCGGGACATCTCGATGCTGTTGCAGGACAGTGGATTCGGCGTGGAGGTCGATGCTGCCTACCTAGTCGATACGGCTCTCGCACGGCCCTTCGGCTGGCTGGTCACCGGGACCGCGACGCCCGACGGAACGAGGGCGCGATGACCGACCTGACGGCGCACTGGGACGACGCCTATGCCCAGGGTGTGGAGACCCGCAGCTGGTTCGAGGACAGCGCGGCTGACTCCCTCGCGGCATTCGACCGGCTCGGCGTGACCGCAGGCGACAGCGTCATCGACGTCGGCAGCGGCGCGGCTCCCCTGGTGGGCGATCTCCTGCGCCGAGGATTGCGCGATCTCACCTGCCTCGATGTGTCCGAGGAGGCGCTACGGATCGCGCGCGCACGACTCGGCGATGCGGCGCCTGGCGTCATCTGGGTCACCGCCGATATGCGGTCCTGGCAACCCGAGCGAACGTATGCCGTGTGGCACGACCGGGCCGTGCTCCATTTCCTGACCACCGACGAGGACCGCCGCGCCTATCTGCGTGCCCTGCACGCCGCCACCAACGTCGGGAGCGTTGTCGTGCTGGCTGCCTTCGCGCCGGACGGCCCCGATCGCTGCTCCGGCCTGCCGGTGCGGCAGTACGACGCAGCCGGATTCGCCGATCTGCTGGGAGATGCGTGGGCCGAGGTCGACCATTGGGCTCGCTCGCACACCACACCGTGGGGCGCGGCGCAGGCCTTCACCTGGTGGCTGGGGCGACGGGTGCGCTGACGGCGCGACTTGGAGGTACCGCAGCGGTTACCCCTTGGTAGATGGGGCGATCCCCCCGTCTACCAAGGGGTAACTCCTGCCGTAGCCATCCACCTCTTCAGCAGAGGCACCGGCACGGGCCATGCGGCCCGGGGGGCTGCCGCAACCCCCGGCGTCCGCGCACGGCATTCGGCTGCCGCGCGACGCTCCCCAGCGACCGGCATGAAAACGCCGGATCCGCCATGGAGGGGAGGGTAGCGGACCCGGCGCTCTCGGTCTATAGAACGGGCTCAGCGGCCAAAGAGTTTCCCGAGGAAACCGCCGCTCTGGCTCGATTCACCACCCTGATGTCCGGGGCACCAGTCACCGGCAGGGACACCCCGCCTGACCGCGTCAACGTGCTGGCCACAACCGGCCCAGGTCGTCTTGCCACACTGGCGACATTTCACTGCTCGGCACACGGCGCCGGCCTCCTTTGGGGTGCGAATAGGCGTCCCCGCGAACCGGGGTCAGGAAGAACTATACCCCAGGGGGTATCTGGGGACCAGGTCGACGACGAGCGACGATGAGCGTGTCGATCGCCTCATGGCGACCGTTTGCGTCCTCGACAACCCGCGTGACGAGCTCGGCTCGCTCGACGTCAACAGCGACCGGCAGCTCCGCGAGGACGGCCACGACGTCATGGGGGTCGTGCAGGACACTCACGTCCTGCGGCCCTCCGTAGCCGCGCGTGACGTTCTCGCGGGCGTGCAGCACGATGACGACACGACCATGCGGCGCGAGGGCGTTCACGGCCTGGCGCAGCACGGCCGCCCAGGCCGGCTCGGGCAGTTGCAGATAGCAGACGACCACGAGGTCATAGATCCCCGGCTCACCGGGCGCCGCCTGGGTCGCATCCGCGACGACGGCGTGCACGCGGTGCGCGTGGGCACCCAACTGGGCCGCCGCCAACGCGCGGGCCCGATCGATCGCGACGGTCGAGAAGTCGGCGGCAACAACCCGCCAGCCCTGTCGAGCCAGCCAGATGGCGTTGCGCCCCTCGCCCGCAGCCACATCGAGGGCCAGTCCCGGGGTGAGATCCCGGCCGACGTCTTCGATCCATTGATTGGGGCCTGCGGACCAGACGAGCTCGCTCGCGGCATACCGCTGGTCCCAGGCGACAGCGTCCATGTCCGCCTTAGGCGAGGGAGAGGAAGAGCTTCTCCATGGCGGCGACATCCATCGTGTTGTTGTCCGGATCGGTCACGCACTGCCGCAGTCCGATCGAGATCGTGGCGAACCCGGCCCGGTCGACCGCCTTGGTGACGGCGGCAATCTGCGTGACGATGTCCTGGCAGTCGCGGCCGTCCTCGATCATGCGGATGACGCCGCCCAGTTGGCCGTGAGCGCGTCGGAGACGCTTGAGGACAGTGGTCATGTCCTGGGGGTCGAGCTGCATGATGTGGGGCTCCCTCGAGTGGCTTCGGGTCTCTCTCGATGGTACCCCCACCGGTATATGCCTCGGCGAGTTTGATGGTCGGCCCCGCCATGCGATTCGACGCCCGGAGGTGAGCCTGCGCGGGAGCGGGTTGGGGACCATGCCCCGCGCCACGTCGGCGCCACGGTCAGGGCAGTTGGGGCAGCGCAGCGACGAGATCGGCGTCCCGTCGGCGCGAAATGCATACCCTGCGGGGTATACGATCTGGGCGTCCCCGTCTCCAGGAGCAGTCGTGATCCTCGCCCTCTGCGCTGGCGTCGTCATCGGCCTCGTCCTTGGCGCCCTTGGCGGCGGTGGCGCCATCCTCGCGGTGCCCGCACTGGTCTATCTCCTCGACCAGCCACCGCAGGCCGCGATGGCTGGCGCACTCGTCATCGTGACCGTCTCCGCGGTGACCGCTGTCCTCACTCATGCTCGAGCCGGGCGCGTGCAGTGGCGCGAGGGCATTCTCTTTGGGCTCATCGGCGGGGTCGGGGCCTTCGTCGGGGGCCGGCTCTCCGGGCTGGTGGATGGGGGGCTGCTGCTGTTCTGGTTCGGGGTGCTGCTGCTCGTTGTCGCCGGGCTGATG
>JAGOME010000010.1 GCA_017993715.1 Phycicoccus sp.
CTGAAACCCATTGCCTTGCCGCCAGATCCGACCCCGGCACCCTTGCCGCCGCTGGCCGCCCCGGCCGAGGTGGAGGTACGGCGTGCCGTCCCCAACAACCGGCTGCACATCGCCTTCCGGCTCCCCGTCGACGGCACGGCGGACTTTCACGCAACGGCCCTGGCCATGGACGCGATTGGTGGACTCGCATCGAGCCGGCTCGGCCGCCGACTCGTGCGCGCCGAGCAATCGGCCCTCAATGTGAACGCCACGGCGTGGGGCTTCATCGGGGGCAACTCCCTGGGTTTCATTGCTGCCGACATCTCCCCGGAGTCCACCCTGGATCATGTCGAGTCCGTGGTGCTCGAGGAGTTGGAGCGATTCGCCCACGAGGGGCCAACCCAGGGCGAGCTCGAGGCCAGCCTGGCCCAGACTGAGCGGGGCTGGCTGCAGGCTCTGGCCAGCCAGGAGGAGCGCGCCGATCTCATCAGCCAGCGTGCCCTGCTCAGCGGCGACCCCACCCTGGTCAATACCTTCTTGGACGAATTGCGGGCTGTCACCGCCGCCGACATCCAGGGTGCCGCCGCCACGTGGCTGCAGCCGGAGGCGCGCGCCACCATCCGCTACCGCAAGACCGACGGGCAGGAGGCCGCCTGATGACCGACCTGTCCACCGCGCCCCGGCCAACGGTCACTCCGCCCTTGCCGTGGGACTTCCCGGTGCCGCAGGAGCGGCAGCTGCCGGGCGGCATTCGGCTGCTCCAGCACCACCTGCCCGGGCAACACGTACTGTCCGTGCGGGTCGTGATCCCGCTCAGCCTGACCGACGAGCCCCGCGACCGCGAAGGGGTCGCCAGCCTCATGGCCCGGCTCCTCGACGAAGGCGCCGGGAGATACTCCTCCGACGAGCTCGCCGAGGTCCTGGAGCGACATGGGATCGCCCTAGGCGCTGGCGTCGCCGAGGGCGGCCTGAGCGTCGATCTCGATGTGCCCTCTCGATTCCTCCCCACGGCGCTGGAGCTGCTGTCGCTCATCGTGCGCGAGCCCACCTTCCCCGAGGCCGAGGTGCGGCGGATGGTCAAGACCCGGCTGGCCGAGATCGATCAGGAGTCCGCGTCACCGCCGCATCTGGCCATGCGGCACACCATCGCGACCCTGTACGCCTCGCACGAGCGGGCGTCGCGCCCCACCGGCGGCGGTGCCGGGACCGTTGTTCAGGTGACTCGCGACGACGTCGAGGGCTGGTTCCGGGAGCGCGTTGGGCCCAGCGGGGCGACATTCATTGTTGCTGGTGATCTGGGGGAGCACGATGTTCCCGGCCTCGTCGAGGCGGCATTTGCGTCCTGGGTCGTCCCGACTCATGTGGCGCCCTCGCCAGCACGGCGCCCGGAGCTGGCGCGCAATGCCGCCCGCGTGGTCCTTGTCGACCGTCCCGGCTCGGTCCAGTCCGAGATTGTCGTTGCCTGCCAGGGGCCCGACCGGTCTGTGGCGCCCGGGTGGGCCGAGTATCCCGTGCTCGCCTTCATCCTGGGCGGGTCACCTAATGCTCGGATCGACGCCGTGCTGCGGGAGGAGAAGGGCTACACGTACGGCATTCGGGCCGGCTTCCGCCCTCGACCCGCTGGCGGCGTGTTCATCACGAGTGGGTCGGTGCGCGCCGAGGTCACCGCCGAGTCGGTGCATATCCTGCTGGGCCTGCTCGATGGGATGCGCGACGGCGTCCGCCCGACCGAGGTCACTGCTGCCGTCGATTTCATCTCACGCACTGCGCCCGGGCGTTTTGCTACCGCAGACGCGGTCGCGGACGAGACCTCAGCGTTGGCCGTCGAACGGCTGCCGCTGGACTTCCCGACGACCAACCTGCGGCGCGTGGAGTCCCTCACACCCGAGCTGGTCGACGGTGCCTATGGGCACGTGGGTGCTGCGGGATGGACGGTCATCGTCGTCGGCGACGCCGACACCCTGCGCGGCCCGCTCATCGACCTCGGCGTGGGTCCGCTCAGCGTCGTCACGTCCGCGGGGGTGGGGTCCGCAGAGGACTGAGCCGGTCTCAGCCAGGAATGCCGATGCGGGCGAGCACCTCGTCGTGCAGCAGGCCATTGGTTGCCACTGCGTTGCCGCTGCTGCAGCCGTCGACGCCGTCGAGCCCGGTGAATCGGCCGCCGGCCTCGCGGACGATCGGGACCAGAGCGGCCATGTCGTACAGGCCCAGCTCCGGTTCGGCGGCGATGTCGAGGGACCCCTCAGCCAGCAGCATGTAGGACCAGAAGTCCCCGTAGGCGCGGTCGCGCCAGCACTCCCGCATGAGGTCGACCATGGCGGACTCGCGACCGATCTGGGCCCAGGACGTCACGCTCGAGATGGAGATCGAGGCGTCCGACACGTGGCTCACCCCTGACACGGACAGGCGGCGCGCCGACGTCAAGCTCCGGCCGGCGAAGGCCCCCGTGCCTTTCGCGGCCCACCATCGCCGGCCGAGTGCGGGAGCGGCGACGAGGCCGACCACCGGGTCATCCCCATCGAGCAGGGCGATGAGAGTGGCCCACACCGGGACCCCGCGCACGTAGTTGTGAGTGCCGTCGATCGGATCAACGACCCAGCGGCGCGGCCCGTTGCCCGTTGGGGGAAACTCCTCGCCGATGAAGGCGTCGCGTGGACGGGTGCGGGCCAGTTGGGCGCGCAAGAGCTCCTCGGCCGCCCTGTCCGCATCGCTGACCAGGGTCAAGTCTGGCTTGGACTCGACGACGAGGTCATCGGCCCGGAATCGCGCCATAGTGATTCGTTCGACGGCGTCTGCGAGGACATGGGCGAGGCGGAGGTCGTCGTCGAAGGTAGGGGTCACGAGGGCACGCTAGCGGGTCACCTGTCCGGGCGGAGCCGTGAGTCAGCGAAAGATCTTCGGCAAGTCACAATCGGGTCTCGGAACGCTCGCCAACTTTCCTTTGTCCTCAGCATCGTCTTACATGGTGGGCGCGACGTTGTGCACGGCGCCGAAGCCTGCCAGACCGACAGGCCTTGACGACTTGAGCCGGGATTGAGCCCTGGTTTGAGCCGCGGATCCAACACAGGAGGAACTTCATGCGGGGAACTACTCGCACGATGCTCGTGGCCGGCATGGCCGCCACGGCCCTGCTCGCTGCGGCGTGCGGTGGCAGCAGCGACGACACGACGACCGGCACCGGCGGCGCCGGCGGCGAGATCACGGTCCGGGGATGCACCCCGGAGAACCCGCTCATCGCTGGCAACACCAGCGAGACCTGTGGCGGAAACATCCTCGACACGCTGACCGCCAAGCTCGTCCACTACAACGCCGAGGACGCGGCCCCCGAGAACGACATTGCCGAGTCCATCGAGACCACGGACAACCAGACCTTCACGATCAAGATCAAGAAGGGTTACAAGTTCTCCGACGGCACCGAGGTCATGGCCAAGAACTTCGTCGACGCCTGGAACTACACGGCCTTCGGCCCCAACGGCCAGACCGGCGGTTACTTCTTCGAGCCGGTTGAGGGCTACGAGGACGTCAAGGACGAGACGTCCACCGTCAAGGAGATGAAGGGTCTGGCCGTCGTGGACGACCACACCTTCACCATCAAGACCACGGCCCCGGTCTCCAACCTGCCGGTCCGCTTGGGATACACCGCCTTCGCCCCCCAGCCCGACGTCTTCTTCACCGACCCTGAGGCTTTCGGCAAGAACCCGGTCGGGGCGGGCGCGTTCAAGTTCGACTCCTGGACCGAGGGCCAGAGCATCGTCGTGGTCAAGAACCCCGACTACTCGGGTGACTACGCAGGCAAGGTCGACAAGATCACCTTCAAGATCTACCAGGACCTCGACGCCGCCTACAACGACCTGCAGGCTGGCAACATCGACGTGACCGACCAGATCCCCACATCGGCCCTGATCGACGACAAGTACAAGACCGACCTGCCCGATCGCAACGCGGCCCGCGAGACCGGTGTGATCCAGTTCATCGGGATCAACCCGACGGCGGACCCCAAGCTGACGCCCGAGGTCCGCAAGGCCATCTCCATGGCCATCGACCGTGAGGGCATCAACAAGGCCATCTTCAACGGCATTCGCGTCAACGCCACCGGCTGGGTCTCCCCCGTCGTCGACGGCTACAAGGCCGACGTCTGTGGTGAGGTCTGTGTCTACGACAAGGCCAAGGCCAAGGCCGCTCTCGACGCGGCTGGCGGCTACACCGGCCAGCTTCAGTTGGCCTACAACGGTGACGGCGACCACAAGGCCTGGACCGAAGCCACCTGTAACTCCATCAAGGACGCGCTCGCCATCGATTGTGTGGCCACGCCGCAGGTTGACTTCAAGACCTTCCTCACCGCGGCCGGCAACAACGAGCTCGGCTTGTTCCGCTACGGCTGGCAGATGGACTACCCGTCGATCGAGAACTTCCTGACGCCGCTCTACGCGACCGGCGCGGGCAGCAACTACTTCGGGCCGTACAACAACGCGGCCTTCGAGAAGCTGCTGGCCGAGGCCGCTGCCGCCCCGACCCTGGATGAGGCCAACGCCAAGTACCAGGAGGCCGAGGCCCTCCTCGTCGACGACATGCCGACGATCCCGCTCTGGTATGGCAAGGCCGTCATCGGCTGGAGCGACAAGGTGAACGCGGTCGGGATCAACGCCTTCGGCGTCCCGGACTTCGCCAACATCACCACCAAGTGAGCCAAGGGCAGCGCCTCAGCGCGCTGACCCGCTTGGCGACATAGCGACAACGGTCGGCCTGTCGGTGAACTCCGACAGGCCGACCGACGTCAGTCGACCTCCCCCGCGTAGAACGGAAGGGATAAGGTCGCACTCGAGCCGCCCCGCCAGTGTCGTCGCGGTGGCGGTCCATGGTTGGCGAGCACCCCTCGCCCCGGACCAGCAAAGGGGAGAGCGACGTGGGCAAATATGTCGTACGTCGGTTGCTCCAGATGATCCCGGTCATCGTGGGCACGACATTCCTGATATTCGTCATGGTGTTCGCCATGCCTGGCGACCCCACGGCCGGCAAGTGCGGTGAGCGCGCCTGTTCTGACGCCTACATCGCCGCGTACTACGAGAAGTACAACCTCAATGACCCGCTGCCGGTCCAGTACGCCAAGTACCTGGGCAAGGTGGTCCAGGGTGACTTGGGGGAGAACCAGTACGGCGTGCCGGTCACGCAGGACCTCAAGCAGCGCTACGTCGTCACCGGCAAGCTGACGATCATCGCTATCGCCTTCGAGGTCGTGATCGGCATTGGCGGCGGTGTGCTCGCGGGGATCCGCAAAGGCAGATTCCTGGACAACTTGGTGCTTGTCTCCACCCTGGTCGTCATCTCGATCCCGGTGTTCGTCATCGGATCGCTGGCCCAACGGGTCTTCGGCGTCCAGCTGGGGCTCTTCCCGGTCACGGTCACCGGGGCGAATCCGAGCTGGTATGACCTGTTGCTGCCCGGCATGGTGCTCGGATCCCTCTCGGTCGCCTATGTCGCGCGACTCACCCGCAACAACCTCGTGGAGAACTTGCGGGCCGACTACGTGCGCACGGCCACCGCCAAGGGCCTCAGCCGTCGGCGAGTGATCAGCGTGCACGCCTTGCGCAACTCACTCATCCCCGTGATCACCTACGTGGGATTCGACGTGGGCGCCCTGCTCGGTGGGGCCATCGTCACCGAGCGCATCTTCAACATCCAGGGCGTGGGTGGCTACATCTGGACCGGTATCCACACGCGCGACGGCAACGCGGTCGTCGGTGCCGTCACTGCCCTGGTCATCGTGTTCCTCATCGTCAACCTCATCGTCGACCTCCTCTACGGGGTCCTGGACCCGAGGATCAGCCATGACTAAGGCTCCTGAATCCGCCAAGCAGGGCACCGAGCACCCCGACGCCAGCGAGTACCTCGTCGAGGAGGGTGTGGTTCACGAGACCTACGACGCCGCGGCCGGCGGGGATGTCGGGGAGGCCCGTTCCCTCGGCGCCGACGCCCGGCGCCACCTGCGCAAGAACCCGCTGTTCTGGATCTCGATGACCTTGATCGTCATCTTCGTCCTCATGGCCCTGTGGCCGAGCCTGTTCACCAGTACCAACCCATCGGAGGCCATCCTGGCCCGGGTTCGCGAACGGCCCAATGCCGATGCCTGGTTCGGGCGGGATATGCAGGGCTATGACATCTACGCCCGGACCATCTACGGCGCCCGCGCCTCGATCCTCGTTGGCGTCCTCACGACGACGATGACGGTCCTGGTCGGCGGGGCGATCGGCGTCATGGCGGCCTACAACGGCGGCTGGGCCGACTCCCTGATCTCGCGGATCACCGACATCTTCTTCGCCATCCCGCTGCTGCTCGGCGCGATCCTCTTTATGTCCGCCTTGGCCGGTGTCTGGACCTCGTACTTCGGCGTCATCTTCAAGGTGGTGCTGGTGATGACCATCTTCGGCTGGCCCAGCCTGGCCCGGCTGATGAGGTCGAGTGTCTTCCAGGTGTTGCCCAACGACTACATCCAGGCGGCCCGTGCGCTCGGCGCCAGCCCGTGGCGAATCATCCGGTCCCACCTCATCCCCAACGCGATGGGTCCGATGATCGTCGTCGCGACCATCAACCTCGGCGCGTACATCGCCGCCGAGGCGACCCTGTCGTTCCTCGGGATCGGGCTGACTCCGCCGGTCATCTCCTGGGGTGTCTCGATCAGCGACGCGCTCGTGGGACTACGGACCACGCCGCACATGCTCCTGTTCCCGTCCCTCTTCCTCAGCCTGACCGTCCTCGGGTTCATCATGCTCGGGGATGCCGTTCGGGACGCCTTCGACCCCAAGACGCGGTGATCCCATGACGACCACAGCACCAGCGCCGACCACGAGCGGCTACCAGCCCAACGACGGCCGGCTCCTCGACGTCGAGGACCTTCACGTCGAGTTCCACACCGAGGACGGTGTGGCCAAGGCGATCAACGGCGTCAGCTTCACGCTCGACCAGGGCGAGTCCCTGGCCATCCTCGGCGAGTCCGGGTCAGGCAAGTCGGTGACGGCCCAGGCGATCATGGGCATCCTCGACATGCCGCCTGCGGTGATCCCCGGCGGTCACATCCGCTACTGCGGGGTCGACCTGCTGACCATGCCCGACGAAGAGCGGCGCAAGATCCGCGGCCCGGAGATCTCCATGATCTTCCAGGACGCGCTGTCCTCGCTCAACCCGGTCTTCCCGGTGGGGTGGCAGATCGCCGAGATGTTCCGTCAGCACCGCGGCCTGAACAAGTCCGACGCCCTGGACAATGCGGTGCGTCTCATGGAGCGGGTGCAGATTCCCGCGGCCCGCGAGCGGGTCAAGGCCTATCCGCACCAGTTCTCCGGCGGGATGCGCCAGCGCATCATGATCGCGATGGCCATCTCGCTCGACCCGGCGGTCCTCATCGCCGACGAGCCGACCACGGCCCTGGACGTCACCGTCCAGGCTCAGATCATGTCGCTGCTCGAGGAGCTGCAGGAAGAGCGCAACATGGGGCTCATCCTGATCACCCACGACCTCGGTGTCGTCGCGGATGTCGCCGACCGGATCGCGGTCATGTACGCCGGCCAACTCGTCGAGAAGGCCGACGTCTTCGACCTCTACGCCCAACCGGCGCATCCGTACACCGAAGGCCTACTGGAGTCGATCCCGCGCCTGGACCAGAAGGGCCAGGAACTCAACGCCATCGGTGGGCTCCCACCCAACCTGCTGCGGATCCCGCCGGGGTGCGCGTTCAACCCTCGCTGCCGGCGGGCGCAGGACATCTGCAGCGTTCAGCATCCCGAGTTGCGTGAGGTGGCCCCGGGCCGGCTCGCCGCCTGCCACTTCTCCGAGGAGGTGCTCGGTGGCTGACGTCATCCTCAGTGCCCGAGATGTCAAAAAGTACTACCCCATCCGCAGCGGCATCCTGCGGCGCACCGTCGGCCACGTCAAGGCCGTCGATGGGGTCAGCTTCGACCTGCACAAGGGCGAGACGCTTGGCATTGTCGGGGAGTCCGGCTGTGGCAAGTCCACCCTCGGTCGGGTTCTCATGCGCCTGGAGGACGCGACCGGCGGTCAGGTCCTCTTCGAGGGTCAGGACATGCACGCGACGAGCGCCCGCGAGATGCGGGAGATGCGGCGTGACATCCAGATCGTCTTCCAGGACCCCTACACCTCGCTCAACCCCCGCCGCACCGTCGGCGACATCATTGGCGAGCCGTTCGACATCCACCCCGACGTCGTCCCCAAGGCCGGCCGTCGGAAGCGGGTCCAGGATCTCTTGGACCTGGTGGGGCTCAACCCCGAGCACATCAACCGCTACCCGCACCAGTTCTCCGGCGGGCAGCGGCAACGGATCGGGATCGCCCGCGGGATCGCTCTCAACCCCAAGGTGCTCATCTGCGACGAGCCGGTGTCGGCCCTCGACGTCTCGGTGCAAGCCCAGGTCGTCAACCTCCTGGAGAAGCTCCAGGACGAGCTCGGCCTGGCCTACGTCTTCATCGCCCACGACCTCTCGGTCGTCCGGCACATCTCCGACCGGGTCGGGGTCATGTATCTGGGCCGTCTGGCGGAGTTGGGCACGGAGGATCAGGTCTATCAGGCGCCCACCCATCCCTACACCCAGGCGCTGCTTTCGGCGGTGCCCGTCCCGGATCCGACGCTGAGGGGCAAGCGCGAGCAGATCGTCCTCACCGGTGATGTGCCCTCCCCGGCAAACCCGCCGAGCGGCTGCCGTTTCCACACGCGGTGCTGGAAGGCGCAGGACATCTGCTCCACCCAAACCCCGGAGCTCATTCCTCGTCCCGACGGCGAGAGCGAGCACCCCAGCGCCTGCCACTTTGCCGAGCCCAGAGTTGTCGTCCAGACGGTCGACGTCTCCGGTGGCGCGGGCCGGTCGCTGGTCAGCGATGGCGACGACGCCGGCTCCGAAAGGGTCGTCGGGCAGGACTGATCCACCGATGGGAGGTCAAAGGCGAGCCGATCGGGCTCGCCTTTGACCTCTTGTTAGTTCGCGGCAGGCAGACCGTCGCTGGACGAATGCCGCTCGACGCCATCCTCCGAGCCCGCGACGCGCGTGCGCAGGAGCCGCCGCAGCGACTCGAGCCGGGCCGGACCCGCCGGTCCGGCAGCACCGCTGGCCACCCATTGATTCAGAGCGCAGTCGGGCTCGTCGTGGGTGCAGCCACGGGGACACAGGGCTGTGCCGGGCTCGAGGTCGAGGAAGTGGTGGATGATCCGCGCGGGGTCGACGTGGGCTAGCCCGAAGGAGCGGACGCCAGGAGTGTCGATCACCCAGCCGGTGTCGTCCGGCAACGCCAGGGCGACCGCCGATGACGAGGTATGCCGTCCGCGTCCGGTCACGTCATTGACCACCCCGGTTGCCCGATCTGCCAGGGGGACAAGGGCATTGACCAAGGTGGACTTGCCGACTCCGGAGTGGCCGACCAGCACGCTGGTCCGCCCTTGCAGGTGCTCGCGCAGCAACCGCAGGCCGGAGGTCGAGAAGTCGTGGGACGACGTGACGACGTGCGGCAGCTCCAGGGGTGCGTAGTTCTGCAGGAATGGCTCAGGGTCGGCGAGGTCGGCCTTGGTCAGGACGAGGAGCGGATCCATGTCCGCGTCGTAGGCCGCGACGAGGCATCGGTCGATCAGTCGAGGGCGCGGCTCCGGGTTGGCCAGGGCACTGACGATGACGAGTTGATCGGCGTTCGCGACGATGACGCGCTCGATCGGGTCGGTGTCGTCGGCGCTACGCCGCAGGACCGTGGTGCGTGGCTCGATCCGCACGATCCGCGCAAGACTGTCCGGGCGCCCGCTGGTGTCGCCGACCAGCGCCACCCGATCACCGACGACCAGTCGTTGGCGACCCAGTTCACGCGCGCGCATGGCCAGGACTCGGTGGGCGCCCGACGTGTCGCCGACCCTGACGGTGAAGCGACCTCGGTCGACCGCGACAACCCAACCCGACACGGCATTCAGGTGGGCCGGGCGGTCCTTGGTCCGTGGCCGACTGCCGCGCCGTCCTGGTCGGATGCGGACGTCGCTCTCGTCATAGTCGTCGGTCGAGCGCGCCATCTAGGGGCCGGTCACTGAGCAGCCGCCGTCGTTTGGTCGAGCATGCCGGACCAGAGCGTGGTGAAGCTGGGCATCGTCTTGGCGACGGTCCCCACGTCCTGCACGACCAGACCGGGGACCGCGAGGCCGATGACGGCCGCGGCCATGACCATCCGATGGTCCGCATACGTCTGGAAACGGCTGCCCGACAACGGACGTGGCTCCACCCGCAGACCATCCTCGAGCTCGACCACGTGCGCGCCAATCCGGCCCAGTTCGGTGGCCAGCGCTGCCAGCCGGTCCGTCTCGTGGCCCCGGATATGGGCCACTCCCCGGATGATGCTCGGTGATTCCGCCAGGGCGGTCAGCGCAGTGACGACGGGTGTGAGCTCGCTGCTGTCGTGCAGGTCGATGTCGATCCCGAGGATCGAGCCGCCCCCAGTGACCGTCAAACCAGAGCGGTCCAGGACGACCTCGGCCCCCATCATGTCCAGGACCTCGCGGATCGCGTCGCCACCTTGGGTGGTGTAGAGCGGCCAGCCGGGGACGTGAACCCGACCACCGGTGACGAGGGCGGCCGCGAGGAACTGCGCAGCGCCGGACAGGTCGGGCTCGACCTGGACGTCCAGGGCTCCGATCTCGCTGGGCTCGACGCGCCAGGTGTGCGGCTCGCTGTCGTCGACAACAACGCCCGCGTCGCGCAGGGTTTCGACGGTCATCTCAATGTGCGGCAGGCTGGGGACGGCCTTGCCGTCATGGCGGACCACGACTCCCTCATCGAAGCGGGCGCCGCTGAGGAGCAAGCCCGAGACGAACTGCGACGAGGCGGAGGCGTCCAACGTGACTGCTCCGCCGCGGATGCGGCCCGTGCCCCGCACCGTGAACGGCAGCGCCCCCCGGCCGCCGTCATCGAGGTCAGCACCCAGGGTCCGCAGGGCGGCCAGGACGGGCGCCATCGGGCGGTGCCGGGCCGCCTCGTCGCCGTCAAAAACGGTGTCCCCGACAGCCAAAGCCGCCACCGGTGGGACAAAGCGCATGACGTTTCCCGCCAGACCGCAGTCCACGCGGCCCTGGGAGAGCAGCGCACTGGGGGTGACAAGCCAGTCGGCCTCCCCGACGTCCTCGATGCCGCACCCGAGGGCGCGCAGCGCGGACGCCATGAGCTCGGTGTCTCGCGAACGCAGCGGTCGCCGCAGTCGGGAAACATCGGCGGCAAGAGCGGCCAGGACGAGATACCGGTTGGTCAGCGACTTGCTGCCGGGCAGGTGCACCACGGCGTCCAGGGGGCCAGCGGCAACCGGCGCCAACCAGTCCTGCGCGGCGGGCACGCCCAGAACCGAGGGTGCCTGCGTGGTGCTGGGGTCAGGCAAGGGCATGTTGGGCCTGGAGGGCGGTGATCTTCGCGTCCTGCTTTGCCGATCGGGCGAGGAGGCGCACCGTCCGACGGCCCGAACGCACTGATCGCTGCGCCTGCTGGCGCGCCAGTCGCGCCCGGTAGGCCAGCCCCGGCTTGCCCTCGGTGTCGACCGCGGCGAGCAGGAGCCCACCGACCAGACCCAGGTTCTTGAGGAACTGCGTGCGGTCCATCGAGCGCTTGGCGTCATCCGCCTTCTGCCAGAACGGGTGTCCGACAGCCGTGGTCGGGATGAGGGTCACGGCCAAGACCGCGGCCGAGGTGCGCGGCATGCGCGAGGTCGCCAACAGGGCGCCGGCGCCGGCCATGATGGCACCATTGATCCGCACCACGAGATCAGGGTTGTCGGGCAGCCCTGTCAGCGAGGAAACGCGGTGCGTCACTCCAGCTGCGGCCCGAGACCGACCACCAGGGCGCCGAATCTGGTCCAACCCCCCAACAATGAACACGGACGCCAGCATGGGTCGGGCGATCCGTCGGACAAGACTCATCGCGACTGCTCCTTTGGCTTGGCTGCGGTGGTCTGAAGTCCTTAACGGTAGTCGCCTCGCCGAGCCGGGGGCACGATCCCGCCACAACTAGGCTGTCGGTCATGTGTGGTCGGTATGCCGCAACGGCAAACCCGGACGAGCTCGTCCTGGAGTTCGAGGTGGACCAGGACCGCACGAGCGACCCCGTCCGCACGCTCCTGGCCAACCCGCAGAGCCCGCCTGCAGGCACCCCCGACTACAACCTGGCGCCGACCAAGTTGGCCCCGGTCGTGCTGACTCGAGTAGCCAAGGGCGCATCCCTGCCGGACCCGGTCCGGCAACTCCGCCTCCTCACGTGGGGTCTGGTTCCCAGCTGGTCCAAGGACCCCAGCGGAGCCGTGCGGATGATCAATGCGCGGGCCGAGTCAGCGGCGCAGAAGCCGGCCTTCGCCAAGGCCCTGGCGACCCGGCGGGCGCTCATCCCCGCCGCGGGGTGGTTCGAATGGCAGCCGTCGCCGGTGGCGCGCGATGCCAAGGGCAAACCGGTCAAGCAGCCCTTCTTCATTCATCGTGGTGACGGCAGCCCGCTAGCGCTTGCGGGGCTGTACGAGTTCTGGCGGGACCGCTCGGTGACCGATGGCGAGGACCCCATGGCCTGGCTGACGACCTTCACCATCCTGACGACAGCCGCGGAGCCCGGACTGGACCGGATCCATGACCGCCAGCCGCTGGTCTTGGACCATGCGGACTGGGAGCGCTGGCTCGACCCGGCTCTGACCGACATCGAAGGCGTGGCCGACCTGCTTGACGTCGGGCATGCCCGACTGGGTCGGTTCGCGGCCCACCCGGTGTCCCGGGCCGTCGGCTCCAACCAGGCCCAAGGCCCACAGTTGCTCGATCCGGTGCCGACGTCAGAGTTGCGCGGCGTCGTGGATCCCGTCACGGGTGAGATCGTCGGTGAGGTGTGAGCGCGAGCGTCATCGAGGTCCCCACCCCGGCCGGACTCGGCCGGATCACGGTGACCCGTCCCCTGGAGAGTGCCGGGCGAGCGCGCGGCCTCCTGGTGCTCGGACACGGGGCGGGTGGCTCCCGGTGGACCAATGACGTCGTGGCCGTGCAGGACGTCGCCGTCGGGGCGGGGTGGGTCGTCGCACTGGCGGACCAGCCCTGGCGGGTGGCCGGTAAGAAGGTCGCCACCCGGCCACCCGTTCTCGACCAGGCCTGGCCCGCGCTCGTTGCGGCGGCCCTCGAGGAGGCCGGTGCCGGCGAGCGGGCGGCATTCCCCCTGGTTGTCGGTGGACGCAGCGCTGGAGCCCGCGTCGCCTGTCGCACCTGCTCCCAGGTCGGCGCGGACGCAGTCCTTGCCTTGAGTTTCCCGCTGCACCCGCCCGGCAAACCGGAGATGTCACGCGCCGACGAGCTCCGCCTCCCCGTGCTCGACGGCCTCCCGCTGCGGGTCATCCAGGGGCAGCGCGACCCGTTCGGCACCCCCGATGACGTCCGGGCAGAGCTGTCGGTCCGACATGGCGTCATCGCTGTCGCTGGCACCCACTCGCTGCGCGATCCGTCGGCTGTCGCCACGGCGGCGGGGGAGTGGCTCGCCACACTGGTCTAGGTCCTTGCGGGCCTGGTGGGGAATGCCGTCGCGCGGGTCTACGTTCTCCCCACCGACTCGCTCACGCCCTGGTGCGTGACCTCCAGACCGTGGAAAGCAGGCTGCCTGTGTTCGTGCTCAGCGCAGACTCGACCCTGACCGGCGGGCTAGGGTTGAGGACGATGACTAGTACCCAAACCCCCGCCGAGCCGGCCGACGACGTCGCGGCCCCGGCGGCAGTCGACGTCGACGTCGACGTCGCCACGGAGACACCACAGGAGCGCCGAGCCCGGTTCGAGCGCGAGGCGTTGCCTTTGCTGGATCAGCTGTACTCCGCGGCCCTGCGCACCACTCGCAATCCCTCCGATGCCGAGGACCTGGTCCAGGAGACCTACGCCAAGGCGTGGGCGGCATTCCATCAGTACCGTCCCGGGACCAACCTCAAGGCCTGGATGTACCGCATCCTGACCAACTCCTACATCAACACGTACCGCAAGCGTCAGCGCGAGCCCCAGCAGTCCGACGCCGCCGAGGTGGAGGACTACCAGATCCATCGTGCGGAGTCGCACACGTCCTCGGGTCTGAAGTCTGCTGAGGTGCAGGCGCTGGAGCACCTGCCCGATACCGAGGTCAAGCGGGCCTTGCAGCAGTTGCCCGAGGAGTTCCGGCTGGCCGTCTACCTCGCCGACGTCGAGGGGTTCGCCTACAAGGAGATCGCCGAGATCATGGGCACCCCGATCGGCACCGTCATGTCCCGGCTGCACCGAGGACGACGTCAGCTGCGTGAGCTGCTGGCCGACTATGCCCGCGAGCGCGGTTTCCAGGCCAAGGAGGCGACGTCGTGAACCACGACCACACCGCGCAATCGCATGCGGACTGCTCTGAGGTGCTGCACCGCATCTTTGAGTACCTCGACGGGGAGCTCGGCACCGAGGACGTCACGCGGATCGCTGGCCATCTGGCCGAGTGCGGTCCCTGCCTCGAACAGCACGACCTCGACCGGACCTTGAAGGCCGTGATTCGTCGCTCATGCACCGAGGAAGCCGCTCCGGCGGCCTTGCGCCTGTCGATCATTCGCAGCATCACCACGATCCGGATCGACGCCGACTGACGCCAGTCGGTCGCACCACAGACCGCAGGGGCGCCCACCGTGATGGTGGGCGCCCCTGCGGTCTGTGCGACTCTGCTCAGGCGTTGGGCTTGCGGCCGTGGTTGGCCTTGTTGCCCTTGCGGGAGCGGCGCTTGCGGGCGCGCTTGCTCATGGGACTCCTTAAAGTTCGTGGTGGATCTTGGGCGACCAGAGGATGGCGATCCTTCATCAGGACTCGATGAACCAGTGGCATTCGACCTGATTCGAATTGTCGCACATCGGCCCGGCGTGACAGAATTCCGAGTACTTTGGGGAGAGACCCTCTGGGAGGAGACACATATGTCCACAATGAAGCGAGCGCTCACCGTCGGTGCGCTTTCGGTTCTCGCGGTTGTCCTGCCGGCCGCTGCGCAGGCTGCAGCACATGTCAGCAAGCCGGGCGGGATCATCTCGTACATCTGGTCGTGGGGCGGCTAGTCCAGCGCACGCCATCTGAGGGAGCCAGGACCCGCCGCCGATTGCAGGCGGAGCTCGGGTCCTGGCTCTTTATCTCTGGCCTGCTCGGGGTCGTGTGCGCGACCCTGATCTTCTCCCTGATCCTTGATGGGGGCCCTGGCCTCGTCCCCTTCCTGGCGGTTCTCGGCGTCTCCGTCGTGGCGTGGGCCGTGGGGTCGGTGGGTCTCGGGGGTCTGAACGTCTCGTTTTTCGGCGTCATCCTGTTGGCTGCCGCCGTCGTCATCGGCCCCGGCGGGGCGGGCCTGCTCGGGCTGATCGTGGGTGCTCTGGCCCGCGAGGGCCAGCCTTGGCGCGCCCGAGTCTTCAACATGGGCAACGCCGCGGCCATCGGTTTTGTCGGGGGTTGGGCCTATCGGGCCGCTGGCGGAGTTGTCCCCGAGGCCGGTGACGCCGGGCGCTCCCTCGTGGCTGAGATGGCGCTGCCTCTGCTGGCCGCGACGGTCGCCCAGGTCGTGGTCAACGTCGTCCTGCTGGCGGCGATCGTCCGCACGGCGACGGGGGTCCCGCTGGGAGTCCAGCTCCAGCGGATGCTCCCGGCGACCTTGCTCAGCTACACCGGCTACGGGCTGCTGGCCTTCATGCTCATTGTCCTGTGGCTGCCAGCCGGACTAGGGGTCTTCAGTCTGCTGATGCTCCTGGCGCCGCTGCTCGGGGCGCGCTGGGCGTTCCTGCAGTACGTCGAGGAGCGCGCTGCCCAAGAGGAGACCATTGAGCTCCTGGTTGCCGCCATCGAGACGCGCAAGCCGACCCTGGCCGGACATGCCGAGCGCGTGGCCGCCCTGTCCGTGCGGATGGGTGAGCACCTGGGCTTCTCGGCGTCGTCGTTGAGCGACATCCGACGCGCCGGCATGCTGCATGATCTGGGCGTCGTCGCCGCCCCCTCCACGACCGCGACCACGGAGCCGTCGGGTCCTCTTGCGCTCCTGCGCGGTCTGCCCTTCCTCGCCCCCGCCGCCGAACTCGTGGTCGACCTCTCGCGGCCGGTGCCGACCACCCTGGATGCGGCCGTCGTCGCGGCAGCCCACCGCTACGACGAACTGACGCAGCCCGCGGCAGGGCATGAACTCGACCGAGACAGCGCCGTGGCGCGTCTAAGTCGTGAGGGTGCCCCTGACCGCGTCGTCGACGCACTTGTCCGCACCTTGGCGCGCACCCCCGTTGGTGAGGGGCAGCGATGAGGGACGTGGTCTGGTCCGTCGTGCGCGCCCGGTGGCTGGTCGTGATTCCGGCGTTGGCCATGCTCGGGATCGCGGCCGCGGCCCTGGCGACACCCGGCGAGACAGCCCAGCTTGCTCGGCACTGGCAGGTCAGCGTCGTCGTGATCCTGCTGTTGACGGCCGGTGGACTGGCCCAAGTGCGCGTTCCCGGAGGTCGCACCTCGGCGCCGGTCTCCATGGCGACGGCCATCGGCACGGTCTGTCTGGGCGCCGTGCACGGGCTCGAACCGTTCGACGTGAGCCTGACCGCCGTCTGTTTGCTCGTCGTGACCGGCCTGCTCCTCGGGCAGGTGCTGCGGTGGCTCACCCACAGGCCCTTGTCGATCACGCGCTCCTCCGCCCGGGTCACCGGGTTCGGCGTCGCAGCCATTTTGTGGCGCACCGACTGGGGCGACCGGGGCAGCCTGTGGGACTGGCAGATGCACCCCGGTACGTCGGTGTGGGCCATCACGCTCGCGATGCTGGGCACGGCCGCCACGGGGGTCCTCACCGAGATCGTCCTCAACGGCATCGTGCGGACTCGCACCCGTGGCGGACATCGCGTCGCGGTTCTGCGGGACCAGTTCTCGATCGCCCCCGCCTTGACCCTCTCGGTCGTCACTGCCGGACCGGTGGCGGCGTTGATCGCGCCGGTCCTCGGGGTCGCGAGTTTCGCCGTCGCCCTCATCCCCATGGTCGTGACCCACGTCGCCGTGCGGCAGTTCGTAGCTAATCGGGAGACGCACCGCAGCACCATCCTGACGATGTCGCGCCTGACCGAACGCTCCGGTCACACGATGCCCGGGCACCCCGAACGGGTTGCCGAGATCAGCGTCACCCTGGGGCGGCGGCTGGGCCTGAGCGATCGAGAACTGCGCGAACTCGAGTTCGCGGCCCTCCTGCACGATGTCGGGCAGCTCACGTTGGTCGAGCCGATCCCTGCCGGTGCGACGGTGCTGGTCGCTCCCCAGGACCAGCGACTGATCGCGCATGCAGGCGCGATGATCGTGGCGCGCACGCCGGGGATGCGACCGGTCGCCAACCTTGTGGAGGAGCAGTCTGTCCCGTTCCGCGACGTACGCGAGGACCGCACCGACGTCGCCCTCGGTGCTCGGATCATCCGGGTGGCCAACGCTTTCGAGGACTTCACCGAGGGGTCGCGCAGCCCGCGAGATGTGGACTACGCCCTGGAGCGGCTCACCCTCGGGTTGGGCTATGAATACGACCCCGAGGTCGTGGACGAGCTCACCGAGGTCGTCCAGGAAGATCAGGCGACAGCCGCCGGAGCCCGGTAACATCGGTTCGTCCGCGTGACCCTGCCACGTCACCCCGTACCACGCCGCCAGGACACCGACCTTGGACCTGCTCTCACCTGTTCTCTTCCGCGATGACTGGGGCTCGCGGGTCTTCCTGGCCAGCCTTCAGCAGCGGCCGATTCCCTCGGACAGCCCGGAGTCTGAATTGTGGATGGGGGCGCACGAAGTCGGGCCAGCGGGCCTGACCCGCCACGGGTCGAGGACCACCTTGGCCCAGGTCATAGCGGCAGATCCGGACACCGAGCTTGGTGAGGACTGTCGACGGCGATTCGGTGACCGGCTGCCCTTCCTGCTCAAGGTGCTGGCGCCAGGGCGGGCCATCTCGATCCAGGTGCACCCGAGCGCTCACCAGGCCCGGGCCGAACGAGCGAGGTCCGGCGACGCCGTGTATGGCGACGATTGGGCCAAACCTGAGCTGCTCCTCGCGATCTCGCCGTTCGAGGTGTTTGTCGGCATGCGTCGCCATGCCGAGGTCGCGGCGCTCGCCAACGCGTTGGGCGTGCCGAGCTTCTCCGACCTGGTAACGCGGAGCGCGACCGACCCGCGACCCGAGCATGCCTTGCTCTCGGCGATCCTGGCGACGCCCGCGCCCAACGTCGCCGAGCTGGTCCAGGAGGTCGTGGCCGCGTGTGTCCGGCTCGAGAGCGTGGGTGGAGCGCTAGGCGCGATGGCAGCAGCTGTGGTGTCGGTGGCCGAGGACCACGCCGATGACATCGGGATGGTGGTGCTGTTGCTCATGCATCACCGGACGCTCGCGCCGGGCGAGTACCTCGATGTTGCAGCCGGAGTGCTGCATTCCTATGTCCGCGGCCTCGGGATCGAGGTGCTGGCCAACAGCGACAACGTGGTGCGGGCCGGGCTCACGTCCAAGCCGGTGAACGTGCCTGAGTTGCTCGCGATCGTCGATGAGCATGCGGACGGGATCGCGGGGGCCGGCTCGGAACGGGCCCCGGGCGTCGTGGAGTATGTCAGCGCCTCCGACCGGTTCCGGCTCACCAAGATCGTCCCCGGGCGGGAGCTACCGGCCAGCGCCGGCCCACGGATCGTCTTCTGCCTCGAAGGAGCGGTCAGCCTCGATGACGGGGAGCATTGCCTGGAGTTGACCGATGCGCAGGCGGCATTCATCCCCGCGGCGACGCTCGACGTGCGGCTCCAGGGAGCCGGCGAGGTCTACTGCGTGCTGGTCCCGCAGTAGAGGCGCCGCGCCAGACGTCGAATGCCGCCCGCTTCGAGGAAGCGGGCGGCATTCGGACCATCACACGTACGTCAGGCTTGCTTGGTCTCCCAGAAGATGGCCGCGATCTCGTCGATCTTGGCGATCAGCGACTCCGCTGCGTCGATGTCGAACGAACCCTTGGTGCCGCCGGCCCCCGCGAGCTTGGTCGCCTCGTTGACCAGGGTGTGCAACTGCGGGTACTTCTCGAAGTGCGGCGGCTTGAAGTAGTCGGTCCACAGCACCCACAGGTGCTCCTTGACCAACTGGCTGCGCTGTTCCTTGATGACCGTGGCGCGCATCCGGAAGTCGGCGTCGTCGTTGTCGGCGACCTTTTTGCAGATCATGAGGACGGACTCGGCCTCAATGCGAGCCTGGGCGGGATCGTAGACACCACAGGGCAGGTCACAGTGGGCGCTGACGGCGGTGATGCGGAGGAACTGAGGAAGGCGCATAGGTTTCCCTCTCTCGAACGTCGGGTGTGGACAGGACCGCTTCCCAACCTACCGCGCCGGGCGTGCGGGCGGATCGATCGGGGTGCGGCGAACCGGCCAGACGCGGGCCACGACACGGGCCAGAACCGCCTCGTCTGGCAACGTGCCCACGTCAAAGGACGTCACGCCTGAGGGGTTGTCGCTGTCGACCCACCAGCGCCCCGGCTCGCCTGGGGCCGACGTGATGCGCTTGACGGCGGGCGGGCGTGGCTGCCCGTGGTGATCGCGTGGCAACGCGACGATGGCAACCCCGGGACGGGGGAGTCCGCCGACGACCAGGAGCACGTCGCCCTCGTCGAATGTGGGCTGCATGGAGACGCCGTGGACGCGCACGAGCGCTGGCCAAGGCAGGCGACGACCAGGCCCACGGAACCACTGCATGGGCGGCATTCTCGCGCTCGCCGGGACGTTCGTCACAGTGGGAGGGCGCGGCCGGTGTGGGAGGATGGCCGGGCGGTCACCCCCGCCGGAAGTCGCGCCCAGCACCAGCACTGTGGCGCGGGAGACCCCCCCAGAGCCCCCGGCTCCCCCGAGTTCCCTTCCAGGAGACCTTCGATGTCCGCGTTGCCTGACGACCAGATCTTCGACCCCGAGAGCCCGGTGTTCCGCGCTCACGAGGGTGGGAAGCTGGCCGTACACGCGACGCAGCCGTTGCGCGACAGCGCCGACCTCGCCTTGCTGTACACCCCGGGGGTGGCGCAGGTGAGTCTGGCCATCGCTGCGGACCCGACCCTGGCCACGCGCTACACCGCCCGCGGCAACACGGTGGCCGTCGTCAGCGATGGCACCGCGGTGCTCGGCCTCGGCGACATCGGCCCCCTCGGCGCACTGCCGGTCATGGAGGGCAAGGCGGTGTTGTTCAAGCACTTTGGTGGTGTCGATGCCGTGCCGGTCGTGATGGATAGTGGCACCGTCGACGAGCTGGTCGAGGCGATCGCTCGCATCGCCCCCACCTATGGCGGGATCAACCTCGAGGACATCAGTGCTCCTCGTTGTTTCGACATCGAGGAGCAGCTCAAGGAGCGTCTCGATATCCCTGTCTTCCATGACGATCAGCACGGCACGGCCATCGTGGTGCTCGCCGGACTGCTCAATGCGGTCAAGGTCCAGGGACGTTCGCTTCCAGAGTTGCGGGTCGTCGTGGCTGGCGCCGGGGCGGCCGGAGTCGCGGTGACCAAGTTGCTCCAACGGGCCGGAGTGCGCGACATCATCGTGGCGGATTCGCGCGGCATTCTCGTGCCCTCGCGCACCGACCTGACCGAGCACAAGGCGCGGCTGGCGGCGTCGACCAACCCACGGGCCATCAGTGGCCCGCTCGGCGCGGGTCTGGTCAATGCCGATGTCTACGTCGGCGTGTCCGGGGGGACCGTGCCGGAGGAGGACGTGGCTCGCATGGCCACCGGCTGCATGATCTTCGCGCTGGCCAACCCCACGCCAGAGGTGCACCCCGACGTCGCCCACAAGTACGCCGCCATTGTCGCTACCGGGCGCTCGGATTTCCCCAACCAGATCAACAACGTGCTCGCCTTCCCCGGGATCTTCCGAGGAGCGCTCGACTCCGGAGCCCGTCAGATCACCGAGGCGATGAAACTCGCTGCGGCACAGGCCATCGCGGATCTCGTCGTCGAGCCGCACGCGACCGAGATCGTGCCGTCACCCTTTCACCCCGGTGTGGCCCAGGCGGTGGCGGCCGCAGTCGCCGACCTCGCCTGACCCCAGCTCCGGGGCCTAGTCGGGCCGGAGTGAGGCCAGGTGCTGGGCCCAGGCCTGGCACGCGGCATACGTGGGGAGGGCGTCGTGGGCCTCGGCGAGAGTCGGGGCGGTCGCATCCTTGGGGGACAGGACGCGGTCACCCTCGGGCAGGGGGAGGGCCACCGCCGGGTCCAGCGGATGAATGCCGTGCTCCCCGTCAGGGTTGTACGTCGCCGTGCACAGGTACACCGCCGTCGTCCCGTCCTCCAGGGCATAGAACGCGTGGCCCAGGCCCTCGGAGAGCCACACAGCGCGCCGGTCCTCGGGGTCCAGACGCACGGCCTCCACTCGGCCGAACGTCGGTGAACCCACCCGGATATCGACGATGTAGTCGATCAACGCACCAGACGTGCACGTGACGTATTTGCCCTGCCCCGGAGGGACATCGGCATAGTGAATGCCGCGCAAGGTTCCCGCCGAGCTCTGGGAGATGTTGGTCTGGATGATGTCGGGGCGATGACCAAGGCGCTCGGCCAGGCGGTCGCCACGGAAGGACTCGAGGAAGACGCCTCGGTCGTCGGGAAACTGGCGTGGGGTGATGACATAGGCACCCTCGATCGTCAGGGCAGTGATGTCCATCAGACGCCGTCCCGCCCGCGCTGCAGGCAGGTATGGATGTAGTCTCCGTAGCCGCTCTTGAGGAGGGCGTCGCCCAATCCGGCGAACTGGGCGTCGTCGATCCAGCCGGCTCTCCAGGAGATCTCCTCGAGGCAACCAATCTTGTAGCCCTGGCGCGCTTCGACGACATGCACGAACTGGCTGGCGTCCATGAGGCCTTCGAACGTGCCGGTGTCGAACCAGGCGGTCCCGCGAGGCAGCACCGTCACCGCGAGGGCGCCACGGCGCAGATAGGCATCGTTGACGGCGGTGATCTCCAACTCTCCCCGGGGGCTGGGGGTCAGGTCGGCGGCGATCTCGACAACATCGTTGTCGTAGAAGTACAGGCCGGGGACCGCGAAGCTCGACTTGGGCTCGACGGGCTTCTCCTGGATGGAGATCACCTGCCCGGAGGCATTGAACTCCACGACGCCGTAGGCCGTGGGGTTGCTCACGTGATAGGCGAAGACGTGGCCTCCGGTCACGCCGGTCAAGGCCCGCAGTGATGTTCCCAGGCCGGGACCATAGAAGATGTTGTCCCCCAAGACGAGGGCGACGCTGTCGGAGCCGATGAACTCGGCGCCGATGATGAACGCCTGGGCAAGGCCCTCGGGCCGCGGCTGCACGGCGTACGACAACTCGATGCCGAGGTCGCTGCCATCGCCGAGGAGACGTCGGAACGAGGGGGCATCCTCGGGAGTGGTGATGATCAGGATCTCGCGGATGTCGGCCATCATCAGCGTCGAGAGCGGGTAGTAGATCATCGGTTTGTCGTAGACCGGCATGAGCTGCTTGGAGATGGCCCGGGTGATCGGGTGCAGGCGGGTTCCGGAACCCCCGGCGAGGATGATGCCCTTCATGGCACGGCAGCCTAATGGCGGGCTGAGGTGCTGGTCGCGATGAACGGCCCCGGGAGCCGTGCACGGGTACCCTGAAAACGTGCGCGTCCTGGCCACCGGCGGAGCCGGCTTTATCGGCAGCAACTTCGTCCACCTCACGCTGGCGACCCGTCCCGACGTCGACGTCACGGTGTTGGATGCGCTGACGTATGCCGGAACGACCCGGTCGTTGGACGGCGTGGCCGATCGGATCCGCTTCGTCGAAGGTGACGTGGCCGATGCCGCCCTGGTCGACGAGCTCGTCGCCGACGCCGACCTCGTGGTCCACTTCGCTGCTGAATCGCACAACGACAATTCCCTGCGCGATCCCAGTCCCTTCATCCGCACCAATCTCATGGGTACCTACACGCTGCTGGAGGCCGCCCGTCGACACGATGTGCGCTACCACCACATCTCCACCGACGAGGTCTATGGCGATCTCGAGCTCGATGATCCGGAGAAGTTCACCGAGGCGACCCCCTACAACCCGTCCTCCCCGTACTCCGCGACCAAGGCGGGCTCGGACCTGCTCGTGCGTGCCTGGGTGCGGTCCTTCGGGCTGCGCGCGACGATCTCGAACTGCTCCAACAACTATGGCCCGCGCCAGCACGTCGAGAAGTTCATCCCCCGACAGATCACCAATGTGATCGACGGGGTCCGCCCCAAGCTCTATGGCGCCGGACTCAATGTGCGCGACTGGATCCACGTCGATGACCACAATTCGGCGGTGTGGACCATCATCGACAAGGGGGAGATGGGCCGGACCTACCTCATCGGTGCCGATGGTGAGGTCGACAACCTTGGGGTGGTCCGCCAGATCCTGGAGCTGATGGGTCATGATCCGGACGCCTTTGACCAGGTGACCGACCGCGCGGGTCACGATCTGCGTTATGCGATCGATGCGACTGCGCTGCGGACCGAGCTCGGATGGTCCCCCCGCTACGAGAACTTCCGTGAGGGCCTGGCGGCGACGATCCAGTGGTATCAGGACCATGAGGACTGGTGGCGCCCGATGAAGGCCGCCACGGAGGCCGCCTACGCGCAGACCCAGCAGGTGCTGGCCCCGTGACGGGGGCCTCCTCCCGACGCATCCTGGTGGCCGGTGCGGGCGGCATGCTCGGTCGCGACCTGGTGCCCGTCCTAGGTCAGCGTGGCCACGACGTGGTTGCCGCAGGTCGGGGCGACCTCGACATCACCTCTGCGGCGCAATGCGAGGCCGCCGTCTCCGGCATCGATGTCGTGATCAATGCGGCGGCCTATACCGCCGTCGACGCGGCTGAGAGCGACGAAGCGTCCGCGTTTGCGATCAATGCCGTCGGGGCGGCCAACCTGGCCCGAGCGGCGACTCGGGCAGGTGCGGCCTTGGTGCACGTCTCCACGGACTATGTCGTGGCCGGGGAGGGGACCCAGCCGTATCCCGCCGATGCCCCGATCGCGCCGCTGTCCGCCTATGGCCGCACCAAGGCGGCCGGTGAGTGGGCCGTCCGAGCGGAGTGCCCCAGATCGTGGATCGTGCGGACCGCGTGGCTGTACGGCGCGCACGGGCGGTCATTCCCGGCCACCATGCAGCGGCTGGGCGGCCAGCGCGAACAGCTCTCGGTCGTCGCGGACCAGATCGGACAGCCGACCTGGACGGTCGATCTCGCTGCGGGCATCGCCCGGATCATCGAGGCGGGCGCACCCTTCGGCATCTGGCACGGGACCTCAGGCGGCCAGGCATCCTGGTTCGACCTTGCCCAGGCCGTGTTCGTCGAACTGGGTCTGGACCCCGCGCGGATCTCCCCGGTGACGACGGCGGACTATCCGACTCCAGCCGCGCGCCCGGCATTCAGCGTGCTCGACCACGGGATGTGGGCTGTCGCGGGGGTCGAGCCGCTCCCACCTTGGCGCGAGGGGCTGCGGCGCGCGGCACCGACCGTGCTGGGTCGCTCGGGAGCCTGACACCGCAGGCCGAC
The DNA here is from genome assembly GCA_017993715.1 of Phycicoccus sp. Classification (GTDB taxonomy): domain Bacteria; phylum Actinomycetota; class Actinomycetes; order Actinomycetales; family Dermatophilaceae; genus JAGOME01. The sequence continues at coordinate 24,491 of JAGOME010000010.1, forward strand.
GCGCTCGTCGTGTGACTTACGTCGTGCCGGGTCCGGTGCTCCAGGGAGGCCTGGCTAGGGTCGACGACATGCTTGCTGCGTATGCCGCCCGCCAGTCTGCCGACGATCCGCTCAGTGGCTTGGTGGTCGGGGAGCTCCCGGACCGCGAGATTCCCGTCGGATGGGCCCGCGTGCGGGTCAAAGCCGCCGCGCTGAACCATCACGACATCTGGTCACTGCGCGGGGTGGGGTTGGCCGGGGACCGCTTGCCGATGATCCTCGGCTGCGACGCCGCCGGGGTGGATGATGACGGAAACGAGGTGATCGTCCACGCGGTCATTGCCAGCCCGGGGTGGTCCGGGGACGAGACCCTGGACCCCCGCCGCTCCCTGCTGTCCGAGCTGTACCAGGGCGCCCTTGCTGAGCAGGTCGTCGTGCCCCGGCACAACCTGGTCCCCAAGCCCGCCGGGCTGAGCTGGGAGCAGGCCGCCTGCCTGCCGACCGCCTGGCTCACGGCATACCGCATGCTCTTCACCAACTCCGGGGTGGCGCCGGGGGGACTCGTGCTCGTCCAAGGTGCCGCCGGTGGCGTGGCCACCGCGCTCGTGCAACTGGCCAGTGCGGCCGGCATCCGGGTCTGGGTGACCAGTAGGGATGTGGCCAAGGGCGAGGCTGCCGTGGCTTTAGGTGCCGAGCGGGCGTTCGAGAGCGGCGAGCGCCTGCCGGAGCGGGTCGACGCCGTGCTGGAGACGGTCGGGGCCGCGACCTGGTCACACTCGATCAACGCCCTCCGGCCCGGGGGCCGCATCGTCATCTCTGGGGCCACGTCGGGAGACGCCCCCGCCAAGGCCGAGCTGACCAGGATCTTCTTCAAGCAGCTGTCGGTGGTCGGGTCGACGATGGGTACCAAGGAGGAGTTGAGCCGGCTGGCGGCATTCGTCGTCACGGCAGGGATCGAGCCCCGTATCGACTCCGTGCGGCCGCTTGCCCAGGCCGCCGACGGGTTCGCGGCGATGATGGCCGGTCAGGTCGCGGGCAAGGTCGTCTTCACCGTCTAAGTGACGACGAGGGTCGCGCGTCAGGTGTGCCGCGCGTCAGATGCCAGCCGGACCACAAGCCGTGCCAACCGGGACCACTGGCCGACTTTCCGGGGCGAAGGGGGTTGGCTGACCGGAGAAGGGGACGAGTGGCCGACTTGGCGCGCGTGGGACGGCCCGGTCAGGGGATGCGCAGCCAGGAGGTCCAGCCGTTGTGCAGGACCAACCAAGCGATCAGGCCGTAGCCGGCCTGACCAGGGTGAGTCCCGTCGGGGGCCGCGGACAGCTCGCCGACCCACTGCTCATGGCCGTCCAGGGGCTCGAAGCAGTTGACGAAGGGGACCGAGCGGCGGGCGCACACGTCGGCCTGGGCCTCGACGAGGACCGAGATCTTGGCGTTGAGGGCCGTATCCAGGGTCGGCGGGGGACTGACGACAAAGGTCCCAACCCCGTTGCTCGTGGCGTCGTCAAGAATGTTGGCCAGGTTGAGCCGGTGACGAGCCAGCGAAATGCCGGCGGCGATGTCGCTGCCGCCCGTCGACAAGACCAGCCGCCGCTCCGAGCGACCCTCCCACCGCGCCGGTACCTCTGTGCGCCAGCGGTCCAGGACATCAGTCGAGCTGGCACCGCGCACGCCCAGGTTATAGGCCGTGAGATCGAGATCGGGGTGCTGCGTGCGGCCCACGACCCGAGTGACCCAGCCCTGACCCTTGGGGTCGCCGTAACCGGTGACCAGGCTGCCGCCCAGGAAGACGAGGGCGACGTCTCGCCGACCCTCCTGCACCACCGTTGCTTGGGGGCTGGGCAGGAAGTCCAGGTCAGCCATGCGCCTTCACTCGTCCTCGTCGTCGAGCCGCGCCAGCCAGGTGGCCAGCCGCTCGATGGGCGTCTCGAACTCAGGATTGAGGTCGACGAAAGTCCGCAGATTCTCTGCGAGCCAGTCGAACGTTACCTCTTCCTCTCCGCGACGGTCCTGCAACTCCTCGATGCCCCGGTCGGTGAAATACATGAGCTCGATGTCACCGGTCGAAAGCGGCCGCCATGAGCTCGGCCTGTTCCGCTTGGTGCTTCTTGCTGGATCCGGTCGACGGCGAGGCCGAGGCCTTGCGAGCGACCACCCGAATGGAGCGGGTCTCCCCGTGAGCGGCCAGTGCGGCTGGCAGGTTCAACGCGAGGAACGGCCACCCTCCCTGGTTGACGGGCTCGTCCTGAACGATGACGAGCTCGGCGCCAGGGTGCTTGGCAAAGGCCGCGGCCAGCTCGGCCGCCGGGAGCGGGTAATACTGCTCCAAACGCAGGATCTCCGTACTCGTGTCGCCTCGCTTCGCACGCTCAGCCTCGAGCTCGTAGACGCACTTGCCGGCGGCGACGAGCACCCGGGTGACCTCGCCGGACGTCGCGCCCGGACGGTCGGGCAGCACGGGGCGGAACCCGCCAGTGGTGAAGTCCTCAGGGCTGGACGACGCGGCCTTGAGGCGCAGCATCGACTTGGGCGTGAAGACGATGAGGGGGCGACGGGGGCGGGCGTAGGCCTGGCGACGCAAGAGGTGGAAGTAGCTCGCGGGCGTCGACGGGTAGGACACGGTCATGTTGTCCTCGGCGCACATCTGCAGGTACCGCTCAATGCGGGCGCTGCTGTGGTCCGGCCCCTGGCCCTCGAAGCCATGGGGCAGGAGCAGGACGACGGACGAGCGCTGTCCCCACTTCTGCTCGGAGCTGGAGATGAACTCATCGAGGATGGTCTGGGCGCCATTGGCGAAGTCGCCGAACTGGGCTTCCCACAGGACCAGGGCGTCAGGGCGCTCAACCGAGTAGCCGTATTCGAAGCCCATGGCCGCGAACTCGGACAGCAGCGAGTCATAGACCCAGAACTTGGCCTGCCCCTGGCCCAGGTACAGCAGCGGGGTCCATTCCTCGGCAGAGTTCTTGTCGATCAGCACGGCGTGCCGCTGGACGAAGGTGCCGCGACGGCTGTCCTGCCCGGCAAGGCGCACCGGGGTGCCGTCGATCAGCAAGGAGCCGAACGCCACGAGCTCGCCGGTGCCCCAGTCGATACCGCCATCGCGAATGCTGTCCGCACGCTTGTCGAGCATCTGCATGAGCTTGGGGTGGACGGTGAAGTCATCGGGGACCGCGCGGAACGCCTCGCCGATGTGGTGGAGCATCTCCGGGGAGATCGCCGTGTGCGTCGCCGAGTGCGTGGTCGCGTCGGCGTTGGAGGCCTGCGCCGCGGGCGGCTCGAGGCCCGCGTGGCCCTCGACGTCGGTCCCGGCATAGTTGGGGTTGGCCCGGCGGGCCGCCTGGACCTCGCTCTCCTTGAGGGCTTCCTTGGTCTCGACGAACACCCGCTCGAGCTGCTGCTGGTAGTCCCTCAGCGCCGCCTCGGCGTCTTCGACCGTGATGTCCCCGCGCCCGATGAGCGACTCCGTGTAGAGCTTGCGGACGCTGCGCTTGGCCTCGATGAGGTTGTACATCAAGGGCTGAGTCATCGAGGGGTCGTCGCCCTCGTTGTGACCGCGCCGGCGGTAGCAGACCATGTCGATGACGACGTCCTTGTGGAACTCGCGCCGGAACTCGTACGCGAGCTGTGCCACGTGGACGCATGCCTCGGGGTCGTCCCCGTTGACGTGGAAGATCGGCGCCTGAATCATCCGGGCGACGTCCGTGGAGTAGGTCGAGGACCGGGACGACGACGGGGAGGTCGTGAAGCCGACCTGGTTGTTGATGACGACGTGCACGGTGCCGCCGGTGCGGTAGCCGCGCAGTTGGGAGAGGTTGAGGGTCTCGGCGACGACACCCTGACCGGCGAATGCCGCGTCCCCGTGGAGCAGGATCGGCAGGACCGTGAAGGCCTCACCGGCGAGGTTGAGGCGGTCCTGCTTGGCGCGCACGATGCCCTCGAGGACCGGGTCGACAGCCTCGAGGTGGCTGGGGTTGGCGGCGAGGTAGACCTTGGTCGTGGCCCCGTTCTCCCCGACGAACTGGCCCTCGGTGCCGAGGTGATACTTAACATCCCCTGAGCCCTGGACCGACTTGGGATCGGCCTTGCCCTCGAACTCTCGGAAGATCTGCCCGTAGGACTTACCGGCGATGTTGGCCAGGACGTTGAGCCGGCCACGGTGCGGCATTCCGATACAGACCTCGTCCAACGAGTCCTCCGCCGCGGCGCTGAGCACCTTGTCCAGCAGGGGAATGACGGACTCGCCACCCTCGAGGGAGAAGCGCTTCTGACCGACGAACTTGGTCTGCAGGAAGGTCTCGAAGGCCTCGGCGGCATTGAGGCGCCGCAGGATCCGCAACTGCTCGTCGCGGGTGACCTTCTCGTGCGGGATCTCGATCTTGGCCTGGATCCACTTGCGCTGCTCGGGATCCTGGATGTGCATGTACTCGACGCCGATGGTGCGGCAGTAACTGTCGCGCAGAATGCCGAGGATCTTGCGCAGTTTGAGGAACGGCTCGCCGCCGAACCCGCCGGTGGCGAAGAACCGGTCGAGATCCCACAGGGTGAGGCCGTGGTCGATGATGTCGAGGTCGGGGTGGCGCCGCTGCTTGTACTCAAGCGGGTCCGTGTCAGCCATGAGGTGCCCGCGCACCCGGTAGGCGTGGATCAACTCCTGGACGCGCGAGACCTTGTTGATGTCGTCATCGTGGGAGACCGAGATGTCCTGGACCCAGCGCACCGGCTCGTAGGGGATGCGCAGGCTTTCGAAGATCTCGTCGTAGAAGCCACCTTCGCCGAGCAGCAGGCCGTGGACGACCCGCAGGAAATCGCCCGACTGGGCTCCCTGGATGATGCGGTGGTCGTAGGTGCTGGTCAGCGTGAGGATCTTGCTCACGGCGTTGCGGTGGAGGGTCTCGTTGCTCGCGCCCTGCCATTCGGCCGGGTACTCCATGGCGCCCACGCCGATGATGGCGCCCTGGCCCCGCATGAGGCGCGGCACGGAGTGCACGGTGCCGATGGTGCCCGGGTTGGTCAGGCTGATCGTCGTGCCCGCGAAGTCGTCGACGCCGAGCTTGCCGGCGCGCGCCTTCTTGACCATCTCCTCGTACGCGGTCCAGAAGTGGGCGAAGTCCATGAGCTCGGTGGACTTGATGCTCGGCACGAGGAGCTGGCGGGTGCCGTCGGGCTTGGCGAGGTCGATCGCGAGGCCGAGGTTGACATGCGCATGTTCGATCAGGACCGGCTTGCCGTTGTCATCGGTGCCGTAGCCGTTGTTCATCTCCGGCATGGACGCCAAGGCCCGGACCAGCGCGAAACCGATGATGTGCGTGAAGCTCACCTTGCCGCCGCGTGAGCGCGTCAGGTGGTTGTTGATGACGATGCGGTTGTCGATGAGGAGCTTGGCCGGGATCGCGCGCACCGACGTCGCCGTCGGGACCTCGAGAGAGGACTCCATGTTGGTCACCGTGCGCGCAGCCACTCCGCGAATGGGGACGATGACATCCTCATTGCGAGGGCCGACGTCGCCGCGGGGGGTGTGCTCTCGCGGCTTGGGGGAGCCGGTCGACGAACTCGGCGGAGCGGTGGTGGGGGCGGGAGCCGCCGGTGCTGGCGCTGGGGGAGCAGCGGCCGGGGCGGGGGCAGCAGCCGAGGGTGCCGCAGGCATGGGCGCGGCAGGGGCCGGCGCAGGTGTCGCGACGACCGGTGCGGGCGCCGGGGTTGCCGAGTGCCCGTTGACCGTCTCCCTCGACCGGTAGGCCGCGTCGTGTCCGAGGGCCGCCTCGCCCGGCTGGTAGTCCTTGAAGAAGTCCCACCACGCCTTGTCGACCGAGTTCTTGTCGCGGAGGTAACTCTCGTAGAGATCGTCCACCAACCAGTCGTTAGGGCCGAAGGCGGAGGTGGGGTCACTGGGCAGGTGCGACTCAGGCACGCGGAAACGCCTCTTTCCGAAGTTGCGTCGACGTCGACGGACACGTTCCTGCCAAGCCTAGCCCCCGGCATTCGGAGACCAGGCGTGACCTCGCCCACCGGCGCGGACCATTCGGTGAGCGGGGCAGCGGTGCCCTGGTCGCGCCGAACGGTGCCGAATGCCGAACGCTGCCACGGCGGGGCGGGGCGCCCACGTTGGCCGCCCCGCCGCGGTGGCCTACGTGATGTCTTGGCGATTGACGCGCCAGATGCCCAAGCCCGAGAGCACCGCGGCGTAGGCGATCAACACCAGGGACGCCGCCCACCACGAGAGCCGTGAGTCGTTGGGCTGGGTGGCGACCGCATCGACTACGGCAGTCGTCGCCTGACTGGGGAAATAGGGGACGAGGTGCTCGGCGCCCCAGGTCCAAAAGCTCAGGCCGAAGGAGACCAGGGGCTCGACAATCCAGGCCACTCCGACTCCGATGAGCAGGGCCGCAACCTGATTGGGGATGAGGATGCCGATGCCCAGGCCGATCAGGGCCCAGAGGCCGAGCACCACAAGGCTCAGGGCCAGCGTGCGGTAGACCTCGGACCCGGGGAAGGCTTCGAAGCCGCGGAGGCTCAGGACGGTGGCACCGACGGCCACCGAACCGACGAGACTGATCGCGCCGTAGAGCGCCCCGATCCCGAGCAGGGCGATGACCTTGGCCACCATTGCCTGGACGCGCTTGGGGGTGGCTAGGAAGGTGCCGGTGATCGTCTTGTGTCGGTACTCGCTGCCGATCTGCAGCACCCCGATGGTCAGCAAGAGGAGGTAGCCGATGCCGATCCCGGCCGTGTAGACGCTGTTGGCGATCTGGACCGGCGAGCCGCTCGGGGCGGGCATACCGGGCCCAGCGGACTGCGTCATCGTGTCGCTGGTGTACAGGAAGGCGAACAGGCCCGCGAAGGCGGCGCCGCAGACGAAGATGGCGATCGCCATGCCCCACCAGAGGCGGGTCGTGAAGAACTTAAGGAACTCTGAGCGGATCGCGGTGCCCATCAGAGATTGCCGCCTTCCTGGCCGAGGATGGCATCGGTGTCGACGGGGGCTGCGGCGCCCAGATTGCGGTTGGTGCCTTCGGTGAGGCTGAAGAACAGGCGTTCGAGGTCGGCCTGCTTGGGCCGCAGCTCCCAGATCGGAAGCCCGGCCCGCAGCGCCACGTCGCCGATCAGACGCAAGTCCGTGGTCTCGGCGACGAAGGTGCCGTCCTCCTCGACATGCGACATGACGTCCGCGACCCGCAGCGCCCCGGCGAGCTGCCGGATATCGGAGGTCTGCACGATCGCCCCCGATCCGCCGCTCAGGGTATGGATGTCGCCGGAGGTGACCAGGCGGCCGTTGGCGATGATCAGCACCTCGTCGACCGTCTGCTGGACCTCCTGCAGGAGGTGGCTGGAAACCAGGATCGTCTTGCCTTGATCGCTGAGGTGCCGCAGGAACCCGCGAAGCCATCTGATGCCCTCAGGGTCCAGGCCGTTGGCGGGCTCGTCGAGGAGGAGGACCCGGGGGTCGCCGAGGAGCGCCGCGGCCAGCCCCAGACGTTGACGCATGCCCATGGAGTACTCGCCGGCGCGCTTGCGCGCGGCGGCCGGAATGCCGGTCAGCTCCAAGAGTTCGTCGACGCGGCGCTCCGGAATGCCGCCGGCAGCCGCGAGGACTCGCAGGTGGTCGCGCCCGGTCCGGCCGGGGTGGAAGTTGGTGGCCTCCAGGGCTGCACCGACGATGTGCAGAGGCGAGGTCAGGTCGCGGTAGGCCAAGCCGTCGATCGTCGCGGTCCCGGCGCTCGGACCGACCAGGCCGAGGAGCATCCGCAACGTGGTGGTCTTCCCGGCCCCGTTGGGGCCGAGGAACCCGGTGATCCGACCGGGCTCGACGTCGAAGGACAAGTTATCGACGGCCACGAAGGCCCCAAAGCGTTTGGTCAGCCCTCTGACCTCGATCCGCGCTCCCGCCGGATTCCTGCGATCCGTTGATGCATTCATGGACCCCATCGTGTCAGGCCGGACCGACGTGGTCCTCCACCTGCCGGTGGACCGCGCTCCACCCATCGGATGACCCTCACGAGGGGGCGAGCGGGCGGCATTCGGATCGGGTGGCGTCGCCGGGCACCGATGACCGGCGCGCCGACCCTAGGATGGCCGCACCATGTCTGAGTGGCTGTTCGTCCTCGCCGGTGTGCTGCTCACCGCAGGCACCGCGGTCTTCGTCGCCGCCGAGTTCTCGCTGGTCACCCTTGACCGGCCCAGTGTCGAGCAGGCCGTCACGCGCGGGGAGTCCGGGGCGGGCGCGGTCCTGGCGTCACTGCGCGCCCTGTCGACACAGTTGTCCGGTGCGCAGGTCGGGATCACGCTGACGACCTTGGCGCTCGGCTTCGTGACGACCCCAGCCCTGACGAACCTGTTGTCCGGCCCGATGGAGGAACTGGGTTTGACGGACTCCGTCGCGGTCAGCGTGGCCTCGGTGCTGGCCCTCACGCTCACCACGGTGTTCTCCATGATCTTCGGCGAGCTCGTGCCCCAGTTCCTCGGCTTCTCGGCACCGATGCGCACGGCACGGGTGGTCGCCACCCCCGTGCGGTGGTTCACGGCGGCGGCGCGGCCCTTGATCGCCGTGCTCAACGGCTCGGCCAACACGTTCCTGCGGGGCGTCGGAGTCGAGCCGCAGGAGGAACTATCGGCAGCCCGCACCCCGGCCGAGCTCGCGGCCCTCGTCCGAACCAGCGCGGCGGCGGGGACGCTCTCGGCGGCGACCGCCCGGCTGCTCACCGCCTCGATCGGCTTCGACGACCAGACCGCGGCCGACGTCATGACCCCACGCTCGCGGGCGCGGGGTATCGATCGGACCGCCAGCGCTGCGGACATCGTGCAGCTCGCGCGGGAGAGCGGGCACTCGCGCTTCCCGGTGCTCGGTGAGGACTGGGACGACATCGACGGCATCGTCCACGTCAAACAGGCCATTGCGGTTCCCCATGAGCGCCGTGCCGACGTCCCCGCGTCCGCACTGATGACCCCCCCGATCTTGGTGCCCGAGACGATCCGACTCGATCCGCTGCTCCTGCAACTGCGCGCGTCGGGTTTCCAACTGGCCATCGTCGTCGACGAATACGGTGGCACCTCCGGCGTGGTCACGCTCGAAGATGTCGTCGAGGAGATCATCGGCGAGGTCAGCGATGAGCACGACCGGATCCAGAGCACGGGACGGCGACTGGCTGACGGGTCGTGGGTCGTCCCCGGCCTGTGGCGCCCTGACGAGGTCCGGTCTCGGGTGGGGGCGCCGATGCCTGAGGATGCGGCCTACGAGACCGCTGGCGGGTGGTTGATGGCGGCCCTGGGCCGGCTCCCGAGTGTCGGGGACGAGGCCGAGCATGACGGCTGGCGCTATCGGGTGCTGGCGATGGATGGTCGTCGGGTCGACCGGGTGCGGCTCACGCCGCCGCCGACTGCTGCTGTTATCGCCACGACGGCCAAAGATCGAATGCCGTCGCCGGGGGAGCGGTCATGAGTCTGCCGCTCACGCTCACGATCACCGCGGTGCTGCTGCTCGTCAATGCCTTCTTCGTCGGCGCCGAGTTCGCGGCGATGGCTGCGCGCCGCAGTCAACTCGAGCCGCTGGCGGAGGCCGGGAGCGCCCGCGCCCGGGTCGTGCTCCAGGCCCTGGAGAACATGGGCAGTGTGCTCGCGACCGCTCAGGTGGGCATCACCGTGTGTTCGGTGCTCCTGGGTGCCTTCTCCGAAGCCGCCCTGCACCACGCGCTCGTGCCGGCCATGGAGTTCGTCGGTCTGCCCGTCGCCCTCGCCGATCCGATCGCCCTCGTGGTCGCCTTGCTCATCGTCGTCTACCTGCATGTGGTCGTCGGCGAGATGATCCCCAAGAACCTCGCCATTTCCGGGCCGGACCGGGCCGCTCTCGTGCTCGTGCCGCCGCTCTATACCGTCGCGCGCGTGTTCCGGCCGCTGATCTCGGTGATGGAGTCGATGGCCAAGGCGATCGTGCGACTGTTCGGGATCGAACCTCGCGACGAGGCCTCGGGGGAGATCACGCCCGCGGAGATGGTCCACATCGTCGAGGAGTCCCACCGTGAGGGGCTGGTGGAGTCGGGACAATTCACCCGACTCGGCGCCGCGTTGGAGTTCAGTGACAAGAATGCCGCCGACGTCGGCGTCCCCGTCGCGGGGCTGGTCACGGCCACGGTCGGGGTCACGCCGGAGGGAGTCGAGCGCCTTGTCGCCAAGCATGGATTCTCGCGCTACCCCGTGTGCAACAGCGATGGCGAGCTCATCGGCTACCTGCATCTCAAGGACGTGTTGTTCGCTGATGATGCCGACCGCAGCACGCCGGTGCCATCGCGGCGCGTGCGTGCGATGACCTCGGTGCGCCCGACCGACGGGGTGGAGACGGTCCTGCAGGCCATGCAGACCAGCGGCTCGCACCTCGCGCGGGTGGTGGGTGAGGACGGTCAGGTGCAGGCCGTGGTGTTCCTCGAGGACGTCATCGAAGAACTGGTCGGCACGGTCACCGACGCCTCCCAGCGCTCCTGAGCCTCGCCCGGACCCGCCCTCGACCGGACGCGGCCCACCTGCCCTGATCACGCCCAGGTCGCAGAAGTTCCCCCAGGTCGCAGGACCTCTTGCGACCTCACGGAACTTCTGCGACCTGCGTGCGAATGGTGCCCCTGGCAGGAGCCGTCGGCGCAGCCACCTCGGTCCTCGGTGCCTGCTTCTCCTCCCATCATCATGCCGGGGCGCACGAACAAGGCCCGACCGTTCGCGCTTCGCGCGATGGTCGGGCCTTGTGGCGTGTGCCCCCGGCAGGATTCGAACCTGCGCTCCCGCCTCCGGAGGGCGGTGCTCTATCCCCTGAGCTACGGGGGCCAGATCCGGACCGAAGCCCGAACGTGACTGCCGAGGAAGATTAGCAGCCCGAGCCGACCCCCACAGAATCCACCAGATCCGCGTTCGTCCCAGGACCGGTCCGGCGCCGACGGAGCCCTGAACCCAGCCCATAGACTTCTGCGGTGACCCCCGAGCAGTTGTCCCAGGCGATCCAGGCTGCCCTCCAGGGCGCCGTCGACGACGGTGCTCTCGCCGTGTCCGTGCCCGACGAGGTGCGCGTCGAACGACCCCGCAGCGCCGGACACGGAGACTGGTCCACCAACGTCGCCTTGCAGCTCGCCAAGCCAGCCGGAATGCCGCCGCGGGACGTCGCCACTGTCCTCGCCGGGCGCGTGAGCGAGATCGCCGGCGTCGCCAAGGTCGACATCGCTGGCCCCGGCTTCCTCAACATCACCCTCGACGCGGCCAGTGCAGGGGAGCTGGCCCGCGCCATTGTCGACCAGGGCACGGCATTCGGGGCGGGCCAATCCGAGGCCGGACGCAACGTCAACCTCGAGTACATCTCGGCGAACCCAACTGGACCCCTTCACATCGGCCACACCCGCTGGGCGGCCCTCGGTGACGCCATGGTGCGCCTGCTGCGCGCCACCGGCGCCAAGGTCACGGCCGAGTACTACATCAACGACGCCGGGGCGCAGGCCGACAAGCTCGGCGGATCGGTCCTGGCGTCGCTGCGCGGGCAGGACGCCCCCGAGGGCGGGTACTCGGGGGAGTACGTCGAGGGACTGGCGGCGCTCGTCGTCGCCGCGCACCCGGACATCCTGGACCGCCCGCACGACGAGGCCATCGCGCTTGCCTGGGCGGTGGCCTACCCCGCCCAACTTGCGGCGATCAAGGCGACGCTGGATCGCTTCAACGTCCATTTCGATGTGTGGTTCTCCGAGAAGGCTCTGCATGATGCGGGCGCCGTCGAGCAGGCCATCGCCCGGCTGCGCGAGCAGGGGCACGTCGAGGACCGGGAGGGCGCGATCTGGTTGCGCACCACCGATTTCAGTGACGACAAGGACCGGGTGCTCATCCGCGCCAACGGCGCGCCCACGTACTTCGCTGCCGATGCGGCGTACTACCTGTCCAAGCGCGACCGCGGCTTCGACGAGAAGATCTACCTCCTGGGTGCTGACCACCACGGCTACATCAATCGACTCAAGGCGATCGCGGCGGCGGCCGGGGATGACCCCGAGCACCACATTGAGGTCAAGATCGGCCAACTCGTCAACATCGCCGGTGAGCGGATGGGCAAACGGCGCGGCAATGCCTTGTACATGGACGAGCTGATCGAATGGCTCGGCAGCGATGCCCTGCGCTACAGCCTCGCCCGCTACCCCGCGGATAGCCCGCTCTCCCTCGACGGAGAGGAGCTGCGCCGCCAGACCAACGACAACCCCGTCTTCTACGTCCAGTACGCCCATGCGCGCACGGCGGGAGTCGGCCGGTTGGCCGCGGACGACGGGGTCAGTCGGGCCGACGGCTTCGACCCCGCCCTGCTCAGCGACCCGACCGAGGCCGCGCTGCTCGCGACTCTCGGGGACTACCCGCGGATCGTCGCTCAGGCGGCCACCCTGCTTGAGCCGCACCGGGTCGCGCGCTACCTGGAGGATCTCGCCGGTCGCTACCACAAGTGGTACGACACGTGCCGGGTACGCCCGACCGCGGATGAGACCGTCACCGACCTGCACCGGACCCGGTTGTGGCTCAACGACGCCACGCGCCAGGTGCTGGCCAACGGACTCGCCCTGCTCGGCGTGTCTGCGCCTGACCGTATGTGATGACTGCGCGACGCGCACTGTAAGGAAGGTATGCCGTGAGGGCACACGAGGCCGGCGCACTCCACGCCGAGGGCTATGGCGGCCCACCCATTTATTTGCCGTTCCCGCAGAACGTCATGGGACTGACCCCGGCCCTGTGGTCACAGTCGGTCCGTCGCGATGACGAGGGCCGGCTCGAGGTCGGCGGCCTCGACGTGGTGACCCTCGCCCAGGAGCACGGCACTCCCGCGTACGTCCTGGATGAGGCCGACTTCCGGGCTCGGGCCCGGGCGTTTCGCGACGACTTCGGGAGCCAGTTCGACGGCCTTGGTGGTCGGGCCACGATCTACTACGCCGGCAAGGCCTTCCTCTGTTCGGCTGTCGCGCGCTGGGTGATGGAGGAGGGACTCGGCCTTGACGTATGCAGCGGCGGCGAGCTGGCGGTTGCGCAGCGCGTCGGCTTCCCTGCCGAACGGATCGGGTTGCACGGCAACAACAAGAGCGTCGCCGAGCTGCGCCAGGCACTGGGCTACGGAGTGGGCCGCATCGTCGTTGACTCGTTCCAGGAGATCGAGCGCGTCGCCGCAATTGCCGCCGAGCTCGGCGTCCGCGCCCCGGTGATGATCCGGGTCACGGTCGGGGTCGAGGCGCACACCCACGAGTTCATCGCCACCGGCCATGAGGACCAGAAGTTCGGCTTCAGCCTGACCGGTGGGGTGGCCTTCCAGGCCGCCACCGTGATCCTGGAGCACCGGGACACCCTCGAGTTGCTCGGGCTGCACAGTCACATCGGCAGCCAGATCTTCGACACCAGCGGCTTCGAGATGTCCGCGCGTCGCCTCGTCCAACTCCATGCCGAGATCGCCGCAGAACTGGGCCATGACTGTCCCGAAATCGACTTCGGAGGCGGCTTCGGCATTGCCTACACCTCCCAGCACACCCCGCTCGGCCCCGGAGTGCTGGGTGAACAACTGGCCAGCATCGTCGCCCGCGAGTTCAAGGCGATCGGCAACGGCGACCTGGCGACCGTGCCCCACGTGTCCATCGAGCCGGGGCGCGCCATCGTCGGCACCAGCACGATGACCCTCTACGAAGTGGGCACCGTCAAGCCGGTCTCGATCGATGACGGTCACGTCCGGACCTACGTCTCGATCGACGGTGGCATGAGCGACAACGTGCGCCCGGCCCTCTACGAAGCCGACTACTCCTGCACGCTGGCCAACCGCTCGTCGGAGGCGACGCCGATCGTCGTGCGGGTCGTCGGCAAACACTGCGAGAGTGGCGACATCGTCGTCCTCGACGAGTGGCTCCCCGCAGATGTGGCCCCGGGTGACCTCATCGCCGTGCCGGGGACCGGCGCCTACTGCCGCAGCCTGTCCAGCCAGTACAACCACACGCCGAGGCCGCCGGTCGTGGCGGTCGGCGACGGGCAGTCCCGCGTCATCGTGCGGCGCGAGACCATCGAGGACCTGCTCGCGCTCGACGTGGACTGACCGCCCGCGCGTCCGGCCGGTGGCCGACATGCGGGACAATGGCCGGGAACTCCTGTGCGCGCGGGCGAGAATCGCCGCCAGGTGCCCCTCATCTTTCACGACAAGGAATCGGTGACAACTGTGGTGACTGCCCTGCGCGACGACGTGGCCCCCGTCCGGGTTGCGCTGCTCGGCTGTGGCGTGGTCGGGTCGGCGGTGGCTCGACTCCTCGTCGAGAATGCCGACGACCTGGCTGCCCGGGTCGGTGCCCCGCTCACGCTGGTGGGGATTGCGGTGCGACGCCCTGCCCTGCCGCGCCCCGAGGTGCCGGTCGACCCGGCGCTGTTCACGGCCGACGCCCAAGACCTCATGACGCGTGCGGACGTCGTCGTCGAGGTCGTCGGCGGCATCGAGCCGGCACGCGGCCTGATCCTGTCGGCCATGCGGCACGGGGCGTCCGTCGTCACCGCCAACAAGGCACTTCTGGCCGAGGACGGACCCAGCCTGTATGCCGCGGCCGCCGAGCACGGCGTCGACCTGTACTACGAAGCGGCCGTGGCGGGGGCGATCCCCATCCTGCGCCCCATCCGCGAGTCGCTCGCCGGCGACCGCGTGCGACGTGTCATCGGCATCGTCAATGGCACGACCAACTACGTGCTGGACAAGATGGATACCACGGGGGCCTCCCTTCAGGACACCGTGGAGCAGGCTCAGGCCCTCGGCTATGCCGAGGCCGACCCGACAGCCGACATCGAGGGTTTCGACGCCGCCGCCAAAGCAGCGATTCTCGCCTCTCTGGCGTTCCACACCCGCGTCTCCATCGCCGACGTGCACCGCGAGGGCATCACCCAGGTGACCTCGGCCGATGTCGATGCGGCCAAGGACATGGACTGCGTCGTCAAGCTACTCGCCATCTGTGAACGGGTCGACACCGATCACGGGGAAGCCGTCAGCGTGCGGGTGCATCCGGCCATGGTGCGTCGCGCGCACCCGCTGGGGTCGGTGCGGGACGCCTTTAATGCCGTCTTCGTCGAGTCCGAGGCAGCCGGTCAGCTCATGTTCTATGGCAAGGGTGCCGGCGGGGACCCCACCGCCTCTGCCGTGCTCGGCGACTTGGTTGCCGTGGCCCGGCACAAGGTCGGGGGAGCCCGAGGTCCGGGCGAATCCGCCTACGCCGACCTGCCGGTGCTGCCCATGGGCGCAGCCTTCACGCGCTATCACATCAGCCTCGACGTGGCCGACCGCCCCGGGGTCCTTGCCCAGGTGGCGACGGCATTCGCTGAGCATGGCGTCTCTATCGAGACCGTGCGCCAGCGGCTCATCGGGACCGGCGGCGAGACCCGAGCCAATCTGGTGGTGGTGACGCACTCGGCGACCGATGCTTCCCTGTCGGCCACCGTGGAGGCGCTGGCCGCCCTCGACAGCGTGACCGAGGTTCTGTCCGTCCTGCGTGTGGAAGGAGACTGACCGTGGCAACCTTGTGGCGCGGCGTCATCCGTGAGTATGCCGACCGTCTCCCGCTGCTGGCGGGCTCGCCGGTGGTCACCCTCCTTGAGGGCGGCACGCCCCTGATCGAGGCCGAGAAACTGTCTGCCCGGGTCGGGTGCCGGGTCCTGGTCAAGTTCGAGGGTCTGAACCCCACCGGCTCCTTCAAGGACCGCGGCATGACGACCGCGATCTCGGTGGCGGCCGGCAAGGGCGCCAAGGCGGTCATCTGCGCGAGCACGGGCAACACCTCGGCCAGTGCCGCCGCCTACGCCACCAAGGCGGGCATGACCTGCGCGGTCCTGGTGCCCGAGGGCAAGATCGCGATGGGCAAGTTGTCCCAGGCGATCGCCCACGGCGCGACCCTGATCCAGGTGGACGGCAACTTCGACGACTGCCTCGAGGTGGCGCGCAAGCTCGCCGAGGCCTACCCCGTGGAGCTCGTCAACTCCGTCAACCCCGCGCGCATCGAGGGGCAGAAGACCGCGGCCTTCGAGATCGTCGACGTCCTCGGCGACGCCCCGGACTATCACGTTCTCCCCGTGGGGAATGCGGGCAACATCACCGCCTACTGGAAGGGCTACGTGGAGTACGCCCAGGAGACGGTCGGCGCCGACGGGTCGGTCCTGCCAGCGGTGGCGACGCGACGTCCGCGGATGTTCGGCTACCAGGCAGCAGGCGCGGCACCGATCGTCCTCGGCCATCCCGTGGACCAGCCCGAGACCATCGCCACGGCCATCCGGATCGGCAATCCGGCCTCCTGGGCGCAGGCTGAGGCGGCGCGTGACGAGTCCGGCGGGATCATCGACATGGTCACGGACGACGAAATCTTGGCAGCGCACCGACTTCTCTCTTCGCAGGAGGGGGTCTTCGTCGAGCCTGGCTCGGCCGCGAGTATCGCGGGATTGCTCAAGGCGGCCGAGGAGGGGCGGTTCGATGCTGGTTCGACCATCGTCTGCACCGTGACCGGGCACGGGTTGAAGGACCCCCAGTGGGCGCTCAAGGGTGCCGATGGTGTCGAGGTGACCCCCATCCGGGTGCCGGTCGATGCGATGTCGGTTGCCGCCGCGCTCGACCTGAAGGACTGACGTGACCGCTGCCGTGCCGGTCGGCACCCGGGTTCGTGTGCGGGTGCCGGCGAGCAGCGCCAACCTCGGTCCCGGCTTTGACTCGGTCGGCCTGGCGCTCGGGGTGTGGGACGAATGCGAGGTCATCGTGACCGACGCACCGGGGCTGGCGATCGAGGTGACGGGGCAAGGCGGGGACGCGGTGCCCCGCGACGAGTCGCATCTCGTCGTGCGCACGATGCGCCGGACCTGGGCGGAGTTGGGGGTGCGCGCTCCGCGGGGTCTGCTGGTGCGGTGCATCAACGCCGTGCCACACGGTCGGGGGATGGGGTCCTCGGCCACCGCTATCGTGACGGGAATCGTTGTGGCACAGGCGTTATCGAATGCCGCCGCCGGAGTCCCAGGGTTCGACACGGCATTCGTCAACAGCCTGGCTGCGCGCCTGGAGGGGCATCCGGACAACGCGTCCGCCAGCGTCTTCGGCGGCGCCACCCTTTCGGTGTCCGATGATCCCGACGTGTCGACGACGACCGTCTGTCTGCCCTTGGATGCGTCCATCGTCCCGGTGGTTTTCGTCCCCGGCGAGCAACTGTCCACGGCCAAGGCGCGCGCGGTGCTGCCCGACCGGGTCGCTCTGGCCGAGGCCGCCGCCAACAGCGCGCGGGTCGGACTGCTCGTGCACGCGTTGACCCAAGACCCCAGTCTCCTCCTGCCCGCGACCGTGGACCTGCTCCATCAGGAGCCGCGGCGAGCGTCGTATGCCGCCTCGATGGCCTTGGTGGATCGGCTCCGGGCCGACGGCCATGCCGCGGTGATCAGCGGGGCCGGGCCGTCGGTGCTCGTCCTCTCGACCGACGAGGTCGCGCCCTCGCTCGCGGCGTATTCCCCTCAAGGGTGGGACGCGATCCTCCCCGGTATCCCCGAACGCGGCGCTCACCTGGTGCCGTGAGGCCCACGCCTGCATTCACGATTCGCGAGGGTGCCGTGTCTCCTGGTGAAGGTGTGAGAACCACGGCGACCCCAGTGGTACTGTGGAGGACACAGTGACTGCGAAGCGAGCAACCGCTCACCGCACGCTGAATCCCCCACCACAGTGAGCCCCAGGCGACATCGCAGGGGCGCTAGCGGTGGGGTGGGAATCATCCAACATGGCCCTGGCTCGTATGCCAACGGCCTTCACATGGGCTCACCCGTCGTGTCACGGGGAGTCACAGACGAGGGGAAGGATCCTTCGTGACCGATACCACCATCGAGGCCCCCGCCCGTAGGTCGGGTTCGCTGTCGGCGATGAAAGTCGCCGAGCTGCAAGGGCTGGCCTCGAGCATGGGGATCAGTGGGACCGCCAAGATGCGCAAGAGCGACCTCGTCGAGGTCATCAAGGCGCGCCAGGGCGGACAGAGCGCACCCGATGCGCCGCAGTCCCAGGCCCCGCGCAAGACCTCGCGGCGCGCCACCACCGGTGTCGCCGCCCCGGAAGCCGCGCCCGTGCAGACCCCGGTTCAGCCAGAACTGACGCCGGAGCCGATGACGCGAAGCGGGGCCGCAGCCGACCGGGCCGAGCGTCCGGAGCGTGGCGAGCAGAACGAGCGCCGCGAGACCGCCAGCCGCCCGGACCGTCCGGCCCGCCAGGACCGCTCCAGCCGTCAGGACCGCGACCGCCAGCAGGGCGCCGAGTCCCGCACCGAGCGGACGGACCGGAATGACCGCACGGATCGTGCTGACCGGGCTGACCGGCCGGCTTCGGAGCCACGCCCGGCCGAGCAGGACGAGCGGAGTCAAGGCCAAGGCGGTCAGCAGAGCCGCTGGAGCGAGGACGACGATGGCAGCCGCACCGGCCGCCGCCGCCGTAACCGCAACCGGAGCCGTGACAAGCGGCCCGTCGCCGGACGCCCGGCGGGCAGCTCGGGTGAGGACAACGAGCCGCAGATCACCGAGGACGATGTCTTGGTGCCCGTGGCCGGCATTCTCGATGTGCTCGACACCTACGCGTTCGTGCGGACCACTGGCTACCTGCCCGGTCCCAACGACATCTATGTCCCCCTGGCCATGGTCAAGCGCCATGGTCTGCGCAAGGGCGACGCCGTCACCGGCGCCATCAAGGCCGCCCGTGAGGGTGAGGAGCCGCTGACCCAGCTGGTCGGGGGACGCAACAACCGGCAGAAGTACGTCGCCCTCGCCCGCCTGGACTCCGTCAATGGCGCGACCCCCGACGAGGCTCGCCGCCGCCCGGACTTCGGCAAGCTCACCCCGCTCTACCCGCAGGACCGCCTGCGTCTGGAGACCGAGGCGAGCGTCCTGACGACCCGCCTGATCGACCTGGTCGCGCCGATCGGTAAGGGCCAGCGCGGCCTGCTTGTGGCTCCGGCCAAGGCTGGCAAGACGCTGATCCTGCAGGCCATCGCCAACGCCATCACGACCAACAACCCCGAGTGTCACCTCATGGTCGTGCTGGTCGATGAGCGCCCCGAGGAAGTCACCGACATGCAGCGCGCGGTCAAGGGTGAGGTCATCGCCTCCACCTTCGATCGTCCTGCCGAGGACCACACGACGGTCGCGGAGCTGGCCATCGAGCGGGCCAAACGCCTGGTCGAGCTCGGCCATGACGTCGTCGTGCTGCTCGACTCGATCACCCGACTGGGTCGCGCCTACAACCTCGCCGCACCGGCGAGCGGGCGGATCCTCTCTGGGGGCGTCGACTCGGCCGCGCTGTACCCGCCCAAGAAGTTCTTCGGCGCAGCCCGCAACATCGAGGACGGCGGCTCGCTGACGATCCTGGCCACGGCCCTGGTCGAGACCGGGTCGCGGATGGACGAGGTCATCTTCGAGGAGTTCAAGGGCACCGGAAACATGGAGCTCAAGCTCGATCGGCAGCTGGCCAACCGTCGGATCTTCCCCGCGGTCGACATCAACAACTCGGGAACGCGCCGCGAGGAGATCCTCCTGGCGCCCGAGGAGCTGAAGATCACCTGGAAGCTGCGTCGCGTCCTGGCCGCGCTCGATGCCCAACAGGGCATGGAGTTGCTGCTCGATCGGCTGCGCAAGACCAAGACCAACTACGAGTTCCTCATGCAGGTCCAGCAGACCAGCTCGATTCGGCTCGAGGACGACAACGAGGACTGATCCTGCGACGCGTCACACCGCGGGCGGCATTCCTGATGAGGTCAGGAATGCCGCCCGCGGTGCGTGTGTGAGGACGCGTCTGTGATGAGGTGTCCCTCATGTCCGTCTCCTCCGAGCTGGTCCCGCGCGGCCGTCGCCGTGCGGCGATCGAGCACCCTGTCTCGGCTGTCCTCGCCGGGGGCGTTCTCTTCGGAACCGCCGGGGTGGCCCAGGGGCTGGCCGACGTGGCCGCCTCACCCATCTCGGTGGGGGCCGTCCGGCTGGCTGGAGGCGCGCTCGCCCTGACGGTCTACCTCGCGCTGCGAGGGGTGTCGCCCCTGCACCTGGTACGCCTGTGGAAGGCCAAGGCGACTCTCATTGCTGGCTTGGGCGCGGGCCTTTACCAGCCGTTCTTCTTTGCGGGAATCGGGTATGCCGGGGTGCCGTTGGCCACCCTCGTCGCCGTCGGCAGCGGGCCGCTGCTCACCGGGATCCTGGCGTGGCTGTTGTCGGGGGAGCGGCCGCGGCGGACGTGGTTCATCGCCACGAGCGTCTGCGTGGTCGGGCTCGCGATCCTCACCGGGTCGGGCGGCGGCGGGAGTGCCCTGATCGGGGCGGGGCTCGCGCTCGGCGCGGGTGCGTCGAGCGCGCTCTACAACGTCATGGCCAAACGGCTGCTGGCCCGGGGCGTGCCCCTGCTGGAGATCCTCGCCTCGACGTTTCTGTTCGGGTCGGTCGTGGTTGCCCCCGCAGCCCTCTGGTTCGGCCTGGGCTGGTTGGGCACCTGGCGGGGGGCCGCGCTCGCGGTCTATCTCGGCCTGGCCACGATGGCTCTGGCCAACTTCCTGTTCACGCGGGGCCTCGGCGGACTGCCGGCCGCGACGGCGGCGACACTGGTCCTCGTCGACCCACTCACGGCCACGGTGCTCGGGGCGGTCCTGCTCGGGCAGGTCTTGTCCCCGATCGGCCTCGTCGGGCTTGCCGTCCTGTTTGTCGGGCTCCTCCTCCAGGGCATCTGGGCCCGCAAGGGGTGATCGTGTCCCGTCCCCAAGCGCTCACGTCGTCAGGCCCGCGGGTTGTTCACGGGCGCGGGTGTTATAGCTGGCGCGGGGGTGAAGTTACCGCGTGGGTGGGTCCGAGGCGCACGCGTCGGGCTGTCTCGGCGCGGCCCGCCGGCGAGTCGGGCAGGTCCCACCACGACTCCACCCACCACGTCGCACCGGCCCGCCCCCAGCGCTCGACGGGGGGACGGACCTGGCCGAAGTCGCCGTGGCTGTCGCCCTCGACGACGACGTCGTAGGTCTGCATGGACAGGCCAGCGGCGGACCGTAGGGCGGCGATCCGGTCCACGATCTCGCGCAGCGTGTCCAGGGTGAGCCGCGAGCCGGGCTGGTCCAGGTAGCTGCCGACGACGGCCGGGAAGACCCCTTGCCACCGGGCCGCGCGCTCAAGACTGCGCTGCCGGGACGCGCCGGGGACGAGCCCGCCGACGCACCAGACGGGAGGGTGAGGCTGCTGGATTGGCGGGGGAGGGATGAGCTCGGTGACGGGACGCGCGCAGTAGTGCTCGCCGGAAAAGGAGAATGGCTGTCCGGCCATGAGCCCTGCGTAGACCGCGAGGCCCTCGTCGAGCTTGGCGGCCCGCGTCGCGCGGCCCTCATCGGCCTCGAAGGCCAGCCAATTGTCATGCAGGGTGCCCAACCCGACCCCGAGGGTGGCTCGGCCCCCCGACAGCCGATCGACGGAGGCGACGCGCGAGGCCAGGTCCCAGGGGCGGTACCGCGAGGCGGGTGTCAGGAGGGTGCCCAGCCGGATCTGCTCGGTCACCATTGCCGCGGCCCCAAGCGTCACCCAGGCGTCCTGACCCCACACCGCCTCCCAGCTGAAGACCATGTCCCACCCGGCCTCCTCGGCCATCTGGGCGAGATCGGTGAACTCAGCCTCACTGGCATAGGGGATGACGACTCCGTAGCGCATGCTGCGACCCTACGACCGGCGTCCGACACCGAGCCGGCGCCTCGGTGACCGCGGCAGAGCGACCGGGAATGCCGCCCGGGGTATCGCTGTTTAGGAGACTGTGTGCCGCTCTGGCACACTTGAACGCTGGACCGGTTCACGGCACGCGATGCGTTTCCTGAGCGACCTCCCACGAGGGTCGCAGTCGGGGCGCCACAGGGTCTGCAACGAACGTCGTTGGGCCCGCCGACCCGGACACCTCCAAGGAGAAGATCGTGAAGAAGGACATCCACCCCGAGTACGTCGAGACGACCGTGACCTGCACCTGTGGCAACACGTTCACGACGCGCAGCACGGCCAAGAACGGCGCGATCCACGCCGAGGTCTGCAGCCAGTGCCACCCGTTCTACACGGGCAAGCAGAAGATCCTCGACACCGGTGGCCGCGTGGCCCGCTTCGAGGCCCGCTACGGCAAGAAGGTCGCCAAGTAGCTTTCCCGGTGCGCCGGCCCGCTCGACCACGAGCCGGCCGGCGCACTTGCGTTGTGCCACCCAGGCCCGCGCCGCTCCTGTCCTCCCCGTCCCGATAGTTCGAGGTCCTTTCGTGTTCGAGTCCGCGCAGACCCTGCTCGCTGAGCATGCCGACCTCGAGTCGCGGATGGCCGACCCCGCCGTCGCCTCGGATCCCGATCAGTTGCGGACGTTGGGGACGCGGTATGCCGCACTCACGCCGCCCGTGACCGCCTACCGGACGTGGTCGGCGGCCGTGGCCGACCTCGAGGCCGCCCGTGAACTGACCCAGGAGGACCCGTCGTTTGCCGAGGAGCTGCCCGGTCTGGAAACCACCGCCGATGAGGCCGCCGATCGGCTGCGTCGCCTACTCATTCCCCGGGACCCGGACGACGACCGTGATGTCATTCTCGAGGTCAAGGCCGGTGAAGGCGGAGAGGAATCCGCGCTGTTCGCGGGCGACCTGGTCCGGATGTACCTGCGATGGGCGGAGCGCCGCGGCTGGCGCGTCGAGGTGCTCGACGAGACCGTGTCCGACTTGGGGGGCTACAAGGACGTCCAGCTCGCAGTGAAGTCCCGCGGGACGCCTGCGCCGGGGGAGGCCCCGTGGGCGTTGCTGAAGTATGAGGGTGGCGTGCACCGCGTCCAGCGGGTCCCCGTCACCGAGAGCCAGGGGCGGATCCACACCAGTGCCGCCGGCGTGTGGGTCATGCCCGAAGCCGAGGACGTGGAGGTGACCATCGACCCCAATGACCTGCGCATCGATGTCTTCCGGTCCTCGGGACCCGGTGGTCAAAGCGTCAATACGACCGACTCGGCCGTCCGCATCACGCACCTGCCGACCGGGACCGTCGTGTCATGCCAGAACGAGAAGTCGCAGCTGCAGAACCGCGAGGCCGCGATGCGGGTGCTGCGGGCCCGACTGCATCAGATCGCCGCCGACGCCGCTGCCGCCCAGGCCAAGGACGCACGAGCCAGCCAGGTCCGCACCGTGGACCGCTCCGAGCGAATCCGCACCTACAACTTCCCGGAAAACCGGATCAGCGACCACCGCACCGGCTACAAGGCCTACAACCTCGACGCCGTCCTCAACGGTGACTTGGACCCGGTGGTGACGTCCGCCGTGGCTGCCGACGAGCACGCCCGCCTCGAACTCCTCGGCGAGTCGTGAGCAGGACGCTCGATGCCGAGGTGAGGGCGGCTCGAGAGTCGCTCTCACAGAGCGGTATCGCGGCGGCAGAGGCCGATGCAGTCGAGCTCGCTGCCTTCACTTTGGGCGTGGATGCCAGCGAGGTGCGGCGCCGGATGGTGTTGCGCGACAGGGTCGATGACGGTTTTCTCGAACGCTATGCAGGGCTGATCGCGGAACGCTCGTCACGGATCCCCTTGCAGCACTTGACTGGCCGGGCCTACTTTCGCCATCTCACCCTGGCGGTCGGGCCCGGGGTCTTCGTCCCGCGACCGGAGACCGAGACCGTGGCCGGCTGGGCGATCGAGGCACTACGCCAGATAGCGTCCGAGGTCTCGGCCCCCAGGGCGGTGGATCTGTGCACGGGATCCGGAGCCATCGCGCTGTCTCTCAAGGATGAGGTGCCCGCGGCCCTGGTGCACGCCGTCGAGGTCGATGAGAGCGCTCATGCCTGGGCCGCGCACAACGTGGCTGCCCTCGGGTTGGATATCGATCTGAGGCTGGGCGACGCCACCCAGTCGTTCCCGGACCTGGCCGGCAGCGTTGATGTCGTCGTGTCCAATCCGCCCTATATTCCGAGCGGAATGGAGCCGATCGATCCCGAGGTCAGGGAACACGACCCCGTCATCGCCCTGTACGGCGGCAGCGCCGACGGACTGGCGATCCCGCGCCTGGTGGCGGCCAGGGCTGCGACGCTGCTGCGACCCGGTGGGGTCCTGGTCATGGAGCATGCCGACACCCAGGGCGAGTCTCTGCCGGCTGCCCTGCGGGGCACCGGCTGGTGGGACGACGTTGAGGACCGCGACGACCTGAGCGGTCGACCCCGCGCCACCATCGCTGTCCGGGCCACCTAAATCAGCTTTGCCGGCATCCACCGAGTCGCTACCGTCCTGGCATGGTGACGGTCCGATTCCACGATGACCCCGCGGCATTCCTCACCGTGGCGCAGCACTATCTGAGCGCGGCGCCGGTGGCGGCCTCGGTCGTGGCCGGTCAAGCGGTTGCCCTGGCGACAGAGGCGGCGGCGGGACCTCTCCCACCGACCCCCTGGCCGCGCTGGTTCGCGAGCGTGCACGAGGACGATGGGGCGGTGGTCGGCGCGGCGATGAAGGCCAAGCCGCTCGACCCGCACTGGGCCTACGTCATGCACATGCCTGAGCGTGGTGCGCAGTTGCTAGCCCAGGCCCTTTTCGCGCGCGGAGAAGCCTTGAGCGCGATCAGCGGCACGTTACCGGCTGCGCAGTTCGTCGCTGCTGAGCTGGCCAGTCTCAGCGGGCAGCGGGCGGTCACCACGATGCGTCTTCGGCTGCACGAGTTAGGCACGCTGCACATGCCTGCTGCAGCGCCGGGTCGACTCCGGCTGGCCGGTCCTGACGACTTTGAGTTGGTCTCGGACTGGTTCGCCCGGTTTCACGACGAAGCCGACCACCAAGCCGGACGTGTCGGGGGTCATGGGCCGACGCTGCCGGCTGACCAGATCCAGATGCGGATCGACCAGGCCGGAGTGTGGCTGTGGGAGAACGAGGATGGCCTCATCGTCCACCTGACCGGCATCCGCCCGCCGGCCTTTGGGGTCGCCCGGATCGGCCCGGTCTATACGCCGACCCCGCACCGGGGGAGGGGGTATGCCGCCGCCACCGTCGCGCAGGTGTCGCAGCGGGCGCAGTCCGCGGGTCAGCGCCTCTGTCTGTTCACCGATCAGGCCAACCCGGTGTCCAATGCACTTTACGAGCGGCTGGGCTTCCGGGCCGTCTGCGAGACGGTCGATCTGGAGCTGCGCCCCTGACCTCAGGTGTTCGCCGCCATCCTCGGGGCTCGCGCGGAGGTGGCGGCGGAGCATGGCAGGCCCGCCATCGTCAGCCGCCCCGGGCGTCGCCTGGCAGGAACCACGCTCGCGGCCCCGTCCCGGACGGCCCGGGGATGGGCGTCCCGGTCGAGCGTCGAAGCGGCATACCCTTGGACACCATGAGTCCGGTCTTCGACTGCACCACGCCTGAGGGCCTCGCCGACGCGATTCCCAAGGCCGCCGACGGCGTCCGGTCAGGCCAGTTAGTCGTGCTCCCCACCGACACGCTCTACGGGGTGGGGGCGGACGCGTTCTCCCCGAATGCCGTAACCGCACTCCTTGGCGCCAAGGGCCGGGGACGCGACGTTCCACCGCCGGTGCTCATCGGGGATGTGGCGACTGTCGACGGGCTCGCCATGGACGTGCCCGACTATGCCCGGGCGCTCATGGCGGCATTCTGGCCGGGGCCGTTGACGCTGGTCCTGGAGGCCCAGCCCAGCCTGGCCTGGGATCTGGGCGAGACTTCGGGGACGGTCGCCCTGCGGATGCCGGACGACGAGGTGGCGCTGACTCTGTTGCGGGCGACCGGTCCGATGGCGGTCAGCAGCGCCAACCGGACCGGCAACCCCGCCAGCCGCACGGTGCTCGACGCCGCAGCTCAACTCGGGAGCTCAGTGACCTACTACCTCGATGGCGGGCCGGTCCGGGGAGGCCTGGCTTCGACCATCGTCGACTGCACCAAGGACGAGCCGGAAATCCTCCGCCTCGGGGCCCTTGCGCAGGACGAGATCTCGGCGGTGGTCGACCCGATCCTCGAGCGGGCGCGGCGCGCCGCTGAGGAAGCCGTCGAAACCGAAGCCGTCGAACCCGAAGCCGTCGAACCCGAAGCCGTGGAAACCGTAGAGTCGGACCCGGCCGATTCGGATCACGGTGGGTCCGAGCCGGACTCGCCTGAGCCTGCGGCATCGGATCCGGCCCAGGTCGATACTGTCGACCTTCCCACCTCGGACGACCCCGCTGACCCCGCCAAGGAGCTGCACCAGTCATGAGCGAGACCTTCTACGGTTCGGACTTCGACGCGCTATCCGCCTTCGACCCCGACATAGCTGGCGTCCTGCTCTCCGAGCTCGATCGCCTGCGGGGGGGCCTGCAGCTCATCGCCTCGGAGAACTTCTCGAGCCCCGAGGTGTTGACGGCGCTCGGGTCGACCTTGTCGAACAAGTACGCCGAGGGGTATCCGGGTCGGCGCTACTACGGGGGGTGCGCCGAGGTCGACAAGGCCGAGGAGCTGGCCATCGAGCGGGCCAAGACTCTGTTCGAGGCCGATCACGCCAACGTCCAGGCGCATTCAGGGGCCAGCGCCAACCAGGCCGTCTACGGTGCGTTCCTCCAGCCGGGGGAGACCATCCTGGCGATGAGCCTGCCCCACGGCGGCCATCTCACCCACGGCACCAAGGTGTCCTTCTCGGGCAAGTGGTTCAACGCCGTGCACTACGGCGTGGACAAGGACACCGAGGACATCGACTACGCCGAGGTCGAGCGCCTGGCCAAGGAGCACAAGCCCAAGGTCATCCTCGCCGGCGGGTCGGCCATCCCGCGGCTGATCGACTTCGCCTTCTTCCGGCGCCTGGCCGATGAGATTGGCGCGATCTTCTGGGTCGACGCGGCCCATTTCATTGGGCTCGTGGCCGGCAAGGCCATCCCGAGCCCGGTGCCGTATGCCGACGTCGTCTCGTTCACGACGCACAAGGTCCTGCGCGGGCCGCGCTCCGGCGCCATCGTCTGCAAGGCCCAGCATGCCGCGGCGATCGACAAGGCCGTGTTCCCGATGATGCAGGGCGGCCCGCAGATGCACACCATCGCGGCCAAGGCTGTCAACTTCAAGGAGTGCGCGACCCCGGAGTACGCCGCCTACACGCGTCGGGTCGTTGCGAATGCCGCCGTGCTTGCCGAGGAGTTGGGCAAGCGCGGCATTCGACCGACGACCGGTGGCACTGACACCCACCTTTCCCTGCATGACCTGCAGCCCGTCCTGGTCACCGGCGTCGACGCCGAGGCCCGCTGTGACGCCGCAGGGATCACGCTGAACAAGAACGCCATCCCGTTCGACCCGCAGAAGCCCAATGTGGCCTCCGGCATCCGGGTCGGCACGCCGTGCGTGACGACCCAGGGCATGGGCGAGGCCGAGATGGTCGAGATCGCCGACCTGATCGCGACGGCCGTCACCCAGGGCGACGCCGACCCCGGCCACCCGGTGTCCCGGGACGTGCGGGGGCGGGTGACCGATCTGGTGACGCACTTCCCTGCCTACCCTCGCTGACCTATTCGCGGCGGGCCGGGAGGGAGGTGAGGAGGGCCGGTGCGTGAGTATGTCTTCCTCATCCTCGTCGCGGCGATCATCACGTACGCCGCCACCCCGGCCATCCGCATGCTTGCCGAGGCCCTGGATGCCTTTACCCCGGTGCGGGACCGCGACGTGCACTCCGAGCCGATTCCGCGCCTCGGCGGGGTGTCGATGTTCCTCGGGTTCGGCGCGGCCCTCGTCGTCGCGTCGGTGCTGCCCTTCAGCAGCCAGATGTTCCGCACCGGGGAGCTCTGGGGCGTCCTCGGCGGGGCGGCCGTCGTGTGTGTCGTGGGCGCCGTCGACGACGTCCACGAGCTCGACCCCCTGGTCAAGTTCGCGGGCCAACTCGTCGCCGCGGGCATCATGGCCTTTCAGGGCGTCCAGTTCTTTTCACTGCCCATCGGGTCGACCGTCGTCCTGCCCGCCCCCTTCTTGGTCGGGCTGACGATCTTCGTTGTCGTCCTGCTGACCAACGCGGTCAACTTCGTCGACGGGCTCGACGGACTCGCCGCGGGCATCGTCGTGATCGCTGCGTCCTCATTCTTCGCCTACGCCTACCTCATCTCACGCAGTTACTCCCCACCCAATGTCTTTACCGCCTCCGCCTTCATCTCGGCGGCCCTGATTGGCATCTGCCTCGGGTTCCTGCCGCACAACTTCCACCCCGCCCGCATCTTCATGGGGGACAGCGGCGCCTTGCTGCTCGGTCTGTTGCTGGCCGCGGCCACCATCTCGATCACCGGGACGGTGACCGGTGCGGATGTCAGCACCAACACGGCGGTCGCCCTGCTGGCCCCGCTAGTCATCCCGATCTCCATCGTGCTGCTGCCGGTCGTCGACGTCGTTCTCGCGGTCGTCCGGCGCACGTGGCGCGGCCAGAGCCCCTTCCAGGCTGATGCTCAACACCTGCATCACCGCATGCTGCGCTTTGGACACGGGCACCGCCGCGCCGTGCTGCTGCTGTGGTTCTGGGCGGCCACGGCGGCATTCGGGGTTGTGGCGTTCGTGTTCGTCACCCCGTGGGCGGCGGTGGGGGTGCTGGTCGCCATGGCGACCACGGCGCTGATCTTGACGATGTGGCTTCCTCGGGCCACCATCGCGGGACGCACTCCCGTCGAGGTGGGGCAGCTCCCGAACTCGCCCCATGCCGACGACGAGGCGCCCCCGACCCGCACCGGTCGTGGGAACGATTTGAGCGCATCAGAACGCTAGTGATAACTTTCACAAGCGCCGTTCGGGTGGTTCGCCACTCGCGCCCGTACCCGCCGACCCGCCGCCGACGAAGAGGACGAGACGACCGATGACGTCCACGCCTGGCGCCTCCTCCACAGGGGTTCCTTCGGCCGATCGGCCAGGGGCTGGCGCCCCGTTCGCGACCATGCTGCGCTTCGCGCTGTTGCCGTCGGCGGTCGCGGGCGGACTCACGGTCATCGCCATGGTGCTATGGCGCGGGAGTGATGCCCTGGCCGGCTCGCTGCTGGGCCTGGTGGTCTCGATCGCGTTCTACGCCACCGGAATGCTGCTGATGAGCCGCCTGGTCCGGAGCACGAGTCCGCACGCCTTTTTCGCCGTGGCCATGGCCGTCTACCTGGGCCAGGTCATCGGTTTGCTGTTGTTCCTCATGGCCTTCCTGCGCGCTCCCTGGGTCGATGGCATGGCCCTGGGGTTGGTTGCGCTGGTCGTCACTATCGCCTGGCAGGGATGCTCGATGTGGGCAATGCGCAAGGCGCGCATCCCCCTCTACGACCTCCCGGACGATCCGCAATGACCAGTAGGTGGACGTCGCGAGCCGCCGTCGCTCAGGTCACCGGTGGTCCGGTAAGTTACAACGCGGACGCGGCCGTCCGGGCCGGCGTGGGTTCCCAGGGTTCCCGATGCCGTCGCGCCGAGACCTCCGCAGCGCAAACGTTCAAGGAAAGGCTGTGAGCCCCACCGTGGTCGCCACCCTCGTGCCCGGCATCGTGCTGGCAGCCGACGGCGGGGAGGGATTCACCCCTCCCTCAGTCGGCGACTTCTACTGGCCGATCATCGCCGGGCAGGACAGTCACTGGGCCCTGACCCGCCCAGCGGTCGTCCTGCTGATCTCCGTTGCGATCATCGGCTGGTTCTACGTCAGCGTGGCGGGCCGACTCTCGATCGTCCCGAGCAAGCGGCAGTGGATCGCCGAGCAGAGTTACGACTTTGTGCGCAACACCATCGCTCGCGACATCATCGGCACCAAGGACTTCAAGCCTTTCCTGCCGCTGCTGTTCACGATGTTCACGATGATCTTGTTCAACAACGTGATGGGGATCTTCCCGTTCGTCCAGTACCCGACCATGAGCCGGATCGCCTTCCCGATCGTGCTCACCGCAGTGATCTACCTCGTGTATCACGCTGTCGGGATCAAGCGGAAGCACGGGATCGTCGGCTACCTCGGCTCCCTCATCCCGCCGGGTCTGCCGGGCTGGCTCAAGCCGATCATGTTCATGCTGGAGTTCCTCACCTACTTCTTCATTCGGCCGCTCACCCTGGCCCTGCGACTCTTCGGCAACATGCTCGCCGGCCACCTGATGCTCCTGGTCTTCATCCTCGGCGGGGAGTACCTCCTGCTGCACGGCGGCAACATCGGACTCCAGGCCGCGGGCGTCGCGAGCTTCGCCTTCTCGATCGTCATGACGTTCTTCGAGCTGCTGATCGAGTTCCTGCAAGCCTTTATCTTCACCTTGCTTGCCGCGATCTACATCGCCGACGCTGTCAGCGAGCACCACTGACCACCGAGCATCTGCTCGCATCACGACCAACTGAACACCGCATCGACACAGAGAAATCCCTCTCCGTGCCACCGAAAGGAACACTCGAATGAACATGGCCGTCCTTGCCGAGATCAACGGCAACATCGCCTACCTCGGCTACGGTCTCGCCGCGATCGGCCCCGGTATCGGTGTGGGTCTGATCTTCGCCGCTTACCTCAACGGGGTCGCTCGTCAGCCCGAGGCCCGCGGCATGCTGCAGACCATCGCCTTCACGGGTATGGCGCTGACCGAAGCGCTCGCCATCCTTGGTCTCGTTTTCGCGTTCATCTTCGCGAGCCAGTAATTCCTCGCTTCCCCCGCCCCACCCCCGTCTGCACCAAGTAAGGAAGCGATCGTGGTTCCCGCATCCGTCATCGCCGCCGGCGAAGCCGGCCCTGGCTGGCCGGAGGCCCTGCCGCTGCTCCCGCATCCCGCGGAGATCATCGTCGGCATCGTTGCCTTCGCGATCCTCTATTGGGTCTTCAGCAAGAAGGTCGTGCCCAACATGGAGGCTCTCTATGAGGCTCGGGCAGCGGCCATTGAGGGCGGCATGAAGCAGGCCGAGGAAGCCCAGGCCCAGGCCCAGGCTGCCCTCGACCAGTACAACAGTCAGCTCACCGAGGCACGGACCGAAGCCAATCGGATCCGTGAAGAGGCGCGCGAGGAGGGGGCGGCCATCGTCACCGAGATGCGTGGTCAAGCCCAGAGCGAGGCCCACCGGATCACCGAGTCCGCCAAGCGTCAGGTCGAGGCCGAGCGCCAGCAGGCCACGGTCCAGTTGCGCTCCGAGGTCGGCGCCCTCTCGACGACCCTGGCGAGCAAGATCGTCGGGGAGTCGCTCACCGACGAGGTGCGTCGCACCGGCATCGTCGACCGCTTCCTGGCCGAGCTGGAGTCCGGAGCGGCCACGCCGCGCAAGGTCAGCACCGCGGGGCAGGACGCCTGATGCGTGGTTCCTCGCGGGCGGCGGCCGCGGCTGTCGACCAGGCATTCGAGGCGGCGGTCTCCGGATCCGCCGACTTCGCCACCCTGGCCGATGAGCTCTTCGCGGTCACCGCTGCTGTCGACGCCAACGCGACACTGCGGCGCGCACTGGCGGACCCCTCGCGGGAGGCCGACGCCAAGCGTGCCCTTGCCCAGCGACTCTTCGGCCCGCGCGTCGGCGCCGTCACCGCCGATCTCACGGCCGAGGTGGCGGGGCAGCGGTGGGCCGACGAGCGCGACCTCAGCGACACCCTCGAGGCTCTCGGGGTGCAAAGCCTGCTGATCCAGGCTGAGCGCGCCGGTCGCATCGATGCCGTCGAGGACGAGCTGTTCCGCTTCGAGCGGATCGTGGCCAGTGACGCGAGCCTGCGGGACACGCTCTCCATGCGTAACTCCGACGCCCCCGGCAAGGCGGGGCTCGTGCGCTCGCTGCTCGCGGGCAAGGCGCGCCCGGAGACGATCCGACTGGCCGAGCAGGCGGTCTCGGTACCGCGTGGTCGCCGGCTCGACCGGGTGCTCGCGGCCTACCTCACGCTGGCTTCGCGCCGGCGCGATGAGTTGACCGCTCTGGTCACGATCGCTGCGCCGATCACGGACCAGCAGTCGGCCCGGCTGCGGACGGCTCTGGAGGCGATGTACGGCAAGCCCGTCACCCTGCAGACGGTCCTCGAGCCCGACGTCATGGGCGGCATTCGAGTCCAGGTCGGCGACGAGGTTGTCGACGGCACCATCATCCGGCGCCTCGACGAGGCGCGCCGACACATCACTGGCGCCTGACGGCTTGGCCGCGCGGCATTCCCGAACCACACCAGAACCGAACACCGACATCAGACTTTCGGCCACGCACGACGAGCGGGCCGTTGACTTCAGGAGAGAACAGACATGACGGAGCTCTCGATCCGTCCGGAGGAGATCCGGGACGCACTGGACAGTTACGTCCAGTCCTACGAGCCCGGGGCAGCCGCGCGTGAAGAGGTCGGCCGCGTCCTCGACGCCGGTGACGGCATCGCTCACGTCGAGGGGCTGCCCTCGGCGATGACCAATGAGCTGCTCCAGTTCGAGGACGGCACCCTCGGGATCGCCCTCAACCTGGACGTCCACGAGATCGGTGTGGTCGTCCTGGGCGACTTCTCCAAGATCGAGGAGGGCCAGGAGGTCAAGCGGACCGGCGAGGTGCTCTCCGTGCCCGTCGGCGACGGATTCCTCGGCCGCGTCGTCGACCCGCTCGGCAACCCGATCGACGGCCTGGGCGAGATCAAGGCTGAGGGCCGCCGCGCCCTTGAGCTCCAGGCGCCGACGGTTGTCCAGCGCAAGTCAGTGCACGAGCCGCTGCAGACTGGCCTGAAGGCCGTCGACGCCATGACACCGATCGGTCGTGGCCAGCGCCAGCTCATCATCGGTGACCGCCAGACGGGTAAGACCACGGTCGCGGTCGACACGATCATCAACCAGAAGGAGTTCTGGGAGACCGGCGACCCGACCAAGCAGGTCCGCTGCATCTACGTCGCCATCGGCCAGAAGGGCTCGACGATCGCCTCCGTGCGGGGCACGCTCGAAGAGGCCGGCGCCATGGAGTACACGACCATCGTCGCGGCTCCCGCCTCCGACTCCGCGGGCTTCAAGTACCTCGCCCCCTACACCGGCTCGGCCATCGGCCAGCACTGGATGTATGACGGCAAGCACGTGCTGATCATCTTCGACGACCTGTCCAAGCAGGCCGAGGCCTACCGCGCGGTGTCCCTGCTGCTGCGTCGTCCGCCGGGCCGCGAGGCCTACCCCGGTGACGTGTTCTACCTGCACAGCCGGCTCCTCGAGCGTTGCGCCAAGCTGTCCGACGACCTCGGCGCCGGCTCGATGACCGGTCTGCCGGTCATCGAGACCAAGGCCGGTGACGTCTCGGCCTACATCCCGACCAACGTCATCTCGATCACGGACGGCCAGATCTACCTGCAGGCCGACCTGTTCAACTCCGATGTCCGCCCGGCCATCGACGTGGGTGTCTCGGTCTCTCGTGTCGGTGGTGCCGCGCAGATCAAGGCGATGAAGCAGGTCTCGGGTCGACTCAAGCTTGACCTGGCCCAATACCGCGCCCTTGAGGCCTTCGCCATGTTCGCCTCCGACCTCGACCCGGCCTCCAAGCAGCAGCTTGCTCGTGGTGCGCGTCTGGTGGAGTTGCTCAAGCAGAAGCAGAGCAACCCCTACCCCGTCGAGGAGCAGGTCGTCTCGATCTGGATGGGCACGACGGGGCGGCTCGACTCGATCCCGGTCGAGGACGTGCGCCGCTTCGAGAGCCAGTACCTCGACCACCTGCGACGCAGCAAGGCCGACCTGTTGGCCGCGATCCGCGAGACGGGCAAGTTCGAGGAGTCCACGGAGCAGGCGCTCGAGGGCGACATCGCGGAGTTCAAAAAGGGCTTCGACTCTCGCGGCAACGACGGCATGGTTGCGGGCAATGAGGCCGAAGACGATGCAGCCGCCCGGGCCCAAGAGTCCGAGCAGGAGCAGATCGTCGTCAGGAAGCGCTGAGCCACGTGAGGTGCCGGTCTCCGGCACCTCACGGCCCAGGCGGCATTCAGACCACGATCAGCACCTCCGACCCACGAAAGGCGGAAACGTATGGGAGCGCAGATCCGGGAGTACCGGCAGCGCATCCGCTCCGTCAGCGCGACCAAGAAGATCACCCGCGCCATGGAGCTCATGGCCGCGTCTCGGGTCGTCAAGGCCCAGCAGGCCGTGCGGGAGTCCACCCCGTATGCGCGCGCGCTCACCCGCGCCGTCTCCGAGGTCGCGACCTGGTCCAATGAGGACCACCCACTGACGACCGA
This sequence comes from Phycicoccus sp., assembly GCA_017993715.1. Lineage (GTDB taxonomy): Bacteria > Actinomycetota > Actinomycetes > Actinomycetales > Dermatophilaceae > JAGOME01. The sequence continues at coordinate 58,529 of JAGOME010000010.1, forward strand.
GAAGGACCACGTCGAGCGGGCAGCCGTCCTGATCATTGCGGCGGACCGCGGCTTGGCCGGCGGGTACAACGCCAACGTGCTCAAGGAGGGCGAGCGGCTCGTCGCCAAGCTCACCGCCGAGGGCAAGACGGTCGTGCCGTACCTCGTCGGGCGGCGGGCGGTCAGCTTCTACAGCTTCCGTCGTCGGGAGTTCGCGGCGAGCTGGACCGGCTTCACCGAGAAGCCGTCGTTCGAAGACGCCCGCCAGATCGGCGACCGGATCACGGCCGACTTCGTCAAGGATGACGCCGACGGTGGCGTCGACGAGGTGCACATCGTCTTCACGCGGTTTGTCAGCATGGTCACCCAGGAGCCGGAGGTCATCCGCCTCCTGCCGCTGGAAGTCGTCGAAGGCGAGGTCGGGCCGCAGGACAACGAGCTCCTCCCGCTGTATGACTTCGAGCCGTCGATCGACGGGGTCCTTGATGCCCTGCTGCCCAAGTACGTCAACTCGCGCATCTTCAACTGCCTCCTGCAGGCGGCGGCCTCCGAGCTTGCGGCCCGCCAGCGCGCGATGAAGTCGGCCACGGACAACGCCGAGGAGCTCATCCGCAAGTACACCCGGCTGGCCAACCAGGCCCGTCAGGCCGAGATCACCCAAGAGATCAGCGAAATTGTCGGCGGCGCGAGCGCCCTCGCCGAGAGCAAGTGAGAGAGAAGACCATGACTGCCACTGTCACCGAGACCACGGGGACCACCACGCCCGGCGGCGTCGGCCGGATCTCCCGAATCATCGGCCCGGTCGTCGACGTCGAGTTCCCTGTTGACGCGATGCCCGAGCTCTACAACCTCTTGATGGCCGAGGTCGCCAACACCGATGGCACCGAGGGCACCAAGATCCTCAACCTTGAGGTTGCCCAGCACATCGGCGACAACATGGTGCGGGCCATTTCGCTGCAGCCCACGGACGGCCTCGTGCGGGGCACTGCCGTGCAGGACTCCGGCGGCCCCATCTCCGTCCCGGTCGGTGACGTCACCCTGGGTCACGTCTTCAACACCACCGGCGTCTGCCTGAACCTGGAGCCGGGGGAGACCCTGGATGTCCAGGAGCGGTGGGGCATCCACCGCTCGGCTCCGCCGTTCGACCAGCTGGAGTCCAAGACCCAGATGTTCGAGACCGGCATCAAGGTCATCGACCTGCTCACGCCGTACGTGCAGGGTGGCAAGATCGGCCTGTTCGGTGGCGCCGGTGTCGGCAAGACCGTGCTCATTCAGGAGATGATCGCCCGAGTCGCGCGCGACCATGGTGGTGTCTCGGTGTTCGCCGGTGTCGGCGAGCGCACCCGTGAGGGCAATGACCTCATGGTGGAGATGGAGGAGGCCGGGGTTCTCGGCCAGACCGCCCTCGTGTTCGGTCAGATGGATGAGCCCCCGGGCACGCGTCTGCGCGTCGCCCTGTCCGCGCTGACGATGGCGGAGTACTTCCGCGACGTGCAGCGCCAGGACGTGCTGCTGTTCATCGACAACATCTTCCGGTTCACCCAGGCCGGTTCTGAGGTGTCGACCCTGCTTGGTCGAATGCCGTCCGCCGTGGGTTACCAGCCCACGCTCGCCGATGAGATGGGTGTGCTCCAGGAGCGCATCACCTCCACGCGTGGTCACTCGATTACCTCGATGCAGGCGATCTACGTGCCGGCTGACGACTACACCGACCCCGCGCCCGCGACGACGTTCGCGCACCTCGATGCGACCACCGAGCTCTCGCGCGAGATCGCCTCGCTCGGTATCTATCCGGCCGTGGACCCGCTGACGTCGACAAGCCGGATCCTTGACCCGCGCTACATCTCGGCCGAGCACTACGCCACGGCCGTGCGGATCAAGTCGATCCTGCAGCGCAACAAGGAGCTGCAGGACATCATCGCGATTCTCGGTATCGACGAGCTGTCCGAAGAGGACAAGATCCTGGTCAACCGTGCTCGCCGGATCCAGCGCTTCCTGTCCCAGAACACCTACGTTGCCAAGCAGTTCACCGGCATCGAGGGTTCGACGGTGCCGCTGGTCGACACGGTTGAGGCCTTCACCAAGATCGCCGATGGTGACTACGACCACGTCGGTGAGCAGGCCTTCTTCATGTGCGGTGGCCTCGACGATGTCGAGCGCCAGTGGGCGGAGATCCAGAAGAACCTCTGATCGTCTGCGGCGATCACACCCGGGCCGGCGTCCCCCATCTGGGGGATGCCGGCCCCGTGGCGTCTGCGCACATTTCGCCGTTGCCCAGCCCAGACCAAGGGGATGGTCCCCGGTCCGAAGCACGACGCTGGGCCGATACACTGACGGTCAACCCCCGGTTCGGAAGGATCTCCTCGTGAGCGCATTGAAAGTCGAACTCGTCGCGGCCGACCGCAAGGTCTGGGAGGGCGAGGCATCGCAGGTCAGTGCCCGGACGACAGACGGCGAGTTGGGCGTGCTGCCCGGTCACGCCCCGATGCTCGGCGTTCTCGCCGAGGGAGACGTTCGGATCATGGGCGCGGACGGCACGCGCACCGCGACGGTGGACGGGGGGTTCCTCTCGGTCAACCGTGACGTGGTCACCATCGTGGCCGAGCAGGTCGACTCCAGCGGCATGACCCTCTGATTCAGCCGCATTACCGATGTCAGCGCTGCATGCCACAGAGCTGATCATTGTTCTGCTGATCAGTCTGGCCATCGCAGCCTTGGCGTATATCTGGCTGCGGCGTCGCTGGATCAGCGACGGGCAGCCGCTGATGCTGTGTGCGTTGCGCGCCGGCTCGCAGGAGTCGTGGCGGCTGGGTCTGGCCAGGATTGGTGACGAACGCCTGGACTGGTTCAGCATCGTGGGCCCCTCCCCGCGCCCCGAGCAGTCTTGGGCGCGACACGATCTCGACCTCGGGGCGCCGCGCCCGCTCGCCGAACCGATTCCAGAGCTGCCGAACGCCGTGGCGGTCACCGGTCGCAGCCCGAGCCACCAGTTGGAGCTTGCGCTCGTGCCCGCGGCCTACACCGCGGTGCGTGCATGGCTGGAGTCCGCGCCTCCTGGTCACGGCGTCAATAACGTGGCCTGACGGTCCCCACCCGGTTCCGGCCTACTCCGCGGGCGTGGGAGCCTCGTCCTGTCTGGGGCTTGGGGCTGGTGTGCGTCGCCGACGCTCTGGTGCCTCCTCGCGTCCTCCGCCGGGCTGCCAGAGGACGTCGCCTCCTGCGTCCAGGTTGGCGTGGCGCGCGAGGATGAAGAGCAGGTCCGACAGCCGGTTGAGATAGGTCGCGGTCAAGGTGTTGATGCCGCCCTCGCCCTTGGCCTCGCCAGGCTGCGTGCCATGCGCGTCGATGGCGGCCCAGGTGGCGCGTTCTGCCCGCCGGACAACGGTGGTGGCGACGTGCAGATAGGCCGAGCCCGCGGACCCGCCGGGAAGAATGAAGGAGCGCAGCGGCTCCAACTCGTCGTTGAAGGTGTCGCAGTCGGCCTCGAGCTCGTCGATCCACTCCTGCTTCACCCGCAGCGGGGGGTATTCGTACGTCGCCTTCAGCGGGGTGGCCAGGTCGGCGCCGACGTCGAACAGGTCGTTCTGCACCCGTCGCAGGACCGCGATGATCGGATCGATCAACTGTCCCGCCGCGATCGCCACTCCAATGGCGGCGTTGGCCTCATTGGTGTCCGCGTACGCAGCCAGTCGAGGGTCGGTCTTGCGCGTCCGCCCGAAGTCACCCAGGGCCGTGGTGCCGCTGTCTCCGGTGCGCGTGTAGATCCGGGTGAGATTGACCATGGGGCCAGCCTGCCACGCGGGGGAGCGCCTCTGTGGGCCTCACTGGTGAGCCCCGTCGGCTGACCCCGGCGACGGGACGTGCCGGCTAACTCTTTCTGTACCCAAGAGTGACGATGTTGTTACGCGTGTGGCGAAGCGAGATTTGTGCCGACCCTGTGTAATGGATCACAGGGTGAGTGGCAGCGTTGCTCGACGTTGTTGTTGGGGGAGTCAGGGGCAGTTGTGGTTGATATTTGGGTGGAGAGTTCGCCCGACGGGCAGCGGGTTCGGGTCGCCGGCATTCTTGACGTCCGCTGCGCACCCGATGCGCGTCTGCTCATGCACCAGTTGATCGATAGCGCGGCCGGTCCGATCCTGTTGGACTTGGCCGAGTGCCAGGTGCGAGACACCACGGCATTCGGGCTCTTGGTCGAACTGCGCCTACGCGCTGGCCGGGCGCAGCGTCCGCTCCTGATCATCGCGGCCGACGAACGCACGCGTCGTTTGCTGCGACGGGCTCGGCTGGCGGGCCTGCTGTCGGCGGATCCAGCCCTCGCCGGGACGGCTGGGGCGAGTCGGGACGGGGTCTTCGCGACCGCCTGAGGCCGGACCCGCCCCCAGGCCGGTGTGGGCACTCTCACCGCACGCCGGTCTCCCCGGCTCGGCGTCGCGCCGGTACCGTCGCGAGCATGCCCGAGACGCCTGCTGCTGGTTCGCACCGACCCCACCGTGACCGTCCCTGGGTCATGCGTACGTACGCGGGCCACTCCAGCGCCGCCGCCAGCAACGCGCTTTATCGTCGCAACCTGGCCAAGGGTCAGACAGGCCTTTCGGTCGCTTTCGACCTGCCCACGCAGACCGGCTACGACCCCGACCAGGTGTTAGCCCGTGGGGAGGTCGGCAAGGTCGGCGTCCCCATCAGCCATATCGGTGACATGGCGCGCTTGTTCGAGGGGATCCCTCTCAAAGACATGAACACGTCGATGACCATTAACGCGACAGCCATGTGGCTGCTCGCGATGTACCAGGTGGTCGCCGAAGAGCAGGCGAATGCCGCGGGCGAAGACCCTGGCGCGTGGGTTCACGCCTTGGCGGGCACCACGCAGAACGACATCATCAAGGAGTACCTGTCGCGGGGAACCTACGTCTTCGCGCCCGCGCCCTCGCTGCGTCTCATCACGGACACCATTGCGTACACGGTGAGCGAGATGCCGACCTGGAATCCCATCAATATCTGCAGCTATCACCTGCAGGAGGCCGGAGCGACGCCGGTGCAGGAGATCGCGTATGCGATGAGCACGGCGATCGCCGTCCTCGATGCCGTGCGTGACTCCGGTCAGGTGCCGGCCGAGCGCTTCGGCGAGGTGGTCGCCCGCATCTCCTTCTTCGTCAACGCCGGTGTCCGGTTCGTCGAGGAAATGTGCAAGATGCGGGCGTTCGTCGCCCTCTGGGACGAGCTCACCCAGGAGCGCTATGGGGTGACCGATGCCAAGCAGCGCCGCTTCCGTTACGGCGTCCAGGTCAACTCCCTCGGCCTGACCGAGGCTCAGCCGGAGAACAACGTCCAGCGGATCGTCCTGGAAATGCTCGCGGTGACCCTGTCCAAGGACGCGCGTGCTCGGGCGGTGCAGTTGCCGGCCTGGAACGAGGCGCTGGGTCTGCCTCGGCCGTGGGATCAGCAGTGGTCGCTCCGCCTGCAGCAGGTGCTGGCCTACGAGTCGGATCTGCTGGAGTATGACGATCTCTTTCAGGGGTCGGTGGTTGTGCAGGCCAAGGTCGAGGAGCTGATCGCGGGGGCCCGCGCGGAGATGGCTCGCGTGGCGGAGCAAGGTGGCGCCGTCCCTGCGGTGGAGAACGGCTATATGAAGTCGGCGCTCGTCGCCTCGCATGCGGCGCGCCGCCAGCGCATCGAGGTGGGCGAGGACATCGTCGTCGGCGTCAATCGCTTCGAGACCTCCGAGCCCAGCCCGTTAACGGCCGATCTCGACACGGCGATCCAGAGCGTCGACCCGGGAGTCGAGGCGGCGGCCGCGCAGGCGGTGCGTCGTTGGCGCGAGGAGCGTGACTGCGACCCGGTCCGGGCGGCGTCGGTGCGCGATGCCTTGTCCCAGCTCAAGGCGGACGCGATGACGGACACCAACCTGATGACGGCGTCGCTCGCCTGCGCCCGCGCTGGCGTGACGACAGGCGAGTGGTCGCAGGCGCTGCGGGACGTCTTCGGCGAGTACCGGGCCCCGACGGGGGTCTCCGGCAATGTCGGCTTGACCGGCGGCGCCGCGGGCGAGGATCTCATGGCGGTGCGTGAGCGAGTCCGTGAGACGGGCGCGGACCTTGGACAGACGTTGCGCGTGCTGGTCGCCAAGCCGGGTCTTGATGGTCATTCCAATGGGGCGGAGCAGATTGCCGTCCGGGCGCGGGATGCGGGCTTCGAGGTGATCTATCAGGGGATTCGACTGACCCCGGAACAGATCGTCGCTGCCGCCGTGGCCGAAGATGTGCACCTGCTCGGCATCTCCATCCTGTCCGGATCCCACATGGAGCTCGTGCCCGAGATCCTCGATCGACTGCGCGCCGAGGATGCCGGGGACATTCCTGTCATCGTCGGCGGCATCATCCCCGACTCCGATGCCCGGGCGCTGCGCGAGCTGGGAGTTGCGGCCGTCTTCACCCCCAAGGACTTCGGCCTCAACGAGATCATGGGCCGGTTTGTGGATGTCATCCGTGAATCGCGGGGGCTGGCGGCATCGGGATCGGCGCCCGCGACGGTGTAGAGGATTGGACTGGATCCGCTGCCGCCTGGCCATATCGGGAGCCTGGCGGCGCTGCGGGCTGCGCACGGCATTCGGGTCAGGCTATGGACGGCGAACCCAGCGGCATCGGACCTGTGGACACCCGGGCCACCGTTGCTAGAAGAGCCGATCCTCGGCGTTGTCCAGGCCGCGCAGCTCGTCATAATCCAGCACGACGCACCGAATGCCGCGGTCCTGCGCGAGCGTGCGCGCCTGGGGCTTGATCTGTTGGGCCGCGAAGACCCCGGTGACCGGCGCCAGGTGAGGGTCACGGTTCATGAGTTCGAGGTAGCGGGTCAACTGCTCGACGCCGTCGATCTCTCCGCGCCGCTTGATCTCGACTGCCACGTTGGCCCCGGCCGCGTCGCGGCACAGGATGTCGACGGGACCGATGGGGGTCATGTACTCCCGGCGCGTGAGCGCGTAGCCCTCGCCGAGGGTCGAGATGTGCTCGGCGAGGAGCTTTTGCAGGTGCGCCTCGACGCCGTCCTTGACCAGGCCGGGGTCGACCCCCAGGTCGTGGGCACTGTCGTGGTGGACCTCGTGGATGCGAACCCGCAGTCGGTCGTCGGTCTTGGTGTGCCGGACCACCCAGACGGTGGTGACCCCGGCTTCAGCCTCGTCGGCGTCGGGGTCGGTCTGGGCCATCACACATGGCGGCGACATCCAGTTCAGCGGCTTGTAGGAGCCACCGTCGGAGTGCACGAGGACCGAGCCGTCCGCCTTGACCATGAGGAGCCGGGTCGCGAGGGGGAGGTGCGCCGTGAGTCGTCCCTCGTAGTCGACGCTGCACGTCGCGATCACCATGCGCACGAGGAACAACTCTAGGTCAGGGCCGGCCTTGCCGTGGGCCGTCGGTGGGCGCACACTGCAAAGACCGGCCCACGTGGACCGGCGGATCAGGAGGACGCGATGGCGCAGACGTGGCTGCTGTTCGTCATCGCCCTCTGCTCGCCCATCGGCATGTTGCTCGTGGTGTCCTGGCTGTTGCGTTGGCTGCCAGAGAACCAGCCGCCCCGCTGGCTCGCCTGGCTGCTCACCCCGCTGACGCGTTATGCGCAGGCCCGGCGTCCGGTCCCTGAGCCCCTGCCGTCCATCCTCATCGAGCTCGAGTTGCGTCGCATCGCCCACCAGCTGGCCGTCGTCGAGCGCAGTGATCAGCCGCACAAGGCCCAGCGGGTGGATGCCTGGCGCGGAGCGTATGACCTCGCGCTGGCGGACCTGGCTCGATCGTTGGGTGAGGATCCGCCCGCACCTCCGCTCTCGCCCAGCCAGCGCACCGACCTCGAACTCACTCTGGTCGGAGCGGGCCACAGTTGGTGAGGTGGGCAGTCTCACGTCGCCGATCCCTCGTACCGGGTCGGGCTGACTGAAACAATCCTGCCCATGGCACGTGAGTTCACCAAAGTCGGCGTTATCGGTCTGGGCACCATGGGTGCGGGAATCGTGGAGGTGTTCGCGCGCAACGGGATCGATGTCGTCGGCGCTGAAGTGAGCGACGAGGCTGCCGAGCATGGCAAGGCCATCCTCGCCGGCAGCACGGGACGGGCGCTCTCCCGCGGCAAGCTCACTCAAGAGGCGTATGACGCGTTGCACTCTCATGTGACGTTGACGACGGACCTCGCCAACCTCGCCGACTGCCAGCTCGTCATCGAAGCCGTCCCCGAGCACCTGGATCTGAAGAAGGAGATCTTCGCCCGGCTCGACGACATCGTCGGCGCCGACGCCATCCTGGCCACCAACACCTCCTCCCTCCCCGTGACGGAGATCGCCGTCGCGACCAAGAACCCCAAGCGCGTCGTCGGCATGCACTTCTTCAACCCGGCCCCGGTGCTGCAGTTCGTCGAGGTCATCCGCACCGTCATCACCGCCGATGACGTCTTCGAGGACGTCAAGGCGCTTGCCGAGCGGTTGGGCAAGAAGCCGGTCATCGTCGGCGACAAGGCTGGCTTCATCGCCAACGCGCTGCTCTTCGGCTACCTCAACCATGCAGTCAACATGTACGAGACGCGCTACGCCTCCCGCGAGGACATCGACGCGGGGATGCGCTTCGGCTGCGGCTACCCCATGGGTCCGCTCGCGCTGCTCGACCTCATCGGCCTGGACACGGCCTACGAGATCCTCGACACGATGTACAAGCAGGGCCGCGACCGGCTCCACGCGCCGAGCCCGATCATCAAGCAGATGGTCAGCGCTGGCCTCAAGGGACGCAAGACCGGACGGGGCTTCTACACGTATGCCGCTGCGGGCTCGCCCGAGGTTGTCCCGGACGCGCTGACCCCCAGCAGCGGCGCGCCCGCTGGGGTCTCGCTGCGCTCGATCAGCTCCGTGGGCGTGGTCGGCTCCGGCACGATGGCCACCGGCATCATCGAGGTGTTCGCCAAGAACGGCTATGACGTCGTGTACGTCGCCCGCGGCGATGACAAGGTCGCGGGCGTGCGGGCGGCCATCGAGAAGAACAACACCCGCGCGATCGACAAGGGCCGGATGACAGCCGAGGATGCGGCGGCCCTGCTCTCCCGGGTCACGGGAGCGACCACCCGCGACGCACTCGCCGAGGTCGATCTCGTCGTCGAGGCGATCGCCGAGGACCTGGCGATCAAGCAGGAGCTCTTCACCGACCTCGACCGGATCTGCAAGCCCGGCGCGATCCTGGCCACGACGACGTCCTCGCTGCCGATCATCGACTGTGCCAAGGTCACCTCGCGGCCGCAGGATGTCATCGGGATGCACTTCTTCAACCCGGCGCAGATCATGAAGCTCGTCGAGGTCATCCACACGGTCTCCACCGCCCCCGACGTCCTCGCGACCATCCAGGACCTGTGCGTCAAGGTCGGCAAGGTCGCGGTGACCTGCGGGGACCGCAGCGGCTTCATCGTCAACGCCCTGCTCTTCCCGTACCTGAACGACGCGATCAAGATGCTCGAGGCCAACTACGCCAGCGCCGACGACATCGACACCGCGATGAAGACCGGCTGTGGTCTGCCGATGGGGCCCTTCGAGCTGCTCGACGTCGTCGGGCTCGATGTCTCGCTGGCGATCGAGCGCGAGCTCTATATCGAGTTCCGGGAGCGCGGCTACGCCCCGGCGCCCCTGCTGGAGCACCTCGTCACCGCGGGCTACCTGGGCCGCAAGACCGGACGAGGCTTCCGCACCTACGCCTAACGACACGGCATTCGGGCCTGAATGCCGTCACGCCGCGTTCCGTGGCACTGCGGGCCGGGTAGATTCCCGGCCGTGAGTGCATCGCCGCAGTTGCCCGCTTCCGCGCAGGTCGTCGTCATCGGTGGCGGGGTGATTGGCGCCTCGATCGCCTATCATCTCGCGGCCGAGGGGATGACCGATGTCGTTCTCCTCGAACGGGATCGACTGACCAGTGGCACGACGTGGCATGCCGCCGGCCTGATGACGTGTTTCGGTCAAACGAGCGAGACCATCACGGCAATGCGGCTCTACTCGCGCGAGCTGTATGCGCGGCTGGAGGCCGAGACGGGCCAGGCGACCGGCTTCCGGCCGGTGGGAGTCATCGAAGCGATCAGCGATCACGACCGTCTGGAGGAGTACCGCAGGATCGCGGTCTTCCAGCGCACCCAAGGCCTAGAGGTGCACGAGATCGGGCCTCGGGAGATCTCCGAGCGGTTTCCGATCGCGCGCACTGATGACCTGCTGGCGGGCTTCTGGGTGCCCGGGGACGGCCGGGTCAACCCTGTCGATGTGACGATGTCGCTGGCGCGGGGCGCGCGGCAACGCGGCGTGCGGGTCATCGAGGGCTGCCCAGTCCTCGAGGTGTTGACCGCGGACGGACCCGGGCTGCCCCACGTCACCGGCGTGCGGACGGCATTCGGGGACGTCGCCTGCGAACACGTTGTCAACGCGGCCGGCATGTGGGCCCGGCAACTCGCCCAGCGCAACGGCGTCGTCGTGCCCAATCAGGCCGCGGAGCACTCGTACCTGATCACCGAGCCGATGGGCGTGGACCCCACGTGGCCGATCTTCGAGGATCCAGGGGCCTTCGGCTATTACCGCGAGGAGGGCGGCGGCCTCATGCTCGGGCTCTTCGAGCCGGATGCGGCGGCCTGGAGCCTGGACGGGATCCCCGGCGACTTCTCCTTCGGCCAGATCAACCAGGACTGGGACCGCCTGACCGAGCCGCTTCAGGCGGCGATGGCACGGATACCGGCGCTGGAGAACGTCGGGGTCAAGACGTTCTTCTGCGGGCCCGAGTCGTTCACCCCCGATCGGCGGCCAGCGGTCGGGGAGGCGCCGGGGCTGCGCGGCTACTTCGTCGCGGCGGGGCTGAACTCGGTCGGCATCCTGTCCGCCGGGGGCCTGGGGCGGATCGTCGCGCACTGGGTCGCGACGGGGCGGCCCGACGTGGATGTCACCGGCTTCGATGTGGCGCGGTTCCGCCGTTGGGAGTTGCGGCGAGAGCACCGCGAGACGCGCACCGCCGAGATCCTTGGCAAGACGTATGCCGCCCACCCGCCAGGGACTCAGCTGCATTCGCGTCGGGGGATTCGGCGATCACCCGTGCACGACCGACTGGTCACAGCGGGGGCCTTCCTGCGCGACGTGAGCGGCATGGAGTCGCCCGACTGGTATGCCGCCCGGGGCGAGGTGCCAGAGGCCCACCCCTCGTGGGAGCGGCAGTCGTGGTTCGGGCAGTGGAGGCTCGAGCATGAGGCCGTCCGGGAAGCCGCGGGCCTGTTCGACATGTCGTTCATGGCGAGCTTCGACGTAACCGGGCCCGGGGCGCGCGGCATGCTCGAACGGCTGTCGTGCGCGTCGGTGGGGGAGCGCGACGGTCGCATCACCTACACACAGTGGCTCACCGAGGATGGGCGCATCAACGCCGACGTGACGGTGATCCGCCTCTCGGAGAGCGTGTTCCGGGTCATCGCCTCCGATACGGCCCAGGGGCATGTCCATGGCCTGCTGCTGCGTGCCCTCGCAAACACCACGCCGGACCCGGTCGAGGTGGCCGACGTCACCGACGAGGTCGCGATGTTCTCCCTCCAGGGGCCGCGGGCCCGGGACATCCTCTCAGCGTGCGTGAGCGATCCCGATGCGGTGCGCGCCATGCGATTCCGCGACGTGGTGCCGATCCGGATCGCCGGCGTCGACGTGCTCGCGGCGCGGATGAGCTATGTGGGCGAGGTGGGTTTCGAGCTCTACCCGAGGACGACAGAGGCGTTGGGCGTGTGGGATGCGCTCGTCGAGGCCGGTGAGGCGCACGGCCTGCGGCTGGCCGGGCTGGCCGCGCTGCATTCCTTGCGGCTCGAGAAGGGATATCGCGACTGGGGCCACGACCTCGACAACACCGACACCCTCGCAGGCGCCGGCCTGGCGTGGACCGTGGATGCAGACAAGCTGGGTGGGTTCGTGGGATGCGAGGCGTTCCTCGCGCAGCAGGCGGGCGGCATTCCCCACGCTCGGCTTGTCCAGGTGCGCGTCGAGGACCCCGACGTTCTGCTCTTCGGAGCCGAGGTACTGCTGCGGGACCACGTCCCGGTGGGCTATCTCCGGTCCGCGTCGTACGGCTGGACTGTGGGCGGGGCGGTCGGTCTGGGGTTCGTCGAGGCAGCCGAACCGATCACGCCCGACTGGCTGGCGAACGGTGCCTGGGAGGTGGACGCCGCCGGCCGACGTCATCGGGTCGAGGTATTCGGCTAACTGATCTGCGCCGCCGAATACCTCGACTCGTGGGGGGATCGGGCCAGGTAGCCGCGGCGCACCTGATCCATGAACTCTGCCTCGTGGACCCGCATCCCGACGAGGTCAATGCGCAGGATGAGGTCGTCGTGGGTGAGGGCGAGGTCGTTCTGGCGCAGATTGTCCGCCGACACGGCGAGCCCGACCCGGTGACCTGATCCGTCGATCTCGACGCCGAGGCGGGCCTGCGGCCACCGCGCATCGAGGTAAGCGCGCCCGTTCGGTAACAGCCGCACGGTTTGGAGCACCGGTCGCGGCACTCCATGGCGCGTGCACATCTCCAGAAAGTCAAGCTCACCAAGGCTCTGCGCCCCATCGGTGACGTCCTGAATCAGTTGAGTGATCAATGCTCGTCGATTGCGGCCACGCACTCGTCTGCGGGTGTCTCGCAACCGAGGACCGTCGACGAGGCGTTGCTGCGTGGCCATGGCGAGCACGAGAGCAGCTTGACGGTCGCTCACCGCCCAGTGAGCACTTCGGATTGCGGCGACCTCCGGACGGGTGCGCGGCACCCCGTTGGTGAGGACGTCCCCAGAGGTCCGAGTCGCGACCTTGTGAATGGTGACACCGTCCACCCCGACGATGTCGTGCGTGTGTCGCACGCTCACGTGGATGGAGGGCTCGTTGAAGCCGGTGAGCCCGGCGGCCTCCAGCGCGCTGACTCCGTCGAGGACGGCGATCCTTGCGCCGACCTCCCACACGGCACGCCACCGTTGTGCCCCTCGCGACAGGTCTCCGGTGTGCAGGGCCACGGTCTGCCGGCCGTGCAGCTGCCACCGGCCCGCCCGTACCTCGCGTGCGATGTCATGGCTCGCATAGCCAAGGCTGCGCAACTCGCCTCTCGAGAGGACTCCGTCATGGTCATCCGCCGCAACCTTGGCAGCGGCTCGCAGAGCGACTCGGCTCTCCCGCGGACTGGGGCTCATCGCGTCAGCCTGCCTGGATCGCCGACTGCGCTTCCCGGCTCATCCACAGGCGGCAATCGTTCGAGGTAAAGGGCGCACTGATCTGGTGCGTCTTTTACCTCGAATCGATGAGGATCGAGGCTACTGGCGGGCCTGGCGTGGGACGAGGACCTCGTCATAGATCAGCAGCAACCCGGCCGCCACCGGGATCGCCAGCAAGGCCCCGAGCACTCCGAGGAGGGTGCCGCCGATCAGGGCAGCAACGACAGTCACCGCGCCCGGCACCGAGACCGTGCGTTGCATGATGCGCGGCATCACCACGTAGTTCTCGAGCTGCTGGTAGATCACGTAGTAGACGATGGTGACGATCGCGTACTGCGGGTCGATGAAGAACGCGACGACGCTGACCAGGATGGCGCCGATGGTCGCGCCGATCATCGGGATGAGCCCGAGGAAGCCGACCATGACCGCCAGGACGGCGGCATACGGGATCCCGAGCAGCGTCATCATGACCCACGAGCACGTCGCATTCAGGGTGGCGACGGCGACCTGACCGATTGCGTAGGAACCCACCCGGCGCATGATCTCCTCCGAGAGCGAGACCGTCCGCGTGCGCCGGCTGGCCGGCACGATCGCGTAGGCGGCCTGCTTCATGCGGGGCAGGGAGGCGAGGAAATAGAGGGTGAGGATGAGGACCGTCAGGGTTTGGAAGACGCCACTGACGACGACCCGGCCGGCCCCGAGAATGCCGCCGAGGACCTGTTGGATGAACGTCTGGTCGGTGATCCGCCTGGTGAACTCTTCCTGGAAGCGATCGACCAGGCCGTAGGTCCGGTCGAGGTCCTGGACCCAAGGCGCGTCGAGCGCATGCTGCAGATAGCCCGGAGCGCGCTGCGCCAGCTCCGCCCCCTGGGTGACCACGGGGGGGACCACCAGGAACCCGAGCAGGGTGAAAACGACGAGCAGGCCGCTGAACACCACGGTCACCGCCGCCGGTCTCCGCATCCCGTGCCGAGCCAGGATCTCGACGATCGGGTTCAGGGCCAGCGTGAGGAAGAGGGAGATCACCAAGATCGTGATCGTCGTCGCCAGGCGACCAACGGCCGACCACAAGAAGATCGCGAGCAGGGCGCCGGTCGCGCCCACGAATCCGAGATAGAACGGGGAATGCCGGTTGAAGGGCCGGCCCGCCTCACCGAACCGGGTCACCATCGTGTCGTCGAGGTCGTCGGCCTGGTCGAACGGCACCTCCGCCGAATGGTGCGTGCTCACGGGCGCCGGGTCAGGCTCGGGCGCGGTCGAGTCGCCCGGTCGCGGACCGGCCGACGGCCGCCGAGGTGCGCGCTCGCGTTCGGGATCCACAGGGGGGAAGCGGTAGCTCTCCCGCAGCTGGTCCTGCTGGCGCCGGCCATAGTCCCGCCAGCGGTGCGCGATCTCTCGCGGACCGAGCAGGCGCAGCCGTGCCATCACGCCAGCAACAGTAATGCGCTCCGCGCGCAGAGCCTCACACGTCGGCGAAGCGGGTGATCGCGTCGCCGAACTCAGCGCGCCGCTCGGGGTCCATGACCCCGAGTCCCGCCTCGGGAGCGAGGGTGAGCACCCCCACCTTGCCCTGGTGCAGGTTGCGGTGGACATCCAAGGCGGCCTGCCCGACGTCGTCGAGCGAGTAGGTCTTGGACAGCGTCGGATGGATCAGTCCGCGAGCGATGAGCTCGTTGGCTTCCCAGGACTCCCGGTAGTTCGCGAAGTGCGAGGAGATGATCCGCTTGAGGTTCATCCACAGGTAGCGGTTGTCGTACTCGTGCATATAGCCCGAGGTCGATGCGCACGTGGTGATGGTGCCGCCCTTGCGGGTGACATACACCGAAGCCCCGAAAGTCTCGCGGCCCGGGTGCTCGAAGACGATGTCCACGTCGTGCCCGCCGGTCAGCTCACGAATCTTGGCGCCCAGGCGCTGCCACTCCTTGGGGTTCTGCTGGGTGCCTTCCTCGTTCCAGAACCGGTAGCCCTCGGCGTTGCGGTCGATGATGAGATCAGCGCCCATGCGGCGGCAGATTTCCGCCTTCTCCGGCGAGGACACGACACAGATGGGGGTCGCTCCGCCGGCTAGCGCCATCTGGGTCGCGTAGGACCCCAGGCCACCCGAGGCGCCCCAGATGAGAACGCGGTCACCGAGCTTCATCCCGGCGCCGTTCTTGGAGATCAGCTGCCGATAGGCCGTGGAGTTGACCAGGCCGGGAGAGGCGGCCTCCTCCCACGTCAGGTGTGCGGCTTTGGGCATCAGCTGGTTGGCCTTGACGATGGCCAGCTCGGCCAGTCCACCGAAGTTGGTCTCGAAGCCCCAGATCCGCTGCTGCGGGTCCATCATCGTGTCGTTGTGGCCGTCGGCGTCCTCGAGCTCGACGGACAGGCAGTGTGCGACGACCTCGGCGCCCGGCTTCCACTTGGTCACCCCGGGACCCACGCGCAGGATGACGCCGGACAGGTCGGAGCCGACCACGTGGTAAGGCAGGTCGTGGCGCTTGGCGAACTCGCTGGTCCTGCCGTAGCGCTCCAGGAATCGGAAGGTCGGCAGCGGCTCGAAGATGCTCGTCCACCCCGTGTTGTAG
>JAGOME010000011.1 GCA_017993715.1 Phycicoccus sp.
TGGCGGCATTCGTCCAGCCCTGACTGGTAAGCCAACCGGCGGCTCCGCCGTACTCCGCCCGCAGGGTGTTCAGGAAGGCGGCCATGGTCTCGGGGCGGGTGTCCTGGTCCGCGAGAGCCTGAGTCGAGAGGGCGGCGCCGTAGAGGTCGCTGCGGGACAGCCGCTCGAGGATCTGGGGGAGGCGCTCACCCGAGGCGGCGTAGTCCGCGACGATGTCGTCCTCGGCGACTCCGGCGACGTCCAGCGCCAAGGCCGTCACCGTGCCCGTGCGGTCCTTGCCGGCCGCGCAGTGGACGATGACCGCGCCGGAGGCGTCGGCAATGACGGAGAGCGCGGCCGACGTGGCGGCGCCGTTGCCGCTGAGGTAGCCCAGATAGTGGTTGGTCCAGAATGCCGCGTCGCGATCCTGGCGCGCCGGGTCGCGGATGAGCAGCGCATCGCTGACCTTGAAGGCCTGTTCGCCGAGGAGCGAGTGGTGATGGTGGGTCAATGAGGTCACCTGGCGCAGCGGTCCTGGCCCGGTGAAGCTCACCTCTGTCTCGCTGCGCAGGTCCAGCACGTCGCTCACCCCGAGCGCACCGACCAGGCGGTCCACATCGGTGGGGGAGAGGTCCTGGAGGTTGTCCGAGCGGATCAGGCGGTGCGGCTGGACCGCTCCGCCACCGCGGGTCGGCAAGCCGCCGAGGTCCCGCATGTTGACCACGCCATCGAGTTCGATCCATCGGTGCTGCGTCACCACGTCATCCTAGGCAGCCGCCGACTCCGTGTTGGGTGCGCGCACCTGTGCCGGGGCCGGGGTGCGCGCACCCAACGCTGGGTGATTGGGTCGCCAAAGGTGCCGAGATGGCCAGCACCTGGTCTCAAGATGGACAAATCGGCCCTATCGGCCACGAGGGGTCGCCCGTAGCGTCAGGTCCAGCCCGCCGGGGACCCGCCCGGCCATCGCCCCGAAGGAGCCACGGTGACCGACGCATCGCTTCCCCTCGTCCCCCACTGGATCGACGGCGCCGCCGTCCCGTCCACGAGCGGGCGGACCGCCCCGGTCTACGACCCCGCCCTGGGTGTCGCCACCAAGAACGTCGGTCTCGCCGGCGCCGCCGAGATCGAGGCCGCCATCGCGTCGGCCGCGGCGGCATTCCCGGCCTGGCGGGACACCTCGCTGGCCAAGCGTCAGACCATCATGTTCCGCTTCCGCGACCTGCTCGATTCCCGCAAGGGCGAGCTGGCCGAGATCCTGACCGCCGAGCACGGCAAGGTGATCTCGGACGCCATGGGTGAGATCGCCCGCGGCCAAGAGGTCGCCGAGTTCGCGACGACGCTGGCCCACCACCTCAAGGGCGAGTACTCCGAGAATGTCTCGACCGACGTCGATGTCTACTCCACGCGCCAGCCCCTGGGAGTCGTCGGCATCATCTCCCCGTTCAACTTCCCGGCCATGGTCCCGATGTGGTTCTTCCCCATCGCCATTGCCGCCGGTAACTCTGTGGTCCTCAAGCCGTCCGAGAAGGACCCGTCGGCGGCGATCTGGCTCGCTGAGCTGTGGAAGGAAGCCGGTCTGCCCGACGGCGTCTTCACCGTCCTGCAGGGCGACAAGGAGGCTGTTGACGGACTGCTGACCCACCCGGAGGTGGCCGCGATCTCGTTCGTCGGCTCGACTCCGATCGCGCAGTACATCTACGAGGAGGGCGCCAAGCACGGCAAGCGCGTCCAGGCTCTCGGCGGTGCCAAGAACCACATGCTCGTCCTCCCCGACGCGGACCTCGACCTTGTCGCCGACTCGGCCGTTAACGCCGGTTTCGGCTCGGCCGGTGAGCGGTGCATGGCGATCAGCGTCGTCCTCGCCGTCGAGCCCGTTGCCGACGAGCTCATCGCCAAAGTCTCCGAGCGGATGGGCCAGATCAAGGTCGGCGACGGTCGCCGCTCTTGCGACATGGGTCCCCTCGTGACGCGCGAGCACCGAGACAAGGTGGCGTCCTACATCGATGTCGCCATCGCCGACGGGGCCACCGTCGTGGTCGACGGCCGCGGCGCCGAGGTCGATGGTGCAGCCGACGGTTTCTGGCTCGGCCCCACCCTCATCGACAACGTCCCGACGACATCCCGCGCCTACACCGAGGAGATCTTCGGCCCGGTGCTGTCGGTCGTGCGGGTGCAGTCCTACGAGGAGGGTGTGGCCCTGATCAACAGTGGCGCCTTCGGCAACGGCACGGCGATCTTCACCAACGACGGCGGTGCCGCGCGGCGCTTCCAGCGCGAGGTCCAGGTCGGCATGATCGGCATCAACGTGCCCATCCCCGTGCCAGTCGCGACGTTCTCCTTCGGCGGCTGGAAGGCGTCGCTCTTTGGCGACACCAAGGCCCACGGCGCCGAGGGTGTGCGCTTCTTCACCCAGCAGAAGGCCATCACCAGCCGCTGGCTCGACCCGAGCCACGGCGGCCTCAACCTCGGCTTCCCCCAGAACGGCTGAACCTCCTCCCACAGCGTCCGGCACGGCATTCGGCGTCTGCCAACGCCGTGCCGGACGCCCGGGTCAGGTCGTCAGCTGGATCGCCAGCCAGAGCTCGGCTCGGGCGGCGAAGGTCGACAGGTCCATCTCTAGGAGCCGCTCGACGGTCTGGGCCCGGTTGCGCAGGGTATGGCGATGAATGCCGAGTTCGCGCGCCGCGGGATCCCAGGCGCAGCCATGGCGCAGCCACACCTGCATCGTCCGCACGAGCATCTCCGGTTCTGGGTGCTGGTGAAGGGGCTCGATGAGGCGACGCGCTACCTCGACCGCGCCCCGGTCGTCGAGCAGGCCGAGCAGGCCCTGCCCGTACATCGCCTCGAATGCCGTGACGGCCTGACTGCTTGCACCCCGCTGACGCGCTCGGTCCGCCTCGGTCAGGAGCCGGTCGAGGTCTGACCACGGCCCCGGCGCCGACGCCCCGGCCCGCATGCCGTGGCGATCGAGCACCTCTGCAAGCAGCGCAAGATCCTGCGCGGCCAGCAGGACGACGATGTCCCCGGCGCGCTCGGCGACGAACCATCCGCGGCCCGACGCCGCCGCTCGACGCTCAAGATCGTGGCGCGCAGTCGTGGCGGCCGGGTCCAGGGGCAGGACGGCGACGCGGATGGGCTCGGCGGGGATCGTGTCGCCTAGTCGCTCCAGGGCCGGGCGCACCAACTCGGCCGATCCGGCCAGCAGTAGTTCCAACAGCCCCGACCGCAGGTCCGAACGCACACTGTCCAGGGTGCGACTCTGCTCGACGCTGATGCTCGCCAGGGCAATGACGCTGGTGATCAGGTCGGTTTCCGCAGCATCCAAGGGGCCGGCCGTGCCGACCGCAAGGACCCCCCGAAGTCGGTCGTGCTGTCCGAGCGTCTGGAGCGTGACGTCGCCGCCGGCCGCCGTGATCCGCATCCCCGCCCGCTGTCCCCGCTGCAGCACCGTGCGCACGCTCGAACGGACTGGGGCCAGCACGTCGACCGGCGTCTCGATGAGGGTCGGTACCGGCACGATGTCCCCGGCCGCATCAAAGAGGAGCACCCAGCACTTCAGCTGTCGTTCGAGTTCGCGCAGCACGGAGGCCAACCCGTCGGGACGCAGCGCCGCGCGAGCCAAGGCGCGGTGCGCGGTGAGCGACCATTCGAGGCGCTTGCGCTGATCGGCAGCGACGGCCTCGGCCACCGCGCGGATGGTCACGATGAACGGAGTCCGATCGACCACCTCGCATAGTGGGAGTCCGACGTCTGCGCAGGCCGCGATCAGCGGCCCGGGGATGGTGTCGTGGATGACCTCGGTGGCGAACGCCAGCCCGCCGACCCCGCTCGCAGCCAGGCGGGCGGCATACGTGTGGAATGCCGCGTCGCCGTCCGTCTCGGAGAACTGGGCGCCGTTGGTGAGCAGGAGTTGGCCGGGCTCGACCCACGGGGTGGGGTCGGGCAGGTCCGTGCTGTGGGCCCACAGCACGGCACGGTCCAGATCGCCGCCGTCGTCCGGGCGGCCCTGGATCAACCGCAGCCCGGTGTCGGGTCGAGCCAGGAGCGTGCGGAGGGTGGCGGGCATCAAGCCTCCCGAATCGTGTGCCAGTACGTCGATATCGGGTGTCATCTTTCACCATTCCCGACACTGGTCAGGCGTCCGCTCCGGCGGGAAGATGGCAGAGAACCTCCCACCGACCACTCAAAGGACGTCCCCATGACCGCCGACACCGTCGCCGCCGTCGACAACGCCACGACGATCGCCATCGACACCGAGCATGTGTTCCACTCGTGGTCGGCCCAGGCGCATCTGGCACCGATGGCCATTGCGGGGGGCCTCGGGAGCACGGTCTGGGACCACGAGGGGCGCTCGTACCTCGATCTGTCCAGCCAGTTGGTCAACACCAACCTGGGTCACCAGCACCCCAAGATCATCGAGGGCATCAAGCGTCAAGCAGACCAGCTCACCACCGTCGCTCCGGCCGCCGCCAACCTCACCCGAGGGCGGGCCGCCGAGAAGATCCTGGCCCACGCACCCGAGGGTTTCGCCAAGGTCTTCTTCACCAACGGCGGCGCCGACGCCAACGAGAACGCGATCCGGATGGCCCGCTTGGTCACTGGCCGCGACAAGGTCATCTCGCGGTACCGCTCCTACCACGGCAACACCGGTGCGGCCATTGTCGCCACCGGCGATTGGCGGCGCGTCCCCAACGAGTACTCCCGCGGGCACGTGCACGTCTTTGGTCCCTACCTGTACCGCTCGGAGTTCTGGGCCCAGGATGAGGCGCAGGAGTGCGAGCGCGCGCTGCACCACCTCGAGCGGGTCATCCAGGCCGAGGGCTCCACCTCCGTCGCCGCGGTGCTCCTCGAGAGCATCCCCGGCACCGCCGGCATCATGGTCCCGCCGACCGGCTATCTCGCCGGAGTCCGGGAGATCTGCGACCGCTACGGGATCATCCTCATTCTCGACGAGGTCATGGCCGGGTTCGGTCGCGCCGGTGAGTGGTTCGCGTTCGACGCCCAGAATGTCACCCCCGACCTGATCACGTTCGCCAAGGGCGTGAACTCCGGCTACGTCCCGGTCGGTGGGGTCCTGATCAGCGAGCCGATCTCCTCGGCCTTCGACGACCGCGTGTTCCCCGGTGGCCTGACCTACTCGGGCCACCCGCTGGCGATGGGGTCGATCGTCGCCAGCATCGAGGCCATGGAGGAGGACGGTGTCATTGAGCACGCCCGCGCCATCGGGACTGACATCCTCGGCCCCGGCTTGACGGCCCTGATGGGGCGGCACGACGTCATTGGTGAGGTCCGCGGGGCCGGTGTCTTCTGGGCCGTGGAGTTGGTGGCCGATCGTGACTCCCGTACCCCCGTGGACGCCGCGACGATGGGCCGGCTCAAGGCGGCCATGCTCGAGCGGGGCGCCCTGCCCTTCCTCTCCGAGAACCGCCTGCATGTCGTCCCCCCGTGCATCGTCACTGACGACGAAGCCCAGCGCGGCCTGGAGATCATTGACGAGTCGCTCAGCACGCTGCGCCCCTGATCACCCCTCATGCCGGTCTCCGGGGCTGGCCTCGCCAGGCCCCGGAGACCGCGCGTGGTCCGGTCGGCGCGCCCGGCCCGGCCGGCCCGGCGCCTAGGATGACTCAGTGCCGTTGCAGCCCGAGGGCGACCCCGCCCCGACCGATGGCCGGCTTCCCGACCACTGCCTGGACTCGCTGACGCAGCGGCCGCTGTCGGTCTACGTGCACGTCCCGTTTTGTCGTGTTCGCTGCGGGTATTGCGACTTCAACACGTACACCCGAGGCGAGCTCGGCGACGGCTCAAGCGCCGCGACCTATGCCGCCGATGCGCTCGCGGAGCTCGACCTCGCTGTGTCGGTCCTGGGGGACGCGGCCCCCGCCGTCTCCACCGTCTTCTTCGGCGGAGGCACCCCCACGCTGCTCCCCGCAGCCGACCTCGTGCGAATCGTCGACGGCATTCGGGATCGGTTCGGGCTCACCGACGACGCGGAGATCACGACCGAGGCCAACCCCGACACCGTGGACACGGCCTATCTGGAGGCGCTGGCCCGTGGTGGCGTCACCCGGGTATCGATCGGGATGCAGAGCGCGGTCCCTCAGGTGCTGCAGACCCTGGACCGCACCCACGACCCCGCGGGAGTGGGCCTGGCGGTGTCCCGGGCCCGTGCGGTCGGCCTGGCGACCAGCGTCGACCTCATCTACGGCACGCCTGGCGAGAGTGTCGCCGACTGGCGGTGCAGTCTCGACGCGGCCACCGCGTTGCACCCTGACCACATCTCGGCCTACGCGCTGACCGTGGAAGTGGGCACAGCGTTGCATCGGCGGGTGACCCGCGGCGACCTGCCCGCACCCGAGGCGGACGACGAGGCGGAGAAGTACGAGCTGGCCGACGCCGTTCTGCGCCGAGCGGGATACGCGTGGTACGAGATCAGCAACTGGGCCACGGACCCGGCCTTGGAGAGCCGCCACAACCGGGCCTACTGGCGCGGCGACAACTGGTGGGGAGTCGGGCCCGGCGCCCACAGTCACGTGGGCGGAGTGCGTTGGTGGAACGTCAAGCATCCCCGGGCGTATGCCGCGCGCCTCGCCGATGGCGAGTCGCCGGCCGCGGCCCGCGAAGTCCTCACCGACGAGCAGCAGCTCGATGAGCGGATCCTGCTCGGGGTACGGATGCGTGAAGGACTCCCGCTGCCGGTCGTCCCGGACGTCGGCCGCCGGGCCGTGGCGGGTCTGGTTGCCCAAGGACTCATCGACGGCCCTGCGGCGGTGCGCGATCGACGGGTCGTCCTGACCGTCCGCGGCCGGCTGCTCGCGGACCTCGTCGTGGGCCGGCTCCTGCTCGGCGATGGCGCCGATGTGACCTCCACCGCGCAGGTGTGGTGAAGACAACCTGGATGGTCGGGCCGTCGGGACCGCAAGGCATACTCCCCAGCAGTACCGACCAACGACGTCAAGGGGAGCCATGACCGATTCACTGCGCGGCCGCACAGCCATCGTCACGGGAGCGAGCCGAGGCATCGGCCTGGCCATCGCGCAGCGTCTGGTCGATCATGGCGCCAACGTCGTCATCACGGCCCGCAAGCCGGAGCCGCTGGCCGAGGCGGTTGCTGCACTGGGAGGTCCGGAGCGCGCCGTGGCCGTGGCCGGAGGCGCCGACAACCCCGAGCATCAGGACGAGGCCATCGCGATCGCGAACGAGGCTTTCGGGCAGCCGGTCACGCTCATGGTGAACAACACCGGGATCAACCCGGTCTTCGGCCCGCTGATGACGATGGACCTCGGGGCCGCCCGCAAGATCTTCGAAGTCAACGTCATGGCCGCCCTGTCCTGGGTGCAAAAGCTGCACGCGACCGGGCTGGGCGAGCGCGGGGGCGCCCTGGTCAACGTCTCCTCGATCGCGGGCCTGCGCCCGGCGCCCGGGGTGTCCATGTACGGCGCGAGCAAGGCCGCGTTGCGGCATCTGACCGAGGAGCTGGCCTACGAGCTGGGCCCGTCGATCCGCGTCAATGCGGTCGCGCCCGCCGTGGTCAAGACCCGCTTCGCCACGGCGCTGTACCAGGGTCGCGAGGACGAGGTCGCCGCGGCCTATCCCCTCAAGCGACTTGGCGTGCCCGACGACATCGCGAGCGTCGTGGCCTTCCTGCTCTCCGACGATGCCGGGTGGATGACTGGGCAGACGTTGGTGGTCGACGGGGGAGTCCTGCTCGGCGGGGGAGTCTGATCAGAGCAACGAGCGAGCCCGCGACCGGTGTCGGTCGCGGGCTCGTCGTCCTACTGATGGTGGCCGTCTAGGACCAGGCGGTCACTTGACGAACTGGGGCGTCAGCGGCGGGGTCCACCACTCACCGTTCCAGGCCTTGACGGCGCCGAG
The DNA here is from genome assembly GCA_017993715.1 of Phycicoccus sp. Classification (GTDB taxonomy): domain Bacteria; phylum Actinomycetota; class Actinomycetes; order Actinomycetales; family Dermatophilaceae; genus JAGOME01. The sequence goes on from JAGOME010000011.1 coordinate 7,852, forward strand.
GATGTGCAGCACGACCCCGAACACGACCACGATCGGGTAGGTGATGAAGCCGATCAGGACGATCATCAGGACCGCCGAGATGATCAGCCCGATGCCGGTCATGATCTGGACGTTGAGCGCATTGGCGGCCTGGGCGCGCACGAACGGACCGCGATCCTTGTAGATGAGGTAGACCACGAGGGCCGCCACGAAACCGAGCGTGCCCCCGCTGAAGGCGGTGGCGGCAGCCGCCACACCATGCGAAAGGGCGCCGATCTGACGCTCGTTCTCGGGGGTGAGCGGGGCCGCAGGTGCACCGTACGTGGGGCCGGTCGGGGCGGTGCCGTAGCCAGGAGCGGCCTGTTGCGGGTAGGCGCCGGGGGCGGCAGACGTGGGCGGGGTGCCGTACGACACGGGACCCGTCGGCTGGGCAGGCGCCCCGTAGGCCGGGCCGGAGTAGGCCGGCGCGGCCTGCGGGATCGGTGCGGCCTGGGGCGTGGACATCTCGAGGATGTTGGGCTCGGCGGGGGCCTGCGGTGCGGGCGGCGGCGCCGGCACGGTCCCGACGACGTCGTTGACGTCGACGACCTCGGTGGCGTCGACGGGTCCGGCGTTCGAGGCCTCCACCTCGATGGACTCGGTCGGGGCATCGGCGACGGGAACCTGTGCCATCGCGTCGAGGTCGGGGCTCTGGGGCTGTGTGGTGTCGGACGTCGGGTCCGACGAAGTGCGGGCATCGTGCTCGCTCATGGCGTCCTCCTTCAAGGGGATCTGCTCTCAATTTCACCAGAGCCGAATGCCGCGGCGCCCCCTTTCCGGGGTCCGGTCAGGGTGCGATCAGGGCAGGACCGCCACGGCCGCGGAGCCTGCCTGCGCTGTCTCAGGGCGCAGTGACGAAGTCGATGAGCTCCTCGACGCGGCCAAGCAGGGCGGGTTCGAGGTCGGCATACGTGCGGACCGTGCCGAGGATCTGCTTCCAGCCTCGGGCGACGTCGGCCTGGGTCGCGTGCGGCCAGCCCAGCTCGCGCAGGATCCCGTGTTTCCAGGACTGGCCCCGGGGAATGACCGGCCACACCTGCCACCCCAGGCGTTGGGGCCGGACCGACTGCCAGACGTCCACGTAGGGGTGGCCGACGATGAGCAGGTGGTCGTGGAACTCGCGTAAGGCGGCGACTTGAGTCACCGTGGCCGACTCCTTCGTGCCGGGGACGAGGTGATCCACGAGGACCCCCATCCGGCGCCCGGGGCCGGGCGAGAAGTCGCGGACCGCCGCTTCGAGGTCGTCTACCCCCTCGAGCAACTCGACGACGACGCCCTCCACCCGCAGGTCGTCACCCCAGACCTTCTCGACGAGCTCGGCGTCATGGCGGCCTTCGACAAAGATGCGGGACCCGAGGGCGACCTTGGCGCGCTGTCCCGCGACCGCTCGGGATCCGCTTGCGGTGCGGGCGATGGAGGCACGGGCTGTCGCGAGCTCCCGATCGCGGGCGGCCCGCGGCGGGGTGAGCACGACCGGCGCCCCGTCGATGAGGAAGCCGGGGCCGAGGGGGAAGCCCTTGAGTCGTCCCCTGCGGTCCTGCAGGTGGACCACGTGAATGCCGCCGGCCTTCTCGACCCGCACCACCGCGCCGCACCAGCCGGTGTCCACGTCTTCGACCACAAGGCCCACCTCGGCGGGGGTCGGGACCGAGTGCCCTCGCGCAGGCTTGCGCCAGTCGGTGGACAGAACGTCGGGGCCGTATCGGTCGGTCACATCGGGTCACGCTAGGTCGGGCTGCGGATCGCGGGCTGTCGGCACGCCGAGGTGGCGACAGACCCGGCTAGAATTGGCACTCGGATCCCATGAGTGCCAGCCCGCCGGGGGGCCGGGTGCGCGGCATTCCCGGATTTCGGACGACGACCAGGACAGGAGGATGCGATGAACGAGTCCCGACGGCTCTCCGTGTTGCGAGCCATCGTCCAGGACTACGTCGACACCTCCGAGCCCGTGGGCAGCAAGGCACTGCTCGAGCGCCATCAACTCGGGGTCTCAGCCGCGACTGTCCGCAACGACATGGCCGCCCTGGAGGAGGAGGGGCTGATCGCGGCCCCCCACACCAGTGCGGGTCGGATTCCGACCGACGCGGGCTATCGCCTGTTTGTGGACCGGCTCACCGCCGTCAAACCCATGTCGCCAGCAGAGAAGCGGGCGATCGCCCAGTTCCTCGATGGGGCCATCGACCTCGACGACGTCGTCGACCGGACGGTCCGCCTGCTCTCGGCGCTGACCCAGCAGGTCGCTGTCGTCCAGTACCCCTCGTTGTCCCGCAGCCAGGTCCGGCACATCGAGCTCGTGCCCCTGGGCGACCAGCGGGTCCTCATCGTGCTCATTACGACGTCCGGCCGAGTCGAACAGCGGGTCGTGCAGACCGGGGTCGACGTCACCACCCCTGCCGGGAGCGACCTGCTCGCGGTCGTGCGGGGCGAGATCGTCCGGGCGACCGGTGGTCAGTCGCTCACCACGGCAGCGACGGCCTTGGCGGGACTGCCCGCCACGCTGCCGCCCGATGCCGCGGGGGTGGCCGCGGCCGTCGCCGGTGCACTCGCGGACGCCCTGGTCGAGGAGCGTGAGGAGCGGGTCGTGGTCAGTGGGACCGCGCACCTCGCGCGCCGGGGCGCCGACTTCCCGCTCAGCGTGCTGCCCGTCCTGGATGCTCTCGAGGAACATGTCGTGCTGTTGCGCCTGCTGGGCATCGCCAGCGATCACGATGAGGTGTCAGTCCGGATCGGCCACGAAAACCCCTACACCGGGCTGCAGGGGACCTCCATGGTCACGGCCGGCTACGGCACCGGGGTCGACCTCGTCGCCGGTCTCGGCGTCGTCGGTCCGACCCGCATGGATTACCCGACCACCATGGCCGCGGTCCGCGCGGTCGCGACCTACGTGAGCCGGATTCTTGCCCAGTGACGCGCAACGACCTCCCGGCCGCCATCACCCCCAGCCAAGGAAACTGACGTGAACGACTACTACGCCGACCTCGGTGTGTCCCGTGATGCTTCCGCCGAGGAGATCAAGCGGGCCTATCGCCGCTCGGCCCGCAAGTTGCACCCGGACGTCAACCCCGGGCCCGAGGCCGAGGAGGAGTTCAAGCGCATCTCCCAGGCCTACGACGTCCTTTCGGACCCGGAGAAGAAGCGCCAGTTCGACATGGGTGCGGACCCCTATGCCAGTGGGGCGGCCTTCTCCGGCGCCGGGTTCTCCTTCAGCGACATCATGGATGCCTTCTTCGGGGCAGGTGCTGCGGGCTCCGCGCACGGTCCGCGCAGTCGGCGTTCCCGCGGCCAGGACGCGCTCCTGCGGGTGGATCTGGACCTCCCTGTCGCGGTCTTCGGTGGGACCCAGGAGTTCACCATCGACACCGCTGTGGGCTGCTCGACCTGCCACGGGGAGGGGACTCAGCCCGGGACCAGCGTGCGGCAGTGTGACATTTGCGGTGGGCGCGGAGAGATCCAGCAGATCCAGCGCTCCTTCCTCGGACAGGTGATGACCAGCCGCCCCTGCCTGGCCTGCCAGGGCTACGGCACGCTCATCCCCAACCCGTGCTACGAATGCGCCGGCGAGGGCCGCGTGCGCACCCGGCGGACCCTGACCATCAAGGTCCCCGCGGGTGTCGACACCGGCACCCGGATCCAGCTGACCGGCGAGGGCGAGGTCGGCCACGGCAACGGGCCGGCCGGCGACCTCTACGTCGAAGTAGCGGTGCGTCGGCATCCGATCTTCCAGCGGCGCGGCGATGACCTACACGCGACCCTCGAAGTCCCGATGACGGCGGCGGCGCTCGGGGCCACCATCCCCTTCGAGACCCTTGACGGGCCGATGGACCTGGACCTCAAGCGCGGCTCGCAGTCCGGCGACACGATGACCTTGCGCGGTCTTGGAGTGACGCACCTGCGTGGGGGCGGACGCGGCGACGCGGTTGTCCACACCCTCGTGCAGACCCCGACGCAGCTCACGGCCCAGCAGGAGGATCTGCTGCGTGAGTTGGCGACGTTGCGCCAGGAGGACAAGCCCCAAGGCCGCGCAGCCAGCCCCGCCGACGCCAGCTTCTTCGGCAAGCTGCGTGATGCCTTCAAGGCGCGGTGACCGGGTGGGGTTCGCCGTGCGCTGTGGTCCCGTCGCCTCGTTCATGCCGCGATGAGCCTGCCGCTGTACCTCACGTCGCCGGGTGGGCTGGCTCAGGCCGTGCCCGGCTCCGTCGTCACCCTCACCGGCCCCGAAGCCCGTCATGCGGTGACCGTGCGCCGTACGGTTGTGGGAGAACGCCTTCGGTTGTCCGACGGGCAGGGGCGGGTGGTCGCTGGTGAGGTCTGCGGTACCGGAGCCGACCTGCTCGACCTGCGGGTCGAGGATGTCGACGACGTCGCGACGCCGACCCCACGGTTCGTGCTCGTGCAGGCCCTGGCCAAGGGTGGCCGCGACGAACAGGCCATCGAGTCAGCCACCGAGCTCGGTGTCGATTCCGTGATCCCGTGGCAAGCAGCGCGCAGCATCGTGCAGTGGCGCGCGGAGCGGGCCGGCAAGGCGCTGGCCAAGTGGGACGCGCTCCTCGTCGCGGCGACGAAGCAGAGCCGCCGGGTGCGACGACCCGAGCTGGGTTCACCGGTGACGACGCGCCAACTGGTCGACCTCGTCTCTGGCGCGGCGGCGGCATTCGTCCTGCATGAGGAAGCGACCGCGCCACTCGCCGGTGCGATCCTGCCCGACAACGGCGACGTGCTCGTCATCGTCGGCCCCGAGGGAGGTATCGCCCCCGATGAGCTGGCGGCGCTCACAGCGGCTGGAGGCGTGGCCGTGCGGCTGGGTGAGACGGTGTTGCGTTCCAGCAGCGCGGGGCCAGCCGCCCTGGCCGTGCTGAACGCCCAGGGACGCTGGCGCTAGATTCGGCGCATGACCGCCCCAGACCCGTCGTGCCTGTTCTGCCGGTTCGTCTCCCGCGAGATCACGCCGGACGTGGTCGCCGAGACCGAGCACTCGCTGGCCTTCCGCGATATCAACCCTCAGGCGCCCACGCACGTGCTCGTCGTCCCCAAGCGGCACGTCCCCCATGCCGCCGCGCTTGCTGCGGCCTCGCCGACCGAGGCCGCGGACGTGCTGGCTCTCGGCGGGATCGTGGCCGACAGGGAGGGGCTCGGCGAGGGCTACCGGTTCGTCTTCAACACCGGAGCCCGGGCCGGACAGACCGTCTTTCACGCGCACCTGCACGTCCTCGGTGGCCGCGACCTGACGTGGCCCCCGGGCTGAACCGGACCTCTTTAGGGGTGGCGTCCTGACCCAGCGGCGGTGACCAGGACACTGCTCACGACGATCAGGACGACACCGAGCCACTCCAGGACGGCGAGCGGCTGCGCGAGGACGAGCCAGCCGGCAAGCGCCGCCCAGAGCGGGTTGACGGCCGTGAAGGTCCCGTACATGGCGGCCGAGACGCGCCGCAGCGCCAGCAGGTCCCCGACGTAAGGGGCAACCGAAGCCAACAGGCCACAGGCGCCAGCCAGCGCCAAGGCTGCCGGCGTGGGTGGGTGGAGCCGGAGCCAGACCAGGCCGATCGGGAGCCATAGGGCGGCGCTGATCAGGCTCGCAAGGGCCACCCCCTCGACGCCGGGAAGTTGACGACCGATCGTCCGGTTGAGCACGATGTACGCCGCCCAGCAGGCCGCCGCGGTCAACCCGAGGGCGATCCCGAGGAGATCTGTTGTCGGACCGGGCTGGGTCAGCGCCAGGACGCCGACCCCGGCGAGTGCGGCCGCTGCAAGGTCGATGCGGCTGCGCGAGCCCAGGATGGCGACGGCCAGGGGTCCGAGGAACTCCAAAGTGACGGCCGCTGCGAGCCCGATACGGTCGATGGCCAGATAGAGCGAGAGGTTCATCAGGCCGAACACCAGGGCCAGCGCGACCACGGGCCCCCATTGGATTGGCCGCAGGCCACGCACTCGCGGACGCACGGTCGGGACCAGGGCCACCGCCGACACGAACTGTCGCACGCCCACGACGCCGATCGGACCCAGCACCGGGAAGGCCAGGGCCCCGAGCGCGGCCCCGGTCTGGTTCGATGCCGAGGTGCCGAGCATCAGTGCCACACCGATCGCGCGTGACCGGCCGGGCCGGTCGGCGAGGGTGGGGGTCGTGTCCTGGATCTGGATGTCAGTGACCGGTCTTGCCACGGATTCCTGCGTGCTCATGTCAGTGACCGTAAGCCGCTTGTCGCCATACGCCTAGTGCATGTTTTGTCATTGCCATACGATTTGGTTATGGATCCGACGCTCCGGGAGCTCACCGTGTTCGTCACCGCTGCGGACCTTGGGTCCTTCACCGAAGCCGCGGCGCAACTGCACATCTCGCAGGCAGCCGTGTCCCGCACGGTCGCCGCCCTCGAACACCAGGTGGGCGAGCGGCTCCTGCGCCGCATCCCTCGAGGCTGCGAGCCCACCCCGCTGGGCCACCAACTGCTGCCGCAGGCCAGGCGAGTGCTGGCCGAGGTGGAGCGTTTCGCCGACGTCGCGCGGCGACGGCATTCCACCCTCCGACTCGGCTACTCCTGGGCCGCCCTGGGTCGGCATACGGCGTCGCTCCACCGGATCTGGGCGAGCCGGCACGACTCCATCGACCTGGAACTGGTGAGACACAACTCCGCCACGGCCGGCCTGGCCGAAGGTCGCTGCGACGTGGCCATCATGCGTCGACCCGTGGACGAGCAGAGGTTCGCGCAGGCCATCGTCGGTCTGGAGGAGCGCCTGGTGGCGTTCGCCACCGACGATCCACAGTGGTCCCGCCGGAGGCGGCTGAGTATGGCGGAGATCGCCGACCGGACCGTGTTCATCGACTCGCGGGTCGGCTCGACGACCGAGGCGCTCTGGCACGGGATCGGTCCATCACCTCGGTTCGTGGAATCCACCGATGTGGACCATTGGCTCGACGCCATCGCGGCCGGCCGAGGGGTCGGGACCACGGCTGCGGCCACAGCAGAGCATCACCCGCGCCACGGCGTCACGTATCGACCCGTCAAGGACGGCCCCCGCATTCCCGTGTGGTTGGTGTGGTGGCGGGATGCGCCGCCGACCGGGCTGCCCGAGCTGGTCGACACCGTGACCCGCCTGTATGCGACCAGGGCGGGGGTGGTTCCGTAGACTTTGGGCACGATGACTGACCCTTCTGCCTCGGCCGTCAGCGCCGACCACCGCCCGCGACATACCGTCGAGATTCCCGCCGATGTGCCCATGGTGTCCCTGTTGGGTCCCCATGACGAGTTGCTCCGCACCGTGGAGCGTGCCTTTCCCCATGTGGAGGTCCTCGCGCGCGGCAACCAGATCCATCTCAGTGGGGTCTCGGCCGATATCGCGCTCATCGAGCGCCTCATCGACGAGATGCTCGCCGTGCTCGACGCCGGGCAGCCGCTGAACAAGGACGCCATCGAGCGCTCCATCGGCATGCTGCGGGCCCAGACCGTCGAGCGACCCGCGGACGTGCTGACGATGAACATCGTGTCCAACCGCGGTCGCACGATCCGCCCCAAGACGCTCGGGCAAAAGCGCTATGTCGATGCCATCGACGTCAACACCATCGTCTTCGGGATCGGGCCCGCCGGCACGGGCAAGACCTATCTGGCGATGGCCAAGGCGGTGGCGGCCCTGCAGGCCAAGCAGGTCAACCGGATCATCCTGACCCGGCCTGCCGTCGAGGCGGGGGAGCGGCTCGGATTCCTGCCCGGCACGCTCAACGACAAGATCGACCCCTACCTGCGCCCGCTCTACGACGCCCTCCACGACATGGTCGACCCCGAGTCGATTCCCCGGCTCATGGCGACCGGCACCATCGAGGTCGCCCCGCTTGCCTATATGCGTGGCCGCAGCCTCAACGACGCCTTCATCATCCTCGACGAGGCCCAGAACACCTCGCCTGAGCAGATGAAGATGTTCCTCACCCGGCTCGGGTTCGGCTCGCGCATGGTGGTCACCGGCGACGTCACTCAGGTCGACCTGCCCGGCGGGACCCAGAGCGGCCTGCGGGTCGTGCGCGACATCCTGACCGGCGTCGAGGACATCCACTTCGCCGAGCTCACCGCCCAAGATGTCGTGCGGCATCGACTCGTCGGGGAGATCGTGGCCGCCTACGGCGCCTGGGATGCCCGGCAGCCAAGGAGCACCCGATGACGGTCGACTGCCACAACGAGACCGACATCGAGGTCGACGAACGCGAGCTCATCGAACTCTCCCGCTACGTCCTGGACGCGATGCACGTCAACACCCGCGCCGAGCTGGCGATCACGCTCGTCGATGAGGCCGCGATGGAGACCCTGCACGTGCAGTGGATGGACCTGCCCGGCCCCACCGACGTCATGAGCTTCCCCATGGATGAGTTGCGCCCTGGCACCCCGGGCGACCCGTCACCCGAGGGGGTGCTCGGGGACGTGGTTCTGTGCCCCAGCGTGGCGGCGCGGCAGGCCGTTGACGCAGGCCACACAACCGCCGAGGAGCTCCTCCTGCTCACCACGCACGGCATTCTCCATTTGCTGGGTTATGACCATGCCGAGCCCGACGAGGAGCGGGAGATGTTCGAGCTGCAGCGTCGGCTGCTGCTGACCTTCCTCGCGACGCGCGGCCGCACCGCCTGACCTGCCATGGGCCAACTCATCGCCTTCGTCCTCATCGGCGTGATCATCGCCTTTCTCGCCGCCGCCGCCGAAGCCTCCATCGCCCAGGTGACCCGCAACCGAGCCCAGCAGCTCGTCGACGAGGGACGGGCCGGCTCGGCCGCGCTGGTCAAGGTCGTCGCCGACCGGGCGGCCTATCTGTCGGTACTGGCCTTCGTCCGGGTCGCCGCGGAGACGGCGGCGGCCGTGCTTGTCGCGGTCGCGGTCACCCGGTACGTCGATGGCACCGCCGGCTCGGTCCTGCTCGCCGTCGCCATCATGGTGGTGGTCTCGTTTGTGGTCGTGGGAGTCTCCCCACGCACGCTGGGGCTGCAGCACGCCGCCAGTTTCGCGCTCGCGGCCGCGCCGGCGACCGTGTGGATCCGGCGCCTGCTCGGTCCGGTCGCGCGGTTGCTCGTCGTTCTGGGGAATGCCGTCACGCCCGGCAAGGGCTTTCGCGACGGACCGTTCGAGAGCGAATCCGAGCTGCGCGACCTGGTCGACCTTGCGGGAGAGAGCGAGGTCATCGAGGCCGGAGAAAGGCGCATGATCCACGGGGTGTTCGACCTTGGAGACACCCTTGTGCGCGAGGTCATGGTGCCGCGCACCGACATGATCACCATCGATGCAGATCGCGTATGTCGCCAGGCCCTCAATCTGTCCTTGCGCTCGGGCCATTCCCGAATCCCGGTCGTCGGTCAGAGCTCGGACGACATCTTGGGGTTGCTCTATCTCAAGGACGTGGTCCGCCGGGTCAATGCCGACGGCGACGGGGCGCTCGTGCCGGTCACCGAGGTGATGCGGCCTATGTCGTTCGTCCCCGAGAGCAAGCCGGTGGACGCGTTGCTGCGCGAGATGCAGCGCGACCAGATCCATTTCGCACTTGTCATCGACGAGTACGGCGGCACGGCCGGGCTGGTGACCATCGAGGACATCCTCGAGGAAATCGTCGGGGAGATCGCCGACGAGTATGACCGGGAGGATCCTGAGGTCGAGCCGCTCGAGGACGGCCGGGTGCGGGTCGACGCGACGATGCACATCGATGACTTTGCGGAGTACTTCGACATCGACCTGGACGAGGACGAGGTGGACACCGTCGGCGGCCTCATCGGCAAACTCAATGGCCGGGTACCGATCGTCGGCTCGACAGCCGATCTGCCTGGCTTGCGGCTGACCGCCGAGCGGATGGAGGGGCGGCGTCACCGCATCGCCACAGTCATCGTCGAGCGGGTCGCGCAGCACGCCCCCGCCGACGCCGAGCAGACGCAGGAGGCGGCCGGATGACGTCGACACAGGACCGCGAGGGCTACGTTGCGGGTTTCGGCTGCCTGATCGGCCGGCCCAATGCGGGCAAGTCCACCCTGACCAACGCCCTGGTCGGCGAAAAGGTCGCGATCACCTCGTCCAAGCCGCAGACGACCCGCCACACCATCCGCGGGATCGTCTCCACACCGCGCAGTCAGCTGGTTCTGGTGGACACGCCGGGGTTGCACAAGCCACGCACGCTGCTCGGGCAGCGGCTCAATGACCTCGTGCGCGAGACCCTGCTCGACGTCGATGTCGTCGGCTTCTGCGTGCCCTGTGACCAGCGAGTCGGGCCCGGAGACCAGTTCATTGCCCGCGAGCTTGCGGACCTGCGCAAGGCCCGCAAGACGCCGATCGTGGCCATCGCCACCAAGGCGGACAAGGTCGATCGGGCCCGGATGGCCGAGCATCTCATCGCCATCGACCAACTGGGGGACTGGGCCGCGATCATTCCGTGCTCAGCCACCCGCGGTGACCAGGTGGGTGAGGTCGCTGACCTACTGGCGTCCTACCTGCCTGCGTCCCCCGGCCCGCTCTATCCCGAGGACGTCCTGACCGACGAGCCCGAGTTGGTCATGATCGCCGAGCTCGTGCGGGAAGCCGCCCTGGAGGGTGTGCGCGACGAGCTGCCACACTCCCTGGCCGTCGTCGTCGAAGAGATGCTGCCCCGGCCTGGCCGACCCGCCGACAGCCCGCTCACCGATGTGCGGGTCAACGTCTTCGTCGAGCGGTCCTCGCAGAAGGCGATCATCATCGGACGCGGTGGCTCGCGGCTGCGTGAGGTTGGCTCGACGGCACGGGCTGGCATTGAGAAACTCCTCGGTCACCGGGTGCATCTCGACCTCCATGTCAAGATCGCCAAGGACTGGCAGCGCGACCCCAAGCAGCTCCAGCGGCTTGGCTTCTGAGCGGCGTCTCGACCCGGTCAGGCAACCCTAAGTTATCAAGAACTGGCTATTTCTTTACTCTTTTCTCCCAGCGTTCTCGCACCGAGGCGCCATCAGTCGGAGGAGGAGCGAGATGCGCACTCAGGGGTATGTCCGCCGTCGTCAGGTCGTCGCGGGAGTGAGCTGGGCACTGCCTGCCATCGCCGTGGCGGCGGCCGTTCCAGCGCAGGCCGTGAGTGCCTGTCGCCCGGACCTGGCAGTGCAGCACCTGCCTGCCAGCCCCCAGTCGGCCCCGCTCCTGGTTGCCCCTGGTGATTCGGTCACGATCGCGGTCCGCATCACCGAGGTACTGGGGTGCGATGCCTGCGGTGCCTCCCTGAGACTGCGGGCACTTCGGGGCTGGACCCTCGCGTTCGATGCAACCTTCGATGGGGATGTTCTTGCGGCGGACGGCAACACCTACTCGGTGACGAACTCGATCTGGTCGGTGATCAATTCGACGGGAAGTGGGGCGACCCTGTCCATGCCAGGGGCCTGCATCTCGGCGAGCTCCTCGACGATGATCGCGTTCTCCCTCACCAACGTCTCAGCGATCCCAGGAAGCCTCGCCAACGTCACGACCGGCATTCTGGTTGACACTGCGGTCCCGCCGACGTACGACACCAACGTCACGAACAACTCGTCCTCCACGTACGTCTCCGGGACCTGATGGGCCCGACGCGTCGGCCCCGACGCGCCAGCACGCGCGTCCGGGCCTGCGCCCGGATCGTGAGCGTGGTGCCCGGCATTCGGCGGGCTCTTTAGACTGTTGGGCATGCGAATCGGAGTTTTCGGCGCCACCGGACAGGTGGGCGCAGTCATGCGTGATCTCCTCGTCGAGCGGGACTTCCCGGCGACGCAGGTGCGGTTCTTTGCCTCGGCCCGCTCGGCGGGCACGACGATCCCGTTCAAGGGCGAGGACATCACCGTCGAGGACACCGCGACCGCCGACTTCTCCGACCTGGACATCGCGCTCTTCTCCAACGGGGGCTCGACCTCCCTGGAGTGGGCGCCCAAGGTGGCCGCGGCCGGCGCAACCGTCATCGACAACTCCAGTGCGTGGCGCAAGGACCCGGACGTGCCGCTCGTGGTCTCCGAGGTCAACGCTGACGACCTGTCCACCATCCCCAAAGGCATCGTCGCCAACCCCAACTGCACGACCATGGCCGCGATGCCGGTGCTCAAGCCGCTGCACGACCGGGCCGGGCTGGTCCGCCTCACCGTCGCGAGCTACCAGGCCGTGAGCGGCTCCGGCGGCGCCGGGCTGACCGAGCTCGACTCGCAGGTGCGCGCCGACTACGCCGCTGGCGACCCTAAGGACCTCGCCCGCTCGGGGGACGCGCTCCCGCGCGTGGAGCCGGTCAAGTACGTCGCACCCATCGCCTTCAATGTGGTTCCCGTTGCGGGGTCCATCGTCGACGACGGCTCCCTGGAGACCGACGAAGAGCAAAAGCTGCGCAATGAGTCTCGCAAGATCCTGCACATCCCCGACCTGCGCGTGTCGGGCACGTGCGTGCGCGTCCCGGTGTTCTCAGGGCACTCGCTGGCCATCCACGCCGAGTTCGACGAGCCCATCACGCCGGACGAGGCGGTCGCGCTGCTTCGCCGGGCGCCGGGCGTGATCCTCCACGACCACCCGACCCCGCTGGACGCGACCGGCCGCGACGAGGTGTTCGTCGGGCGGATCCGCCAGGACCAGGCGGTACCAGGCGGTAAGGGGCTGGTCCTGTTCGTCGTCGGCGACAACCTGCGCAAGGGCGCGGCGCTCAATGCCGTCCAGATCGCCGAGGAGCTCGTCAAGCGCCGCTGACACGCATTCTCCCGCGTTGGGTGCGCGCACCGTCCGAGACACGGGCGCGCGCACCCAACCCTGCTAGAGCGGGAGTGAAAGGTTGACCCAGGTCGTGGTGACCTCCATCCCGACCTTGCGATAGAGGTCGAGCGCGCCGGTGCGTGAGTCGGTCGCGAGCTCGCTGCGTGTCGCACCACGATCGGCGCCGCGCGCGAAGGCATCGACGAGGAGGGCCTGAGCGATCCCCTGGCCGCGGTGTTCCTTGGCGACCGCGAGCTGATGAACAAACGCGGTGCCAACGCTGTCCAGGATGGTGAATGCCGTCGCCACCGCAGAGCCGAAGGGGTCCAGGACCAGGCGCAGTTGCCACGGTTGGGCGCCTGGGCGGGCAACCGTGCCGGTGGCCCAGGTCTCGAAGGACTCCGGCTCGCGCCCGTTCCACTCACCGAAGGCGCGCTCGACGATCCAATGGGCGGTCCGGGCCCGCTCTGCGGTGTCGCCGGTGACGAACTGATAGCCCGTCGGCAGGGCGCGCGCAGGGACGCTGACGCCTGCGGGCAGGGTCAGGCCCCAGGCGCGGTAAGTCTCTGCGTAGCCGCGGGCTTGGAGGAAGCGCGCCGCGCTCGACTCCGCGGGAACCAGCTGGTTGAGGGCCGGGGCGCTCAGCTCGCGGGCCCGCGCCTGCACCCACTGCGCCAGCCAGGACCCGATGAGTTGCCCGCGGTGGTGGGGGAGGACAGCGACCTCGGCCCGGTGGCCGGAGGTCGAAACCTCCGCCACGCCGATGAGGTCCGGCCCGGTGAAGACGCCCACTGTGTGGCGCGCCGGGTCGAACCCTGGCACGGACCAAGCGGCCTCCACATCCTCCTTCTCGAGGAACCGTTCGCCCAGGTCGGCCAGCTCATCGGCGGCATACACGCCATAGGCGGGGACGCGATCCGCCGGCGAGAGCGGGCGCGTGCTCAGCGCATCGGGCAGGACTGGGGGCAGGTCGACCGACGGGTCCATATGGGCGATGCTCGCACATGCGAGGCGCCTCCACGGGGCGCGAAGGGGTTGACAGGCATCGTTCAGTGAGTTGCAATATATTGCATGCCAGTCCCGGAGAGAGTCGAGCCTCAACGTCGGGAGCTGTTGCGCGACAACGTGCATGCGCGGTTGCGGGACGCGATCGTCGACGGCACGTTCATGCCGGGGGAGCAGCTGCGTGACCAGGAGTTGGCCACGTGGCTCGGGGTCAGTCGGACGCCGGTGCGGGAGGCCCTGCTCCGGCTCGGCGAGGCCGGGCTGGTGCACACCGCGCCCGGCCGCTCGACCACCGTCGCCCCGATCGACCACGCTGCCATCCGCCAAGCGCAGTCGGTCGTCGCCGCCATGCACCGGCTCGCCGTCGCCGAGGCAGTGCCCTTCCTGACCGCTGATGACTTCGAGGCGATGCGCGCGGCGAACGAGCGGTTCGCGGCGGCGATCACCGCGGGGGACGCCGATCGGGCGCTCGCGGCCGACGATGAGTTCCACGCCATCCCCGTGCACACCAGTGGGAATGCCGCCGTCGCCACCGTGCTCGAACAGTTCACCCCCGTCGTGCGCCGCCTCGAACGCCTGCGCTTCGCATCGGTCATGGGCCGCTCGTCGATCACTCGGCACGCGCATCTCGTCAAGCTCTGTGAGGCCGGCGAGGTCGACGCCGCTGCCGACGTGTCCTTCCAGACCTGGCAAACCCTCGCCCCGATCCTCGACCTGTAGTTCCCGACAAGGAGATCCGCCATGAAGCTCGACCAGTTCGCCCGTCACCCCTTGACCTTCGGGCCCAGCCCGGTCCACCACCTCGCCCGACTGACCCAGCACCTGGGCGGCGCCTCGGTCTGGGCCAAGCGTGAGGATGTCAACAGTGGCCTGGCCTTCGGCGGCAATAAGGTCCGCAAGCTCGAGTACATCGTCCCGGACGCTCTCGCGAGCGGTGCGGACACCCTGGTGTCCATCGGCGGCTACCAGTCCAACCACACCCGCCAGGTGGCCGCTGTGGCGGCCCACCTCGGCTTGAAGTGTCGGCTCGTCCAGGAGAACTGGGTTCCCTGGGAGGACCCGATGAACGACAAGGTTGGCAACATCCTGCTCTCCCGCATGATGGGCGCCGACTCGCGTCTCGACCCGGCCGGCTTCGACATCGGCATTCGGGACTCCTGGAAGGATGCGCTCGCCGAGGTGGAGGCGTCGGGGGGCAAGCCCTATGCGATCCCTGCTGGGGCCTCGGAGCACCCGCTCGGTGGGCTCGGTTTCGCGAACTGGGCCTTTGAGGTCGCCCAGCAGGAGAAGGACCTCGGGGTCTTCTTCGACACGATCATCGTCTGTACCGTCACCGGCTCGACGCACGCCGGCATGATCGCCGGTTTTGCGGCCCTTGAGGAGCTGACCGGGGTCACGCGCAGGGTGATCGGGATCGACGCCTCCGCGACACTGGAGCAGACCCGTGACCAGGTCGCGCGTATCGCCCGGCACACCGCAGAGCTCATCGAGGTCGGCCGCGACCTGCGCGACGACGAGATCACCATCCTCGAGGGCTGGGCCGGCGAGCTGTACGGCGTCCCGGTCGAGTCGACGATGGAGGCGATGGCCGCGGGCGCGCAGCTCGAGGCCATGATCACCGACCCGGTGTACGAGGGAAAGTCACTCGCCGGACTCATCGACCTGGTCACGGAGCGCGACATTCCCGCGGATTCCACCGTGCTCTACGCGCACCTGGGTGGGCAGCCGGCGATCAACGCCTATCACCGACTCTGGGACCCGGCCGCCTCCTGACCGGCTGGTGTCAGATCCGCACTCTCGCGCGGATCTGACACCTCCACCCACGGGAGGATCCCTGCCTGGGCAGCGTCATGGGCGGCGTTCGGCAACCCACTGCACGGCATCGTCGTAGGCCCGACGGACCGTCGCTCCGAGATACCGGTTTCCGAGGTAGGTCTGGGCGACCGAGCCATCGGCCACGATCTCGGTCACGGCCAGATTCGCGACCAACTCCTCGCTGGTGGTGACCACGACAATTCGGCTGCCCACGGCACTCAGGCTCCGGGCATAGGCGGCCAGGGAGTCGATGAGGGTTGCGCTGGGGGACTGCTCCCCGCGCAGGCGCAGAATCAGGACCGAGTCGGTCGACTGCGGGGTCACGGCGGGCAATTGCTCGACCAGCCGGTCAGCGGAGGCGAAGAACATGGTTCCGTACGGCTGGATGATGACAACTTCGCGGGCACCCAAGGTCGCCGGCGGAGCCACCTCGACGGGCCCGTCATCGGTGATCGTGATCTGTCGCAGGTCCAGGCGCGAGGCCTCTCCGACAGCAAAGAGCATGATCGAGACCCCCACCCCCACGAGCACGGCGAACTGCAGTGGGATCAGCAGCGTGAGGACGAAGGTCGTGGCGGTCACGGTCATCGGGACGGTCCCGATCGACAGGCTGCGTCGGAGCCTGTCGATCGGGATCGTGTCCACGCCCACGACCAGCAGCATGCCCGCAAGCCCGGACAGCGGCACCAAGGCGACCAGGGGTGAGAGCGCGACGATGAGGACCGCCATGACGATGGCTGTAAGAAACAGCGCGCCGCGACTACGAGCGCCTGCCGTCGTCATGAGGACGGTGGCTGAGGCGGATCCGCCCACGGGCATTCCGCGCATCAGCCCTGAGGCGATGTTGCCAGCGCCCTGCCCGATGAAATCCTGCGAGGGGTCCGGACGCGACCCGTCGGGATTCTCGACGGATCGGGCCACCCCGGCTCCCTGAACGAGGCCGACGAAGGCCAGGGACAGCGCCGGCAGGAGCAGGTCGACGACCGTGCTGAGGTCCGGCAGGATGGGCAAGGGCAGCCCCGAGGGCACCTGAGCGATGTCGCGGACCAGCGGGAGGGAGCCTCCACTGCGGTTGATCTGGAATGCCGCGAGCCAGGCGACGATGATGGCCGCCACGTAGCTCAACCCCCCGAGGCGGGTCCGGCGCAGGACCACGATGAGCGCGGCGGTGGCCGCACCGAGGATCAGTGGCACCCAGGACCACTCGCCGACGTGGAGCAGGGTTTCGATGGATCGGGCCACCCGCCCACCGTCTGCCTGGTAGAGCGTGAGGTCGCCGAACTGGCCGAGGATGATGTTGATGCCGACTGCCGCCAGGAAGCCCGTGGTCACCGACTGCGAGACAAAGCGGGTGATTCGCCCGCCCCGCAGGACTCCGGCAATGATCATGAACAGCCCGGTGAGTAGCGTCAAGGTGGCCAAGGCGCCGGTGGGGTTGGCCATCGTCCCGACTCCGGTGTCGCGCACGATGATTGACATCGCGCCTGTGGCCTGCACCGGCATCAGCGCGGAGCTGGTGAACAGCGCGGCGCCGGCGACGCCGAAGATCCCGGCATAGACCGCGGCGACCGGGTTGATCCCCGCGAGAACACCAGATGACAAGTTGTCCGGTACGCCTTCGACGCCGAGCACCAGTGCGGCCTTGACGTCTGCGGCGAGCGTCTTGACCGAGATCAGTGACCGTGGTCGCGTGATGGGGAACTTCACCGTCGCCCCCTCCTCTCGGGCCCTGCGATATCCCGCGTGGTGAGCACGCTAGGGCCCGCGCTGGGCTCGCGCGATCTCTGGCGAAGAACTCGTCGGGAGCAGCACTCAAACGCGGCGCAGGTGCCGGGTCAGCAATGGTCGCTGATCCGGCACCTGCGGCATTCGGTGGTGGTCGACCTAGGGCACGACGATGACCGGCACCGGTGAGTTACGCACGATCTTGGCGGCGCTCGACCCAAGGAACACCTGGGTCAGGGGGTGCGTCGAGGACGACCCAACGACGAGCACATCGCCCTCATACCAAGAGACCTGCTCCATGGCCTCGCCCCACGACGACCCTTCGACGATGAGCGTCTCGATGTCCCCTGCAGCAAAGCCGTTCTCGGAGAGGTGAGCCACGGCCTCATCCTGGGCGGCCTGGGCCTGCTCGCGAACCTCCTCGAACACCAGCTCCTCGAACCCACGCACGGCCGAGGTGACCATGGCCTTGTGCTGCAGGGCGATCGTCACCAAGCGGAGCTTGGCGCCGGTCCGGCGCGCAATCTCCGCGACCCGGTCGAGCAGCTTCCAGGTTTGATCGTCATCGCGGAAGGCGACGGTGACGCTTTCGACCTTGGACCCGGCCGGTGGGCAGTAGCCCCGGGGTGCAATCGCGACGGGGATATCGGAGGAGTGCAGCAGCCGGTCGGTCTTGGAGGTGACAGTGACCTTGCCCTCGGGGCCCTCGACGCCCGACCCGACGATGAGGATCGAGGCTTCGAGCGCCTCGACCTGCTCCAGCAGGGCGGCGGGAGCGGACCGCGCAGTCACCCATGATGCTGCGCCCGCAATGTCCGGCTGTTCCGCGAGGAACGCGAGGGCCTCCTTGGCGCTCGCCTCGCCCTCGTTGTGCGCCCAGGTCGCGAACTCGCCGTCGTTCCGGGAGCCCGCCGACGTCGCCCAGCCTTTCGGGACGACGGTCACGGCGTGCACGGTGTCGGACTCGGACCGGGCCAGCTGGACGGCCAACGACAAGGCGCAGGTGTCGTCCTTGTGAGGGCTGTAACCGACGAGATAGGTCACCGCTCGTCCTCCCTCAGGCGTCGTCCGCCCGGCTCGGCGATCTCCTCAGGGTCGACGTAGGTGTTGAGGGTGGCGTGCGATCGGCTGTAGGCGAAGTAGAAGGCCAGCACGATGACAATCCAGATAAGGAAGATCACCCAGGTGATCATCGGCAGCTCGATAAGGATCCACACGCACGCCGCGACGGTGAGGATGGGGGTGATGGGGTAGCCGGGGATCTTGAAGGGACGCTCAAGGTTGGGGTGGGTGCGGCGCAACACCATGACGCCGATCGCCACCACCGAGAAGGCGACGAGAGTGCCGATCGACACGGTGTCCCATAGATAGTCCGAGGGGACGAACCCGGCGATGATCGCGACCACGATCGAGACGACGACCGTGTTGAAGTTGGGCGACATCGTCCGCGGGCTGACCTCGGTGAATTTGCGCGAGATGAGCCCGTCGCGACCGATAGCGAACAGGATGCGGGTCTGGCCGTAGAGGGTCACCAAGGTGACCGAGAAGATCGAGATGACCGCACCCGCGGCCAGGACGGTGCCCCAAATGGTCGTGCCGGTGATGTCGTTGAGGATCTGCGAGAGCCCGGCATTCTGGGCATCGTCGGTCTCGAACCACGCCGTCTCCTTGGCGGCCACACCAGCCAGCGCCACCAGCACATACACGCTGGTGACGATGATGAGGGCCCCGATGATGGCGCGGGGCAGAGCCCGCTGGGGGTCCTTGACCTCCTCGCCAGCGGTGGCGACCGCATCCAGACCGATGAACGAGAAGAAGATTGTCCCGGCCGCTGCCGTGATGCCACCGATGCCTGAGCCGAAGAAGTTGCCGAAGTGTGTGCCGTCGAATGCCGTCAAGCCGATCACGACGAACAGGACGAGCACCCCGAGCTTGATGAGCACCATGATCGCGTTGACCTTGGCCGACTCGGTGGCGCCCCGCAGGAGGAGGAACATGCAGAGGAAGACCAGGACGACGGCGGGCAGGTTGATGAGTCCCCCCGTGGCCACGCCGTCCGAGCCGCTGACGAAGGATGTCGACAGGCTCGTGGGGAGCGTGACTCCGATGGTGGAATGCAGCAACTCGTTGAAGTAGCCGCTCCAGCCGACCGCGACTGCCGCAGTCGCCACGCCGTACTCGAGCAACACGCACCCGGCGATGATGACCGCAACGAGTTCACCCATGCCGTGATACGCGTAGGAGTAGGTCGACCCGGACACCGGGATGGCGCTGGCCACCTCGGCGTAGCACAAGGCCGACAGGCCGGCGGCGAGCCCGGCGATGAGGAAGCTGACGATGACCGCAGGCCCCGCCTCAGGGACTGACTCGCTCAGGACGAAGAAGATGCCCGTGCCGACTGTGGCGCCGACACCGAACATCATGAGTTGGAATGTGGTGAGGTTCCGAGCGAGTTCCTCGCCCTGGTGATGCGTCTGTTGGAAGACGATCGGCTTGCGCCGTCGAAGTTGCTCCCTGATCGGGATGCTCAATGTGACTCCCTTCACAAATTTTTCCGTGGGCCGGGCCACAACGTAGTGCACCTTGCGGCCAAAGGCGGGAAATTCACAGGTTCGCTCGTGCGGCGGGTCCGGACGTCGTTCGTGGGCACCATGGCGGCCCGAGTGCGGCGGGGTCAGGAACAGTCCGGGAGTCGAGGCCTGCCCCGTGCTGGGCCGCCCCGTCAGCCGGCGGTCCAGCCGTGGCGCGCTACTGGGCCGGTGAACCCGCCGCGAGAGTGATGTCCGAGGGGGTGAAGATGGCGAGGTCGTCCAGGGCGGGGGGCAGGTCACCTGTCGCGACGGCGATCATGGCGCGCCCGATGCTCTCGGTGTCGTTGATCGATGAGCCCGCGATCCGTCGCAGGATCGGCATGAGAGGCCTGCTCGCGGCATACACCCGGTCGATCCACACCGACTTGGTCCGCTCCCCGTGCATGGGCTGGATCGCGCCCGGGCGGAACATGACCGCCTGCGGGAACATGGCGCGCAGGTCATTCTCCGTGCGGCCCTTGACCCGCGCCCACATCGTGCGACCACCTTCGGTGGCGTCGGTCCCGGAGCCGGAGACGTAGATGAAACGCACGTCCTGACCGGCATGCGTCCGGATGGCCTGCCCGAGCGCCATGGCCAAGTCATAGGTCACGGCGGCGTAGGCCTGCTCGTCCATGCCGACGGAGGACACTCCCAAGGCATAGAACACCGCATCAACCCCTGCCAGTGCCTCGATGGCTGGCGTTGATGAACCCACCTCGGCAAGGTCAGCCAGGAGTACCTGCTCCAGTTTGGGGCTGAGCTGCGCCACCGGGGTACGGCTGATCGTGACCACAGAGGTGACCCGGTCATCCAGGAGGCACTCACGCAATACGCCTTGTCCGACCATGCCGGTAGCGCCCAAGAGCAGAACTCGCATGCCGACGATCTTGCACGACGCCGGGCCCCACGCCGGGCCCCACGCCGAGCGCATCGCCGAGGTCCGCCTCACGTCAAAGCCGCCCACCCTCGGAGAACCGCTTCCCCGCCGAGTCGTTGGGACGGGGTTGGGCTCGCCGCGCCGACACGGCATACTGGATCACATCATGCGTGGACTCCTCCTCCTTCGTCGCCGCGGCGGGGCCTGAATCGGCCGCCCCTCGTCGCGGAGTTCGCTATGTCCGGCTGAGCCCCCGATGAGAGACGAAGGCAGAGAGCAGTGATCCATCCCCAGCAGCCCTCGGGCATGCCGACCCAGAAGTACGTCCCGTTCGACCGCCAGATCGATGTCCACCTCCCCGATCGGACCTGGCCCGACAAGCTCATGACCACGGCGCCGCGTTGGTGCGCGGTCGACCTGCGCGACGGTAACCAGGCGCTCATCGACCCGATGGACTCCGAGCGCAAAATGCGGATGTTCAAGCTCCTGGTCCGGATGGGCTACAAGGAGATCGAGGTCGGTTTCCCCAGTGCCAGCGAGACCGACTTCAACTTCGTGCGCGAGCTCGTCGAGGGTGGACACATCCCCGATGACGTGACGATCCAGGTCCTCACGCAGTGCCGTGACCACCTCATCGAGCGCACCTTCGACGCGATCAAGGGCGCTAAGACGGCGATCGTCCACTTCTACAACTCCACCTCGGTGCTCCAGCGGCGGGTCGTGTTCAACCTGCCCAAGGAGGGCATCATCGACATCGCTCTGCAGGGTGCGCGGCTGTGCCGCAAGCTCGAGGAGACGGTCCCCGAGACGGACGTGTACTACGAGTACTCACCGGAGTCCTACACCGGGACCGAGCTCGAGTTCGCCGTCGAGGTCTGCAATGCCGTCATCGACGTCATCGACCCGACGCCGGACCACAAGATGATCATCAACCTGCCGGCGACGGTGGAGATGGCCACGCCCAATGTGTATGCCGACTCGATCGAGTGGATGATCCGGCACCTGGATCGGCGCGACAGCGTCATGGTGTCGCTGCACCCGCACAACGACCGAGGTGAGGGAGTGGCCGCCGCGGAGCTCGGCTATCTCGCCGGCGCCGACCGGATCGAAGGCTGTCTGTTCGGCAACGGGGAGCGCACCGGCAACGTCTGCCTGGTCACCTTGGGTATGAACCTGTTCTCGCAGGGCATCGACCCGATGATCGACTTCTCCGACATGGCTGAGATCCGGCGCACGGTCGAGCACTGCAACCAGCTCCCCGTGCACGAGCGTCACCCGTGGGGTGGGGACCTGGTCTACACCGCCTTCTCCGGCTCCCACCAGGACGCCATCAAGAAGGGCTTGGACGACATGGCGGCCCGCTCGGCGAGCGCCGGCACTGACATCGACCACATCGACTGGGGCGTGCCCTACCTGCCAATCGACCCGCACGACATCGGCCGCTCTTACGAGGCCGTCGTCCGCGTCAACTCGCAGTCGGGCAAGGGTGGCGTGTCCTACCTGCTCAAGGCCGAGCACGGCCTGGACCTGCCGCGCCGGCTCCAGGTCGAGTTCAGCCACGTGGTCCAAAAGCGCACCGACGAGGTCGGCGGCGAGCTCACCGCCGACGAGATCTGGGCCATGTTCAGCGACGAGTACCTCCACAGCGACCAGGCCCCGTCCCAGTGGGGGCGGTTCTTCCCCGTTCGTTCGACGATCACCGGCAGCGACGAGGGCGCCGACCACATTGACTCGATCATTCGCGACGCCGGACGTGAGGTGGAGATCCACGGCGAGGGCAACGGCCCTATCGCCGCGTTCATCAACGCCCTGTCGAGCATCGGGGTCGATGTGCGCGTCCTGGACTATGCCGAGCATGCGCTGTCCGCCGGTGGCGACGCCCGCGCCGCGGCCTACGTGGAATGCGCGGTGGGAGAGCGGGTCCTGTGGGGAGTCGGCCTGCACGAGTCGATCGTCAAGGCCTCCCTGCGGGCGATCATGTCCGCGCTCAACCGGGCCGACCGGGACGCGCTACCGGAGCCGACGGTGAGCCGACCGGGCGGCGGTCCCTGATCCCAGCGGCCCTGGCCTGCGGGCTGGCCACGCTCGACATCGTCCACGTCGTCGAGGCCATTCCGCGGAGCAACGACAAGATCGTGGCTGCCTCGACCGAGGTGGCGGCGGGAGGCCCGGCGTTGAATGCCGCCGCCACCGCCGCCGCCCTCGGCGTGCGGACCACGTTGGTGTCGGCTGTCGGCAGCGACCCGCTGGCCAACCAGGTCCTGCGTGACCTCGAGTCGGCCGGGGTCGGCCTAGTGGACGTGGCTGCTCCCGGCTTCACGCCTCCGATGTCAACGGTGCTCGTGATCGCAGACACGGGGGAGCGGGCGGTGGTGTCGCGCAACGCTGTTGGCGTCGATGGGTACGCCGTCGACGCTGACACCGTTGCGCAGTCCTGGCTCGACGGGGTCGCGGCGGTCCTGGTCGATGGACACCACCTGCCGATCGCGCTCGCGGTGGCCCGCGCCGCGCAACGGCGCGGCATTCCGGTCTTGCTCGACGGTGGGTCCTGGAAGCCCGGGCTGGAAACACTCCTGGCCCTGGTCGATGTCGCCGTCGTCTCTGCCGACTTCCGGCTTCCGAATGCCGCACTGGCCGCTGATGTGCTCGACAGCCTCCTCGCCTTGGGGCCCAGTTGGGTGGCCCGCTCGGCGGGGGCCGACCCAGTCACGTGGCGTTCGGCCTCAGGGACCGGTGGCATGGTCGCGGTGCCGGAGGTGGCCGTCGTCGACACTCTGGGTGCTGGGGATGTCCTGCATGGGGCGCTGTTGGCCGAGCTGGCCTGGCACGGCCTGGCGGACCTGCCCGGCGCCCTGGGCCGGGCAGTCGTGGTGGCGTCTGCGTCGGTGGCGACGTCAGGTGCCCGCGGCTGGGCGGGCACCTGACGCCCTCACGGTCGGTCAGCTGGGCGGTGCCGGAGGAGCTCCGTCGCCGCCGCCGGCCATGGATCCGGCGGTGACGGCCGTCGCGGTGTCGATCGGCACGGTGAGCTTGACGGTGTAGCCCGCGGCGGTGTCCCCGGTCGCCGCACCGATCTGGTGAATGCCGCCGTCGTCGCCGAAGACGTTGTCCGTCGCCAGGGTCAACTGGGCCAGGTTGCCCGGGGATGAGGAGTAGCCGTCGGTGGCATAGACCGCCTCACAGGCGTTCTGCGGCAACGCCACCTGGGAGGTGCCGATGTTGTTCGTCGAGTCCGTAATGCTGGCCTCGTCGGGGTAGACCTCGAAGTGGATGTGCGGCCACCGGCCGGAGTAGCAGCCCGGGAAGATGCTCGTGAAGCTGACCACACCGCTCCCATCGGTGATCTGGACGCCCCGCAGGAAGTTCTCGTTGACGACGGATTGCGAGTACATCGAGTAGTTCCCGTCGGCCGTGCAATGCCACACATACACGGCCGCACCGACCATGGGAGCACCGCCGCCCGCGATGTCGAGGATCGTCAGTTCCAGCGTCATGGGGACGCCGGTCGCGGTCCCCGACGCCGACCCGAAGCTGGACCGGATGTCCTGACGGACCACTCCGCTCTGCTCAAGAACGTCGGCTCCGTTGGAGCCATCGCCGGGGTAGGGGCCAGCGGTCTCGTCCGGGATCTCGGTGAGGTCGCCGACGGCGCTCGCCGATGCCGATGCGCTGGCGGACGCGCTGGCGGTGGCGGTGGCCGAGGTCGACGTCGTGGCGGTCGAGGATCCCGAACCGCATGCGGCCAAACCGGCGCCGGCGATGCCGACGCCGAACACCTGCAGCGCGCGGCGGCGGTCGAAGAGGGTGCCCAGGTCGAAGGCCAACCCCTGGTCGACGAGCTCCTCATCGGGTCTCGGGAGCGGCCGTCCCTCGTAGGTCGGTCCCGGGTTACTGCTGGTCATCAGCGATGCTCCTTGTTCGGTCGTGCGATGGGTGATGCCCTGAACACTACGAATTCCTTGCGGCGGATGTGCTGTGCCGCTGCTGTGCCCCACCTATGGGTCCGGGCCGCCTTGGCTGGGCCCTTCGAGACGGAGCCAGGCGGCGTATCGTTCGGCAAATGGCCGCGACCGTCGAGGAATACCTCGCAGAGTTCGAGGGTGAGTTGCGGGAGCGGCTTGACGCCATGCGTTCCACGATTCGCGAGGCCGCCCCGGAGGCGGTCGAGGGCATGTTCTACGGGATGCCGGGCTACAAGCTCGACCGCAAACCGCTGGTGTATTTCGCCGGCTACCCGCGGCATACGGGGTTCTACGCCACCCCCAACGGGCACGAGGCCTTCGCCCAGGAGTTCGCCGCGTACAAGCAGGGCAAGGGATCAGTCCAGTTTCCCCACGATCAGGCGCTCCCGCTCGGCCTGGTGCGGCGCGTGGTCGAATTCCGGATCGCCAGCATCCGCGGCTGAGTGGTCCCTGCGGAGCTCGATCGTTAGAGGACGCCGCGCACGCGGAACTGGATCGACAGTCGAGGTCCAACCCGCTGCTTGGTCTTGGGCACGGCATGCTCCCATTCGCGCTGGCAGGCGCCACCCATCACGACGAGATCGCCATGACCCAAACCGAAACGGTGCGCCGTGCGCCCACCGTTGGGCCGCAGAGCCAAGGTCCGCGGAGCACCGACAGACAGGATCGCGACCATCGTGTCGCTCGATCGGCTCCGCCCAATCCGATCACCGTGCCACGCCACAGAATCTGAACCGTCGCGGTAGAGGCACAGACCGCAGGTGAGGAAGGGCTCACCCAACTCCTGCCGATAGTGCGCGCTGAGGGCGTCGCGACATCGGTCCAACAGCGGATGGGGGAGGGGATCGCGCTCGCCATAGAAGCAGACGAGTCGGGGCACATCCACGACGGCGTCGTACATCGGACGTTGCTCGGCCCTCCACGGGACGTCGCGCGCGAGAGCGTCGAACAGCTCATCGGATCCCCCGACCCAGCCGGGGCGCACGTCCAGCCACGACCGCGCGTCCAGGCAGAGGCGCCTGACGTGGCCGGCCAGGGGGCGCACCTCCAGAGAGGCGTCGAGGTCGAGCAGCGAGCCCTGCAGGCTGTTCATGCGCCCAGGCTACGTCATGATCGAACAAATATGCGATAGATGCACTTTCTGAATCCGGCGTCAAGTACTGATGGCATCGTGAGACGCTCCATGGTCTACTGGTGAGATGCGTGGTGTATCAAGCGTTTTGTGCTTGATGGGCACGCCGGGGGTGGGCATCATGGCGAGAGCGAGAGGTACTCATTCGGGGGATCCCAGAGATCCTGCCCCAACCGAGATCGAGGTTCGCCGATGCGCGAGAAACTAGAGAAGCTGCAGTCGTTGAGAAATGTCGTCCAGGCGGTCAGTGCCTTGCGCCCGGAGAAGGGCGAGGATGGTGAGTCAAACGGCCGGACCACGCTGCTCGTGACCGAGCATCCCCGAGCCGCCTTGGATGCGCTCATGCTGCTCGCCGCGGCACCCATGCTGCGCAAGGCGCCGATGGGCGACGGGCACGGCGTCCTGGTCCTCCCGGGCATGCTGACCGGTGACGGCTTCACCCGACCGATGAGGGGTTTCCTCACCAATCGGGGCTACGTTGTGCGCGGCTGGGATCTCGGCCGCAATGTCGGCCCCACGCGCGAAGTGCTGCGCGAGTTGCCCCGGACCCTCGCGGCATTCGCCGAGGAGACCGGCGGCCCGGTCAGCATCGTCGGCTGGAGTATGGGCGGAGTCTTCGCGCGCCACCTGGCAGCCAGCCATGGCGATCAAGTGCGTCAGGTCATCACCTTCGGCACTCCGGCGCCCTCGCATCAACGCGATCAGACGCGGGCCGACCAGCGCATCAAGTTCATGGAGCACGTGACTGACCGCGCGACCCGCGAGTACGGCGTGCCCTCGACCTCGATCTACTCGCGCAATGACGGTTTCGTCGACCCCCATGCCTGCCACGACGAAGAGGGGCCCATGCACGAGAACGTCGAGGTGCGGTGCGCCCACATCGGCTTCCCGCTGGACGCGGCCACGATGTGGGTCGTCGCCGATCGGCTTGCCCGCCCGGCGGGGAGCGCGGCACCCTTCGTGGCTCCATCGCTGCTGAGCAAGTACTTAGGCCAGGCACAGGCCGCCTGACCACAGCAGCCCTCGGACGCCGGCTGGACGTTTCGCGGATCCAGGAGCGCAGGTCTCGCCTTGATCGGCGAGCCGCGCCCCTGGGCCCCGGCGGTCTGTGAGGCCTCAGCGAGCCGTGAGCATGTTTTGCGGCACTCTCCATGCGCTATCTCCCTTAGAACCTTCTTGGCAATCTCTTGGGCTGAGCCTTGCTGTTGGCTGGCCGGTTGGGCACACTGTCGCCCGCGGCGGTCCCCCTGCGCCGCCGCGAACCAAGGATGGTGCCACGTGGCTGGATCACCCCCTGCGTCAGGCATGCCTCAACCGTGTGTCGCGCCTGCGCTCCCGCTGCTCCCCGGGCCGCCGCAGCCGGCGGCGTTGGCTGACCCGCGCCCGCGGGGCCCCAAGATCGGGACGCAGCGGACCACGCCGGCGCGCTGGCAACCGAGCGTGGCGATCGGCGCCGAGGGCTTCGTCACTGACCTGGACGGCCCGGTCCACTGGGTGCGCTGGGGTGAGGCGTCGACCGCACCTGATGTCCCCCCGGCGGTGTTCGTCCACGGGTTGGGCGGCTCCCATCTGGACTGGTCCGAGGTGGCGCCTGCCCTGGTCGACCATCGCGTCGGCTATGCGCTGGACCTGCGCGGATTTGGCCTGTCGCCGGTTGGGGGCGGATCCCGGGTCGAGCAGCAGGCGCGCCTGCTCGTCCGATTCGTCGACGCCGTCGTGGGCCGATCCGTACGTCTGGTCGGCCACGGCATGGGGGCCTTGGTCTGCCTCCTCGCAGCCCAGGCGTACGCGAGCCGCGTGCACAGCCTGGTCCTGCTCGCGCCGACGCTGCCCCACCGGCGGACCCAGGCCGGCCCCGGCATCGCTCGGGAACGTGCCTGGCACACGCCCACCGGGATACTCGAGGGATTGGCCCGCCGCAGCCACAGCACGCACTCGAGCAAGGTCACCGTGCGGGGATACCTCGACCGCGTCTTCGCCGACCCGCGGCGCGCACCCTCGGGGGTGGTCGAGCGGACCGGTGAGTTGCTGCGCCTGCGGACGTCACGACCAGAGGATTTCGGCGACATTGACCGCGCCTACACGCTGGCAGCCCGATCGGTCCATCGAGTCCTGCGTGGCCGGCGCAGGTTCGCCACCACCTTGCAGGAGATTGATGTCCCGGTCCTCATCGTCCACGCACGCGAGGATCGTGTCGTGCCCGCCGCGGCGTCTCGGACGGTCGCGATGCGCCATCTGCACTGGACGTATGTCGAATTACCGCAGGGAGGTCATGTCCCGCACCTTGAGGACCCCGATCTGCTGATCGACATCATCGGAGACTGGTGGGCGGCCAGCTCGGCAGTGTGATGCTGTGGGCCCGCAACCGGTGTGTGTGCGCCCTGGCTGCTGGCAGACGAGGCGGGCAGCTCCGGCCCGGCGCAGCGCCAATGTCGGCCACAGCACCGACAATGGGTCGGTGCCCCTCTACCGCGACGAGGCGATCGTCCTGCGCACCCACAAGTTGGGTGAGGCCGATCGCATCATCACCGCCCTGAGCCGCCGGCTCGGCAAGGTGCGGACCGTCGCCAAGGGCGTGCGGCGCACCAAGAGCAGATTCGGTGCGCGTCTTGAGCCGGGCATGCTGGTCGATCTCCAGTGTTACGAGGGCCGCAATCTGGACACAGTGACGCAGGTCGAGACCAAGGAGGCGTGGGGCGGCCAACTGGCCCGCAACTACGAGGCGTGGGTGGCGTCGTGTGCCGTCCTGGAGACCTGTGACCGGCTGACCGAGGAGCGTGAGCCGGCGCTCCAGCAGTACCTCCTGCTCGGTGGCGCTCTCCGCTCGCTCGCGCACGGCCCACACGAGCCGGGCCTGGTCCTGGATGCCTATTTGCTCAGGGCGATGGCCATCGCGGGATGGGCGCCAAGCTTCCACGACTGCGCCAAGTGTGGTGCCCTCGGACCGCACCGGGCCTTCCATGTGGCCTCCGGTGGATCCGTCTGCCCCAGTTGCCGCCCGCCAGGATCCGCTGCCCCCGCGCCAGAGACCATGCGCCTCCTCGCGGGGCTGCTGGCCGGCGACTGGGTCGTTGCCGGCGAGTCGGATCCTCGGCATCGCCGCGAGGGCAGCGGCCTGACGGCGGCATTCCTCCAATGGCACCTGGAACGCGGCGTCCGCTCGCTCCGTATGGTGGAGCGGTGACTGTGCCCGCCCCGTATGCCGCGCCGTTTGCGCACCCGTCCGGCGCGCGACCGCCACAGATCCCCGGGGAGTTCCTCCCTCGTCACGTTGCGGTCGTCATGGATGGCAACGGCCGCTGGGCCAACGAGCGCGGGCTGCCGCGGACCAAGGGTCACGAGGCCGGCGAGGCGGCGCTTCTCGACGTCGTGGCCGGCGCGATCGAGATCGGCGTCCCCCACCTGTCCGCCTACGCGTTCTCCACCGAGAACTGGAAGAGGTCGGCGGATGAGGTCCGCTTCCTCATGGGCTTCAACCGTGACGTCATCCGCCGTCGACGAGATCAGCTCAACTCCTGGGGGGTGCGGATGCGCTGGGTGGGGCGCCGGCCGCGGCTCTGGGGCTCGGTCATCAAGGAGCTGGAGGTTGCTCAGGAGATGACCCGCAACAACACCGGTCTCACGCTGTACTTCTGCGTCAACTACGGCGGGCGGGCCGAGATCGGCGATGCCGCGCGCGCGATCGCCCTCGATGTGGCCCAGGGGCGACTCAAGGCGTCCGCCGTTGACGAGCGAACAATCGCCCGCTACCTCCCCGAGCCGACAATGCCCGATGTCGACCTTTTCGTGCGCTCCTCAGGTGAGCAGCGGACGAGCAACTTTCTTTTGTGGCAGAGCGCCTATGCCGAGATGGTCTTTCAGGATCGGCTCTGGCCGGACTATGACCGACGGGATCTGTGGTCGGCGATCTCCACGTATGCCGCGCGCGACCGGCGCTTTGGCGGAGCCATCGACCGCCCCAACTGACCTCACCCGAGGGCCTCCTCGGTGGCTCAGTGAGCCGAGCAGATCCCGAAGATCTCGACCGTGTGTGTGACGGCCCGATAGCCATGCTCGGCCGCCACAGTCGCGGCCCACTGCTCGACAGTCGGGCCCTCCACCTCGACGGTGCGACCGCATTCGCGGCACACCAGGTGGTGATGATGGCCGGAGCCGCAGACCCGATAGGCGAGCTCGCCGTCATCAGTACGCAGCACGTCGACCTCGCCCTCGGTCGCCATCGCCTGCAGGTTCCGATAGACCGTGGCGAGCCCCACGGGCGACCCGGCCTGGTCCAGGCGGGCGTGGATCTCCTGCGCCGAGGCGAACTCGGTGTTGGAGGCGAGCGCCTCGGCGATGGCGGTGCGCTGGCGGGTCGGGCGGCGGGCTGTCGTGCTCATCGGACCCCTCCGACCGACTGGGTCGCCGTGGGCTCGTCGGTCGCGCGGGCATCGCTTTCCGAGCGATCGGCGTGGCCCGCGTGCTCATCCCAATGATCGGCATGGGCCGCATGGCGATGTCCGTCATGGAGGTAGTCAATGTGGTCACCGTGGGAGACCTGGGCGTGTCCGCAACCGGGACCATGCTCGTGGGTGTGCCGTTCGGCAGAGGTGTGCCGCGCCTTGGCAGCTCGACGCAGGGTCGCCCCCAAGGCACTGGCGACGAGGAAGCACGCGATGGCGACCAGGACAATGGTGCCGCCCGAGGGGGTCGCCGCGTAGTAACTGATCCACACGCCACTCACACTGCTGAGGACGCCGAAGATGCTGGCCCACACCATGGTGCCGGCGAAGCTGCGCCCGATGAGCTGGGCCGTGGCGTTGGGCAGGATCATGAGGGCAGAGATGAGCAGGAGGCCGACAATGCGCATGGAGACCACGACCGTGACGGCGGTGAGCGCTGCCAGCGCCAGGTTGAGCGCGACGACGGGCAGTCCCATGGCGCGGGCATACTCCTCATCCTGGGCAACGGCGAAAAGTCGTTGGCGCAGAACGATCGTCACCACGAGCACCACGGTGGCCAGGGCTGCGACAACCACCAGGTCCGCAGGGCTGGTGGTCAGGATCGCCCCGAAGAGGTAGCCGGTGAGGTTGGCGGGGGAGGACGTCGATCGAGAGATCAGGACCACGCCCAGAGCGATCCCTCCGTAGAACATCACGGCCAAGGCAATA
The DNA here is from genome assembly GCA_017993715.1 of Phycicoccus sp. Lineage (GTDB taxonomy): Bacteria > Actinomycetota > Actinomycetes > Actinomycetales > Dermatophilaceae > JAGOME01. The sequence continues at coordinate 38,777 of JAGOME010000011.1, forward strand.
TCCGCGCTGGTGCGGCCGCGGACCCGGATCACCTCGATGGCGATGGCGGCAAGGATGGCCGCGATCAGCGCGGTCCACACGGGCGCCTGCCCGGTCAGGACGCCCACCGCGACCCCGGCCAAGGCCACGTGTCCCAGGCCGTCCCCGATCAAGGAGAGCCGCCGCTGGACGAGGAAGACACCCACGAGGGGCGCGGCCAGACCCACGAGGAGGGCGGCGAGCAGGGCCTGGCGCATGAAGGCCAGTTCGAGGATCTCCATCAGCGGTGCTCGTTCGTCGACGTGGTCAGTGGGACGGGGGCGAGGATCGCAGGAGGGGAGAGCGCGACGGCATCGTCCGGGTGGTGGTGATCGGAGCCTGGGTGGGCATGGTCGCTGCTCGTGGCGAGGTGCGCGGCATACGCCGCCGGTGTCCCATCGAAATCGATCCGGCCACCATCCAGGCAGACAATCCGCGTGACGATGTCCTCGAGGGCATCGAGTTCATGGGTGACGATGAGCAGGGCCGTGCCGTCCTGGGCGAGCCCACGCAGGACCTCGGCCAGCACGACCTGGTTCGCGGCGTCGACCCCGGCGGTCGGCTCATCCATGACCAGGACGTCCGGTTCACCGGCGAGGGCGCGCGCGATGAGCACCCGACGTTGCTGCCCGCCGGACAGGGTGGCGACCTCGTGCGTCGCGCGATCGGCCAGGCCCACGACAGTGAGCGCGCGCATCACCAGGTCGCGATCCAGCCGCCTCATAGGTCGCCACCAGGGGCGCTGGGGCAGCCGCCCCATCTCGACGATCTCCTTGACAGTGGAGCGAACAGCCGCAGCCAACGTGTGCCGTTGGGGAACGTACCCGAGGCGCGGGTGCGGTCCGCCAACGTTCAGGTCTTGGCCCCAAAGTTGCACCTCTCCATCCAGGAGGGGCACCAAGCCGAGGAGCCCTCGGACGAGCGTTGACTTGCCCGACCCGTTGGGCCCGAGCAGGGCGACGACCTCCCCGTCGTGGATGCTCAGGTCCGCATCCACGACCACGGGGACGTCGTCGTAGCCGAAGCTCGCGCAGCGAGCCTCGATCAGGATCGTCACCTGCACTCCTGTCCCGTGCGCAGCGTTGCCAGATTGGCTTGCATGATCTCGCCGTACGTGGTCCCGGCCGAGGCGTCGTTGATGCCCTCCACCGGGTCCAGGACGAGGACCTCGACTCCAGTCTCCCTTGCCAGCGTCTCGACCAGGGCCGCACTGACCAACGGCTCGGCGTAGATCGTGCGCACACCGGCCTCACGCACGTGCGCCGCGACTTCGGCGAGGTCGGCGGCGGTGGGCTCGGCCTCGGGAGAGAGTCCGGTCACGGCCACTTGGTGCAAGTGATAGCGGTCGGCGAGATAGGCAAAGGCGGCATGTCCGGTCACCAGCTCGGTCGAGGCGCACTGTGCCAAGCCGGCCGTGAACTCGTCGTCGAGGGCAGTGAGCTCCGCGGCATACGTCGCGGCATTCGACCGGTACTCCGTGGCGTTCTTGGGATCGGTCGTGGCCAGGCGCTCGCCGAGGGCCGTGGCGACATCGGCCAACCGCGTCGGGTCGAGCCAGAAATGCGGATCGGTGGCCTCGGTATCACCGTGGTCGTGGCCGTCATCGACTCCGGTCAGGGTCGTGCGGGCATCGTCGGTGACGTCGAATGCCGCCGTGGCCGGCAGTGAGGCGACGGCATCGTCGACGGCGGGCTGGAAGCCATGGAGGTAAACGACGAGGGACGCGTCCTGCAGCCCCGCCACGGCCTTGGGGGTGAGCTCGAGATCGTGGGGCTCGGCTCCCGGAGGGGTCAGCCCGGTCACCGTGACGTGATTGCCGCCGACGCGCTGGACTGCCTCCTGCAGGACGGCAAACGAGGCCGTCACCGAGAGGGTGGGCGCGTCAGCAGTGCCGGCAGTGGACGTTTCGGAGTCGGTGGCGCAGCCCGTCAAGGCAAGGGCGGCGAGCGGAATCAGTCCAGCGACGTGACGATGGCGAAGCTTCATGAGAATGATTCTCATATGAGTTGAGAACCATTGTCAAAACCGGTCCAGGGTGCGGTCCGAACGTCCGGTTCCGGGACGTCGTGGGGTCAGGCTGCGGGGAACGCCCTCACCAGGGTGATCCCGCCGACGAGGACGGTGGCGGCGACGCGCATGAGCCGCTCGCTCGTGGAGATCCGCGGCCACCCGAGATAGAGCAGCCACGCCAGGAACACCGTCACGACCGCCAAGAAGATCCATCCCCAACCGGGCACGGCGATGCCGGCCACCATGAGCACCAGGACCCCGAGGAAGGGCACGAGGCGGGGCAGGCGGGCCAGGGCCGTCACGGCACCGAGGCTGGCCTGTTCGATGGACTCGCGAAGACTCGACACGGGACTCAAGCCTACGGCTCCATCCGTTCGAGGTATGTCGCGCACTCGTCGGACGCGTCGAATACCTCGAACCGATGGGGATGCGGCCGATTCGGGAGGGCCGCACGTGCCCAGATAGCCTTGCGCCCATGGCTGCACCCACCAACACCGTCGAAACCGTTGTGTCCCTCTGCAAGCGCCGAGGCTTCGTCTTCCCCAGCGGTGACATCTACGGCGGGACGCGGTCGGCCTGGGACTACGGACCGCTCGGCGTGGAGCTCAAAGAGAACATCCGTCGCCAGTGGTGGAAGGCGATGGTCCATGAGCGCGATGACGTGGTCGGCCTGGACTCCTCGATCATCCTGCCGCGCCAGGTGTGGGTGGCCAGCGGTCACGTGGGCGAGTTCAGCGACCCCCTGATCGAGTGCCTGTCGTGCCACAAGCGGTTCCGGCTTGACCACCTCCAAGAGGCCATCGCTGACAAGGAGGCCAAGAAGGGCAAGGAGCTCGACCCCGACACGATCGCGCTGGACGTCATCGTCTGCCCGCACTGCGGCACCCGGGGCCAGTGGACCGAGCCGCGCGAGTTCAACATGATGCTCAAGACCTATCTCGGCGTCGTCGACGACGAATCCGGACTGCACTACCTGCGCCCCGAGACGGCCCAGGGCATCTTCGTCAACTTCCTCAACGTGCTCGGGTCCTCGCGCAAGAAGCCGCCGTTCGGGATCGCCCAGACCGGCAAGAGCTTCCGCAACGAAATCACCCCGGGCAACTTCATCTTCCGCACGCGCGAGTTCGAGCAGATGGAGATGGAGTTCTTCGTCAAGCCCGGTGAGGACGAGGACTGGCACCAGTACTGGATCGACGAGCGCACTCGCTGGTACGTCGACCTCGGCATCAACCCCGACAACCTGCGGCTCTACGAACACCCCGCCGAGAAGCTCTCCCACTACTCCAAGCGCACCGTCGACATTGAGTACCGCTTCAACTTCGCCGGCAGCGAGTGGGGCGAGCTCGAGGGTATTGCCAACCGCACGGACTTCGACCTCGGCACCCACAGCAAGCACTCGGGCACCGACCTGGTCTACTACGACCAGACGACCGGCACCAAGTACACGCCGTATGTCATCGAGCCGGCGGCCGGTCTGTCGCGCTCGCTGATGACCTTCCTCGTCGACGCCTACGCCGAGGACGAAGCGCCCAATGCCAAGGGCGGCGTCGACAAGCGCGTCGTCCTGCGCCTGGACCACCGCCTGGCACCGGTCAAGGCGGCAGTGCTTCCCCTGTCCCGCAACGAGGACCTCTCGCCCAAGGCGCGTGACCTGGCGGCCCAGCTGCGCAAGTTCTGGAACGTCGACTTCGACGACAGCCAGGCGATCGGCAAGCGCTATCGGCGTCAGGACGAGGTCGGCACGCCCTACTGCATCACCGTCGACTTCGACACGTTGCAGGACCAGGCCGTCACGATTCGCGAGCGCGACTCTATGCGTCAGGAGCGGATCGGGCTGGACCACGTGCAGGGCTGGCTGGCGCAGCGCCTCCTGGGCGCCTGAGCAGCGTCGCGTCGCGACGAGCAGCGTCGCGTCGCGACGCCCACGCGGTCTCCAGCAGCGCGTCAAGGGCATGCTCGGTGGCCTCGTTCGGACGGGTCCGCCCCCGACCTCAACAGCGGGCCAGAATGGGGCATGCGTGCAGACAGACCTGAGTTCGACGGGTACCTCGATGCCCTCGTCGACGAGTCTGTCGCTGTCTCTTGGGTGATCCTCGGCAACGAGGAGTTGGCCATCGAGGCCACGATCCGCACCGTCGTGCAGGCACACGAGAGCTGGCACGAGTGGAGTGAGGACCGGCCGGTGCGCAATGTGCGTCAGGCGACCGTGCGGCAGGCCCTGGCCCTAGCCCGGCAACCGGAGCGGGGCGGCGGCATTCACCCGTCCTCAGGTACCGCGATCGACTCGGCGGAGCAGCCCAGCGAGACCACCAGACCTGCGGACGCACTCACGCGGGCGCTGCGGGAGCTGGCGCCGGCCGACCGGGCCCTGATCGCCGCGACGTGCCTGCAGGACGCCTCGTCGGCTGACGCGTATGCCTCTGTCGACGGTGCCCAGGTGCAACCACTCGAACGCACGCAGGACACCATCCGTCGCCGCCTCGACGAGCAGCGCATCTATTCGCCGGTCGAGATCCTCATGCGCGATGCCGCCGCGGAGCTGAGCGGAGCGGGCGTCGTGGACCAGGCTCTCCATCGGATCCGCCGATCAACGGTGCGTCGGCGCGTCCTGCTCGCCGGTGGGGTGGGTGGCATCGCCGCGGCCATCGCTGTCGCCGCCCGTGTGGGAGGAGAGCAGGCCTGGGGGCCAGCCGACGACGGGAGCGCCAGTGCCTCTGGCTCCCGCCTCACGCTCCACACCCTCCCTGCCGCCAGCGACTTCGCCGACCTGCCCGTGTTGCCCGATGCGTTGGTGGACACCGCGATCCCTGCGACCTGGGGGCTCAGCGACATCACTGACGCCGTGCCCTTGTCTCAGATGGGCACGGCCCCCGGATCCATCCGCGCGCTGTTCCTCTACCCGGACCCCGAGGGCGGGCACCTCCCCGTACTGCACATCCCCTCACACGATCCGCCCTACGTCGCGCTGGACACGCTGTCCCTGCCCCACCCCCAGGACGAGCGGCTCCTGCGCAGCACCCGCCTTATCGACGACGACCGGCGGCGGGTCGCGCTGCTCTCCGCTCACAGTGTCACGTTCGTCGAGCCCGCCACGGGCGTGAGCACCTCGGTCGACCTGGTCGAGGCGGAGGCCGTCGACGGGGGCTGGTCCACGGGCGGGCGGTGGTTCATGGTCGTCACCGCGGTCCAGACCCTGCGCGTGGACCCGGTCGCCCAGACGTTCACGCCGGTCGGCGGGGCAGCGGGCTATGGCCGCAAGAAGTTGGGGATGGTCTCCGACACGCTCTCGCTCTTCGAGATCGACAGCAACGGCGTCGTCAACGGTGGCCGGGAGCCGCCAGGTCCGATCGGCGCGGTCCTCGGATCCACGACGGTCAACACGCAGGGGTGGGCCGCCGCCAGCGTGACGATCTCCAACCCTGGGCTCGTCGGGGGAGCGACCAGGGGCCTGTATGCCGTCTCCTGGGATGTCTCCGCGCGCAGCTCGCTGCTCGTGCCGGCGAGGCAGGACCTCAACGAGGCGAGTGAGTCCTCATCAGCGACGGCCTTGGGGTGGGCGCCCGGTGCCGTCCTGCTCTTCGGGTTGTCAGCGACGGACGAGGCCGGGCAGATTTTGGGGTGGAACGTCATCGATGGGTCGATCTATCGGGTTGCTCGGTTGATTGCTCCGCCGGGGTCGTATTGGGGACCGCTGCCGAGCCTGTCTCCCTAGGACGGGTTGTGCGGGCGCCTAACCCCGGGCGATCGGCCGGTCCGGATCGGTGATCCAGGCACTCCACGAGCCGATGTAGGGCACTGCGTCGATCCCGGCCTCATGCAGGGCCAGGACCATCTGGGCGGCGGTGATGCCGGATCCGCACGAGGTGCCGACCGGCGAGGTGAGGTCGATCCCGGCGCCGGCGGCGGCATTCCTGATCTCCTCCGGCGTCCGGAAGGTGCCGTCAGCCTGCATCATCAGCCCCATGGGGAGGTTGATGGCCCCCGGGATCCGGCCAGCGATCGGGTCGATGGGCTCGACCTCGCCCCGGTAACGCTCGGGGGTGCGGACGTCGAGGAGTCGACCGGAGCCCGCCCAGTGGCCCGCTGCGACGTCATCGAGGAATGCCGTCGCGCCCGGGTGGAGCGTCACCGTGCCCCGGCGGGGCGTGGGGACGTCGGTCGTGGTCGGGTGCCCGGACTCTCGCCAGGCGGCCAGGCCGCCGTCGAGCACGCGCACGTCGGTCAGGCCGGCCCAACGCAGGACCCACCAGGCGCGGGCGGCCGCGAGGGAGGTCTGCTGGTCGTAGACGACGATGCGGGACTCATCGTCGACGCCCAACTGGCGCAAGGCTTCTTGCAACTCGTTCGGGTCAGGGAGGGGGTGGCGACCGCCGGCGCCAGCCGGGCCGGCGAGGGCGCCCTCCATCGGTAGGTGCTGCGCACCCGGGAGATGCTCCGCGGCATACAGGTCTTCGCTCGGCGGTCCCATCAGCGCGTACTGCACGTCGAGCACGTGCAGGACCTGGCTTGTGAGGTCCCGGGCGAGATCATCGACACGGACGAGGGCGCGCATGCCACCCACGATAGGGGGCGACAATGGGGGGCGTGCCCCCTCCCGTGCGTCTCGTCCTCGTGCATGGGTCGATCTTCAGCGCCGCCCAATGGTGGGGGTATGCCGAGCGGCTTGGGCCGGACATCGAGCTCGTCACCCCGGACCTACCCGGCCATGGTGCTCGGCGTGCCGAGACGTTCACGTGGGATGGTGCCCTGGCCAGCGTGGCCGCCGCGGTCGCGGACGGCGCCCCAGGCCAACGGGTCGTCGTCGCCGGCCACAGCCTCGGCGGCTACGTCGCCGCCGGGTATGCCGCCGCGGCGCCGGACCAGGTGTCGGGGCTGGGGCTGCTCGGTGCCACGGCCGAGCCACGAGGCTTCGGGGCGGCGGCCTACCGGGGACTGGCCCGGCTGTACGGCGGCTGGGGTCCGGACCGGGCCGGCCGACTCGTCGAGCGCCAGCTGACCCGGCTCGGGGTCGATCCGCCGGTTGTCGAGGCCATGGTGCACGCGGGCCTCGCGCCCGACGCTGTCGACGCGGCCTGGCGGGCGGTCATGGAGCACGGGGGAGCTCGACTGGTCGACGGCCAGCGAGGTCCCGTGCTGCTCGCGGCAGGCCAGTATGACCAACTGCGGATCGGGATGCGCCGGTTCGGGGACGTGGCCCGGCGCACGGCATACCCGGTCCGCGAGGTCGTTGTCCCCAAGGCGCTGCATGCCTTCCCGATGACTCACCCTGGCGCTACGGTCGACGCCCTCAGCTGGCTGGGTGCGGCGACAATGGAGGCGCTATGACTGTTGCCAGCGCTGTGACCACGCCCGTCTTGCCGCCGTTGCGGATCGGGGGGCTCACCATCGAGTCGCCCGTGGTGCTGGCCCCGATGGCGGGGATCACCAACCGCGCCTTCCGTCGCCTGTGCCGGGAGTACGGCAGTGCGGGGTTGGCAGCCGGCGGCGCCTCGGGCGCGACGAGCCTGTACGTCAACGAGATGGTGACGTCGCGAGCGCTCGTCGAGCGCAACGAGGCCACGATGCGGCTCATCTCGCACGGCCCGGAGGAGCGCCCTCGGTCCGTCCAGCTGTACTCGGTCGACCCGGTCACGGCGGGGCAGGCAGCGCGGCTGCTCGTCACCGAGGATCGCGCCGACCACATTGATCTGAACTTCGGCTGCCCAGTTCCCAAGGTCACCCGTAAGGGCGGCGGCTCCGCCTTGCCCTGGAAGACCGAGCTCTTTCGCTCGATCATCGCCTCGGTCGTCCGGGAGGCACACCGGTATGCCGTGCCGGTCACGGTCAAGATGCGCGTCGGGATCGACGCCGACCACCTCACCTACCTCGACGCCGGCCGCATCGCCGAGCGGGAGGGGGCGGCTGCCGTTGCGCTGCACGGTCGCACCGCGTCCCAGGCCTACTCCGGCACGGCCGACTGGTCGACGATCGCGCGTCTGAAAGAGGCCGTGACGACCATCCCGGTGCTCGGCAATGGCGACATCTGGTCGGCGGAGGATGCGCTGGAGATGGTGCGCCGGACGGGTTGTGACGGCGTCGTCGTCGGTCGCGGCTGTCTCGGGCGGCCTTGGCTGTTCACCGACCTGGCCGCCGCGTTCGCCGGGTCGGACCTGCGGGTGCGGCCCAACCTGCGGGAGGTGACGTCCGTGCTGCGCCGGCACGCGGCATTCCTCGTGGACTTCTATGACGGGGACGAGCTGCGCGGGTGTCGGGACATCCGCAAGCACATCGCCTGGTATCTCAAGGGCTTCCCGGCGGGATCGACGGTGCGGCACCGGCTTGCGCTCGTGGACTCGCTGCAGGCGTTGGACGACCTCATCGGATCGCTGGATCTCGATGCCCCCTGGCCGGGGGAGGCCGCCGAAGGCCAGCGGGGCCGGGCGGGTTCACCACGCGTGGTCGCCCTGCCCGAGGGGTGGCTCGCATCGCGCGATCTCGACGAGGCACAGCGGGCCTGGGTCCAGCAAGCCGAGCTGGAGGCGGGCGCCCACACCGGCGGCTGACCTCCCAGTGTTGGCGTGGCGCGGTTTCCGTGATGTCGTGTGTCACTTCGGTGGGGTCCGGACCCCAGGGAAGTGACACGTCAGGTGGCGACCTGGAGCTGACTCGAAGCACGGGCAGCGCAGTTCGGACCGCACGGCGACACCGCTCCCGTCCACCCTCGCAGCCGGAACGCTCCAGCCAGGTCAAGCGCCAGTGCGCAGGGGGCCGCATCAACGTCGATCCAGCCGGCTCGCACGGTGACCTTGCCCTCGCGCAGCGCCCGGCGGTCCCGCACCCGATCGCGCTGCACGCCTGCTCCGTCGTGACCGATCCGGCCGTCGACTTCGACGACGACATCGAATTCGTCGTTGGCGAAGTCACGGCGGATCGGACCGGCATCCCCGGCCGCAGGCACCTGCATGGCCAGCGGGGGCAGGCCGTGTCCCTGCACGACGTCGACAGCGAATCGCACCTCGAGCACACTTTGCGCTCCCGTAGTGATCACTCCCAGGGCCAGACTCAGGGCGTGTCGATATGGATGGCGGGAGCGCCCCTGGAGCTCGTCAGCAATCTGCTCGGGGGTGCACAGCGTGTCGCGGCACGCATCGGCTGCCCAGGCGATGGCCTCGTGGGCCGTCGTTCCAGGTTCGGCGGCGAGGGCCAGCACCGTCACGGGCACGCTGGTCACCGCCAGCGCCCGACGGGTCATCACGTTGAGCGGGCCTCGGCGTCGGGTGATCCGCACACCCGGGATGCGGCGGACCCGGCGGTCGGCAGGAACATCGACGGTGAGGACCGGTGGGGCCTTGGTGAGGAAGCCGTGGAGGTGGGCCGCAGCCCGCAGGCTCAGGGCCGCACCCTCGCCGGCGTGCAGGAGCGCAGCGCTGGCCCGCGCCAACCAGGGGGTGGCGCCAGTGTGGGTCTGGTAGATACCGGGCGCGAGCTTGAGCCACCGACCCGACGTAAGCCGCCAGCGCACGCCCTCGGGGCCTAGTTCGGGGAGGGCTTGGGCACGTGAGATCACACCGTGCTGCTGCCGGGCCAGGTTGGAGAGATCCACGCCACCCACTGTGCGCTCATGGGCGGGGTCGCGACTTTCGCCATCCACAGGATCCAGCCGTGGTGACTGGCTGTGGAACTTCGGTGGGGCTCGCCCCCCACCGAAGCTCCACGCTCAGGCCGCAGGCAGTCCCCACGTCCAGGTCGCGGGGATCACAGGCGGGACAGGGCGCGGTCGAGGTCGGCAAGCAGGTCCTCGGGGTCCTCCAGCCCGATGGAAAGCCGCAGCACCCCGTCGCCCGGTTTGGCGGCCGACTCGACCGGGCGGTGCGTCAACGCTGCCGGGTGCTGGATCAGGGAGTCGACCCCGCCGAGCGAAACGGCGTGCGTGATCAGCTCGCAGGCACCCGCGACGGTGACCGCCGCGGCATACCCACCGCGCAAGGTCAGAGCCAGCATCGACCCGGGTCCGCGCAGCTGGCGACCCACGACCCCGCTCGGGTCGTCGAGCCCGGGATAGTGGACCTGCTCGACAGCCGGGTGGGTCTGCAACCAGGCCGCGACCTTTTCCGCGCCGGACTGGGCGGTGCGGACGCGCATGGGCAGGGTCTGCAGCCCGCGATGGAGCTCGTAGGCCGCCAACGGGTGGAGCAGACCGCCAGTCACGGCCCGGATCTGGCGCAGCCGCGCGGCCCAGGCCGAGGTCGTGGCGACCACGCCACCTAGGGCATCCCCGTGACCGCCGATCGCCTTGGTCGCCGAATGCAGGACGAGCGTGGCGCCGTGCCGAATCGGGTTCTGCAGCACCGGGGTCGCCACGGTGTTGTCAACGAGCACGGGAACAGTGCCCGCGCGGGCCACGACCTCCTCGATGTCCACCAGGTCCAACGTCGGGTTGGCGGGGGTCTCCAGGATGATCAGGCCCGTGTCCTCGCGCAGCGCGGCCGGCAGCGACTGGACGTCTGTCCAGGTGACCTCGGTGCCGAGCAGGCCGCTGGCCAGCACGTGATCCGTGCCGCCGTAAAGAGGCCGGAGGGCGACCACATGCCGACGACCTGCCGCGACGGTGGCGAGGAGTGCCGCGCTCAGCGCCGCCATCCCGGTCGCGAACGCCACCGCCTCGTCTGCACCCTCGAGTTGCGCCACGGCCCGCTCGAACCGGTCGACGCCCGGGTTCCACAGCCGCTGGTAGACCAGGCCACCTTGGCCGGACGGCCGTCCGCCCGTGGCCATCGTCTCGTAGGCCGCGCCCCCGGAGTCGACGTCCGGCAGGGGGTAGGTCGTGGAGAGGTCGATCGGAGGGACGTGCACTCCCAGGGTGCGCAAGTCCTCGCGTCCGGCATGCACGGCCAGGGTGTCCAGCGTGGTCATCGAGCTCACTCCTTTGTGATCGGGTGCCTCCAGTTCAGCGGGGTCAACGGGATTTGTGCCAGAGTTCCGGGGTTTCCACGACATCAGGGTGGCATTCAGACGTAAAGCCCGACGCGGACGCATAGGCTGAATGCCGTGCCGCAGATTCCACCACCCCGACGCCGGCTCACACCTGGGCCGCCGCCCATCACTCCGCCGGGGCTGGATGAGATCGACCTGCAGCTCTTGGCCGTGCTCCAGGCCGATGGGCGCCGATCTCTGGCCGCCCTGGCCCGAGAGGTCGGGATCGCCGAGTCGACCTGCGCCGGCCGGGTGCGGGCCCTGAGCGAGCGAGGGATCGTCCAGGGCTACCACGCTCAGCTCGACGCCGCTCGGCTTGGACGTGGCGTCGAAGCCATGGTCGCGCTGCGGATGAGCGGACATGATCGGGACACGGTCGAGGCCTTCCGTGACGAGGTCAGTCAGGTGCCCGGGGTGCTGGCGGTCTACAACACCAGCGGGGCGACGGACTACCTCGTGCACGTCGCCACTTCCGGGTCCGATGCCCTGCGCACGTTCGTCCTGGACCACCTCTCCAGCCGCCCCGGCGTCGTCCATGCCGAGACGACCCTGATCTTCGAGTCCACCCGAGGCCGCGGGATCCTCTGATCCGGCGTCGGCCTGACTCTCCTCGCCCGCGCACCGCGTCGGGCATGATGCCGGACGTGACAACCTTCTTCGACGGCGAGGACGACTGGTGGCAGTGGTTGGCAGCCAACCATGACACCGCGAGTGAGCTCTGGATGGGGATCCGCAAGAAGCACGTCCAGCCCCAAGGCTTGACCTGGGCGGACGCCGTGCCCGTGGCCTTGGCCTGGGGCTGGATCGACAGCAAGTCCGAGCGCCTCGACGAGGACGTTCGACGCCAACGCTGGACACCCCGCAAAGCGGGCAGCACCTGGAGCAAGGTCAATGTCGCCCATGCGGAGCGCCTGATCGAGCAGGGGCGGATGCAGCCCAGCGGGCTCGCGGCATTCCAACGCCGCCGCGAGGAGCGCACCGGGACCTACTCCTTCGAGCAGGGCGAGCTGACCCTGCGCCCCGAGCAGGAGACGGCGCTGCGCGCCAGCCCGGCGGCGGCGGCATTCTGGGAAGCGGCGACCCCGGGATACCGCAAGCTCTGCATGCATTGGCTGCACTCCGCCAAACAGCAGGCGACCCGCGACCGCAGGCTCGAGCAACTGGTCCAGGCCAGCGCGGCCGGGCTGTTGATCCCCAGCCAGCGCTATGGCGACCCACCGACCTGGGTCACCCGGGCCGCCCAGGCTGCCGCGGACGCCACCTAGGCTGACGCCCGTGACGTATGCCGCGAGCGACCGGGATCGGTGGGTGCGCGAGGATCCGGCGCTCAAGCGAGCCGATCGCGACGACTTCGCCCGCGACCGGGCCCGCCTGGTCCACTCCTCAGCCCTGCGACGGTTGGCGGGCAAGACCCAGGTCGTCCAGCCCAGCAGCGACGACTTCGTGCGCAACCGGCTCACGCACAGCCTCGAGGTGGCCCAGATCGGCCGAGAGCTCGGCGCGGCTCTCGGCTGCGACGCCGACGTCGTCGACACGGCGTGCTTGGCTCACGACCTCGGACATCCACCCTTCGGGCACAACGGAGAACGGGCCCTCGACGAGCTCGCTCACGGCATCGGCGGCTTCGAGGGCAACGCTCAGACCTTGCGGATCCTCACTCGACTCGAGCCCAAGCGCGCCCACCCCGACGGCCGTCCGGCCGGTCTCAACCTGACCCGCGCCAGCCTCGATGCGGCCACCAAGTACCCCTGGGCCCGAGGCGATGCCCCCACCGAGACCCGCAAGTTCGGGGTGTATGCCGACGACCTCCCGGTCTTCACCTGGTTCCGGGCAGGGGCCCCTTCTCGCGGCCGCTCGTTCGAGGCCGAGGTCATGGACTGGTCAGACGATGTTGCCTATTCCGTCCACGATGTCGAGGACGCGATCGCCAGCGCGCGCGTCGATCCGCGCTGGCTGCGCGACCACCGCGAGGTCGAGCAGGTGGTCACTGTGGCACAGGAGCACTATGCCCCCGAGGTCTCCCGTGCCGCCTTGGGTGACGCGCTCGATCGGATCCTGCGGACGCAGGCCGTGCCGCTCACTCATGACGGGTCGCGCGCCTCCCTCGCCCGGCTCAAGGACATGACCTCGCGCCTCATCGGCCGCTTCGCCGCCGCCGCCGAGATGGGCACCCGCGAGCGCTACGGTGACGGACCCCTCATTCGGTACGAGGCCGAGCTCGTCGTGCCGCAGGAAGCCCGGATCGAGTGCGCCGTGCTCAAGGGAGTGGCCGCGCACTACGTCATGTTCAGTGCCGAGCGGGTCGAGCTCCTCGGGCAGGAGCGCTCCCTCATCGAGTCTCTTGTCGCGGCCTACCTGCGCGACCCTCGCCGGCTCGACCCGCCATTACTGGCCGACTTCGACGAAGCGCCAGACGACGCCGCGGCGCTGCGCGTGGTCATCGACCAGGTCGCCTCGTTGACCGATGCCCGGGCTTACGCCCTCGCTCAGCACTGGGGATGACGGCGAGCTCACGGCCGCGAGCCACCTAGACTCGGCGGCACGAAGGAGGGACGGGTGCCCGGACGGATCAAGGCCGAGGATGTCGCGGCGGTCAAGGACCGCACGGCCATCGAGGACGTCGTTCGCGAGCACGTCACCCTGCGCCCGGCCGGGGTCGGCTCGCTTAAAGGGCTGTGCCCCTTCCACGACGAGAAGACGCCCAGCTTCAACGTGCGCCCCTCCGCCGGCAGCTATCACTGCTTCGGGTGTGGGGCGGGCGGCGACGTCATCCATTTCATCCAGGAGGTCGAGCACCTCACCTTCACCGAGGCTGTTGAACGCCTCGCCACCCGCCTGGGCATGGAACTGCACTACGAGGACGGAACTGGCTCGGCCCGCGACGGGGTCGGGCTGCAGCGCCGCGGCCGGCTCCTGGAGGCCAACCGCGTTGCCGAGGAGTACTACCGCGAGCGGCTCCTGGACGGGGCCGAGGCACGACAGGGCCGTGACTTTCTGCGGGCCCGCGGCTTCTATCGGCCGGAGGCCGAGCGGTTCGGGGTCGGATATGCACCGCGCAGTGGCGAGGCGGTGACCCGGCACCTGCGCGACAAGGGATTCTCCGAGGATGAGATCGTCACGGCCGGTCTGACGGGGCGGGGGAGCCGCGGGCTCTACGACCGTTTCCGAGGCCGGCTCGTCTGGCCCATCCGTGACACCAGTGGGGCGACGCTCGGTTTCGGAGCGCGGCGGCTCTACGACGACGACAAGATCGCCGCCAAGTACCTCAACACCGCCGAGTCCCCGGTGTACAAGAAGTCCCAGGTCCTTTACGGCCTGGACCTGGCCCGCAAGGTGATCAGCAGCTCCCGCGAGGCCGCCGTCGTCGAGGGCTACACCGACGTGATGGCCGCCCACCTGTCCGGCGTGGAGGGAGCCGTGGCCACCTGTGGCACGGCATTCGGGGTCGACCACATCAAGATCCTGCGTCGACTCATGCGCGACGAGGCCGACCTCGCACCGGCGCGGATCGTCTTCACCTTTGACGGGGACGCGGCCGGCCAGAAGGCAGCCATGAAGGCCTTCGAGGAGGACCAGCGGTGGGCTGCCCAGTCCTATGTCGCGGTCGCTCCGGACGGGATGGACCCGTGTGAGCTGCGCCTGGCCAAGGGGGAGCATGCCGTCAAGGCCCTGGTCGAGGACGCCCAACCGATGTTCGAGTTTGCGGTCCGCACCGTGATCGCGCGCTTCGATCTGGAGACGGCCGAGGGGCGTATCCAGGCGGCCCGGGCGGCCGCGCCGATCCTCGCCAACATCCGTGACACCTCGCTGCGCCCCGAATATGTCCGGACGGTCTCGGGCTGGCTTGGTCTGGAGATCGAGCAGGTGCAGGCCGAGGTCGGCCGGGCTGCCCGTCGTCCTCGGTCCGAGGCCGGCGCACCAGGCCAGAATGCCGCCCGCTCCCGAGACGTCGAGCCCCCCGCCGGGGCGGACGGAGACGACGGCGACTACCAGCCGCCCAGCATGCCGGCCCCGGACCTGCGCGATCCGGTGGTCTTCGCCGAGCGGCAGCTGCTCCAGGCGCTCTTGCAGTTCCCGGACCAGTTTGCTCCTGCGACGATCGACGCGTTGCCGCCGGCGGCATTCTCTGCTCCGGCCCACCGCGCCGTCTTTGATGGGATCCGCAGCGTTCCGGACGGCGCGGCCGGCCGCTCGACCTTGGCCTGGACGACCGCGGTGGGCGAGGCGGCCTCGCTGCTTGTGCGGGGCCTGGTCGCTGAGCTCGCGGTGGCGCCGCTGCCGACCAAGGCCGACCCCACGACGGGGCGGCCCCCGCAGCGGTATGTCGACGCCCTTGTCCTGGGCGTGCACGAGGCCGCTGTGTCTCGGGACATCGCCGACGCGATCGCCTCGCTGCGCCGCCTGCAGAACGACCCGGACGTCCCTCGCGAGACCATCCGGTCTCGCACCGAAGGACTCCACGAACTCGAACGACGGCGTATTCAACTGCGGGAAGGCATGGGCGCGTGAGTCCACGGTGGGGCGGCTGGCGCCGCGACGGCATTCCCGATGACGTCCGGGCCGCCATCGGCGGCCGGGAACGGCTGCTGGCGTGGGCCCAGGATCCGCGCACGGGTTCGCGGATCGTGGCGGGGTCGTGGCGGTTGTATGCCGTGGCGCCGGACACCGCGGCAGGTGCGGCGGCCGGCCGGCCCTGGCACCTCGTGGATGCGGGGGTATGGGACCCGACGCAGGGGACTCTCAAGGTGACCTGGGTCGACCGTGCTCCCGCGCTCACCGCCACGATCGTCGAGCAGAACGGTCTGCCGGAAACGCTCCGTGAGCGGGTGCAGGCCAGTGTGGTGCTCGCTGACTTCCTCGAGTTGGGCGAGCGGCGGACCGCGCGGGTCGTCGTGCGGCGCAACCTGGAGACCGGTGACCTGCTGGCGCAAACCATCCTCGGGCCGGGGGTCAGCTCAGCTGACCCGCACGTGCTCGCGGTGACGACCGGCGCGCTCGCTCGGCTGCGCGAACAGGTCGGTCTGGAGTAGGGCTCAGGGCGTGGCGGGGGCGATGGGGATCTCGGTTTCGTAGTCGTCGTAGGACCGGGGATCCTCCCGCGGTTCGACGTGGGTGCTGACCGTGACGTCGGGCAATTCACTGATCACGGCCTGCTCAATCCGCTCGGCCAGGTCATGACCCTGCGTGACGCTCCAGTCGCCGGGGACCAGGACGTGCACCTCCGCAAAGCCACGGTGCCCGGACACCCGCGTCCGCAAGCCATGGAAGTCGACATCGTCGCTGCGGAGGCCGGCGAGGATCGAGGCCAGCTGCTCGTTCTCCTCTGCGGGCATCGCCCCATCGATGAGGGCCAACGCCGAGTCGCGCAGCAGCTTGTACCCGGTGATGACGATGTTGAGGCCGACGGCGAGAGCGACGATCGGGTCGAGGCGCTCGATTCCGGTCACGGCGACGAGCAGGACACCGATGACGACGCCGACGGAGGTCCAGACATCGGTCATGAGGTGCTTGCCGTCGGCGATCAAGGTGTGGCTTCTGTAGCGGCGGCCCGCGCGCAGGAGCACCACGGCAACGAGGCCGTTGAGCACGGAGGCCCCCACGGAGATCGCCAAGCCGATGCCGACGTTCTCCAGGGGCGCCGGGTTGAGCAGCCGATCGATCGCCGACCAGATGATGAACAGGGCCGCGATGAAGATCATCTGGCCCTCGGCCAGGGCTGAGAAGTACTCCGCCTTGGTGTGCCCGAAATGGTGGTCCTCGTCGGCTGGCCTCGCGGCGACCGTGAGGGCGTACAGGGCCACGACCGCGGCAACGAGGTTGACACTGCTTTCGGCGGCATCGGACAGCAGTCCCACGGAGCCCGTGAGCCACCACGCCCCGGACTTCAGCAGGATGGTCGCGATCGCGGTGGCGATCGCCAGCCAGGCGTACTTCTGCAGGTGCGCGCGGTCTGAGCTCGCGGCCGGTGTGCTCACGGCGCTGATCCTGCCACTCGTCACCATGAGGGCGGTGGTGGGCTCCGGATGGTGGTTGGGGGTGTGGGGGAGTGCGGCGAGGGCGAGGCGAGTTTCCGCCGGACGTGGGCCATTTGCTATGGTTTCGGAGCGCTGCCGCAGTGATCCTGTGGTGGCCTTTCCCCTGTAGCTCAACTGGCAGAGCATTCGGCTGTTAACCGAAGGGTTGTTGGTTCGAGTCCAACCGGGGGAGCCGCATGAAGCCCCGCGACCGTCACGGTCGCGGGGCTTCGTCGTGTGGTGGGGGGAATGTCGCCCACCCCGAGAATGCCGCCGACGGACGGGCTACTTCTTGCGTCGGCGCTCGCGGCCCTCGGCGGCATTCTCGACCCGTTCGATGACGTTCGTCGTGAACTCACCGGGGGCGGTGACGCCCTGGACCATCGTGGGCTCGGCCGTCGTGGTCGCGCCCGCCGTGCGTCCCCGCCGGTTGATCCGCTGCTCGGCGCGGCCGGCGAGGAAGGTGAGGAAGTAGTTGATGAGGATAAAGATCAGGGCGGCCAGGATGTACGCCTGGATCGGGTTGCTGTAGGCCGAGCCGATCCGCTTGGCCTGCGCCAAGAGCTCGGGATACGTGATCGCCGTGCCCAGCGCGCTGTCCTTGAGGACGACGACGAGCTGACTGACCAGGGCGGGCAGCATGGCTGTCAGAGCCTGCGGCAGTTGGATGGATCGCAGGGTCTGGGACTGGGTGAGTCCGATGGAGAGCCCGGCCTCCCCCTGACCCTTGGGCAGCTGATGCACACCGGAGCGGACCAACTCGGCGATGACGGATCCGTTGTAGAAGGTCAGCCCGGTGACGACCGCCCAGAAGGCGTTGTAGTCGACCCCAAAGATGTTGTTTCGCGCGTACACGAAGAACGTGAAGATCATCATGAGCAGGACGGGCACAGCCCGGAAGAACTCGACGACGACGCCACAGAACCATCGCAAGGGCGCGAGGTGGGAGAGCCGTCCCATGCCGAAGACGAGCCCGAAGGCGATGGCCAGGATGATCGATAGGCCCGCCGCCTGCACCGTCTTGATGAGGCCGGGGATGAGGTAGGACGTCCAGATCACCGGCTCGAACAGGCTCGTCCACAGGGAGGCCTTGAGCTGGCCGGCTTGACCGAACCGCCACAGGACGCCCGCGAAGACGAGGGCGACTAAAAGGATGCCGAGCACAGTCGCGATCGCGTAGCGGCGTCGAGCCTTGGGACCCGGCGCGTCGAACAGGACGGTCTGGGCGCTCATCGCTTGACCGCCAGGCGCTTGGACAACTCGGTGAAGCCGACCCCGACGGGCAGGGTGAGGATGACGAAGCCCAAGGCAAAGATGAAGAAGACGACCAGGGTGCCGGTTTCGTTCTCGATGATGGTGCGCATGATCGCGGCGGCCTCGGAGACGCCGATGATGGCCGCGACGGTGGTGTTCTTGGTCAACGCGATCAGGACGGATCCCAAGGGGGCGATCGCGCCCCGGAACGCCTGCGGCAGAATAACCTCCCGCAGGGACTGGCTGAACGTCAGCCCGATCGAGCGAGCCGCCTCGGCCTGTCCCAGGGGGACGGTGTTGACGCCTGAGCGCAGAGCCTCGCAGACGAAGGCCGCGTGATAGACCGACAGCCCGACGATCGCCCAGCGGATCGCGTTGTCGCGCACCCAGGTCGGTGACTCCGCAGGGGCGAGAGAGATCCCGATGATGTACAGGATGCCCAGGGAGCAGAAGACGAGAATGAGGGTCAACGGTGTGTTGCGGACGGTGTTGACATAGAACGACCCGAGGCGCTGCAGGACGGGCACGGGGGAGACACGCAAAATGGCCACGCCCGTGCCGAGGACGAGTGCACCGATCGCGGAGAACACGGTCAGGTAGATCGTCATCCCGAAGGCGCCGAGGATGTCGTACTTACTCAGGATTTCGCCCAAGGCAGTTCCCCTTTCGTCGTGGTGCGGACCGGAATCCGGTATGCCGCCCGCTTCCTGCAGCGGGCGGCATACCGCAGACCTGGTGGCCTACCCGATCAGGTGCAGGCCGCGGGGGTCGGCGGGTTGCCGGGACCGGGGGTGTAGTCGGCGGCGCCGAGGTTGTCCTCGACGGCCTTGTCCCACGAGCCGTCGGCGACCATCTCGGTCAGGGCGGCGTTGACCTTCTCGCACAGGGCCGTGTCGCCCTTCTTCAGACCCACACCGTAAAGCTCCTCGGAGAACGGCTCACCGGCGAGCTTGAGCTGACCGGCGTACTGCTCCTGGGAGGCGAATCCCGCGAGGATCGTGTCGTCGGTCGTCATGGCGTCCAGGCTGCCGGCGGTCAGTGCCGGGAGGCACTCCGAGTAGGTGCCGACCTCCTGGAGTTGCACGTCGGGGTACTGGTCCTTGATCTTTTGGGCCGGCGTCGAGCCGGTGACGGAGCAGAGCTTCTTGCCGGCCAGCGTCTCGGGACCGGTGATCGAGTTGTCGTCGGCACGCACGAGCAGACCCTGGCCGGCGATGAAGTAGGGCCCCGCGAAAGAGACCCGCTCCTTGCGCTTGTCGGTGATCGAGTACGTCGCGAAGATGAGGTCGACCTGGCCGGTCTCGATCAGGTCCTCGCGCTGAGCGCTCGGAGACTCGACCCACTCGATGTTCTCGGGCGTGACCCCCAACTTGCCGGCCACGTAGGTGGCCACCGAGACATCGAGTCCCGAATACTCCTCGCCGACCTTGAGGCCCAGGCCGGGCTGGTCGAACTTGATGCCAATCTTCATCGTCTCGGATGATCCGGATGAGTCCCCTGATGCGGTGGTGTCGCCGCCGGTGTTCCCAGCGTCAGACCCGCAGGCTGCGGTGGCCAGGGCGAGTCCGGCGGCCGCGAGGGCCACTCCTAGTTTGCGGATGCTCATGGTCACTTTCTCCATTTCCGTTGGTGCTGTTGTGGTTCGAGATGGTGACCGGACGTCAGGGGGTCGACCGGCGAGGTGGTCTAGTGGCTGAGGATCTTGCTGAGGAAGTCCTGGGCGCGATCGCTGCGGGGGTTGGTGAAGAACTCCTCAGGGGAGTTCTGCTCGACGATGGCCCCGTCGCTGAGGAAGACCACGCGGTTGCCGGCCTTGCGCGCGAAACCCATCTCGTGGGTGACCACGACCATGGTCATGCCCTCGCGCGCCAGCGCCACCATGACGTCGAGGACCTCGTTGATCATTTCGGGGTCCAGGGCCGAAGTGGGCTCATCGAACAGCATGACCTTGGGGTCCATCGCCAGCGACCGCGCGATGGCGACGCGCTGCTGCTGACCCCCGGAGAGCTGCGCCGGGTATTTTTGCGCCTGCTGGGCCACACCGACGCGCTCCAGCAACTCCATGGCGCGCTTGTCGGCCTCGGCCTTGGGCGTCTTGCGGACCTTGGTCGGGCCGAGCGTGATGTTCTCGAGGATCGTCTTGTGGGCGAACAGGTTGAACGACTGGAAGACCATGCCGACGTCCGCGCGCAACTGCGCCAGGGCCTTGCCCTCCTCAGGGAGGGGCTTGCCGTCGATGGTGATCGTGCCCGACTCGATGGTCTCTAGCCGGTTGATCGTGCGGCACAGCGTTGACTTCCCCGACCCGGAGGGGCCGATGAGGATGACGACCTCACCCTTGTCGACCTCAAGGTTGATCTCTTTGAGGACATGCAGGTCCCCGAAGTGCTTGTTGACGTCCTTGAGGACGACGAGCGGCTCTGCCATAGGCCGAACTTATCGGCTGAGATTTCGTTGAGAAGGCCCCGCGTGCGAGTATCGCGATCCGTCACCGAACCGTGACCAGGGGGTTGGAAGGGGGAGCGGCCGCTTTCCCCGTGGTGGCGACCCGGATCGCGATGTTCTCGGGTCGCCTCCACGGGGATCGCGGCGGGCTCAGCCCCGGGCTGCCTGCAAGATCGCCTCCGCGTCGAAGTCCGGCATGAACGAGGCAAGCATGGATAGGGGCATGCCCTGGAGCAGGAACCCGATGGGGTTGTCCGGTCCGACCTGGGCCACAACGTTCGGGGCCACCTGGCGCAGCCGCTCCAGCACGGCCGGGTCAGATGTCCAGTCCGAGATCAGCGAGTTGAGGGTGAGTGGCGGCAGGACCGACGGGGCATCGACCTCGACCGCGACTCGGAGCGGAAGATCGCGGGAGTGTGCGCCCACCTCGATGACGAACTCACCGGCCTCGACGACAAATCGGTGCAGCTCGACGGAGTAGTACGAGAAGGCCCGCTGGTCGAGGGGGATGGACGCTCGAACGGCACCTCCCGGAGGGACCTCGACCTTGGTGAACCCGGCCAACTCCCGGACCGGGCGAACGGCTCGGGAGACCGGATCTTGCACGTAGACCTGCACGACGTGGGCGCCACCGCGATCGCCGGTGTTGGTGACCGTGACATCGACGCTCGCCGCCAAGGTGCCGTCGGCGGCATTCCCGCTCATGGTCACCGACAGGTCCGACAGTGCGAAGGTGGTGTAGGACAGTCCGAATCCAAACGGGAATGCCACGTCGAGGTCGGCGGCGTCGTAGCCTCGGTAGCCCACGAACAGGCCTTCGCCATAGCGCACCTCCTCGGCTTCGCCGGGGAAGTTGAGGTAGGCGGAGTTGTCCTGGAGCCGATGCGGGATCGTCTCGGCGAGCCGACCGGATGGATTGACCTCGCCAAGGAGCACATCGACGACGGCCGACCCGCCGGCCTGTCCGGTGAGCCAGCTCTCGACCACCGCCGTACTGTGGGCGACAACGTCCCCAAGGATGACGCTCGAGCCGTTGACCAGGACGGTGGCGATCTGTGGATTGGCCTGTGCCAGCGCGGAGAGCAACGCCAGCTGCGGCGCCGGCAGATTCATGTGCGTGCGGTCAAACCCTTCCGACTCCTCTGCCTCGGTCAGCCCGAGGAAGAGCACGACGGTGTCGACCCCTTGCGCCGCGGCGACGGCTTCATCGCGCAGTCGAGCCGTCTCCTCGGCGGGAGTGGTGGGGTCAAACGAGAACCCGGGCGCGAAGGTGACGTCGAGGGCGTCCTGCAGGAAGGGCAGGGCGGCGTCCACTTGTGTCGTGTTGACCTGGGAGGACCCGCCCCCTTGGAAGCGGGGAGTCCGGGCGAACTCGCCAATCACGGCAACCTTGGTGCCGCGGGCCAGCGGGAGCAGGCCATTCTCGTTGCGCAGCAGCACGATCGACTCCGCGGCCGCTGTGCGGGCCAGGGCGTGATGCGCGGCGAAGTCGACCGTTTCGTCGAGGTCGACAACGTGCGCCCCGCGGGAGACGAGCGTGAGGACAGCCCGGGCCCGCGCATCGAGGACCTCCATCGGCACCTCGCCCCCCTCGACCGCGGCGACGACGGCATCGGGGCTGGCCGGCAGGAGCGGCGGCATCTCCAGGTCCACTCCGGCCAAGATGGCCGGGATCCGGTGATAGACCCCACCCCAGTCGGAGACGACCATCCCCTCGAAGCCGAACTCGTCGCGCAGCATGTCCTGCAGCAGGTAGCTGCTCTCCGAGACGTAGGTCCCGTTGACCTTGTTGTAGGACGACATCACCGTCCAGGGTTGCGTGGCGGCCACGACGCGGGCGAATCCCGACAGGTAGATCTCACGCAGGGTTCGCTCGTCGATGACAGCGCTGACGCGGTGTCGATCGGTCTCCTGGTTGTTGGCGGCGTAGTGCTTCAGTGAGGTGCCCACCCCCTGGGACTGAATGCCGTCGATCAGGCCGATCGCCATCTCCGCACCGAGAACCGGATCCTCTGAGAAGTACTCAAAGTTCCTGCCGCACAACGGAGATCGCTTGATGTTGATCCCGGGCCCGAGGACGACGGACACGCCGAGTGCGCGGGCTTCGCGACCGATCGCTTCACCGATGGCCCGCAGCAGTGTGGGGTTCCACGATGACGCGGACGCCGCCGCCGGCGGGAATGCCGTGGCCGGCTCCGAGTTGCCCAGCCCCAGATGGTCGGCCTCGGCGCGCTGCGTGCGCAGCCCGTGAGGCCCGTCAGAGACGGTGATTGCGGGGATGCCGAGGCGCTCGATCGGAGCGGTCCACCAGAAGCCGGAGCCGCTGGTCAGCTGGGCCTTTTCGGCCGTGGTCAGCTGTGCGAGAACCGACTCCACATCGAACGCGCGGGTGGTCTGGTCGTGGGTCACTTACTTCACCGACTTAATGGGGAGGATGGCGAAGGCGCCGATCAGGGTCAGGCCGGCGGCGGCATACAACATGAGGTCGTAGTTTTGCCCCGTCGCTGACGAGATCCCAAGCAGGGAGGCTGCGACCAGGGGCGCGAGCGTCTGCGGCACGGCATTGGCCAGGTTGAAAACCCCAAGGTCCTTGGCGGCGTCGTCGGGGTTGGGCAGGACGTCGACGACGAGGGCGAGGTCGACACCCATGTACACGCCGAAGGCCAGGCCGAGGATGACCTCCACGAGGTAGAAGCCGTTGAGCGACCCGACCTGAGTGAGCAGGGCCGTCCCGATGGCAAACAGGGCCGTGGACGCCGCCACGAAGACCTTGCGCCGACCGGTCATGTCGCTGAGTTTGCCGGCGACCCAGCCGGAGAGCACGAGGGCGATCGTGTAGAAGGTGACGCCGAGAGTGACAGCCGCCAGCGCGTCGCCCTGGGTGAGGTCGAGGCGATCGATGAGGAAGTTGAGGCGGAACGTCGTGAACATGAACGTGCCAAGGACGATGAGGAACCGGGAGAGCCAGGCGTAGGCGAAGTCCGGGTGCTTGGCGGGGCTGACCCAGAACGTCCGGGCCCACTCGCCGAGAGAGAGCGCCGGCGGCTTGGTCGGGAGAACCTGGTCCGGGAGCACGAACGCGAAGATCGCCATGGCGATGATGGCGAACACCGCCGGCCCGACGAACATGAGCATGAGGTTGTCCGCGAACTGTTCCGCGACGATGGTGCCGCCGAGGATGCCGACGTTCTGCGCGATGCCGAGGATGGCGGCGAGGGAGCCACGCTGCTTCTCGGGGATCTGGTCCGACATGGTGGCCAGGAATGCCGCGAGCGTCGCGTTAGCGCCGATCTGGGCGATGAACCACCCCAGCGTGACGATCCCGACGCTTTGGCCAGTGGCGAGCAGCGCGAACGCTGCGGTCATCACGATGGTGCCGCCGACGATCCACGGGCGTCGTCGACCCCAGGCCGATGTCGTCCGGTCCGAGAGGCGTCCAAAGACGATGTTGGACAGGGCGGCACCGAGGGCCCCGACCCCCATGACGGTGCCGATGGCGGCATTGCGCTCGGCTTCGGGGACGAACGAGTTGATCTTGACGGCCACGCCGACAATCGCCGGCCCAAGCAACGCCACGAAGAACACGAACTGTGCCGCGAACATCGAGATGACGTAGGCCGGTCCGACCGGTTTGGTCGGTTCGGGGAAGAGATGGTGGTCGGTCCCCGCTGCCTGGACGCTCATGGCTGTCTACCCTTCGCTAGTGACCCGATTCAGTGAAACGCGTCAGTCAGATTCGCAGAGGGTGGATTCGCCGTCAAGGGGGGCCCAGAATCGTCCGCGAGTGGCTCCGATGGCGAGTTCTGAGCATGGCCGGTATTCCTGAATCTGGAGCCAGGAATACCGGGCACGAGGTCCCGTACGCTGGCCGCCGGGGAACTTGGTGACCTGAGGGAAGAGGTGTATGAGGTGGCTGCGTCCCCGGATCGGGTGACGAGCTCCGATGTCGCGCGGGCTGCCGGGGTTTCGCGGACCACGGTGAGTTACGTCTTCAATGGACGCGGGGCAATCCCCGACGAGACGCGCACGCGCGTGCGGGCTGTCGCGGACGGCCTGGGCTACCGCCCATCCGGGATCGCCCGGGCGCTGCGCACAGGGACGACCGACCTCGTGGTGTTGGTCCTGCCGGCCTGGTCGCCCAGCGATGTCCTGGGGCGGTTGATTCGTCGAATGTCCATGCGCTTAGAGGCGCTCGGGCTTCCCATGGTCGTCACCCAGGTCGAGCCGGAAAGCGTCGGGCTCTGGGCTGCCATGACTCCGCTGGCGATCCTCTCGCCCTTCCCGCTCAGCGAGAATGCCGCTGCGCAAGTGATGGCCTCGGGGGCCCGACACTTGATCATGAGCGGCACAGGTGCACAGGGGGCGGCCCCCTCGGTCGCGGACTATGGGCTTGCCCACGGGCGACTCCAGATGAGCCATCTCGTGGCTATGGGCCACACCCGCTGTGGCTATGCGATGCCCGAGGACCCCGTGCTGCAGCAGTGGTTCGGCGCCTCCAGGGTCGAGGGCGCCGGTGCCGTCTGTGCGGACCACGGACTGCCGTCGCCGATCGAGGACATCGTCTCTCTCGACGCCGACCAGGCCAGGAATGCCGTGCGCCGCTGGCTCGACGCGGGAGTCACCGCCGTCGCGGCCTACAACGACGACATCGCGCTGGCTGTCATCGGGGCGGCCCACCGCCTGGGGGTTCAGGTCCCCGGCGAGTTGGCGGTCATCGGGATGGACAACACGCCGATCAGCGGCGTAACCGCGCCGACGCTCACCACGGTCGAGATCCGCCCTGAGTTGATTGCCGACGACAACGTCAATCGTCTCCTTGCGGCCCTTGGGCGTGACGTGCCTGCAAGCGTGGATGCGATCTCGCAGGCTCGGGTCATCGTGCGAGGGTCGGCGTAGGTCGCGTCCGCGGCGGCCAACGTGCGACGGCATTCCTGGCTTGTGGCCCACGTCGACTCGACCCGGGTCCGACAGTGACCACCATGCGGGCACGGTGGAGGGAAATGGGGCGCAATTCATAACCTTTGGTTTGGTAATCCAACACAAGGAGTTATGTATGGCACTGCGACTCGGCGATCTCGCCCCCGACTTCACGGCGGACACGACGGCCGGCCCGCTGTCCTTTCACGACTGGAAGGACGGGTCTTGGGCCGTCCTGTTCAGCCACCCCGCCGACTTCACCCCGGTGTGCACCACCGAACTCGGACGGACCGCGGCCCTCTCCGGTGAGTTCGCGGCCCGCAACACCAAGACCATCGCCGTGTCGGTCGACAGTGTCGAGGACCACCAGGGGTGGGTGCCCGACATCGCCCAGTTCGCTGGTGTCGACGTCGACTTCCCGATCATCGCGGACGTCGACCGGGCGGTCTCGCAGGCCTACGACATGATCCACCCCGGTGAGGGGGACACCTCGACGGTGCGCTCGGTCTTCGTCATCGACCCGGCCAACAAGGTCCGCCTGACGATCACCTACCCCAAGTCGGTCGGGCGCAACTTCGCCGAGATCGTCCGGGTGCTCGATGCCCTGCAGGCGACCGATCGGGCCCCGATCTCGACGCCGGTGGAGTGGCAGCCCGGTGACCGCGTCATCGTCGCGCCAACCATCTCCACGGATGAGGCCCGCGAGCGGTTTGCCAATGTCGAGGAGATCCGCCCCTACCTGCGGTTCGCGGACGCCCCGGCCTGACCTTCCTCCTTTGTCGGGCCGCGTTGGGTCCGCGCACCCGTGGTCGAGCACGGGTGCGCGCACCCACCTTGGGAGGACTGGCGGTCGCGGCGCGGTGCGCCACGGCGCCATATGGCGCCGCCGACGACGGTGTCGATGGGGACGCTGCGCGGGCCCGACTTCGCGGCGAAACCCTGGCCGCGCCCGAGCTGGTGGACCTCGAGGTGCTCTCCGTGCTCCGTCGACAGCACCGAGCCGGGCTGCTCCCTCATGGCCCGGCGGCCCTGGCGATGGCTGACCTCAGGCAGCTGCCCGTACAGCGTGCCCCGCACGGCGTGCTCCTGGCCCGGTGTTGGGAGTTGGGGGACAGCCTGACCGTCTATGACGCGGCCCATGTCGCCCTGGCCGAGGCGCTTGAGGCCACCCTGCTGACCGGTGATTGGCGGCTGGCTCGAGCTGCAGGTCCCACGTGCACCACCGAGACCCTGCCGGCCCAGCGCTGAGCGGAGATGTCCGCACGGCATTCGGGGTGCAGGCCCAGGGAACGGCGATCGCTCAGTTTGGAGTCATACTGCCGCCATGGATGCCGTACGGGTCAGACTGGGTGGGGCGTGTCGGGCTTGAACCGACGACCGACGGATTATGAGTCCGCTGCTCTAACCGACTGAGCTAACGCCCCGAATGCCGCCGCGCGGACGGGCATCGCGGCGAGACTACCCGGCACGGTCGCGGCGGCGGGGGAGCAGACGCCGCTAGAGATGGCGGTCGACGGCGGCTTTGAGGGCCGGGTACGGCTGGGCACCCATGATCGTCTCGACGACCTCGCCGTCCCGCATCAGCAGCAGCATCGGGATACTCGTGGCCTGGTACCGGGTGGCGATCTGCGGATTGTCGTCCACATTGACCTTGACGACCTTCAGGCTGCTTGCGAGCTCCGTGCTCAGGCGTTCGAGCACGGGAGCGACCATGCGGCAGGGGCCACACCAGGGCGCCCAGAGGTCGACCAGGACCAACCGCGGCGTCTGGACGGCGGAGGCGAAGTCGGCATCAGCGGCATTCACCAACCACGGCAGGTCGCGGTGGCACTGCGCGCAACGGGGTTTGCCGCGCCCACCGATGGGGATCCGGTTCTTCGTGCCGCAGTGCGGACACGCCACCACCTGGCCCGGCATTGTGCGCATGAACAAGAACGTACTCCTGTGGTCCGCTCGGGTGGCGAAGCCCGCGGGAGTAGAGGAGTGTGCCCCTCACGGGGGTGGCGTCGGCGGCCCCATGATCGCCGGAGCGGGCCGGTGGAAAGGGGCATCAGGATGGCAACTGCCCAAGTGGGACAGCGGGAGGAATCGACGCCGTCGGGTGACGGGGACCTCCAAAAGGGGCTCAAGCAGCGTCATCTGACGATGATCGCCATCGGCGGGGTGATCGGAGCGGGCCTGTTCGTCGGGTCCGGCGCCGTCATCCAACAGGCCGGGCCGGCGGCATTCGTGACGTATGCCATCACCGGCCTGCTCATCATCATGGTGATGCGCATGCTCGGCGAGATGGCGACGGCCAACCCGTCGACGGGCTCGTTCGCCGACTATGCCCGCAACGCTCTCGGCGACTGGGCCGGCTTCTCGGTCGGCTGGCTCTACTGGTACTTCTGGGTGATCGTCGTCGGCTTCGAGGCCGTCGCGGGTGCCAAGACGTTGCAGTACTGGATCGACGCGCCGCTCTGGCTGATGGCCTTCGTTCTCATGGCGCTGATGACAGCGACCAACCTGGTCTCGGTGAAGTCCTACGGCGAGTTCGAGTACTGGTTCGCCAGCATCAAGGTCGCCGCGATCATCGCCTTCATGGTGATCGGTGCCGCGTATGTGTTCGGCCTATTCGGCGGCAAGGGCGTGAACTTCAGCAACCTCACGGCGCACGGCGGCTTCATGCCCAATGGGGTGGGGGCGATGTTCTCGGGCATCGTCGTCGTGATCTTCTCGATGGTCGGCGCGGAGATCGCGACGATCGCCGCCGCCGAGTCCCACGACCCGGCCAAGGCCATCGCGAAGGCGACCCAATCGGTCATCGCCCGCATCGGGATCTTCTATGTCGGCTCGATCTTCCTGCTCGTCACGATCCTGCCCTGGAATGACGCCAGTCTCGGTGCTTCGCCGTACGTGGCTGCCTTCACGCAGATGGGCATCCCGTATGCCGACAGCATCATGAACTTTGTCGTCCTCACCGCCGTGCTGTCGTGTCTGAACTCTGGCCTCTACACGGCGTCGCGGATGCTCTTCGTCCTCGGGGCGCGGCGTGAGGCACCGCTCAAACTCATCACCGTCAACGCCAAAGGCGTGCCTGTGTGGGCGATTCTCGGCTCGTCGGCGGTCGGGTTCGCCTGCGTCATCGCTGCGTACGTCTGGCCCGAGACCGTCTTCTCGTTCCTGCTGAACTCCTCGGGAGCGGTGATTCTCTTCGTCTACTTGATCATCGTCGTCTCCCAGTACGTGCTGCGGCGGCGCACCCCCGACGCGGACCTGCCGGTCAAGATGTGGGCCTTCCCGACGCTGACGATCCTCACGGGCGTGGCCATGGTCGCGGTGCTGGTCCAGATGGGCTTCAACGCAGATACCCGATCCCAGTTGCTCCTCAGCCTGTTGTCGCTGGCCGTGGTGCTCGGTCTCTATGCCGTCACACGCTCGCGGCACCGCGCCAAGGGGGATGCGGCGGCGCCGTCCGTGGCCGCGGCTCATCCCGAGCGGATCTTGGTCCTGGCTAACCGCACCATGGAGACCCAGGAGCTGCGCGGCGCCCTGCTCGACATCCCGGGGGCGACTCAGGCCCGCTACCTCGTGGTCGTGCCCGCGAACCCGGTGGACACCGGGCAAGCCATGGTCGAGGGGGCGGCATACGTCTGGGAGGCGACGGAGGAGGCGGCCCGAGAGCGGCTCAACCGGACCCTGGAGATCCTTCGGACCGATGGCCTGGATGTCACAGGCGAGATCGGCGACTACCGACCCCTCAAGGCGCTCGCCGACGGCATCGAGAGCTTTGCTCCCGACCAGCTCGTCATCTCGACCCAGCCCGAGGACCACTCCACGTGGCTGGCCAACGGCGTCGTGGCCGAGGCCCAGGAGCGCTTCAACATCCCGCTGTTGCATGTCACGGTGGCGCCGCTGAGCGGGACGCGCACGTAGGGGTCGCGCGCGGTGCTGCCGGGCGCTGGCGTGTCACGCGGCGCGCCACGATGGCTCGCCACGTCGGCAGCGCCGCGTCAGGTGTGGCGAACAGGCCCTGATGTGACTGGCGTGTGTCCTGGTATTCCCGGGATTTGTGGGGCAGAATCTGCCTTCTGACAACCGGCATCCCGTGGTGCCCACATACGGCAAGCTCACGGCATTCGTGCCTGGCCTTGGATCGTGCATCGGCGTTGGGGAAGACGTCCCTTGCATGACAAAGGAGGCCAGGATGTCTGCTGCGATGCTGCACACCCGGGGTGTGGTGTTCGTTCACAGCACCCCAGCCGCGCTATCCCCCCACATTCAGTGGGCGCTCGAGTCCGCCCTCGGCGGTCGCGCCCTCGTGCAGTGGGAGCGTCAGCCTGCCGCCCCAGGGCTTCAGCGGATGGAATACAGCTGGGTCGGCGCGCCCGGCACCGGCGCTCGACTGGCCTCGGCGCTGCGCGATTTCGGGAACGTGCGCTACGAAATCACAGAGGAAGCCAGCCTCGGCGTCGATGGCTCGCGCTGGACCCACACGCCCAGCCTCGGCATTCACCACGCCACCATGTCGGCCAGCGGCGACCCGGTCATTACCGAGAGTCGGCTGCGTGAGGTCCTCAAACTCGCCCAAGGCAGCCCCGACGCCATCCAGGACATGGTCGACGAGCTCATGGGGGTGGAGTGGGAGGCCGAGATCGAGCCCTTCCGGTATGCCGCCGAGGGCGCCCCGGTCCGCTGGCTCCACAAGGTCGGCTGAGGCGCGGGTCGGCCTGCGCGCTGGCTGGCCCGCGCGGGTTGTTCACGCGCGCGGGTGTCATAGCCCACGCGCGAGTGAAGGTTCCGCGGGGGGTGCGGCTCGGTTGGCGCGCGTCGGCGGACGCCGGGTCGAAGTGACACAACACGCGGACGGATGTCGAATGCCGCCCGCGTGTCACGTCATGTCGACGGGCCGTCAGGCGCTCTTGATCACCAGCGCGACGTTGTGCCCGCCAAAGCCGAACGAGTTGTTCAGGGCGGCGATGTCGCCGGAGGGCAACTCGCGGTGCGAGCCCCGCACGACGTCCAAATCGATCGCGGGGTCGAAGTTCTCGATGTTGATCGTCGCGGGCGCGATCCGCTCCTGCACGGCCTTGACCGTGAACAACGCCTCGAGGGCTCCGGCGGCACCGAGCAGGTGCCCGGTCATCGACTTGGTGCCGCTGACAGGCATGCCGTCGGCCGCAGCGCCAAAAGCCCGCCGGATCGCGTTGGCCTCGGCGATGTCGCCCACGGGCGTCGACGTCGCGTGCGCGTTGATGTGGATGATGTCGGAGGGGGTCAGGCCGGCCTCACGCACCGCCTCCTCCATGGCCCGGGATGCGCCGGCGCCCTCAGGCTCTGGAGCGGTGATGTGATAGGCGTCGCTGCTCATCCCGATCGAGGCGAACTCGGCGTAGATCTTGGCACCGCGCGCCTTGGCGTGCTCCTCCTCCTCCAGGACCATGATCCCGGCGCCCTCACCCATGACGAAGCCGTCGCGTCCGGTGTCGTAAGGACGAGAGGCGGTCGCGGGGTCGTCATTGCGCGTCGATAGTGCCTGCATCTGGGTGAATCCTGCGAAGCAGATCGGGTGCATCGCACCCTCGGTGCCACCGGCGACGACCATGTCGGCGCGGCCGCTGCGGATCATCTCGTAGCCGGTCCCCATCGACTCAGCGCCCGAGGCGCAGGCCGAGACGGTGCAGTGGGCACCGGCGCGGGCGCCCAGCGCGAGCGACACGTTGCCCGAGGCCGTATTGGGCATGAGCATCGGGACCGAGAGAGGGAAGACCCGGCGCACACCCTTTTCGCGCAGGATGTCCCACTGGTCCAACAGGGTCCACACGCCGCCGATACCCGTGCCGACGGCAACTCCTAGTCGGACGGGGTCAATCTCGGGAGCTCCGGCGTCGGCCCAGGCCTCCCGTGCGGCAATCACCGCGTACTGGGCACTGGGGTCCATCCGGCGGACCTCGACCTTGGTCAGGACCTCGATCGGGGGAGTGTGGATGAAGGCCGAGAAATGCACCGGCAACTCATACTTCTCGACCCACTCGTAGGACATGGTGCGTGCGGCCGACTGCCCGGCGAGCACGGCAGCCCACGTGTCAGTGAAGGTCCCACCCAGCGGGGTGGTGGCTCCGAGGCCGGTGACGACGACGCGCCGCTCGCTCATGGAATCTCGTCTCGCTCTCTGACATGCGGGTCAGGTCAAGGTCAGGGTGGGTTGCGGTCAGCGTATGCCGTTGCCGCGCGCCCGGGAATGGTGGCCGCTGCGTTGCGCTGATCACCAGACAACGAGGACCCGTGGTGGGACCGGAGGGCAGCCCGATCCCACCACGTCAGGGCTCAGCCCTGGTTTTTCTCGATGAAGGCGACGGCGTCACCGACGGTCTTGAGGTTCTTGACCTCGTCGTCGGGGATGCGGACGCCAAACTTCTCCTCGGCGTTGACGACGATCGTCATCATCGACAGCGAGTC
The DNA here is from genome assembly GCA_017993715.1 of Phycicoccus sp. Classification (GTDB taxonomy): domain Bacteria; phylum Actinomycetota; class Actinomycetes; order Actinomycetales; family Dermatophilaceae; genus JAGOME01. The sequence continues at coordinate 70,825 of JAGOME010000011.1, forward strand.
GATGTCGAGGTCATCGGTGAAGGACTTGTCAGCCTGCACCTCGGCCTGGTCCAGGCCGGTCTCCTCGTTGACGATGTCGGCAAGACCCTCGAGGATCTCCTGTGCGCTAGCCATAGTGCTCTCCTTACTGTCGGTGACGGGGATGGCCCGGGTGACCCGTGGGCCCGCGGGATTCTAGGGGGACCGCGATGTCGCTTAGGGCAGGACGATGACCTGGGCGGCATACGCCAGCCCGGCACCGAAGCCGATCTGCAGGGCCAAGCCACCGCGGGGGATCTCACCGTGGCGCAGCATCCGCTCAGTGGCCAGCGGGATCGAGGCCGCCGAGGTATTGGCGGTGTAGGCGATGTCGCGGGCCACGGGGATGTCGGCCGGCAACGCGAGCTTCTTGATCATCGCGTCGATGATCCGCATGTTGGCCTGGTGCGGGATGAACGCGTCGAGCTGGTCGGCCGTGATGCCGGCCGCGTCGATGGCCTGCTGGGCGATGGGCGCCATGCTGTAGACGGCCCACCGGAAGACGCTCGGTCCCTGCATGCCGATCGAAGGCCAGCCGAGGTTCTTCTCGTGGACATCGATCCAGCTGTCGGTCTGGGCGATGTGGTCCCACTTGTCGCCCTCCGAGCCCCAGATCGTCGGGCCGATGCCAGGGGTGTCCGACGGACCGATCACGGCGGCGCCAGCGCCGTCGCCGAAGATGAATGCCGTGCCGCGGTCGGTCGGGCTGGTGAAGTCCGACAAACGCTCCACGCCGACGACGAGGACATACTCGGCGGATCCGCCGCGCACCATGTCGTTGGCCAGCGCGATGCCGTGGCAGTAGCCGGCGCACGCCGCGGAGATGTCGAATGCCGCAGCCTTGCCGGCTCCGAGCGCCTGGACGACCAGCGGCGCTGCGGCAGGTGTCTGGTAAGGGAAGGTCACCGTGGCGACGATGACCGCGCCGAGCTGATCCGGTCGGATCCCGGCCATCTCGAGCGCCGGGCCGGCGGCGGCCACGGACATGTCGATGACGCTCTCGCCCTCGCCGGCGAACCGGCGTTCCTTGATGCCGGAACGCTCCTGGATCCACTCGTCTGAGGAGTCGATCGGGCCGACGATCTCGGAGTTGGGCACGATGCGGCGCGGACGGTATCCGCCGACGCCGAGCATGCGGGCGTGCCGAGCGCCGCTTGGTGCCTGAAGTGCGCTGGCGAATCCCTTGGACGTCACGGTCATGAGGCGTGGCTTTCTGCGAGGGCCCGGGCGGCGTCGATGTCCTCCGGGGAGCTGATGGTGACGATGTCAATGCCCTTCATGGCCCGCTTGGCCAGGCCGCCCAAGGTGCCACCAGGCAGCACCTCGATGAATCCGGTGATGCCGAGGTCGAGCATGCGCTCCATGCACAGGTCCCAGCGCACTGGGTTGCTCACCTGGCTCACCAGCCGGGCGAGCACCTCACTGCCGTCGGTGATGACCTCGCCGTCCTTGTTGGACACCAGGGGGAGGGTGGCATTCGCCGGGGTCAAGGTGGCAGCGGCCTGGGCGAGGGCGTCAACCGCGGGAGCCATGTGCTCTGTGTGGAAGGCGCCGGCCACCTTGAGCGGGATGACACGGGTGCGGGCAGGAGCGTTGTCCCCGAACGCCGCGAGCTGCTCCAGCGTGCCTGCGGCAACGATCTGTCCGGCTCCGTTGACATTGGCGGGTGTCAGCCCAGCCTCGGTGATGGCCGCGAGCACGGTGTCGCGATCGCCGCCGAGCACCGCGCTCATGCCAGTGGGGGTGACCGCGGACGCCTGAGCCATCCCGCGTCCACGCAGCGCGACGAACGACATCGCCTCCGGAGCCGACACAACCCCCGCCGCGGCGGCGGCCGTGATCTCACCGACCGAGTGTCCGGCCAGCAGGCTGGCACCGCCGAGGAGCGGGCCGCCTGCGGTGTCCCCGAAAGTCGCCTGCAACGACACCAGCCCGGCGGCGACCAGCAAGGGCTGGGCTACGGCGGTGTCCTTGATGGTGTCTTCGTCGCTCGTGGTGCCGTGGGCCACGAGGTCGGTGGAGGCGGCCTCACCGAGCTGGCTGACCAGGTCGCGAAGGCCGGGCAGCTCGAGCCAGGGGGCGAGCATGCCAGGTGTCTGTGAGCCCTGTCCGGGGCAGGCGATGACGAGCACGGATCTACTCTGGTCGTTTTCCCGGAGCGGCGCCCCTTCGCCACCGACGATTCTCACCAGCTGGATTTGTGGAGACCCGACAATGGCCTGGCCTGCGACGGTCTATCCCGGGGTGGTCGCGCGCGGGAACGGTCGGGCCGGCTGGTCGGCCGCCCGCCCCAGTGCCAGTGCCACTCGTGCGGTGAACCCGTCGTGCGGATTGCTCAGATCCAGGCCGGTCAGCTGGGTGATCGACCGCAGGCGATAGCGCACCGTATTGGGGTGCACGATGAGGGCGCGCGCCGTCCCCTCCACGCCGCCGGTGGCCTCCAAATACGCCGTGGCTGTCGCAAGGAGAGTGCCTCCGGAGGCCGCGCGCAGGGGTCGATAGATGCGGCTGACCAGCGTGTTGCGGGCCGGCTGGTCGGCGAGCAGAGCTCGTTCCGGCAGGAGGTCATCGGCCAGGACGGGGCGGGGGCACCGGGCGCGGGCCGGTGCGGCGGCATACCCCGACAACGCAGCGCGGGCGCTGCGGCCGGCAGCGAACAGGTGCGGCACAACCGGGCCCACGACAACCGGGCCTTCGCCGAGGATGTCGAGGAACGCGCTCGCACTTTCGACTGGGTCGCGGACTCCGCCGAGAATGCCGATCAGTCGGCCGGCGGTCAGGGACGTGAGCAGGTGCAGGTTCGTGGCTTGTGCCCGCTCGTGCAGGAGGGGTGCCAAGGGCTGGTCGAGCCGAATCGGTGGCGGGGCAACGAGGACGGAGACCC
>JAGOME010000063.1 GCA_017993715.1 Phycicoccus sp.
CCTCCACACCCTCTGCCGCTTCCACCACCTCTTCAAACACCACGCCCACTGGACCGTCCACCTCGACCCCGACGGCACCTGCACCTGGACCGCCCCCACCGGACGCCAACACACCACCACCCCACCCGACCCCCACGACCTCGCCGCCTAGGTCAGGTCCGGGCACGGCGCCCGTCCCGCGGCACACGACATCAGACACGGTCGGAAACGTCCGGATAGTGCACCGCGATGAAGGCCGCGAGCCGGTCGGCAAGGCGGGCGAGCGTCTCGGCGGCGTGATGATCCCGCCGCCAAGCGGCGAGGAGCTGCAACGTCAGCCAGTCACCGTCTGCCCCCTCGATGAGCAGCCCGTGCAGGCCGAAGCGGGAGTCGTCGGACACCACGGCAATCCCACGTCCGGCTGCCGCGAGGGCCTGGGCCAGCTGTGGAGAGGACGACTCGACGTGCTCGGGCTCGGGAAGTCCGGCGGCAAGCAGGGCCTCGCCGAGCACCTGCCGGGCGCGATAGCTGCGAAGGAGTAACACCAGGGGCTCTTCGACGAGCTCGGTCAGCGAGATGCGGGTCCGCGACGCCCAGGGATGATCCAGAGGAACGTAGGCCCAAACCGGCAGCACGCCCACGCAACGGCTCCCGAACCGGCGAGGCGCCGGCTGCGTGACCACGGCCAGGTCGACGTCCCCGTCGAGTTGAGTCAGCGCGGAAGCGGTGTCGGCTTCTCGGATCGTCGGCACCGGGTCCAGCGGTTCGAAGGTCGTGAGGAATGGGGTGATCACATCGGTGAGTGTGGTCGTTGGTGCCGCGATCGTGACCGTCGACAGGCGTCCTGCGCCGAGAGTGGTCGCCAGCCTGCGGGCGTTGTCGGCGCGCTGGATCAGATCACGGGCCACGGGCAGGAATTCGCGACCGGCCGAGGTGAGTTCGAGGCGACGATGTCCGCGGCGAAACAGCGCGATCCCTAAGTCCCGCTCCAGTTGTCGGACCTGGCGCGAGAGGGCGGGCTGGGTGATCCGGACGACGTCAGCGGCAGCGGACAGCGAGCCCGCATCGACCACGGCGACGAAAGAGGCGAGGGTCCGCAGTTCCATACATCGAAGTATGCCTAAACAGCATGTGATTTGATCACTATCGGCATTGGACAACAATCATTTGGTTCCGAAAGACTAGGCGTCGACAGGCCGCACACACGTAACCGGAGAGAGGCACCAGCATGGCCACCGAGAAGACGACCGCACCAGACTCCACGGCCACGTCGGCCGCGACGCCGACGCGCAAGCCGAGGAAGGCGGCCGCCAAGAAGGTGGCTCGGGCGCCCCGCAAGGCTCCCGCGCCCGCGGCCTCGCCCATCGCTGCGACCGAGCCAACGGTGACCGAGCCGACGGTGACCGACGAGGCCGTGGACCGCGAGGTCAGCGTGGCGACCGACGACGCCCTGGACCGCGAGGTCAGCGTCGCGACCGACGCGGCATTCGCGCCACCGGCGAGCACCGCCACCCCCGTGCTGCGCAACATCTCCGAGATCCGGCACGCCCTGCGGACCAACATCACCCCGGTCTTCTTCGTCGGCGCCACCCCGTTCAACCTGCTCGGCCTGGACCGGTGGGTGCGCAACTTCCACTACATCACCTACTACGACGGCTGGGACGGTGCCCACCCGCGCATGTTCACGCCCAAGCGCAAGCCGTACGTGGAGTTCGAGAGCGGCGAGGACATCAACAACTGGCTGCTGGACAACGACGAGGTCCGCGCCTTCATCGCCAGCAAGACCCCCGAGGGCCAGACCCCCCGGATCGCCATGGTCTTCCTCGACGAGGAGACGGAGCGGATCTGCCGCGAGGCCCGCTGGGAGCTGATCCTCCCGTCGGCCGAGCTGCGCACGCACCTTGACTCCAAGCTCGTCACGACCCGCCTCGCCAACGAGGTCGATGTGCCCAGCGTCCCCAACACCATGGCGACCGTCGCCGGGTGGGACGACGTCGTCAAGGTTGCAGAGGACGCCGGGCTCGGGACCGACCTGGTGATCCAGTCCGCCTACGGTGACTCCGGCAAGACAACGTTCTTCATCGACTCGCAGGAGTCCTTCGCCAAGCACGCCGACGACATCGTCGACCAGGAGGTGAAGATCATGCGCCGGATCGACAACCGTCCGGTCGCCGTCGAGGCCGTGCTCACCTCGAGCGGCACCATCGTGGGCCCGTTCATGAGCGAGCTGACCGGCCACGCCGAGCTCACGCCCTACCGCGGCGGCTGGTGCGGAAACGAGATGTTCCCGACCGTGCTCAGCGAGGCCGCCCGGAGCAAGGCCACCGCCTTGGTCCAGCGCCTGGGTGACCGCCTCGGCCAGGAGGGCTACAAGGGCTTCTTCGAGGTCGACGTGCTCGTCGACATCACCGACGACGAGGTCTACCTCGGCGAGCTCAACCCCCGCATCAGCGGTGCCTCCGCCATCACCAACGTCACTGCTGGCGCCTACGCCGACGTGCCGCTCTTCCTCTTCCACCTGCTGGAGTACCTCGACGTCGAGGTCGACATCGACGTGGCCGAGATCAACGAGCGGTGGCAGCGCTTGGCCGGGGACGACGAGTGGTCGCAAATGATCGTCAAGGAGACCGACGACGTCGTCGAGCACATCGACCGCGCTGCGGCGACCGGGCAGTACACGCTCGGCGCTGACGGAGCCTTGACCTTCCGTCGCGCCGCCCTGGACTGGCACCAGCTGCAGAACGAGGGTGAGGCCTTCTTCTTGCGGATCTATGGGACCGGTGACTACCGGTGGAAGGGCGCCGACCTCGGCGTCATCGTCACCAAGGGACGTCTGCAGAAGGTCGTCGACGGTACCTACGTGCTGACCGAGCGGGCCAAGTCCCTGATCCACGCCCTGCGGGCCGACTATGCGGGGACGCCGGTCGACGGCTCGACAGGTGTCATCTCCGCTGCCAAGTGACCCCCCGTCGTCGCGCGATCGGGCACCCAGGAGAATGACCGGCGTGCAGTCCCATGATCTGATCCATCCCGGAGACGGGGTGACGCTGGCCAACTGGCAGAGCGATGCCCATGTCCACTGGTCCTTCCAGCACGTCGACGAGATCGTCCCGACCACGACGATTCCTGCGTCGCCAGCCCCGGCGGTGCTCCCGGCATTCCCGATGCCCCTCGGCGACGTCCCAGTCACCCTGGCCGACGACCACACCGTCACGGCCAGCTGGGTCATGGACGCCTCCGACACCGATGGCTGGGCCGTGTGGCGGGGAGGGCAGTTGCTCGCTGAGCACTACCCCCGCGGCATGCAGCCCGGCACGCGACACCTGCTTATGTCGGTGAGCAAGTCGCTTGTCGGAATGACCGCCGGGATCTTGGCCGAGCGGGGCGTGCTCGACGTCCATCGGACCCTGGAGTCCTATATCCCGTCCCTGGCCGGTCGTGGGTACGGCGGCGCCACGGTGCGTGACCTGCTCGACATGCGCTCCGGTATTCGGTTCAGTGAGGAGTACCTCGACCCGAATGCCGAGGTGCGAGTCCTGGAGCAGGTCATCGGCTGGGCGCCCCGGACGATTCCCGACCTCCCGACGACGATGTACGACTTCCTGGCCAGCCTGGAGGCCAAGGGCCCCCACGGCGGTCCGTTCGAGTACCGATCGGGGGAGACCGACATGCTCGGCTGGGTCCTCGAGGCGGCGGCCGGAGCGCCGCTCCCGAGCATGCTCGCCGACCTGCTCTGGCAGCCGATGGGGGCCGAGTTCGACGCCTACATCGGGGTGGACTCCGTCGGCGCCGGGATGTATGACGGCGGCGTCTGCGCGACACTGCGCGATTTGGTCCGCTTCGGCGTGCTCCTGCTCCAGGACGGGGTGTCGGCCCACGGCGTCCAGGTCCTGCCGGCGTCCTGGGTCGCGGACACCTGGCACGGCGGCCCCGACTCCGCCGAGGCGTTCGCGGCCAGCCCGAGCGTCACCCTCATGCCAGGAGGCATGTATCGCAACCAGTGCTGGTTCCCCGATGCCTCGCGCGACGTCCTGCTGTGCCTGGGCATCCACGGCCAGATGATCTACGTCAACCGGGTCACTGGCGTTGTTGCGGCCAAGCTGTCGTCATGGGCGATGCCCCAGGATGCCTGGAAACTCTTCTCGACGCTGCGCACGTTCTCGGCCATCGGAGCGTCTGTGACGAGGTGAGGCCAGCGACGCTCTTGGCTCAGCGCCCTGGGCGCGTCGTGGTCGTTGGCCCTGGATTTGGCATGGTGGTGTCATGAGGTCCCAGTGCGCTGTCTACGTCGATGCCGGATACCTGCTCGCTGCGGCTGCCACGCGGGTAACCGGCACGTCGCTACGCAGCGCCGTCGACGTCGATCACGAGGCCCTGATCAGCAGCCTGGTCGCCCAGGCACGGGACGACAGCGGCCTGCCCGTCCTGCGGGTCAACTGGTATGACTCGGGCTCACGGCCGGGGGGACTGCCGGACTTCGTCCAGGAGCAGATCGGGCTCATGCCCAAGGTCAAGTTGCGTCTGGGCCGGCGCAGCCTGTCCGGGGAGCAGAAGGGTGTGGACCTGCGGATCGGGCTCGACCTGGCCACCCAAGGGCGGGCGCGCGTCGTTGACGTGATGTATCTGGTCTCCGGTGATGACGACCTCACCGAGGCGGTCGAAGAGGCCCAGTCCCACGGAGTTCAGGTCACCCTGCTCGCTGTTCCCGGCCAGAGCGGCCGTCCGCACGCGGTGGCCAGGCACCTGCACCGGGCGGCCGACGGCCTGCTCATCATCGACGCCGAGGCCATCGATAGCGCCGTGCACAGTCGGGCCATTGCCGAGGGCCTGCTGCCCAAGGCGGCCGCCGACGAGTCGACCGACCCCGCGCATCCTGCATTGGGCGAGCTGGTCAACGGTGCGGCGGTCGTCAGTGCCGTGCCCGATGGTCCGTCGCTGACGGGGGAGAGCTGCGCGGCCGTGGCGGCCGTCACTCAGGAGGACCTCGAGGTCGGGGTGGCCGCGCTCGCGGACGGCCCGACGCAGCCCGGAATGCCGGCCATCACCCCGAGCATCATGGCCGGGAAACGCTCAACGACCCTGGTCCCGCCCAAGGAGTCGACCGGCGACATCGTGGGAACGGCGGAGTCCGGCCCCATCCCCCTCCCCGACATCGATGCCGTGGCCCGTCAGGTCATCGCCAGCTGGTGCCGCACGGCCAGCCCCGAGGCGCTCGCCAGGCTCAAGGCATCTCGCCCGTCCATCCCCGGCGACCTTGATCGAGCGTTGCTCGTGGATCTGTCTCACCGGTCCGAGGTCGACGACATCCCCGAGCAGGCACGTCACGATCTGCGGGATCGCTTCTGGATGCTGCTGGACAAGGTGCGCCTCGCCTGATGGTCCCTGCCTCCCCGGATTACAGCGCGGCCGGCAAGGTGCTGGCGGTGCTCGGGGCCTTCGGTCGAGGCCACGAACAGCTCACCTTGACGCAGGTGGCCCGACGCGCCGGACTCGCCCTGAGTACGACGCACCGCCTGGTGCGAGAACTGGCGGAGTGGGGGGCGCTCGAGCGAGGTGAAGACGGCCAGTGGCACATCGGCTTGCGCCTCTGGGAGGTGGCGTCGGTGTCGCCGCGCAGCCAGATCCTGCGCGACGTTGCGCTTCCCTTCATGCAGGACCTCTACGAAGCCACCCACGAGAACGTCCAACTCGCGGTGCGGGAGGGGACCGAGCTGGTGTTCGTCGAGCGCATCGCCGGGCATCACAGCGTGGAACTGCTCACGATGGTGGGCGCCCGGTTCCCCCTCGTGGCGACCGGCATGGGTCGGGTCCTGCTGGCTCACGCGCCAGCGGACATCCAGGAGGCGGTGCTGGAGGCGCCCTTGCAGCCCTTCACAGCCCACACGGTCACTGACCCCCGCACCCTGCGCGCTCAGCTTGCAGCGATCAAGCGGGAGCACTACGTGATCAGTGATCGACAACTGTCCGAGACCACGGTGGCCGTGGCCGCACCGGTCCGGCTCGGCACCACGGGGCCGGTGCTCGCCGCGCTCGGCATCGTGGTCGCGGCCGAGTCCGCCACTCGTGTGCGCGGCCTGCGTGATCCGCTCATCCGAGCCGCCCAACAGATATCCGCCGAGCTCGGAGCCCGGGCCCGGTCCGGTCACCTGACCTGACCAGTGTTTCCGCCCGGCGGAAGTCGCGCCGACGACTGGGGTGGCCGGGTGTCAGGCTCGGTCGACCCGGGCGGGATCGTCCGGCCCACCCCAGGAGGAATGCCGATGTCGGACGTCGACGTGGTCACCACAGTCCCGGTCGCGGTGGTCGGCGCCGGTCCAGCTGGCCTGATGCTCACCCACCTGTTGGCGCGCGCGGGCATCGACAGCGTCGCCATCGACATCCGCACTCGTGGGGAGATCGAGACGACCCAACGGGCCGGCATTCTCGAAGCCGGGGTCGCGCAGTCCCTCGTGGCGACCGGCGTCTCGGACCGGATCCTGCGCGATGGCGACGAGCACACCGGCACCGAGCTCCGCTTCGGGGGGCGCGCGCATCGGATCGACTTCCAGGAGCTCGTCGGTGCCTCGGTGTGGCTCTATCCGCAGACCGACGTCTTCATCGACCTCGCCGACGCGCGTGAACGCGATGGGGGAGTGGTGCACTTCGGGGTCCGCGATGTCGAGGTCGGTGGCGTCGAGGGGGAGACGCCGGTGGTTCGTTTCACGGCCGCCGACGGCATTCGTCATGAACTACGACCCCAGTACGTGGTCGGCGCCGACGGTTCACACAGCCAGTGCCGCGCGCTCATTCCGGAGCAGCAGCGTCGAGTGTTCTTCCGCGAGTATCCGTTCGCCTGGTTCGGGATCATTGCCGCGGCTCCCCGCAGCGCACCTGAACTCGTCTATGCCCACTCCGAGCACGGTTTCGCCCTGATCAGTCAGCGCACACCCGACCTGCAGCGGATGTACTTCCAGTGCGACCCGGACACTGATCCTGCGGCGTGGAGCGACGAGCAGATCTGGGCAACGCTGCAGGCCCGCGTGGCCGGAGCCGACGGGTTCACCTTGCAGGAAGGCCCCGTCACCGAGAAGTCGGTGTTGCGGTTTCGTTCGCTCGTTGTGGAGCCGATGCGTTGGGGCCGGCTGGTCCTTGCCGGTGATGCCGCTCATACGGTCCCGCCGACAGGGGCCCGAGGGCTCAACCTGGCCCTGCACGACGTCACCGTCCTGGCCGACGTGCTCGCCCGCGCGTTGGCGACCAGTGACGACGCCGTGCTTGAGGAGTACCAGCCGCGGGCGCTGCAGCGGGTTTGGCGGGCTCAGAACTTCTCGTGGTGGATGACCCAGTTGCTGCACACCGCGCCCGGCGCCTCCGAGTTTGACCTGCGGCGCCAGCTCGGCGAGTTGGACAACGTCGTGTCGACCCGCGCCGGACGCACCTACGTTGCCGAGCAGTACACGGGGTGGCCCAGCGTCGACTAACCCGCGGGCAGGAGGACGAGCCCGCGACGGGCCACCAACGTGGAATGCCGTGGGTCGGCCAGGGCCTGTAGCGCCCGGTGGGCGCGATCGGGGTCAGGGCTGCGGGTGAGGACCGCTCCGGCGAAGACGGTGTCGAGCTCGGCGCCAGGCGGCATCGGCCCGAGGATCCGCACCCCGGCTACGCCCGTGAGCTCGCTGCGTTGCTGGACCGCGAGGTCGACCACGTCGGTCAGCAACAGGCTGCCGACGGGGACACCGGGCGGCGCTTGCACGAGCCGATCGGCCACGGCCTCGCGCAGCCCCCAGGTCTCCAGGTGACGCATGAGGCCGTCGCCGCTCGGGCCGGTCGAGTAGCCCACGCGCACATCCGAGGCGAGCGCCGCCCGCAGCGACGACACCGAGGAGATATCCGGTGCGCTCTCGCCCTCGCGACCGGCCCACACCACCTGAGAACCGAACAGCGAACGGATGGTGCCCCCGACCAACAGCCCGTCGGCGTCCAGGCTGGCCAGGGCATCGGCTGCGAGCACGAGGAGGTCGACGACCTCGCCGTCCCGGACCCGACGCGCCACCTCCACGCCCCCGGCCGAGGCAAACGTGAGGCGGCATTCTCCCTGGCCACTCACCTGCAAGGCCAGGTCGCTGAGCACGTCTCGGGTCGCCATGGAGGACAAGCCGGTGACCAGGGGAGCCGTCATGGGTCCATTGACCCACTATGCGGCGCACCCCTCATCCGATCTTCCGTGTGACGGAAGCCCGGCTGCCGGGGTGGCAGCCGAGGTGACACGCTGGCGACACCGCGCCCCCGGATCACCCTCGACGAAGGGAACACCCCGACGTGATCATCGACTGCCACGGTCATTACACGACCGCGCCGCCCGCGCTGGCTGCCTGGCGGGACCGTCAGGTGGCTGCCGTTGGTGACCCGGCCGCTGCTCCCGACCCCGCCGACCTCGTCATCAGCGACGACGACATCAGGGAAACCATCGAGGCCAATCAGCTCCGGCTCATGGATGAGCGCGGCACCGACCTGACGATCTTCTCGCCGCGGGCCAGCTTCATGGCCCACCACATCGGCGATCTGGACGTGTCCCGGACCTGGGCGGGCATCTGCAACGACCTGGTCCATCGCGTTGCCCAGCTCTATCCTGACCGCTTCGCGATGGGTGCCATGCTCCCGCAGTCGCCGGGCGTCGACCCGGCCACGTGCGTGCCCGAGTTGCGTCGCGCGGTCACCGAGCTCGGGGCCGTCGTGGTCAACCTCAACCCGGACCCCTCGGGCGGATGGTGGAACTCCCCACCCCTGACCGATCGCGCCTGGTACCCGATCTACGAAGCCCTCGTCGAGCTCGACGTGCCCGCGATGATCCACGTCTCGACGACCTGCAACCCGGCCTTCCACACGACCGGATCCCACTACCTGGGAGCCGACACGACGGCATTCATGCAACTGCTGCAGGGTGATCTGTTCGCCGACTTCCCGACCTTGCGGTTCGTCATCCCCCACGGCGGGGGTGCGGTGCCCTATCACTGGGGGCGGTTCCGGGGCCTGGCCATGGCGTTGGGCCGACCCGACCCGGTCGAGTTGCTGCGCAACGTCAGCTTCGACACGTGCGTCTACCACCAGCCTGGCCTCGACCTGCTTACCCAGGTCATCCCGAGCCACGCCGTCCTGTTCGCCAGCGAGATGATCGGCGCCGTCCGGGATATCGACCCCGACACCGGCCACTACTTCGACGACACCAAGCGCTACGTCGACGCCACCCCATACCTCACGGTGGAGCAACGCACGGACGTCTACGCCAGCAACGCCCTGCGCATGTATCCGCGCCTCAACCTCAGGGAGTCCTGATGGAGCACACCCGCCTCGGCGTCGTGCACACCGACGTGCCCCGACCGGATTCAGCCATCGTGTCCGCCCTATCCGCTTTCGGGGTGGCCACCGTGCACGAGGCGATGGGTCGGGTTGGGCTGCTGCGGCCGTATCTGCGGCCCGCCTATCCCACCGCCCGGCTGTGTGGCCCCGCCGTGACGGTCCTGCTCCAGCCCGGCGACAACTGGATGCTGCACGTCGCGGTTGAGCAGGTGCGGCCCGGAGATGTGGTCATCGCCGGCTGCACCACCGAGTCCGAGGACGGCTTCTTCGGCGAGCTCCTGGCGACGTCGCTGCGCTCTCGTGGTTGCGCGGGGATCGTCATCGATGGGGGAGTGCGCGACGTCGTCGAGCTCGAGGCCATGGATTTCCCGACGTTCTCCCGAGCGATCAACGCCAAGGGCTGCGTCAAGGCCACCCTGGGCTCGGTCAACATCCCCGTTGTGGTCGCCAACGCCCTGGTGCGCCCTGGTGACATTGTCATCGCGGATCGCGACGGGGTCGTCGTCGTGCCGATCGAGCGTGCCGTGGATGTCGCCGAGGCAGCCGCTGCCCGTGAGGCCAACGAGGAGGGCAAGCGCGCCCGCTTCCAGGGTGGGGAGCTCGGCCTGGACATGTACGCCATGCGGGATCCACTCGCCGCCGCCGGCCTGATCTACGAGGACTGATCCAGATGACGGCTACGGCACCGATCGGGCTGCCCACGACAGGCGGGTTCACCAAGACCGATGGCTGGCTCGACTGGTATCAGGAGCCGAGTACCCCTCGCTTCGAGCTGCCTCCCGGGGCTGTCGACGCCCACTGTCACGTCTTCGGACCAGGCGCGCAGTATCCCTACGCAGCCGCGCGCAAGTACACCCCGTGCGATGCCTCTGCAGCCGAGTTGTTGGCCCTGCGTGACCGGCTCGGCTTCTCCCGCAACGTCATTGTTCAAGCCACCTGTCACGGTGCGGACAACTCGGCCCTGGTCGGCGCGTTGGGTGAGGCAGGCGGGCGGGCCCGTGGCGTGGCGACCGTGCGGCCCGATGTCACCGAGAGCGAGCTGGAGGAGTTGCACCAGGCCGGGGTGCGCGGCGTGCGCTTCAACTTCGTGCGCCGCCTGGTTGATCTCACGCCTCCCGAGGACCTCGCCACAGTGGTGCGCAAGATCGCCCCGCTCGGTTGGCATGTCGTCATCTACTTCGAGGCCGCCGACCTGGCCGGGCTGCAGGACTTCTTCCTCGGCATCCCCGTCCCCCTCGTCATCGACCACATGGGTCGCCCGGACGTGACTGCTGATGTGGCGGGCCCGGAGTTCGGGGCCTTCCTGGACTTCCTGCGGGCTCGTGATGACATCTGGTGCAAGGTGACCTGCCCCGAACGCCTCACAGTGAGCGGTCCTCCCGCGCTCTCCGGCGAGCGGGCGGCATACCAGGACGTCGTGCCCTTCGCCCGCACTGTGGTGCAGGAGTTCCCCGACCGAGTGTTGTGGGGCACCGACTGGCCCCATCCCAACCTCAAGGGCCACATGCCCGACGACGGCCTCCTGGTCGACGGGATCCCCCAGATCGCCACGACGCCGGGAGCCCAGCGGGCCCTGCTCGTGGACAACCCGATGCGGCTGTACTGGCCGGAGGAGACGAGATGAGCCTGGACAAGCGCTACCAGCAGGTACCGGGGACGACGATCTTCGACGCCGAACAGTCCGCCAAGGGCTACCACATCAACCAGTTCTGTATGTCGCTGATGATCCCGCAGAACCGCGAGCGCTTTCTCGCCGATCAGCGCAGGTACCTCGACGAATGGCCACTGTCGGAGCCGGCCAAGGACGCCATCATCGCCCTCGACCTCAACGCCCTCATGGCGCTGGGCGGCAACATCTACTTCCTCTCCAAGATCGGTGCGACCCACGGATTGTCGTTCCAGCAGATGGCGGGGTCGATGACCGGAATGACGGAGGCGGAATACCGGGACATGATGATCCACGGCGGACGCTCGGTCGACGGCAACCGGCTCCCAGAGGCCATTCGAGCCGCCGCGCAGGACCCCGCCGAGGCCAGCGGCCAGGCCCGTATCACGGCCTCGGTTTACACCTCGCATGTCCCGGCAATTGGGGCAGCCTGGGACCAGCACAAGACGCAGGAGCCGTACTGGAAGGCCGTCTTCGACGGCTACGAGGACTCCAAGGCGTGGATGCGTGAGAACCTGCCGGACGTCATCTTCCTGGTCTACAACGACCACGCGACAAACTTCGACCTCTCGCTCATCCCCACGTTCGCCCTCGGCACCGGGGAGGCGTTCCCGGCCGCGGACGAGGGCTACGGGCCCCGGCCCGTGCCCGGCATCCAAGGGGACCCCGACTTCGCGGCCCATATTGCGCACAGCCTGATCCAGGACGACTTTGACCTCACCCTGGCCAATGAGATGACCGTCGACCACGGCCTGACGGTGCCCCTGACCCTGCTCTTCGGCGACCCCGGGGAGGCCTGGCCCTGCCGGGTGATCCCGTTCCACGTCAACGTCGTCCAGTACCCGGTGCCTTCCGGGAGGCGCTGCTTCGAGCTCGGCCGGGCGCTGCGTCGCGCCGTGGAGAGTTACGACCGACCCCTGACCGTGCAGGTGTGGGGGACCGGCGGCATGAGTCATCAGCTGCAGGGTCCCCGCGCAGGCCTGATCAACCAAGAGTGGGACAACGCCTTCCTCGACGCGCTCATCGCCGACCCGGACAGCCTGGCGGGAGTCCCTCACCTGGAGTACGTCGAGGAGGCCGGTTCGGAGGGGATCGAGCTGGTCATGTGGCTCATTGCGCGGGGAGCGATGGCCGACGTTGATGCGGGTGGTTCGATTGAGGAAGTCCACCGCTTCTATCACGTCCCCGCATCGAACACGGCTGTGGGACATCTGATTCTCGCCAACCATCGCGCCGAGCGCGACAACGAGGAGTGACATGACTGCCGTGCAACCCGTGCGAGTCGCCCTGGTCGGAGGCGGGGCCTTCGGCGCCAAGCACGCCGCCGCGCTGCGGCGCATCCCCGGAGCGGAGGTCGTGACCGTGGCCTCCCACAGTCAGGTGGCCGCCGACGAGTTCGCCAGGGCCCAGGAGCTGCCTCGACCTGTCGCGGGACTCGAGACGGTCCTGGCGATGCACGATGTCGACGCGGTCATCCTCGCGACGCCGACGCCCATGCATGCGTCGCAGACCCAGGAGTGTCTGCGAGCGGGAAAGCATGTCGAGGTGGAGATTCCGCTCGCGGACAGCCTGGGAGATGCCCGGGCCTGCCTGGAGCTGCAACGGACCTCGGGGCTGGTTGGCATGGTCGGGCACACCCGCCGCTTCAACCCCAGCCATCAGTGGGTTAAACGACGGATCGAGGCAGGGGAGTACGCGATCCAACAGATGGATGTCCAGACCTACTTCTTCCGCCGCTCCAACCTCAATGCTCTGGGGCAGCCGAGGTCGTGGACCGACCATCTCCTATGGCATCACGCGGCCCACACGGTCGACCTCTTCGCCTACCAGTGCGGCTCCCCGATCGTGGCGGCGCACGCTTTCCAGGGCCCGACTCACCCCGAGCTGGGCATCGCGATGGACATGTCCATCCAGCTCAAGGCGCAGAGCGGGGCGATTTGCACCCTGTCGCTGTCCTTCAACAATGACGGTCCGTTCGGGACGTTCTTCCGCTACATCGGCGACACCGGGACCTACCTCGCGCGCTACGACGACCTGACCACCGGAGGCGATGAGCCCATCGATGTCAGCGGGGTCGACGTGTCCATGGACGGCATTGAACTGCAGGACCGGGAGTTCGTGGCCGCCATCCGCGAGGGTCGTGAGCCCAACGCGTCGATTGCCTCGGTGATCGCCTGCTACGAGACCCTGGGCGCGCTGGACGCACAACTGGGCAGCCTAGGGTGAGCGTGATCGACACCGACACGCGAGAGCTTGGCCCGTTCTCCGCCCCCGCAGTGGGGCTTGGCTGCATGAATCTCAGTCACGTCTACCACCCCTTGCCGCCAGCTGAACAGGCCGAGGCCGTGCTGCGCACGGCGCTCGACCTCGGCGTGACCCATGTCGACACTGCTGCCCTCTACGGGTTCGGGGCCAACGAGGACCTGGTGGGCCGCGTGCTCGGGCCTCACCGCGACGAGATCGTGCTGGCGAGCAAGTGCGGCATGACCGGTGTGAACGGGGTCCGTGTCATCGACGGCCGCCCGGAGACGCTGCGAGAGACCGCGTATGCCGCACTCAATCGGCTGCGGACCGAGGTCATCGACCTCTACTACCTGCACCGCGTGGATCCTCGCGTGCCTGTCGAGGAGAGCGTCGGCGCCCTGGGCGATCTCGTGACCGAGGGAGTGATCCGGGCCGTGGGACTCTCCGAGGTCAGCGCTGCGACCCTGCGACGCGCCCACGCCGTGCACCCCATTGCGGCGGTTCAGAACGAGTACTCGCTGTGGTCCCGCAATCCTGAGCTCGGCATCCTCGAGGCGACGGCTGTGCTGGGCGTGGCCCTGGTGGCCTTCAGCCCCTTGGCCCGGGGATTCCTCACGGCGGATCCGCCGGACATGCTGAGCCTGCCTTCGGGGGACCTGCGACACCACCTCCCACGCTTTCAGGGTGAGGCCTATGCCGCCAACCTCGCCGTGCGGGAGCAGTTGGCCGACCTCGCCCGATCTGCCGAGGTGACCCTGGCCCAGTTGGCGTTGGCCTGGGTCCTGTCGCGCGGACCCCACGTGCACGTGATTCCCGGGACCCGGCGGGTGGACCATCTGGCAGAGGATGTCGCGACCCTGGCCGTGACCCTCCCCGACGACGTATTGGATCGTGCCGGCCGGATCCTCAACGCCGACACGGTGACCGGTGCGCGCTACAACGCGGCCACGCTCGCCGAGACCGACGCCGACGCGTTCGCCACGGTCGGATGAGCACCGTGACACGCCTGCGTGCAGAGCACCTGGACAACCCTCTCGGCATCTTCCTCCCGACTCCCCGCCTCTCGTGGCGGCTGCCCGCGGACGCATCCGCCCAGGTGGCCTACGAGCTCGCGGATGGTCCCGGGTCGAGTACCGGCCGGATCGAGGGCCGGGACAACGTCCTGGTGCCCTGGCCGTTCGCACCCCTGACACCCGGCGAATGCCGTGAGGTCCAGGTCAGGGTGTGGACCGACTCAGGATTGTCGCCCTGGTCACCTGCCCTGCCCATCGAGGCTGGCAGATTCGACCCCCAGGCGTGGGTGGCGTCATGGATCGGACCGGCAGAGCGGGTGGTGCCCGTGGCAGGAGCGCGTCCCGCCTACCTGCTCAGAGGGCATGTGGTGCTGCCCAAGCCGGTGCTGCGCGCTCGGCTCTCGACGTCCGCCCGCGGCATCTATGAGGCGAGCATCAACGGTCAGCGCGTCAGCGACGAGGAGCTGGCGCCCGGGTACACCGAGTACGGGCACCGCACGCAGGTGGCGACTCATGATGTGACGTCGCTGCTGGCACTGGGGGAGAACGTTATCGGCGTCGTCCTCGCGGACGGCTGGTATCGAGGGCAGGTTGGACTCCTGCGGGCGGCCGACCAGTGGGGCGCTCACACGGCATTCCTCGGCCAGTTGATCGTCGATCACCCGGACGGGACGACGACGGTCTATGGGACCGGTCCGCAATGGCAGTGGGCCCACTCGTCGATCACGCGGGCCGACCTCATCGAGGGTCAGGCCCAGGACCTGAGGCGGGTCGACCAGGGGTGGAACGTCCCGGGTGGGGAGACGGCCGCGTGGGCGCCGGTGCGTGCGCACGACATGGATCACAGCACACTCGTGGGTCCGGTGGCTCCACCGGTGCGCCCGGTCGAGGTCGTCGCTCCGGTTTCGGTGACGCGGCTGGGTCCGGGGCGTGACGTCGTGGACCTGGGCCAGAACATCAATGGACACGTCCGGCTGAGGGCCCTGGGACCGGAGGGCACGCACCTGACGCTCACTCATGGGGAGGCGCTGGCGCCCGATGGGGACGTGACGGTCGCCCACCTCCAGCCGAACATGCCGTTCCTCGGGGCGCCACTGTCCGCCGGCCAGGTTGATGAGGTCACGTCTGCGGCGCGTCCCGGCGACGTCTTCGACCCCCGCCTGACCACGCACGGTTTCCGGTACGTGCGCATCGAGGGATCCCCGACCCCCATCGGTGTGGAGGATGTGTCCGGTGTCGTGGTCCACACCGACCTGCGCGAGACCGGTCGCTTCGCGTGCTCCAGCGAGGACCTTAACCGTCTCCATTCCGCAGCGGTGTGGTCGTTGCGGGACAACGCCTGCGACATCCCCACCGACTGCCCGACGCGGGAGCGCGCGGGCTGGACCGGGGACTGGCAGCTCTACGTCCCCACCGCCACGTTCCTCTATGACGTGGCCGGGTTCTCTGCCAAGTGGCTGCGCGACATCGCCGTCATGCAGTGGCCCAATGGGGTCATCGGCAACATGGCGCCGATGCCGCCGGCAGAGAGGGCCGGCTTCCTCGAATCGGTGAATGGCAGCGCCGGTTGGGGTGACGCCATTGTTCTCGTGCCGTGGGAGCTCTGGCTCGAGTACGGAGATCTGGCTCTGCTCGAGGAAATGTGGCCCCACATGACCGCCTGGCTGACATTCGCCGAAGGGGCCGCCGCGGGCGGACGCCATCCTGATCGGGTTGCCGTCCGTCCTGAGCCTGCCCATCATGAGCAATGGTTGTGGGACAGCGGATTCCACTGGGGGGAGTGGCTCGTCCCCGGGGAGGACATCCACGACTTCGCGGCATTCCGAGCGCGCGACAAGGCCGATGTTGCGACCGCCTACCTCGCTCACACCGCAGGCGTTGCTGCCCGCGTCGCAACGCTGCTCGGCCTGGCCAACGAGGCACGGCGGTGGCAGGACCTGGCCGACCACGCCCGTGAGGCGTGGCAAGCCGAGTTCGTTGATGCTTCGGGTGCGATCGCCCCCGACACGCAGGCCAACCACGTGCGCGCCCTCACCTTCGGCCTCGTCCCCGACTCCCTGAGGCCCAGGGTCGCCGACCGTCTGGCAGCGCTGGTGCGCGAGAACGGCAATCGGCTCGGCACCGGCTTCCTCGCCACCCCCGATCTGCTGCCAGCGCTCGCGGATCACGGCCATCTGGACACGGCCTATGTCCTGCTGTTCCAGCGGCAGGAGCCGTCCTGGCTCTCGATGATTGACCGTGGGGCGACCACGGTGTGGGAGTGGTGGAACGGCATCGACGACGACGGGGTGCCGCACGAGTCTCTGAACCACTACTCCAAGGGCGCCGTCATCTCGTTCCTGCATCGTCACGTGGCGGGGCTGCGCCGCACAGCACCCACGTGGCGCGAGTTCATGGTCGCGCCGAGGCCGGGCGGCGGCCTCACCTGGGCCCGAGCGGAGCACGACAGCCCCCATGGGCTCGTGTCGAGCGCGTGGCGGATCGACGACGACGCCTTCACCCTGGACGTCGTCGTCCCGCCGGGCTGCCGCGCCCACATTCGGTTGCCCTCAGGGGCGACCCACGATGCTGGGTCGGGACGGCATTCCTGGATCGAGCCCGCCTAGCGTCCGATGAGCTCGCGTAGAGAAGTGCGCTGGTGGCCCTGCGCGTCGAAGTTCGACGGGTCCAGCCAGGCCGCATGGGCGGCGCCAATGGCAGTCCAGTCCTGGTCGGTGAGGGCGAAGTAGTCCGTGTCCCGATTGCGTCCTCGCGTCACCATGTGCTGGGCGAACGTGCCCTCGAAGCGGAACCCGAGTCGCAGGGCGGCCCGACGAGAGGGCTCATTGAGGGCATCGCACTTCCACTCCACGCGGCGGTAGCCGAGCTCCGCGATGAGATGCCGGATCAACAGGGTGTGGACCTCGGTGGTCACCCGGCTGCGTTGGAGGCCCCGTGCAAAGATCACCGCAGCGATCTCGGCTCGCCCATGGCTGGTCTCGATGGCGGTGAGGGAGACCAGGCCCGATGCCCGATTCGTGAGGGTTGGGTGACCTCCGTCGGTGGGGACAACGGCCCACGTGAGCTTGTCCACCGATGCGATCGTCGCTCGATTGATCTGCTCAAGCGCATCGATCGTGTCCGGGGGGGCCGTCGGGTCGGTAGGTCCACAGGCTGGCATCGTGTGGCCCACACAGTGTCCGGAACAGGTCCGCTGCGTGATCGTCCGCCAACGGCTCGAGTCGAACGTATGCGCCGGTGAGGACGCGGCATTCCGGGCGGGAGCGCGCCGTCCATTCCGGCTCGACCAGCGGACCGACCGGCTGTCCTGCCGTATTCACCTCTGCCATGGCCTCACCCTGTCACGGCGCGACCACGAGCCGGCCACGGCTCTTGCCACGACCTCGGAGGCGTTCTGCTTCAACGCTCTGATCCCGACATCCGCCAATGTTCGACAAAGGAGCACATGGCGATTGCCGGTGTTCAGGCGCAGCCCGTCAGTCGCGGGGGCCGCCGCGCATGAGCCCATCCAGACCGCCGATCGTCTCGACGAGGGTGCCATCGAACTCACCGTCGACGAGGATGAAGGCGACCAGGGCCGGCACTGAACCCCGGTTGGCCCAGGCGTGATCGGTGCCGCGCTGAACGACGACATCGCCGGCGCTGAGGGTCACCTCGGAGTCATCAAGAATCAGCGTGATCTCGCCGGCGAGCACGATGCCGTAGTCGATCGACGCCGTCCGATGCACGGGCGACTGCAACCCACGCTCGTCCAGGAAGCCCGGGAGGAACTCATTGATCCTGATCTTGGTGCCGCGAGCCGGCGGAGGCACGGTCAGGTCGGCCAGGGTCGGCTCCTCCGGCTCGACAGCGCGGACCAGTGCGGGCGTCCGCGCGGTGTGCCAGACCTCGTGGAAGAACACGCCATCCGCGGGGATGGTGCGGGACACCGGAACCGGGCCGTCGGACAGCACGACCGATACTCCTTCCGGCGTGTGGCCCGTCACGACCCGCCGTGGCCGTGGATGCGACTCGTTGGGCACCATGCCTACGGGGCCGCTCATGCGTGGCTCACGATGGGTCCACCGTGCAGCGCTTCCATGTCAGGCCAGAGGAAGGGCACCGCCAACCTGGTCCCGTCCACCGATAAGGGATCCGCCTCGAAGGAGGCTCGGGCCACGTTGGCGACCAGTCGCTCGGTCTCGGCCCAGTCACGGAAGGGGTTGTCCTGGTTGAGCTGTGCCGTCTCCAAGGGAGTGCGTCCGGCTGCCACACCGTCGGCGGCAATCTGGACGACGAACTCCGCGTACGCCTGCAGGTCGTCGAGCAGCGTCGCCACCGCATCGCCGCGGGTGACCGGGCCGTGACCGCCGACGAGCACCTCTGGCGCCAGGGACCGCATGAACTTGACGGCCCGGATGTAGCCCGCCGCGGAGCCGTCGAGGAAGATCGGCTGACCCCCGTTGAACGCCAGGTCGCCGGCATACAGGACCCGCTGCTGCGGCAACCAGACGATGACGTCGTTGGTGGTGTGAGCCGGGGCGACGGTGTGCAGCTCCACGGGGAAGCCCTCGGCGTGGATGGTGAGCCGGTCGTTGACCGTCAGCTCCGGGGGACGGATCGTGATGTCGCCGTAGTCGGGCTCGGTGAGCTCCTTCATGGCCGCAGTCCCGGCGCGCAGCACCAGCTCGCGGCAGCGGTCGTGCGCCACGATGACGGTCTCGGGGGGCAGGAAACAATTGCCGTACACATGGTCGGGGTGGTGGTGCGTATTGATCAGCACCCGCGGCGCCCCGGTGCTCACCTCGGCCACTGAGGCCATGCGCGCTTCCCGCC
>JAGOME010000012.1 GCA_017993715.1 Phycicoccus sp.
GTTCTGGCGCCTGCTGGGTGTCGCCCCGCAGGTGGCCGCTCTCGATGACGTGGTGGCGACGACGCGCGAGCAGCGGCCCGACCGCGTGGCGTGGGTGGGCCGGCGGGCGTTAGCGGTGATCGAGGTCGCCCACGAGTGGCCGCGGTTGCTGGCCGCCCTGGACTGGATCACGCAGCACGCTGGCGCCGGTCGCTACCTGCGCGAAGTCACCGCCCCAGGCGTCGACACCAAGCTGATCGAGCGTCATCAGCGCCTACTGGCAGAGATGCTTCAGGCGGTGGGGACCGTCCAGGTGTCCGGTGGGGGTCGCACCTTTGCCGCCCGCTGGGGGTTCGCCGAGCCGACCCCGTTGGTGCACCTGCGCCTCGACCCCACTTTGGCTGCCCTGCCTGCGGGGATTGATGAGGTCGCGCTCCCGCTGAGTGCCATCGGGAGTCTGGCAGTTGCTCCGGAGCGGGTGCTCATCGTCGAGAACCAGGTGAGTTTCCTCAGCGCACCCGTGCCCGTTCGTGGAGCGGTCGTGTGGGGGCACGGCTTCGACGCATTGCGGCTGGGGCGGATCCCCTGGCTCGCCGATGCCCAGGTGCACTACTGGGGCGATCTCGACACGCATGGTTTCGCGATCTTGCACGGTCTGCGCACCCAGGTGCCCTCAGCTCGCTCGGTTCTCATGGACCGCGAGACGCTTCTGGCGCACCGGGATCGGTGGGTCGCCGAGCCGCGTCCGAGCCGCGCCACCCTCGACACCCTCACCCGCGACGAACGACTGCTGTATACCGAGTTGCTCGACGACACCTACGGCCCGGCGGTCCGTCTGGAGCAGGAGCGCATCGACTGGGCACACGTGTTGAGTGCGCTGACGACCGCGACCGGCTGACCCTCCGGCTCCCATCGATTCGAGGTAATTCGCGCACCCCTGAGCTGCGCCCTAGACCTCGGTTCAATGAAGTCCGAACGATGGCGCATCATGATGCTAGCCTTCAAGCATGAGTATGCGCACCACCATCACCGTTGCCGATGATGTGGCAGCGGAGTTGGAGCGCTTGCGGCGCGTGGATGGGCTGGGGCCAAGTGAGGCCCTCAATCTGTTGGCCCGCCGAGGCATGGCCACCAGGCCAGTGGCGGCTGAGCCCTACGTGCATCACAGCGCCGATCTCGGCCTGCGCATTGATGTCACGGACATCGGCTCCGTGCTCGACCTCCTCGACGAGGAGGCGCCGTGATCGTCGACGCCAATGTTCTCTTGTACGCCGTCGACTCGACCTCACCCCACCATGCCCAGGCCGCACGCTGGCTGACCGATGCCCTCAATGGGCAGGAGCGCGTGGGGTTTGCCTGGCAGAGCATCGGCGCCTTTGTCCGGATCGCCACGCATCCGCGGATCAGCGCCAACCCGCTCTCGGCCGCACAGGCGCAGGACTTTGTGGATGCCTGGCTGGCGGCGCCGCCCGCGTGGATCCCGCCGGTGAGTGAGCGCACCGCGACGGCATACGGGCTGTTGGCGCGCCGCCACCACGTCACCGGCAACCTTGTGCCGGACGCCCAGCTCGCAGCCCTCGCTTACGAGTTTGGCGTGGCGGTGGTCTCCGCCGATTCGGACTTCGCGCGGTTCCGCGAGGTGCGCTGGGTGAACCCGCTCGCCTGACCCGGCTGGCCGAAGAACGCCGGCCGACCCCGGCGGGAATGCCGCGCCATTAGGGTCGGGCCCGTGATCGAGTGGATCCTCGCGGAGTGGATGCAGATCGTCGGGTTCGCGACCGGGGCCGCCTGCGTCCTGCTCGCGGCCCGCCGCAACGTGTGGACCTATCCGCTCGGGATTGCCAACAACGTCGTCTTCCTCGCCGTCTTCGTCGGGGCCGGCCTCTATGCCGCCGCCGCCCTCCAGATCGTCTACCTGGGCCTCGGTGTCCACGGCTGGTACCGGTGGACCCGGGGCGCCGAGCACGCCAAGACCTACGTGGCCCATATCCCGCGGAGCGCGGCATTCTGGCTCGCCCTGGCGGGACTGGCCGGCGTCGCCGTCCTGTTCTGGGTGCTCACGATGTTCACCGACTCGCAGGTCGCCTTGGCCGATGCAGCAACGACGTCCGCGAGCCTGGTTGCCCAGTACATGCTCAACCGCAAGTGGATCGAGAACTGGACCGTGTGGATCGGCGTCGACATCGCCTTCGTCGGGCTGTCGCTGGCCACCGGGTTGTGGATCGTCGCCGCCCTCTACGCCCTGTTCATCGGGCTGTGTGTGATGGGGCTGCGCTCCTGGCGTGCCGTCGAGCGGGACAGTGCGCCGGAGTGGGACCCGGTCGCGATCAGCGGGGCCACCCCGTGAGCGCGCACGGACTCTCCGGAATGCCGCTCACGGGCGGTCGTCGGTACCGGCACGGCCTGATCATCGGCAAGTTCTATCCGCTGCACTCCGGCCATGGCCACCTCATCCGCGAAGCGCTGCGCCAGTGCGAGCGCGTCACGGTGCAAGTGCTCGCGTCCAGCGTCGAGTCGATCCCGATGGAGGTGCGCGCGGACTGGATCCGTGAGGAGCACCCAGGCGCCCACGTCGTCGCCGCCATCGACGATGCCCCCGTCGACTTCGCCTCGGCGACTGCCTGGGACGAGCACACGGCATTCATCGTCGGTCTCCTTGACGGCCCCGTCGACGCGGTGTTCACGTCCGACGCCTACGGGGAGGAGCTGGCCGCGCGCCTGGGTGCCTCGTGGGTGCAGATCGACCCGGGACGCGTCCGCAACCCCGTGTCCGCCAGCGCGATCCGTGCCGATGTCGCGAGCCGATGGCATGAGCTTGCTCCCGCCGTGCGGTCAACCCTCGCCGCGCGCATCGTCGTCCTCGGCGCCGAGTCCACCGGGACGACGACGCTCACCCAAGCCCTCGCCGACAGGCTCGACACCCTCTGGGTCCCCGAGTACGGCCGCGAGCTCTCCGAAACCCGCGAAGGCGGCCTCACCGCCCCGTGGCGCAGCGACGAGTTCGATCTCGTCGTCGAACGCCAGATCGCCCTCGAAGACAGGGCGTTGCGACGCATCCCCAGGCCGATCCTGCTCTGCGACACCGACATCCTCGCAACCGCAATCTGGCACGAGCGCTATGTGGGCCAGCCAGCCCCCCGCATCATGGCCCGGGCCACGGCGCGCCCGCCCGAGCTCTATCTCCTCACCGGTGATGAGATCCCCTTCGTCCAGGACGGGATGCGCGACGGTGAGCACCTGCGGGCCGCGATGCAGGACCGCTTCCGCGAGGTGCTCGCTGCCCAGCCCGTGCCCTGGGTGGAGCTACATGGCGACCCGGCCACCCGGTTGGCCACGGCCCTCCCCCTCGTGCGCAAGGCCGTTGCCCGCCGCCTCACCTTTGCCACGCCTCTCGAAGGGGCGCCCGAGGACGTTCAACGCGCCCGAGTCCGCGAGGCTGCCGGATAGGCTGACGATGTGTCAGATCGGTGGCAGAAGGTCTCGGTGTCGCCCACGGCTCCTGAGCACGCGGGGGGCATCGCGCAACTGACGGCGCAGGATCTGTTTCGCGCACCGCCCGGGCCCGCCGCGGTCCCCGTCGACGAGAAGCTGCGCCAGGCGTACTACTGGATCGTCAACCGCGCGGTCATCTCGCCCTACTACGACATCGAATTCTCCCGAAGCGCCCCGCTCACCTACACCCTGGGCGATGCCGGAGCCGTCCTGACCCTGCCCGCCGACCCGTCCTACACGTCCAACGTGCTGCTGCCGCTGCTGACGTTCGCCGTGGGCGGCAAGTGCCTCATGATCGGCGGTCCCGGCCGCGGCAAGACCACCGTCGCGGTCCTCATGGGCGTGCTCGCCGGCTCCACCGCCGACGAGGTTCGCCGTGGCGTCCAGCAGGGACAGCCACAGTTGACGATCAGTGACCTCGTCGGGATCCCCCTGCCGCGTGACCTCATCAATGCCGGCAGCCTCGCCGAGATCGGCATTGCCTGGCGCGACTGGCTCACCCGCCCGGTCAAGATCGTCGACGAGTACAACCGCATCCCGACCAAGACGCAGTCTGCACTGCTGACCATGGTGGCCGAGGGCTACGTCGAGAGCCACGACCAGATGCACCGCACCAACCCCGACGATGGCGTGGAGAGCTGGTTCTTCACCGCCAACGACGACGCCGGTGGCGGCACCTTCCCCGTCATCCAGGCGTTGCGCGACCGCATGGACGTCACCGTCCAGTCCGCGAGCTTCAACAGCCGATTCCTCGACGAGCTCATCGAGCGGGTCGAGGCTGGCGAGAAGCCCGAGGAGCACGTCCCCACCGAGCTGATCTTCACCGGGGACGAGCGGGTCACGATGCGGGACGCGATCCGCGCGGTCGAGGTCCCCGCGCCGGCGCGTCGACGCCTGGAGTTCTTCCTCAGCCACTTCGAGTTCGTCCAGCACGGTGGCCGGCGCTTCGAGTACCGGACCAAGGACACCGTGACCACTGCCGGCGGGCGCGTCACGGAAACCATCGACGTCAACTCCGGCGCCGACCTCGCCGCGGACCTCGGCGCGCAGACGATCAATGGCCTGTCCGTGCGCGCCCTGCAGACCCTCATCCTCTATGCCAAGGCCATGGCGTGGTTCCGCGGCGCCGAGGCCGTCGCCGTTGAGGATGTCGCCGCGGTGCTTCCGTTTGTGTTGCGCGGCAAGTTGTTGCCCAATCCTGCTCATCCCCGCTTCGACATCGGTGTCGAGCACGAGCTCACCACGGACCTGGTCAGTTGGCTCGCCGACCTCTTCGCAGAGTCCTGCCGCCAATACCAGGCTCTCGGCCGCGACACCGACGACCCGATCCGTGCCCTCCTCGCCCAGTTCGACGAGGGTCTCGACACGGTGACGACCATCGAGGCATCGAGGCGGCTGACCGAGATCGAGTCGCGGATCCGCGCGATCTCCGCGTCGGGCAAGCTCTATGGGCGCGACTTTGACGACCTGACCGCCCTGAAGTACCTGCACCAGCGGTACACCGCCTATGAGACGTGGGCGGAGGGTCGGGGTTGAGGGGTCCGGGCCACCTGGCGAATGCCGCGTCCGCCGCGGACGCGCCCGCCTCCTTGCCCGTGCTCCCGGGCTTGGACCTGGCTCTCGCGGCCACCAACGTCGTTCACTCCGGCGGCGATCCCGCGCGATTCGCCACCTCACTGAATGCCGCGCTGCGCCTGTTGCCGGCCGGGCAGGACCCGACCCCCTACGTGGTGCTCGCTGCCTGGCGATCGGGCGCGCTGGCCTATCGCCAGGCCGCACTCGGCCACGTGGATGAGCTGCTTGGTGGCGGCCCGTCGGACGCTGCGGCGGCGGCAGCGTCGCTCGGGTTGCAGGTCGCAGACACCGAAAGGTTCGCGGCAGCCCAACGCACAGACCGGTTCTGGTGGCCGGGCCGCGTCGCCAACCATGGCTACGTCTGCGCGGTCGGAGGGTTCGTGGGGATCGGGGGCGCCTGGATTGCGCCTCCGCACAGCGGTATTGCGCTTGATGAGCCGGGGGCCTTCGCCATCCTGACGGGGCAGGAGTGGTGGCGCCTCGATGCCGATGCCTGGGGGCATCGACTCGTCCCCCTGCCCGGTGAGCCGCCGACGGCATTCGCCTCCCCCGTGTCCATCGTCTGCCGTCAGGACTCCTACCTGGCCTGGGTGCACGTCGCGGAAGCCTCATGAGCGGGACGGCTCTGCGGGGGCAGACCACGCCGCTCGAAGGGGCGGCGCGGGACGCATGGGTGCGCGCTCAGGCGCTGTGGAACGTCCGCCTCCACGATGCGCGGCTGCGCCCAGGAGCGGGCGCCGAGCGCGGGGCGCCGGCGTGGTTCTCCTTCCCACCGGAGATCACCGTCGACCCCGACATGATCGCCGCGTTCGGGGCGACGAACGAGCTCGAGAGCGTCTTCGCGCACGAGGTCGGCCATCACGTCCTCGCCCCCAGCACCCGTGTGGACGCGCTGAAGATCCGGCATCAACTGGCCCGCACCCTCGTCTCGGCCGGCGCAGTCGCCATCAACGCTGATCACGTTGGGCTGTTGGCCAACCTGTGGACCGATCTGCTCATCAACCATCGGCTGGCGATCCTCCAGCGCCAGCGGGGGGAGGCGACGAGGGAGGGCGCGCAGGAGCCGGGCGTGATTCGGCTCTCGCGGTTGATCCATGCCGACTCCCGCGATACCAACAGCCGCCTGTGGTGGGTGTACCTGCGGACCTACGAGCATCTCTGGAGCCTCCCGTCGGGGTCCCTGTGCCTACCCGAGCCGCCAGATCAGCCACCGCCCCTGCGAGACGATCTCGAGCGCACAGCAACAGCCGCTCTCGTCGACCGCGATGACGAGCAGAGTCGTCGCCTCCGGGAGGCGCAACTGACGGCGGACCGAGCCGCGCTGGAGCTAGCCCGTGCGACGACCACCCATCCGGCACTCGACGCCGATCTCCTTGCCGCAGTGGTGAGGACGTTCGCGGCGGACCCTGTCGGTGGCGCCCTGCGCTTCGGCGTCCTCATGGCGCCCTACGTGCTGGCAGACGGTCCGGGTGCCGGGCAGGTGGACGTCGGCGGGTCTCGCGCAATGCCGGGTGCGCCGGGTGCGCCTGCCGTCCCGCAGGCTCCTGGCATCCCTGGCCTGCCGGGAGTCTCCGGGTGTGCCGCCGACAGCGCACCCGCGACGGCGGCGGAGTTGGGTCGGATCCTCGCCGACCCACGTCTGTCCGCTCCGCTGCCCGAGCGCGGGCCTTATGCGCGTGCGGACCACGGGGACGAAGAAGGCGCCGTGGCCACCACCCGCGGACAGGCTTTCGGCCTCAGCCAGACCCTTGAGCTCTACGCCACGACCGACGCCGACGAGGTCATCGCTGCGTGGTACCGCAGCCAAGCCGCGCGTTGGGTGCGGCCCTATACAGAGCAGCGCACGGCATTCCCCTCTCCTGACCTCCCCGGGCCAATCGAGCTGTGGGAGAACGGCGATGACCTCGCCGACCTCGATTGGCCGGCCACACTGCAAAGCAGCGTCGACCTCATTCCCGGCGTCACGACCCGGCGGCGCTCGACCTTGCCCGACGAGCCCACGCCGGTCGAGTCCAGCATCGAGCTCGACCTCTACATCGACTCGTCCGGATCGATGCCGAGGCCCGAACGGGAGTCAGCCCCGATCCTGGCCGGGACTATCCTCGCGCTGTCTGTGCTGCGCGGCGGCGGTCGGGTGCGCGTCACGAGCTTCTCCGGTCCGGGCCAGGTGGCTGGCACAGAACGCTTTTCGCGCGACGCGTCCGCCGTGATACGCGGCCTCGCCGCTTACTTCGGGATGGGGACGACGTTCCCGCTCGATCTCCTGGAGCGGCGGTACGGCCCGCTGCACCCGCCAGATGACACCACCTGGCGACACCTGGTCGTGCTGTCCGATGACGGCCTAGTCTCCATGTTCGGTCATGGCAACGAGCCCTACGCGCACGTCGCTGCCGCCGCCCGCACCAAGGTCACTACGGCCACGCTGATCCTGCTGGAGTGGGCCCGAGGGATCGAGCCGACCGCTCAGGACGCCGGCTACGACTGCGCGTTCGTGGGGACGATGCAGGACGCGCCGCGGGTGTGCGCGCAACTCGCGGAGGTGCTGCATGGCTGAGACCGAAGCGCTCCTGGCCGCCTGGGCCGGACGCGCCGGACCTGAGGACAACGCTTGGGAGACAGCCCAACCCGGGCCTGCCCTGGCCATCGTTGCGACCCGAATGTCCAGTGTGCCGCGTCCGTTCCTGGACGCCCGCGTGTCGCTGGCTGCCCTCGCTGGTGACATCCTCAGCAGCGATGGGGCCACCGACGGACTCACCTGTGTCGGCTTCGCCGACGACGAGCGGGTGCGGCTCGGGGCGGCCATCGGCCTATGGCTCATCGCCAGCGAAGTCCTCATCGAGCCGTTCTCACCTCGCCTCTCCCCGCAGAAGTCCCACCTGGCCGTGGATGCACTCGCCCTGCGCCTGGCCTCGACCACCCACCCCCTCGACTGGCTCTCGGACGACGAACGCCGGGAGGAGGCAGCCAGGACGTTCCTGCTCTGGAGCGGCTACCTCCCGGCGGGCGAGACCTCGCAATCCGCCCGGTCCCTGTTGGATGCGCGCGATTCGCTCCGCCGCAACGCCGCCCTCGCCCAGGCTTACGCCGAACACCGACACCGCGCCGACCTGGCTCGCGCCCTCGCCGAGGCCCGCGCCAAAGAAGCCGCCGCCCGATACGCGCATGAGTGAGCGTCCGACGCACTCCCGGTCTGACAGTGGGTCGCGCAGGCCAGCCTCCTCCCCTGACGATCCCGACCCGCTGACTCTCGCCGAGTACACGCCTGGCGCCTCGGCCGTTCTGACTGATGCTCAGCGGTGGCCGATGGCTGATGCGGAGGCGACCGCGCGGCTCGACCGGTGGCGACGGCATTCGAGCGCTCCCGTGTGGACCCACGCGACGGGCGACCGGGTCACCAGAGACATGGCCGTCCGGGTGCGGCAGCCCCTCCCCCTGGATGGGTGGCTCGACGAACACCTGCGCATCGCTCGGGGCCTGCTGCGCTACGCAGGGTTGACTGGTCTTGAGCGGCTGGTGGACTTCCCCACGATCTCGCGCCGCGACCTCGTGGCCGACCTCGCGGCATTCGTCCCGCTCGATGCCGATCTGAGCCGCGTGGTGCACGGCACCAGCTCCGGATCGACGGGGGCGGCGCTGGTCATCCCCGATGATGTGGAGGAGGTCGCCCGGAGCTTCCACTTCCTGGTGGGTCTGGTGCGTGATGCGGGGGTCACGTGGGAGCCCGAGGGTGAGCGGCTGGCGCTGGCTCATGTCGTGCACCAGCGGCAGGCCTTCACCTACGTCTCGGTGATCAGCGGGTTCGGTGGGCGGGCGATGGTCCGGGCCAACCTGCACGATCAGGCCTGGCCGTCGGCGGCGGCACGTGGTGACTTCTTCGCCGAGGCGGACCCGCAGGTGCTGACGGGCAGTCCGACCAGTTTGGCCACGATCCTCGCCGATCCGGCTCTGCGAGAGGCATGTCATCCGCTCGCGATCTTCTCGGGTGCAATGGCCCTGTCTGGTCCCCTCCGGGCGCAGCTCGAGGCGGCATTCGGGTGTCCGGTCTTCGACGTGTACGGGCTGCACGAGACGCGGCCGATCGCGGTGCGCACCGACGACGGGCCGTTTCGCATCCTGGGTCGGCGCGTGCACGTCGAAGTCCTTGACCCGCAGGGCGATCCGACGCCAGATGGTCAGGCCGGGGAGATCGTCGTGACGGCCGGCGAGAACCCCCTGCTCCCGCTGGTGCGTTACCGCACCGGGGACTTCGGGCGCCTGGTCCGCACTGCCGACGGCGCAGTCGCCATTGCCGACCTCGAAGGCCGCGAGCACACCCGCTTCGTGGCCTCCGACGGCAGCCTGGTGCCGTGCGTCGACCTCACCCAGCAGCTCCAGGCGCACGGTGCTGTGGGCTGGAGCGTGGAGCAGGCAGCGGATGGGAGGGTGTCGGCACGGATCGTGGGTGGGGACCGGAATGCCGTGTCCCGCGCCTTGACCGCCCTGTTGGCGCGACCGGTCGAGGTGGAGCGGGTCGCGCACCTGGCCGAGCTCGGGGACGGCAAGCCCAGGCGCTACCGCTGCTTGATGTGACCGTCTAGGCACCCGTGGACGTGGGTGCAACTCGCAGGTGAGAAGCCGCTTGCGCCCCCATGTGCCCGATGGGAGCGTGGACCACATGCCCCCGCCGAGGAGCCGCGCACCCTGGGCGGTCGCTGCGTGCGCCACGCTCCTGCTGCTCGCCACCTCAGGCCGCTACGGACCGCACCGGGACGAGATGTACTTCATCATCGCCGGACGCCACCCCGACTGGGGTTACCCCGATCAGCCACCGCTGACACCGCTGCTGGCCGCCGCCATCGACCACCTGGCGCCGGGATCCCTCGTGGCGCTGCGCATCCCCGGGGCGCTCATCGTCGGGGCGGTCGTCATCCTCGCGGCGGAGCTGGCCAGATTCCTCGGTGCCCGACCCCAGGCTCAGGTCCTGGTCTCGGTGGTCGTCGCGGGCGCGACCGGCGTGCTCTCGGTGGGACACCTGCTCTCGACGGCCACCCTCGATCTGCTTGTCTGGGTGACGATCACATACGCCGTCGTCAGGGCGGTGTCCGGCTCGCGGCCGACCTGGTGGATCGTCGCCGGAATCACGTCCGCGATCGGCCTGCAGAACAAGACTCTCGTCATGCTGCTCCTCGTCGGGCTGGGCATTGGGCTCCTCACGACAGCCTCGGGCCGAGCCGCGGCGCGCACGCCGTGGCCCTGGGCGGCGGCCGCGATCGCGGCATTCGGCCTCCTGCCCAGCCTGGTCTGGCAGGCGGGCCACGCCTGGCCACAGGCCGCCATGAGCGCCGACATCCGGGCGGAGTACGGCGGCATCGGGGGCGCCGCCGAGCTGATCGGCTTCCAACTGCTGCTGCTTGGCCCCCTGGGCGGTTACCTCCTCGTGGTGGGCCTGACCCATGCCGTGCGCGGCCGGCTTGGCGAACCGCTGCGAGCCGTGGCCGTTGGCTACGGGGTCACGTTGGCCCTCCTCTTGGTGCTGGGCGGCAAGCACTACTACACCCTCGGCCTCCTGGTCGTCCTCGCCACCGCCGGGGCCGCGGCCATCGACCGCCGCGCAAGCTCGCGCACCCTCGGGACGCTCACGGTTGCCGCGGCCGTGCTGGCCTTGTTTCCACTGCCCGCCGCGTTACCTGTTCTGCCCGAACGGATCTTCGCTTCCTCGTTCTATCCGGACATGAACGACGACCAGCTCAACACCATCGGGTGGCCCAAGGTGGTCGACGCCCTCGACAGCGCGCTCACACAACTGCCGGAACACGATCGCGCAGACGCCGT
This sequence comes from Phycicoccus sp., assembly GCA_017993715.1. GTDB lineage: Bacteria > Actinomycetota > Actinomycetes > Actinomycetales > Dermatophilaceae > JAGOME01. The sequence goes on from JAGOME010000012.1 coordinate 10,858, forward strand.
GATCTTCACGGCGAACTACGGCGAGGCCGGCGCCTGGATCCTCTCCGGCAGCGACGTCCCGGCCTATAGCGGGCACAACGCGTTCGCCGCTTGGGGGCCGCCGCCACCTGGGGCCGGACCGGTGATCGTCATCGGTCCTGATGCTCCATCGCCGGATCTGTTCACGGAATGCCGTCACGTCGCGACGGTCGACAGTGAGCCAGGTGTCGAGGAGGACGGGGCGCAGGTCTGGACCTGTGCAGGCCCGGTGGGCTCGTGGGACCGGATCTGGCCGCTCCTCACGCACTTGTCCGCTTAGCCTGGGGATGTGGGACGCACCCTCATGCTGTACGACGCCGACTGCGGGTTCTGCCTGCGCGCCGCCGGCCAGGTGCATCGGCTCGGCGTCACGGTCGATGAGGGTGCCGTCCAGACCACGGATCTCGCGGCATTCGGGATCGACGAGGAGCGGGCCCTGAGGGAGATGCCCGTGGTCCTGCCGGACGGGCGCATCGAGTACGGGCATCGGGCGTGGGCAGCGATCCTCGCGACTGGGCCGTTGCCGACACGGGCGCTGGGCCGGGTGCTCATCGCGCCGGGGCTCGACCCGGTGGCGAGAGCGACCTATCGCTGGATCAGTGAGCACCGGCACCGACTCCCCGGCGGGACCCCCGCCTGCGCCCTCGACTGATTTAGGGGCCGCTCCCTCACGCGGGCGGGGTAAAAGAGGGCGCAACTGCCCATTGGGGGCTCCCCCTTGGAGGGCCGACGGGCGCCCTCGTGACCGCTCGGGCCCGACAAGATCCGCACTGCCGGCGCCGCACCCAGAAGCCTTGCTTACAGTGCGGGTGTGGGAACCCAACCAACGCCAGGACCGGCGGACCGCAGACCGCGGCGCGAGCGACCCTTACCGCCCCGACCGCCGTTCACCCGCGGCGAGCGCTGGGCCCGAGAGTGGACCGATGGCGTCGTGGCACGTCCGGCGACCACGACCAACCCCGTGGCCCTGGTCATCTTTGGGCTCGTCACCGCCGGCTTCGGGATCTACCTGGGGACGGTCGCGACCGATCCCGCCGCCTACCTGTCGACGGGGATGTTCGCCGTGATCATGGGTCTCGCCGTGGTGACCGAGGTCTTGGCGCTGCTGTTCGTGTACTGCGCCTACCGGTTCCACGCCTATAACCGGGCTTATGCGGCCTACGAGAAGGAGTTCGAGAGCGTCGTCGGCGCCCCGCCTCCGCCCCGCCGCCCGCGCTAACAGCCTCTCGACGAGCAGGGACCGGGGACCAGCGGGCCTGGCATCCGGTGGAGTGACAGGCCCGAGGCCGTCACGAGGGCCAGTCGTCCGACTCTCCGGGGGCCGAGGGCGATGGTGACTCAGGCGGGCAGCGCCGACAGGTCGGGGACTGCCTCGATCAGTGACGCCGCGTCAGAGCCGGCAGCCATTACCGTGTAGTCCGGCCGGACCACCGCCATTGCGGAATGCCCCGACTCCAGCCAGGCGTGGAGCGCCGAGCCGGGAGCCGCGGTCACCACACCGGCGCCGCGCGCGGCAAGCCTGGCCTCGTCAGCGGGCGCCAACTGCCGACTCGAAACCATCATGAACCGGCCCGTGGCGACATCGTCGAACCGGCGCGGACCCTCGTCCAGCCGCGCGTTGGGGCAGAGCCGTCCCGCCAGCGGCGGGCGCAGCAGGGCCCTCAGCGCGTGAGGGCGGGCCACCAGCGCTGAGCGGGTCAGGGGTGGGGTCTCACTGTCGAGGATGCGATCTCGCAGACCGGGCAACAGATGCAGTCGCGGCGCGATCAGGCCACGCAGCAGGTTGCCTGCGCTGCCGCCCTGGCTCATGGCCGCCCCGATGAGCTTGGCCAACCTGATCATGGCGTGCGCATGCGGCTTGCGTTCGCTTTCGTAGGTGTCCAGCACCGAGGACGGCAGGCCACCGGCGATCACCCCGGCCAGTTTCCAGCTCAGGTTCATGGCATCCCGTAGCCCCGCGCACAGTCCCTGCCCGATGAACGGCGGAGTGAGGTGGGCGGCATCGCCCAGCAGGAAGACTCGACGGTCGCGCCACCGGTCGGCGAGCTGGGCACGGAAGGTGTACTCGGCGACCCGGACAAGCTCCAGCGACTCACGGGGGATCCCCTGAACCCACGGTGCCAGCAGTGGCGCCAGGGCCTCGATCTCCCGGTAGTCGTCGGCGCTCTCCCCCGGAAGCAGCTGAAACTCCCAGCGGTAGCGGTGCGATCCGATCCGCATATACGTCGCGGCTCGGTCGGGGTCGCAGACCTGGTGCACCCCGTCCCATTGATCCAGCTCGACGTCGCTGCGGACATCGATGACCAGCCACCGCTGCTCGAAGTTCAGGTCCCGCATCGTCGAGCCGATCGCCTCGCGGACCGTGCTGTTGGCGCCGTCACAACCCAACAGGTAGACCCCATGCACGGTCTGCGGTGCACCCGTGGTCCGGTCAGTGAAGTCCACCCGCACCGGGCTGTCGCCGTCCTGGGTGATTGCCGTGACATTCACGTTTCCCCGCAGCGTGATCGTTGCCTGCGTCTCGAGATTGTTCCGCAGCAGCTGCTCCAATTCCGGTTGGTCGAACATGTTCGCCCGCGGATAGCCGTGCTGCCCTTCGTCACCCTCGCGGCGGAAGGTCGCGAGGACCTGGTGGTCACGGTCGACGAGCTGCAGTCCCAGGGTGGGTCGAGTCATCTCGGCGAAGGCCGCGCCGACCCCCATCCGGGCCAGGATCCGATACACCTCATCGTCCAGGTGCACCGCCCGCGGCTGCGGATACACACCCTCCCAACGGTCCAAGACCAGGACCTGAATGCCGTACTGGCCGAGCAGCGTCGCGGCGGTGACACCCGCGGGCCCAGCCCCAACAATGACGACCGGGAACGGGTCGGCGGGGGTGCCGGCGGGGATTGGGGCGGCATTCATGAGAGCTCCTCGCGCCAGGTGATCGCGAGGCGATCCAGGATGTCGTTGATGGGCCCCGGGTCCGCGGCGGCCGCCCGGGTGATCACGGCGACAACTGCTCCGCGCTCGACGTCCGCGCGCACGTCGACCACCCCGGGAGCGTCGCGCAGGGCATCGGCGACGGCGGCCCGGGTGGCCTCGGCACGCAGGGCCGGCTTGAACGGCTTGCCGACCGACGTGACCGGCAGGGCGGGCAGCACAGTGACCGACTTGGGGGCGGCGGCTGCCTCCGGCACGTGGGCGGCAGCCCACGCGCACAGCTCGTCCTCGGCCACGTCGCTGCCCGTGACGAGTGCGACAAAGGCCACGGGGACCTCTCCGGCATGCGGATCCGGGCGCCCCACCGCCTGGGCATCGGTGACCGCCGGATGGGCCAACAGCGCGGCCTCGATCACGGCTGGGTCGATGTTGTGACCTCCGCGGATGATCAGGTCCTTGGCTCGGCCGGTCAGCTGGACAAACCCCTCCGCATCGACTCGGGCGAGGTCGCCGGTGTTCAGCCAGCCGTCACGCACGGTCCCCAGGTGGTCCAGGACAGGACCCTGCGGACCGGAGCCCACGGCATACCCCGCGAAGACAGTGGGGCCCGAGATCGCGAGGACCCCGACCTCGCCGGCGGGCAGATCGACCCACTCCCCCGCAGGCGTGATCTCCACCGTCTTCATGGCTTGGTAGGGCAGACGCTGCCCGACCGACCCGATGCGCGGGGCACCGGGGAAGGAGATGACACTCGCGCAGGTGGCCTCGGTCAGGCCGTAACCCTCCACCAGCCCGATGCCGGTGGCCTCCTCGAAGCCGCGGCGCACTGCCTGTGGCAACGGCGATGCCCCGACCACGGCGAAGCGCAGCGAGCTAATGTCGGCGTCGACGGGGCAGCCGGCCAGCACCGAATACACGGTGGGGACCGCGCTCATGGTGGTGACCCGGTAGTGCTCGACGATCTTCCAGAAGGTCGCGAACAGCGCCGGGTCCCGGTAGCCCAGCGGGCCAGCCCACACACTGTGCAGGCCACGCAGGAGGGGCGTGAGGAGGGTGACGTGGACGGCATTGACGTGGAAGAGGGGCAGCCCGGCCAGGACGACGCTGCCCTCACCCATCAGGCCGCTCAACGCGATCATCCAGGCGTCGGTCACCTCGTTGCGATGCGTGTGAGCCGCCAACTTGGGAATGCCGGTCGTGCCGCCGGTGTGGAAGAGCGCCGCGAGGTCGCCCGCCTGCGGCGCCGTGCCCAGGAAACGGTCGGACGGCTGACCTGCGGCCGCGACGGAGAGGTGGGCCACCTGCACTCCGTCCACGGGCTCCAGGGGCACGGGGTCGACGCCGGTGGGGCTGAGCGCGAAGAGCGCGGTCAGGCCGGCCTCCTTGGCCAGGGCCCGCGCCCGCTCCCACACCTCGGGCGCCAGGTCCGGCCCCGCGGCCACCAGCACCCGCGACCCCGACCGGGCGACCAACTCGCCGAGATGCTCGGGGGTCAGGGCGCTGTTCATCGGGGCCGCGATCCCCGCGAGCTGGGCGGCCAGGGTGGCGGTGATCAGGTCGTCACAGTTGGGCGCGAGGAGCGCCACCCCGTCGGTGCGACGGACGCCGACGTTGTGCAACGCGTTGGCGCAGCGGTGGACGTCGGCGAGGAGCTGAGCGAAGGTGCGCACCAACGGCTTCTGGTACTGCGCGGAGCTGGGCAGCACGGACACTGCCGGGCCGTCCGGCCACCGTCGCGCCGCCCGCTGCAGCACGGCATACGTCGACTCTGGGAGTCCCCGCTCGGCGAGGGGGATGGCCTCAATCCGCGCGAGATCGGCGGGTTCGCCGTGGGCGGGCCAGAGCAGGTCCATCATCACGCGCCTCGCACGACGGTGCGCTGACGACCGAGGTCGATTGCGCCGTCGTCGGTGCCGATGGCGACCTCGACGACGTCTCCGGGCCGCAAGTAGTGAGGGTTCTTGGCCTGCTTGTCGAAGAACAGCTTCCATTTCAGCGCCGGCGGCAGCAGGGCGGCGACGATTTCGACCGGCTTGGGGGGCGCGCTCAAGGCGGTCCCGGCCGGGGTTCCGGTCAGGAGCAGATCGCCGGGCTCGAGCCGCTGGAACCGGCTGAGGGCCTGCAGCGCCTGGAGCGGGGGATAGATCAAGTCGGAGCCGACGACGGCATTCTGACGAAGGTCGCCGTTGACCCACAGCCGCAGCCGCAACTGGCCGAACCGCCCCCATTCCGCCCGATCGAGCAGGACCAGCGCTGGCCCGACAGGGGTGAAGGTGGGATAGGACTTGGCCTCGAAGAACTGGGTTTTGGGCAGCTGAATGTCGCGAGCGGACACGTCGTTGGTGACCACGAGACCCGCGACGAAGTCCGTCCAGTTGTCCCGCGTAACCGTGGTGGACACGGGGAGGTCCGCGCCGATGACCAGGCCGATCTCGACCTCGTAATCCAAGCAGGTGACGTGCGCGGGTCGGATGATGTCGTCGTTGGGCCCGCTGATGGACCCGGAGGTCTTGCGGAAGAAGGTCAGCGGAATGGTCTGGGGGTTGAGGCCAGAGTCCTCGACGTGACTGGTGTAGTTGGTCATCTGGGCCACAACTCGGCAGGGGGCGGACACCGGCGAGACGAGCTCCAGGCTCGCCGGGTCGACCGTGTCCTGGCTCGCGGCGGCGGCCGTGATGCACTCAGGGTCGGCGAGCAACTGGCCGGTGGTGGCGGCGGCGGTGGCGATCCGGGCGGCCCCGCCCGGGGTCCGCACCCACCAGGCGTCGGCGGTGCGCAGAATGGTCGTGGTCATGAGGTGGCAACTTTCAGCAGGCCGCGCAGGCGGGTGGCGTCGAACTCGGTGTCCCCGGCGCGCAGGCCCCGGGCAAAGGCAGCCACGTCCCGCGCCCCTTGGGCGGGGCTGAGGTCGAGGAAGTCCTTGGTGGCCGGGGGACCCCATTGCGCGAGCCCCGAGGCCCGCATGGGCGCCCACCCGGGCTCGAGAGTGCAGTCGAAGAGGTCACCGTCGGTGAAGTGCTCAACCATGAGGCCGTCGGGATCGCGCCAATAGTCGAAGATCTGACTGCCCTCGATGTGTCGTCCGATGCCCCAGGATCGGTGAAAACCCTTGTCGCGCAGGTATTCTCCGCCGGCCGCGAGCGCATCAAGGTCGGCGACCTGGAAGGCGGAGTGGAGGTATTTGTTGCGCGGGCCCAAGGCCATGGCCAGGGTGTGGTGATCGGTGGGGACGGAGCCGCGGTCGCAGCGGATGAACGCCATGGTCGGGCCGCGCTCGCGCTGACCCTCGTAGTAGTTGAAGTCGCTGACGATCAGGCCGAGGTGTTCCAGGTACCAGTCAAGGGTCTGCCGGTACTTCGGGGTCTGCAGCGCGACATGCCCGAGACGTTGGATCCTCGCGGGTTCGCGCGGGGCGCGCTGTGGGTGGTTGAAGCGATGAGCTTCGTCGCCGACGTTGAGCGGCTGGACGGGTTGAGCCTCGAGAGGGGCGAGCTGGTTGAGGTCAGCCACCACGCGGACCGGGACGCCGCTGGGGTCGGTCAAGGCGACCCCCACCCCACCGATGCTTGTCGGCAGAGGTTCGACTCGGGCCCCCGTGGCTTCGGCCAATCGCAGCACGTCGCCGGCCTCGGCCGCGAGGAAGGCGGCCCCGACATAGCGCGATCGCGGCGCCCGCCGCACGATGACGCAGGGGGAGCCGGCATCGGTGCCCCGGAGTTGGAGTTCGTCGGCGGTCTGCGCCGCGGGAGTGAAGCCGAATGCCGCCGCGAACTGGGCCGTCGCCGCGAGGTCCGGCTTCTCGAACTCGAGCCAGGCCAGGTCGACCACCTTGATCAGGGGGTTCTTCGCTCGCCCGGGATGCTCTCCACGCAGGGCTCCCTGCTCACTGTGCAGGTCGCTATGCGTGCCGTGATCGGTGGTCATCAGATCTCCTCGCCGGTAGTAACTGACGATATCGTCACTCACGAGGATTGGTTCAGGCAAGGGTTTTGACGAAATCGTCACTAATGAATTTCCCGGGGTATGGTGAGGGTCGATGGGGAGCCACGCCGAGGAGGTCCGATGACGACGGCAGTAACCGAGCCGGGCAACCGGCTCGACCGGCGCAAGGCCCGGACCCGGGCGGCCCTGATCCGGGCCGCCCAGACGCTCATCGCGGAGGGCCGCACCAACGTCCCGATCCTGGAGATCACCCAGGCGGCAGATGTGGGGATGGGCTCCTTCTATAACCATTTCGAGTCCAAGGAGCAGCTGTTCGATGCCGCCGTGGAGGCCGTCATGGACGCCTACGGTCAACTCCTGGACCGGATCACCGCGGGGATCCAGCAGCCAGACGAGGTCTTTGCCGCCAGCTTCCGCCTGACCGGGAGGCTCCATCGTCGTGAGCCGGAGCTGAGCCGCGTGTTCCTCAACAACGCCCTCCAACTCCTCAGCGCACCCAATGGCCTGGCCCCCCGGGTGCGGCGTGATATCGAGGCAGCCACCGCTGCCGGCCGCTTCGACGTCGCCGACGTCGATGTCGCGGTCACCATGGCGGCAGGTGCCCTGATCGCCCTCGGCCAGCTCCTCCTCGACCAGCCCGACCGCGATGTCGACACCACGACCGATCTCGTCACCCAGGACCTGTTGCGGATGTTCGGCGTCCCTGCCCGGCGGGCTCAACGGATCTGCGCCATGCCGCTGCCGGAAATCGGCCCCGACGAACCCGCGCAGTCCATCTGACCGGAGAACGGGACAGCTGGCCGACTTTCCGGTGAGCTGACCAGCCCGATGGCGTAAAGGGGGCCAGTCGTCCGACTCTCCGGAGTCGAGTCGACGGCCACTCAGGCGACATCAGGCGCGGCAATCCTTGGCGTACGCGGCGGGACTGCGCCCGAGCGCCGAGGTGAAGTCGCGCACGAGGTGCGCCTGGTCGGCATACCCGAGGTCGCCGGCCACCCCGGCCCAGTCCACGACCTGCCCTTCACGCACCCGCTCGGCGGCATCGAGCAAGCGGTAGCGCCGGATCACCCAGGTCGGCGAGACTCCCGCGCACGACGCGAACACCCGCTGCAGCGTGCGCGGTGTCACGCCAGCCGCGGTGGCGAGTTGGGTGACGCGGCGGACCTCCCGGTCGGTTTCTGCGATGAATGCCGTCCGCGCCACGTCGCGGGCGAGCGCGACCCGCGCCAGGTCCCTGCGGTCGAGGAGTTCGACCAGGGCGGTCCCCAGCCGGGCGACGATGGCATCGAACGGCTCCTGGGCGCAGTCGGCGGCCAGCGCATCCGCATCTAGTCCGAGCACCGGAGCGGCAGGCAGTGCCAGGTCATTGAGGGCCGCGACATCGTCAACCCAGGCACCAAAACCACCCGTCGTCGTCTTCGCAGCGACGTTCCAGCCGTGACCACTCAGGGCCCGAGTGGTCCGAGACGTGGCGACGCCGTTGACGACCATCCGCAGCGGATAGGGCCCCGGGGGAGGCGACGGCCCTGGCGGGGGTGGGGTCCCGACCGAGATGTTGACCCCTGGTTGTTGGAGCAGTTCCTGGCGGTGCGTGAAGCCCAACGGCAGCGTCCATCGCACCGACCAGAACCAGTCGAGCAAGCCCTCCAGGGGAGCCGGCACGGCATACCGCTGGAAGTCGACGTGCCGCATCATCGCCCCCGGGGCGATGATGCCGCGAGTGTCGTCGGGCAACTGCGTCACCCTGGCGAACCTACTCGCCGCGGACTCGGGCGCGCTGTCGCGATTCTTCAATCCCGCACGAGATCATCCGGCCTACCGTCGTGGCATGAACCAGAACGACAGCGCCCTCCAGCCCGACCACACGCCTGCGGCCGACCACCTTGCCGCGGTGCTGGCCGACCTTGCCTCGGCCCTCGATCACATCGGCACCGCGCGCGACGGTCATCCCACGCCGTGCGCCGACTTCGACGTCGCGACCTTGCGGCAACACACCGTCGGCTGGCTGACGGCATTCGCTGACGGCTACGCCCACCCGGACGGACAGTGTTCTGATGCGGCCGCGGTCGTGGTCGACGGGACCGGCGCCCAGCAGGTCCGCGAGGCCGCCGCGTCCCTGTCGCGCTGCCTGCCCGATGCCGCCGCCCGACCGCTGCGGATCGGTGAGGCCGCAATGCCCGGTGACATGGCGCTGGCGATGATCCTGTGGGAGTACCAGATGCATGGCTGGGACCTCGCTCGGGCAACCGGCCAGGAGTGGTCGCCCGACTCGGGAGGACTCGACGCATCGCTGGCTTTTGCCCCCGGGATGCTGACCCCGGACTACCAGGGAGAGGGGAAGTCGTTCGCCCCGCCGGTCCAGGTCGCCGCCGATGCGCCCGCGCTCGACCGACTCCTCGGGTTGTCCGGCCGCGATCCCCAGTGGACACCCGTCGGCTAACCGCGCCCTCCACCACGTGGCCGGCATTCATGACACCCCACCCGGCCCAGACGGGGAAGCCCACAACTGACCAGCAGGTCGACGGGCCCTTGAGCTCGCACCTCTCGTCCCACGCGTCCGGGGTCAGGCGTCCCCAGAGCTCCGCTCGGCGTTCCGGATCAGGCGAGCCACCTGCCGCCCGCTCGGATTGGTCAAGAATGCCGTGCCGACCCGGATTGTCGGGACGGTTTCGTTGCCCTCATTGGCCAGTCGAACCAGCGCTGCGGCCTCCTCGTCCTGCCAGATATTGCGCCACACCGCCTTCACGCGTCGGATGGCGAGATCGGCCCGCAGGGCAGCACAGAAGGGGCACCCCGGTCGCCAGAAGACCTCCACGACGTCGCTGGCGGTCCGCTCCTTGGCAGTGCTCATGACGAAACAACCCGGTGGAGCGCCGCTCTCTTCCCGCCAGGTCGGGCTCGTCGTCGCCTTGACCGCGATGCCGCTGCGGCTCGGCAGGCCGGCCTTCCAGCTCAACTTGACGAGTCGGCAAAGCCCCATGGGCCACCTGGTCTTTGGTGCCATCCTGGGTGGGTTCGTCACGTAACGCGACGTCCTTAGTCGCAACTCACGCACCAGAGGAGCCACGATGAAAGCGATCTGGAACGGTGTCACCATCGCCGAGTCCGACAACACGGTTGTCGTCGAGGGCAATCACTACTTCCCCGCGGACAGCATCGACCGCGCCGTGGTCAAGGACAGCGCCACCACGTCGGTGTGCCACTGGAAGGGCACGGCCTCCTACCTCACCCTGGTGGTCGCCGGCGAGGAAACCCAGACGCCGCCTGGTACTACCCGGATCCGAGCGATGCCGCCACGCAGATCGCCGGTCACGTGGCCTTCTGGCGGGGGGTCACCGTCACGCAGTGAAGGAGCCCCTGAATGCCGCCCGCGGCATTCGTGACCCTCTCCCATCCTTGGACTCTAGGTCGAGGTTGACTCCGTGAACTTACCATTGGTAAGTTCACGGGAGTCGCTCGGCCTTGAGGCCTGGGACGCCGACCGAGGGGGAGTCTTATGGGCCTGTCGAGCCGCCAGACCAGGACCCTGCGCCAGAGCACGACCCGGCGCCGCGCCGCGCCCGCTCTCATGCCGCAGGCCCGGTGATGCACGCCTGGGCAGTGGGCGTTCACGCCGCCTGCGCGGTGGTTGGGCTGACGACCGGGGGATTCGTGCTGTTTCGCGGCACCTGGCTGGGTGCCCACGTCGCCGCCGTCCTGGCCATGACCGGCGCCCTGTGGACAGCACTGGCGCTCGGCTGGGCGACCTTCGCCTCCGACGGGGTGCGCGTGACCTTCGTCGGACTCGGTGCCCTCGCCATCGCCATGTCCGTGCGGGCTGGTCTGGCCTGGCGGGCGGCGGCTCGAGACGGTGAGGTGGCGGTGACCCGCACCTCCCTGGAACACGTGGGCTTCAACGTGATCTCGCTCGTCGTCGGCGCCCTCATCGCGCCCGCTCTCCGACTGGATGCCGGGCCGCTCCCGCCCGTTATCGCCGCGGTCGTGGGGGTCGTCGGGGCGCGCTGGCTGGTGCTGCGCAGGGTGTCGCGGTGGGAACAGCGGCAGCCGAGTACGGTCCACTGGTGACCGGCGCTGGCCAAGGGCTGCCGTTGCCCACCAGCGGTGCTGATCCGGCCCCAGGCGATGCACCCGATACGGTGCGGCACATGCCCACGCCGCCCGATCGCCCGCCCTCGCCACCGGAGAGGTCGACACCGACGGGGCACCTCAAACCCCACCATCACGGCAATCTGCGCGCCGCCGCCCTGGACGCCCTCGACCAGCTCATCCGCGACGAGGGGGTCGGATCGGTCACACTGCGGACCCTGGCCGCCCGGACGGGGGTGTCGCACACCGCCCTGCTCCACCATTTCGGGACGCTCCACGGCCTATTCACCGCGTTCGCCTGCGCCGGCTTCGACCTGCTGGGCGACCGGCTGGCCGGAGCCGGCGAGGCTGAGGGCACGGGCGGCGGCGTTGAGGCGCTCGACATAGGGGTGGGCTACGTCGCGTTCTCCGTCGATCACCCGGCCCATTTCCGCGTGATGTTCGATCCCGCACTTTTGGTGGCCGACGACGCCGCACTCACGGCTGCTCGCGACTCGGCCTTCACGGTGCTGCGTCGCTCGGTGGACAAGCTGGACAACCCGACGGCGAGGTCCGATGCCGCGGCCGCCATCATTGCCGGCTGGTCGCTCATGCATGGGCTCGCGGTGTTGGCCGCCAGCGGAAATCTCGAGGCCGCCCACATTCGGCATCTGGTCGCGCAGGATGATCTGCTCGCCCTGGCCCGCCGGGCCGGCGGCATGCTGTTCGGGTCCCCGGGGGGCTGATCCGTCGGCATCGGCCGCCGCGCTCTCGGAGAATCGGCCTGTCGTCCCCCTTTCCGGCCCGGATGGCATCCAACACTCGGAAAGTCGGCCTGTCGGGTGTCGTCCCCCTTGCCGCCCAAGCCCGACCCCGACATCGACCTGGCCACCCCGCCTCCACCACTCTCGCCCCACGGGAGCGCCGGACAACCACCGAACGGGAGCGGGCGGCATTCGTCCTCCTCACCCACCGCCAACCCGGACCAATTTCTTCCAGCGTTCGTGTGATAAAACGGCCGAATGGAGATCGTTGACACCGTGTCCTTTGCGCCACTCGGCGACCGGGAGTTCTCGGCTGGCCAGATCCTGCGCACCGAGAACGCCAGTGCGCGCGTCATTCGCATCGGCCCCGGCCAGGATCTGCCGGCGCACACCCATGGCGTGTCAGACCTGTTCCTGCTGGCGATGACCGGCTCGGGCGTGCTCACCGCGCCGGACGGCTCGACCACGCCCTTCCCTCAGGGCACTCTGGCTCACTTCACCGGGGATGAGGAGCTGCGCGTCGGCAACCCGCTGCGCGACCAGGACCGGGCGGGCGAGGCCACAGAACTAACCCTCCTGGCTGTGCTCAGCCCGCCGTTCCCCCCGGCCCGCTGATCTCGATCGGCGCCAGCCACCAGCGCGACGGTCTCAGCGCTCGACGGTGGCCAGCTTGGCGCCCAGCGCGAGATAGCTGAGCGAGAAGAAGCGCTGCAGTCGCCGGACGACGTGCGGTCGGGTGATGACGTGGTGGCGCATGGCCGCCGCGAACCACCCGTAGCCGGCAAACACCACGAGCGTCATCGCCATGAAGATCCCGGACAGGGTGAGCATCTGCGCGAGCTCGCCGCTGCCGCGCGTGACGAACTGGGGCAAGAACGCGAAGAAGAACAGCGTCAGCTTGGGATTGAGCAGGTTGGCCAGGACCGCATTGAGGATCGTGCGAGTCGTGGAGACCGGGACTGGCGTGTCGGCCATCGTGAGGATCCCGGTGTCCCGCCACGCATTCCACGCCATGTACAGCAGGTAGAGGACGCCGGCGATCTTGAGGACCTCGAATGCGGCGCCGCCCGCAGCGAGCAACGCGGCCGTGCCGGAGATCGCCGCGGCCAGGTGCGGGAGGATGCCGAGCGTGCATCCCAGGGCGGTGATCAGCGCTGTGCGATGACCTCTGGCCAGGCCGGCGCTGATCGTGAGGATGGCCCCCGTTCCGGGCGTGGCGACGATCGCCAACGACGTGATCACAAAGGCGACACTCATGTTCGCTCCTCCCCTGGCAGGCTCGGCCATCGTTCGTCGCCAGTGTGCCATCAGGGCGGGCGCGGGACCTTTGTGGCTCCCTCAAACCCTGAGGCGATCCGGGGGCTGGCTGGGGTTGACGCCGGGGGCTCTCCGGATGTTGCGTGCGGCATCCCCCCGCAAGGCTCGATGCATGAGCAGTCGCATCGTGACCATCGCTCGGCTGCTCCTGCCCAGCACCGGGGCAGTGGTCGTGATCGTCGTGGCCATCCCCGCCGTGGCGGCCGCGTCGTGGGATGACATCACGACCACGCTGGGCCGCCTTGACCCTCTGGTCGTCGTCGGGCTCACCGCCCTCTGGGTTGCCGGGCTCGTGGCCCAGACTCCGACGCTGACTGCCGCCCTCCCGGGCCTCAGCCATCGGCGAGCCCTGGCCCTGAACCTCTCCGGCTCGTGCGTCTCCAACCTGCTGCCCCTCGGCGGGGCTGCGGGCACGGCCGTCAACTGGCGCATGGTGCGCGGCTGGGGTTTTGGCGCGGCGGCATTCGCGCGGTGGGCACTGGTCACCAACCTCGCGGACACCGCCGTCAAACTCGCCCTGCCGGCGGTGGTTCTCGGGTGGTTTGCCGTCTCGGCGGATGCTCCGCCACACGTCATCGGGACGGCAGCCTTGGCCGGGGCTGCCTTGCTCATCGTGCTCATCGCCCTCATCGGCGTCGGCTCCCGCGAGGCCACGCTGCGTCGCGTCGGCGGCTGGCTCGACGGGTGCGCAGAACGGATTGCCTTCCTGCCCCGCTCACGAGAGGGCTATGCCGCGGATGTTGTCCGCTTCCGGACGCAGAGCGCCGAGCTCATCATCGGAGGCTGGCCTGGGCTCCTCGGTGGCAAACTCGCGTACGCCATTCTCCAGGCCGCCCTGCTCTGGGGCTGTCTGGCCGCGGTGGGGGTGCAGCTGCCGTTGGTGGTCGTCGCGGCGGCATTCGTCGTCGAACGCGTCCTGTCCCTCCTCGTGCTCACTCCGGGCGCGGTCGGCCCGGTCGAGGTTGGCATGGTCGCGGCCCTCACGGCCCTGGGCGCACCCTCTGCGGCAGCGGCGGCGGGAGTCCTGCTGTATCGCGCCTTCATCGTGGCCTTGGAGATCCCTGTCGGTGGGGCCGTCTTGGTCGGCTGGTGGGCCCAGCGCCAGGCCGTGCGCCGAATGCCGCGCCGCACGATGGCGCCGTCACGCCCGGTCCCGCCCCTGCCCGGCTCTGCCATCACGACGCGCTAGTCGGGTACCGGGCAGCGCCGACTGGCAGACCCACCCCGTCGAGGTGACACGACACGCGGACGAATGCCGTGGCGGGGCCCGCGTGTCATGTCATCTCGACGGAAGGGGAGCACCAACTGACAGCAAGAGATGTGCCGATGCTATGATGCGTTGATGCGAACGACGCTTGAGATCGACGACACCGTGCTCGCGGCCGCACGCGCGCTGGCCCAGGCTCGCCGGATCTCGCTCGGTGCTGCCCTGTCCGAGTTGGCGCGACGCGGGCTGTCCCAGCAGCAGCAGCCCGGGGCCGATGTCGGCTACAGCCCGTTCCCCGTCATGGTGGGCGACCCTGATGTGGTGGTCACGGACGAACTGATCGCTGAGCATCGCGATGCCTAACGACGACGTGCCGTTGTTTGATGTCAATGCCCTCGTCGCCTTAACGCTGACGACGCATCAACACCACCGGGCCGCCCACGATTACCTCAAGGCGCGAGTCGCCTGGGCGACGTGTCCGATGACGGAGGCGGCCCTGATCCGCCTTCTGATGAATCCCGCGGTTGTCGGGTCACGCCGACGAGCCGGCGACGTGATGTCGGTGGTTGCCGGGTTCCGCGCCGACCCGCGCTGGACCCTTCTCGCCGACCACACGACCCTGGCCACGCCGCACATCAACACCGCGGTCCTGATGGGCCACCAACAGGTGACCGACCTGCACCTGGTCAACCTGGCCGCCAGCCATGGCACACGGCTCGCGACCTTCGACGCAACCATGCACACCTGGCTGGCCCCGGCTGATCGCCGCTACGTGGACCTCATTCCGGCCTGACCCCATCCGCTCGCGTGACAGGTCATCGAGCCAGATCGAGGCCGCCCAGACACCCGGGTAGCCGCCCATGAGGCCGCTGCCGCCACGCCGCACGCAGTGACCCTCGCCGTTGCCGGCTGGCCCTCCGTCGAGATGACATGACACGCGGACAGATTTCGAATGCCGCCCGCGTGTCATGTCATCTCAACGAGGGACTAACCGGGTCGGCTAGCGCAGGTTTGGGTTGTAGCGCAACGGGTTTGGCTGCACGCGACATTCAGTCCCGATCCTGATGCCCTCACCGAGGCGACCGGCGTCGCGCAGGTCATAGAGCGCGGGGACCACCCGTTCGCGCAGGTCGTAGGGCCCGATCGTGTTGACATAGATCTTGGTCCCGCCCTCGAAACCGGCGAGCGTGGAGACCCGCCATTTGAGGACGACGTGCCACGGCATCGGGACATCGACAGCCGGAGGGCGATAGTGCCATTCCTCGTTACACGGCACCGCCGGCCCCGTCGCCGCGTGCATCGCATGAAGGAGATCCGCGAAGGAGTCACGCTCCTCATCGGACTGCTCCGCCGGGCTGCTCACCGGAGACGTCGACCACACCTCGAGGCTGGGGAACCGGTGCCCGAACCCCACCGTGGCGACCGCGTGTGCATTCTCGGCGATGACGAGGTTGTGATAGCCGGCATAGTTGACGGCCTTGTCGTTGAACACATTCGGGTTCTCGCGCACCGCACGCACCTCGAGCTCGGCCTGGACCCCGTGCTCGTCGATCCCCACCAGTTGTTTGTGGAGGTGATCGAAGGAGGCTCCCGCGGGGCGCAGCCAGTTCTGGAAGACCGAGACGTTGCGGATGTAGCGATTGCTCTCATAGAGGTCGGCCATCGCCGCCGTGGTCAGGCCGATGTACTCACGATGCTCAGCCGGGGTGAGCGTCCCCGACGACGCGAGCTGGTCGCTGGTCTGCGCGCCGTCGACGAAGTGCCGCCCCGCGACGATGACGTCGTGGGCGCTGCCGAAGAAGTCACCACTGCTGTCGAATAGTTCCTCTTCGGTGAGGTGCAGTGCCCGCTGCCCCAGCCGGCGGCCGATCATCTCCAGGAGGTGTTCGCGCCCGCCGGGCGCCTCGGCATACCGATCCCAACGTTCGCGGGCGGTGTCCGGCAACGTGTAGCCGTAGTTGGCCTGCCAGTAGTCGACCGAGATGATCTCGAAGAGGTTGGGGATCCGCCGGAAGTCCGCCGTCTCGGCGAGCACCTCTGGCAGCGTGAGTCCGCGGCGTCGTTCGAATGCCGCCCCGCGCCGGACCGAGCGTGCCTTCTCTGGCGGGGTCTCTGCGTAACGCCCCGAGCAGAACGCGCACGTCACGGCATTCGCGTCAGGTGCCAATGCGTGGACGTCCGCTGGCACGAGAGTGATCGGGCGATCAGCCCGCCCAGGGACGGTCCAGACCTGGGTGCCGGTGAACGGGTTGACCTGTTTGATGGTCCCGTCGGCGAGGGTGTGGATGTACTCGACAGGCAGGATCGGTCCCGACGGCGGCGTCATGGGGTCATTGTCGCCCGGCGTCAGCCTGTCGCCCTCAGGGCTCGCGGGCCCCCCAGCCGCGGCACCCCGCCGAGCAGAACATCGCCAACGAGACCGAGCTGCGGGCTAGTCGGGTGCTCCCTCAGCGCGGTGCGAACACCTGCACCCCGGCAGCCAGGGCGGCCTGGGCCAGCTCCTCGTCATAGGTCAGGATCGCGTCGGCTCCGATCCGCAACGCGACGGCGAGGTGGATGGCGTCGTGCGAACGCAGTGGAGCGTGGGTTCCTGCGCTCATCAGATCTCCCCGGCTCAGGTCAATGAGCGTGATGGCGTCCAAGACCGTCGTGACAGCCGAAAGGGTCACGACGGACGGATGACGGCCGGCCGCGCAGTGAAGCTCGGTGTGCAGGAGCCACGATGCGGCCAACGAATAGTCGCCTCCCGTCAAGGCGGAAACCAGAGGATCGGACTCGGGCTCGTCGACGAGCAGCTTCATCGCCGCCGACGTGTCCACGTAGATGACACTCACCATGGACCCCGCACATCGGCAACGATGTCCTGTGAGGGCATGCCGGCATTCGCTCGCACGATGGTTGCCAGAGACCCGCTCCCGGTGCGAGCAGCGCGAGCCTCCCCGCGGGCGACAAGCGCATTCAGATCGTGACCGTTGATCGGCACGATGAGCGCGACCGGACGACCGTTGTTGCTCACCTGCACCGTCTCCCCTGACTCCACGCGTCGGAGGATTTCACCGCTGTTGTTGCGCATCTCCCGGTGGGTGATCGTGTCCATACCTCAAGGTAGCACCCCGTAGCACGCGGACGGAGATCGCCCTGGGAGGCAACCGTCTGCAACGGGCCCAGCCGGATCAGTCGTGCGAGTCCGGGTCAGTCCGGGAGGCTCGCGCGTCCGGCTTCGAGGCGAGCGATCGGCACCCGGAACGGGGAGCAGGACACGTAGTCCAGACCGACCTCCTCGAAGAAGTGGACTGATGCCGGATCACCACCGTGCTCGCCGCAGACCCCGAGCTTGAGACCCTCGTGCACGGCGCGCCCCTTCTCGGCGGCCACGCGCACCAAGGCGCCGACGCCGTCGACATCGATGCTCTCGAACGGGGACACCCCGAACACCCCGTTGTCGAGGTACTGGGAGAAGAACGACGCCTCGACGTCGTCGCGCGAGAATCCCCAGGTCATCTGGGTCAGGTCGTTGGTGCCGAAGGAGAAGAACTCCGCCACGGGCGCAATGTGATCGGCCGTCATCGCCGCGCGAGGCAGCTCGATCATGGTCCCGATGTGCAGCGGCACGTCCACGCCGGTGGATTCGGCCACCTCGACAGCGATCTGCTTGATCCGACCGCGGACGAGCTCGAGCTCACGCACCGACGCCACGAGCGGAATCATGATCTCCGGTCGAGGGTCGCCGCCGGCCTGGATCCGCGCGGCCGCGGCCTCGAGGATGGCCCGGGCCTGCATGGTGAACAGGCCAGGGATGACGATGCCGAGGCGCACGCCCCGCAGCCCGAGCATCGGGTTGGCTTCGTGGAGCCGCTTCACCGCATCGAGCAGCTTGCGCTCGCGGCGACGACGGTGGCCGCGCATCTCGGCGACGGCCATCTGCACCGACAGCTCGGTGAAGTCAGGGAGGAACTCGTGTAGCGGCGGGTCGATGAGCCGGATCGTCACCGGCAGCCCATCCATGGCCTCAAGGATCTCGGTGAAGTCGCTGCGCTGCATCGGCAGCAGCGCCGCCAAGGCCTCGTCCTGCTCGGCCGGGGTCTCGGCCACGATGAGGTTCTCGACCAGCACCCGCCGATCACCGAGGAACATATGCTCCGTGCGGCACAACCCGATCCCCTGGGCCCCGAAGCGTCGGGCGCGGGCGGAGTCGTCCGGGGTGTCGGAGTTGGCCCGCACCTGCATCCGCCGGGTGGCATCCGCATGGTCCATGAGGCGGGCCACCGACGTGACCAGCGGATCGTCCAGCTGCTCACCCTCGAAGTAGCGCACGACGTGGGAGTCCGCGACCGGCACGGCGCCGTCGAAGATCTCCCCAGTCGAGCCATCGATCGAGATCAGGTCACCCTCGACGATGGTCTTGCCATCCCGGACGATGAACTGGCCGGCTTTGGTGTCGACATCCAGGGCCTCGGCGCCGCAGACGCACGTGCGTCCCATGCCGCGCGCGACCACGGCCGCGTGGGACGTCTTGCCGCCCCGGCTGGTCAGGACGCCTTTGGCCACGACCATGCCGGGCAGGTCGTCCGGGCTGGTCTCCTTGCGCACGAGGATGACGTCCTCACCGCGCTCGCTCCACTCGACCGCCGTCGCCCAGTCGAAGACGGCCTTGCCGACGGCGGCACCGGGTGAGGCGTTCATCCCGATGGCGAGGAGCGTGCGCTCGGCATCCTCATCGAACCGCGGGAACATCAGTGACGCCAGTTGGGCGCCCGTCACGCGCTGGAGAGCCTCATCGAGATCGATGAGCCCCTCGTCGACCATCGTCGTGGCGATCCGGAATGCCGCCTCGGGCGTGCGCTTGCCGACCCGGGTCTGCAGCATCCACAAGGTCCCCCGCTCGACGGTGAACTCGATGTCGCACATGTCCCGGTAGTGGTCCTCCAGCGTCTGCATAATGCCCAGCAGCTGGTCGTAGGACACCTTGTCGATCTGCTCCATGTCGGCGAGAGACACCGTGTTGCGGATGCCGGCAACGACGTCCTCACCCTGGGCATTCTGCAGGTAGTCGCCGTAGACCCCCGACTCACCCGACGCCGGGTCGCGCGTGAAGCAGACACCCGAGCCAGACGTCTCGCCAAGGTTGCCGAAGACCATCGCCTGCACGTTGACCGCGGTCCCGAGGTCCTCGGGGATGCGCTCCTGGCGCCGGTAGAGCCGGGCGCGATCGGTGTTCCACGAGTCGAAAACCGCGCGCACCGCGAGGTCAAGCTGCTCTCGCGGGTCCTGCGGGAAGTCCCGGCCGGCATGCTCCATGATCAGCGCCTGATAGACCCCGACCAAGCCGAGCAGATCCGGCTCGGTGAGCTCGGTGTCGAGGGTGACTCCCGCCCGCTTTTTGTTGCGCTCCAACGCTTCCTCGAAGACCTCGGAGTCGATCCCGAGGACCGTGCCGCCAAACATCTGAATGAGACGCCGGTAGGAGTCGTAGGCGAACCGCCCGTCGCCGGAGATGGCCTTGAGGCCGTGCACCGACGCGTCGTTGAGGCCGATATTCAGGACGGTCTCCATCATCCCGGGCATCGAGAACTTGGCCCCGGATCGCACACTGACCAGCAGCGGATCCTTGGCATCGCCGAGCGTGCGACCCATGGCCTGCTCGAGAGCGGCCAAGTGGGTGGTCACCTCCTCGGCCAGCCCGTCGGGCTCATGTCCGACCCTAAGGTAGGCCTGGCAGGCCTGCGTGGAGATCGTGAAACCTGGGGGAACCGGCAACCCCAGCCGGCTCATCTCGGCGAGGTTGGCACCCTTTCCCCCCAGCAGATCCTTGAGGTCCTTGTTGCCCTCGGAGAAGTCGAACACGAACTGCATGGCGCCTCCTGGCTTCGTCGCTGGTCCCACCGTAGACCTGCCGGTTCGACCCGGTCTCAAGAGGGCGCCGGCCAGGCTGATTCTTGGTATCAGCCCAGACGCGTTGTCGCCGAGGCCTGCTCTCGCGGACGATGTCCGCAGCCCCCGGCGCACTTCTGCGCCGGGAATACGAGTGAAGGGGCCCTCGACATGGGACGTCTGGACACCAAGGTCGCCCTCATCACGGGGATTGGCGCGGGCATGGGGCGCGAGGCCGCGCTGCGGTTCGCCGCAGAGGGCGCTCGGGTGATCGGTTGCGACCTCAACGTGGATGCCTTGGAGGAGACCGTCGCTCTGGGGCGGGCCGCCGGTAACCAGATCACGGGGCACGGTCCCGTCGACGTGGGGAATGCCGCCGCGGTACAGGCGTGGATCGATGAGGCCGCGCAGGTCCACGGAGGCATCGACATCCTCTACAACAACGCCTCCATTCAACGCTTCGGCGCGATCGACGAGATCTCCGTCGAGGACTGGGACTTCGCGATCGACATGGAGCTCAACCTGGTCTTCTATGCCGTCCGGGCGGCCTGGAAACACCTCAAGGTCCGCGGCGGTGTCATCGTCAACATTGGTTCGATCGCCGGCACGCGTGGGGTGGAGTTCATGCCACAGAATGCGCATGGCGCGGCCAAGGCGGGCGTGATCAACCTGACGCAGCAGTTGGCCGTCGAGGGTGGGCCTCACGGCATTCGGGCTGTGTGTGTGTCGCCGGGTTTCATCGCGACGCCGGCCACCCAGTTCCTCGTCGACAACCCACCCGCGCCGCTCAAAGCGACGTGGGACCGGATCCCGCTACGCCGGGTCGGAGCGCCAGCCGACGTGGTGAATGCCGCGGTCTTCCTCGCCTCCGACGAGGCCTCGTGGATCACGGGGATCAACCTCGTGGTCGACGGCGGCGGCTCGGTCCTCGGCTAGCGCACGCTCACTCCCGACGCCGGGCAAACCTGCGAATCGGGATCGGCTCCTCAACCCGCTCGGTTCGTCGCGCCGAGACGCACCCGACTCACACTTCGCTGACGTGTCCCGTTCCATGCGCATGAGCCCAGATCGACGCCACGGCGCGCCCTCACCTCCATCACGGCACCGCGTGAATCCGCGGCGTTCACCAGGCCAATGACCGCGACTCAGAGCCTGGGGCTCATCGCTTTTCTGTTTCCCCTCGCCTTCAGCCCCGGCCCTGGCAATTCGTACTTCGCCGCGCTGGGGGCGGCCAGAGGGCTGCGGGGCAGCCTGGCCGCGCTGTGTGGCTACCACGTCGCGACCTGGCTGGTCACCCTCGGGCTCGGGCTCGGGGCCGGGGTGGCCCTGCTCAACGAGCCGGTGGCGTTACGCCTGCTGGGGCTGCTCGGCGGCGGCTACATCCTGTGGTTGGGCGTTGCTGGTCTGCGATCCGTCCCTGCCGGCAGCACGCCCGTGGGGGCTCAGCCGGTTGAGGGGAATCCATCGGGTGCGGCTGGGCTCATGGCGGGGGCGCTTCTCCTGCTGCTCAACCCCAAGGCCTACCTCATCATCGCCGTCATGTTCAGCGAGTTCCTCAGCACGCAGGAGCACACCCCTGGTCGGGTGGTTGCCATCACGACCATCTTCACTCTGAACAACCTGGTGGCCTTTGCCCTGTGGGCGCTCGCTGGTCAGGCGTTGGGGAGGTGGGCGGTGCGATCAGGACACCAGCGGCTCCTCGACCGTGGCTTCGCCGTCGGCGTCATGGCCGTCGGCGCTTGGCTGATCGCGGGCACGGTGACCTCCTAGCGGGATCAGACCCGATCGCCGAGCCTTAGACCTCGACGATGAAACCCAGGTCGAGGTCGCAGGCCGCCGCCCCACCCCGGATCCCCCAATTCTCGATCGGGCTCTCCCGCAACAGAATCGACACATCTTCTGGCGGCACACCGAGAGTCGCAAGCCGGGCCACGATCTCGCGATAGAGGGCACGCTTGGCATCGATGGACCGGCCCGCGAAGCAGTCGATCGTCACGCGGGTGTAGTGGTCCGCGCGCGGCTCACCGGTCCCCCGGACCAATCGGTGAGGCAGATACTCGATGAGCCGAACGTGCCTGTCCTCCTGCGGGATGCGAAAGGCCGAGACCAGGCTCTCGTGCACGGCATCCATCATGGCCGTCTCCTCGGCGACGGTGTGCGAGCGACGAACCTCGATCAGAACACTGGGCATGCCGGTCAGTCTGGGCGGGCCACGCCACGAGGACTAGCAACGATCCTCACCGACAACGACGTAGCCACGTTGCCGAATGCCGCCCGCTCAGGCGTTGGATCGCTCACCCGCTGGGTCACTCACACGGGAGATGAGGGCACGGCATTCGGCTCGGGACTCCGGTCTGGGAGGGCGACCACAGCGGCAACGAGGAGCGCCAAGGCGGCGGCATACGTGGCCATGATGACGAACCCGGCGGCAGGGACGGCCAGAGCGAAGGTGTTGATCGCGATCAGCGCGTCCGAGACGAAGAAGAGGACGCCCCCGAGGGCGCCCAGCCGTCCGATTCCGGTGGACAACAGCCCCATTGCCGTGAGCATGGCCCCGTACACCACCACAGGGATGAAGAGCACCCCGGCCTTGGGGCCCACGGTGACGACGAGGACAAGGAATGCCGCGCCGTAGATGACGGCGAGGCCGCGCCGCCGGACGAGGATCGAATGCCGCCGCCAGGGCGCGAAGGCCACAATGAACTGGCTCTGCGCGATCAGGAACGCCCCGATCATCGCCGGGAACCTGACCGACTCGGGGAGCACACCCGGGAGCAGGTCACCGAGGAAGCAAAACACCAACGCGCTGATCGTCCACCGGACGGTGCGCGACCGCGGGGCGGTCGTGGATCGCGCGAGCACGACGATGAGCAAGGGGGCCAGCAGGACCTGGGTCAGCCGGGTGCCGATCGTCTCGGGGGCGAAGACCTGGCAGCCGAGATGCACGGCGGCCAGCACGCCATACCCCAGCCACCACGGTGCACTGATGCGTTGGGCAGACACGCGCACAGCCTGTCACTCCCGCGTCGTCAAGGCCACGGACCTCGCCGGAAGTGCGCAGGGGCTCCGGCATCCCTCCTGGCCCGGCCGCGATCGGCCCTCTCGGAGTAACGTGGCGAACGGCGGGATCAACCCAACTGAACGTCGCTGATGCCGCGGGTGGGCGGTCGGACGAGAGGGACGGGGCATGGGCCGGGACAGGCGCAGGATGCACGCGAGGACGGTGGCCGGTTCGCTGCTGGCGATCCTGGCCCTGACCGGGTGCGGCGACCGGGTCTCGGGCCGCGTCGGGGTGGGTCTGAATGACGCCCGGCAGCCCGTCATTCTCGTGCTGTCCTGCGGCTCGCCCCTCGACCTGGTGATCGCCTCGTCATCCCCCACGGCCGAGCAGCAGCCGGAGACGGGCGCCGAGCTGGGACGCTGGATCCGCACCTCCCCGACCGATGGCCTCTCGATCCTGACCCCCGCCGATCCCGGCGACGGATGGGAGGGGCCGGGGATGTCATGGCCGCCCGATCAGCGCGTCAACATCGACACCGGGCAGACGGCGGGCTCGGTGGCGGGGATGTCTGTCGTCGTCGAGGCGGGAGCCCTCACTACGTTGAGCCCCGACGACGTGCTGGTCAGCGACGCCGGGGAAACGCTGTCTCGCACGGCATTCGAGGCCGGCTGCGACTGAGCCGCCACCGACCCAGTGGACTTTCGTTCCCGACTATGGGGTGGCGAGCGGGTAACGCTGGCGCAGGTCCTCGAATGACAGCGACCCGTACGGGGTCCCTTCCTCGACGGTGTCCGCCCCGTTGGTGACCGACACCCATGGCGACGAGCGCGCCAAACATCCGTCGGTTCACTGAGTCCCCCTCATCCGTGCGTCCCCCAACGAGCCAGGATCGTACGCGCGCCGCCGTTGAGTGCGACGACCAGGTTCCTGGCCAGCGAGGAGCTATGAGCGCGAGATGATGTCGAGACCCCACGCATCGACCGCGTGATGGCGTGATCCTCAAGGAGCTCGGATGAGTCAGGTCGTCGATTTCGTCAATGTCTCGACCCACGGGCTGGAGTCCTCGCCCGTCGCCGACGCCCTGGCCGGACTGCGAGCCAACGAGGCGCGCTACTTCAAGAACAAGTACGACCACACTTTCACGGTCACGCCTGCCGACCAGGCCAGTGACATCGTCGACTGGGTCGAGGGGATCTTGCGTGAGGAGCGCGACATTGTGCCCACCTCCCCGGCTCTGGAGGCCAGCATCGCCCAGGTGGACGGCATCAAATGGGCCCACGTCTTCTACGAGTCCGGTCTGGCGATCAATGTCCTCTATGGCGTTGAGCCGGGTGCCAAACGGGCCGTCGGGTTCAAGCTGAGCCAGGGGATGGAGGTGCCGCCGGAGCTGGCGAGCTTCAAGTTCGTGCGCCAGCGCTCCACGCTCGCCGGAGAGATCCGCGGGTCCTTCTTCGTCATCAAGGGCGAGCACTGACGAGGAGAACGCCCGGGCCCACGAAGGCCGCTTTGATACCGTAGGGGGTATGGCAGCCCAGACTTCGGGCCGTCGCCGGCCCGACCCGAAGTGCCCTATTCGTGTGGGCGAACCGTGCACGCTGTGCTTCCCGGGGGCCACTGGCCCTCAGGACTGCGGCTTGGTCTACCTCGTGATGGACGACGACGAGTTGCGTGAGCAGCTGGCCGAGAATCGCCGGGCTCGCACGTCCTGACGGCATGCGCGTCCACGGAGCGGCATTCCCGCCCCCGGCCTGGGCCACAAAAGCGTTTCGATACGACTCTTATCCCCGCCTCATGCGTGGGCCACTCGCGACAAGAACGTTTCGATACGACTCTTGTCCCGGGCACCCCGCTGCCGGACCCCCACATCGCCGCGAGCGACGAGCGGAGGTCCGGCAGGCGAGCGACCGGGACGTGAACGCGGCCAACTCTGGCGACCGCCTGGCCATCGGTCCGATGGAGGCGCGGCGGGGACTCAGGGCACTGCGCCCATCAGGGCGACGGGCCAGTCACGGCCCCGCGCCCATCAGGGCGCGGTGTCGATCCGCAGGAGATCAACCTTGACGGTGTCGAGTTTGTTCTGCCGGGACGTGCTATTGGTGTCGATCACCCGCAGATAGACCGTGCCCGTCGGGCTCCCCAGCGCGAAGGTCTTATTGAGCGAGCCGTTCAGCGAGGTCACGGTCGTCCAGGTCCTGCCGTTGGTGGAACGCTCGAAGCGGAATCCCGCGTCGGCATCGCCGGCGTCGACGCTCGTGGCGACGATTGTCAGAGTCTGCACTCCGCCCGTGCCGGAGAAGGTCCACCGTTGCTCGAGGGAGTCGTAAGCCCTTGTCCCCTTGCCAACGAGAACCTCAGTGATCGACTGATTGACTCCATCGGCGGCCATCGTCGCGGCATACGTGCCGCTGACGGTGCCTTGGATCGTCGTCGAGCCGTTGGCGAAGACCGACGTAGGGGCTACGGTGCGAGTAACACTGGCTGTTGCCGAGGGCGACGACTGGTTGCCCGTTGCGTCCACGGCCAGCACCCGGTAGACGTTGAGGCCGGTCAGCGGCGCAGAGTCGGTTGCCGCCGTCGTCAGGCCCAGCGTCGCGATCGTCGTGAACGGACCGGACACGCTTGCCGCCCGCTGGACGAGGTAACCGCCCAGGTCCGGCTCGGTGTTGGCGGCCCAGGACAGAGCCACCGAGGTCGACCCGTTGGTGGCGGTCAACCCGCTCGGGGCAGCAGGTGGCGTCACGTCGCCGGGCGTCACGAGGCTGGCCGTGAGCGTGTACTGGCCGATGCTCGCGTAGTCGGTGTAACCGATTGGTGGCGAGGTCGCCGGATTGCCCGCGCCCGCACCGTCAATGGTCACGGTGTACGCACCGGCGGCCAGGGTCCCGCTCCAGGTCGCCGCATGCGTGATCGGGTCGTCGACGACGGCGACCACGGCATTCGCGCTGTCGCGCAGCGTCATCGACGCATCGAGGTTGCCCATAGGGATCGCCAACGGGGAGACGGTCAACGAGACGGCGCCTGATCCCGTGGTGAACGAGAACGTGTCGACGTCGGCGCGATTGCCGATCATCCCGGCGAAGGTCGGTGAGGTTCCGGTCAACGCCGTCGCCGTCCCCGATGTGTCGCCGACATCGTCCGCGCGCCAGCCGAAGCCGTTGCCGTTGGTGAGGGAGCCGAGCACGGCCAGGTCATCGGCCCCGTTGCCGTAGTTGCCAGCGGACCCGGTGTTGTTGGCGCCGAAGTACTCCTGCTGCGACCACGTTGTGGTGTTCGAGTAGTAGCTGGCACCCATGATCGGCGCCCATGATGTCTCACCGGAGCCGTGGCCCTGGTAGTAGGTCGTCCCACTGGCGAGACCGTCGTGCGAGAGGTTGAGCGTGTGACCTGCCTCGTGGCTGATCGCCTCACTGACGCCGCGGAACGAGGCGTTGTACACGAATGCCGGGATGTCAACGGCGTCGTCGAAGGAGCCGACGTAGGCATGGCCACCACAACCACAACTGGCAAAGGTGTCCTGCGTCATCACGACTCGCACACCCCACTGAGTATCTCCAGAATCGCTGCGGCGTAGCGCTTCCACGCCCGGATCCTTGGTCGTCACATTGACGTTGAAGGGGGCGTAGTCCTCGGCGACGACCCGCCAGGAATCGCGGATTCGCTGAAGTTCGGTGGCGCTCCAGGAGCTTGCGTCGGCATCGATGTTGTACGGCGGGTTGACGATCGTCGTGATGCCGTAGGCGCTGTTCCAGGAGGTGCCCTCGGTGATGTTGCCGTCGAAGTCCAGGTAGATGGTCTTGTCAGCTCCGGGCAAGCTCTCCAACTGAAACTCTTGCCCCGTGGTGGGGAGAGCGCCAACCGCGGCCTCACCCTCAGCGAGGGGTGCCGCCGCGGGGACGACCTCCCCGGCCGGAGGGGGGTCGAAGTAGGCGAGGCCACCTTTGCGGTCCGTCCGCAAGGTGGGGTCGGAGCGCAGCATGTTCTGCAGTTGCGCCATGGGGAGGCCGTGCACCTGCGCGACGGCCGCCAGGGTGGAGCCGAGTCGAGTGATCGCGGCCTCACCGGCGACGAAGGGTGACGCGGCCGCGCCCGGCGAGGGGGGGATCGGCACGGGCGATTGCGCCGCTGTTGCGGAGGGGGCTAAACCCCCCGCAATGCAGGCAAGGGCGAGGCCGGTGAGCGCGACATGACGGGGACGAGGGCAGGGAAAGGTAGCCACGGCAGGGACTCCAAACAGGGGCAGGGACTCGGCGGCAGGTCGAGGTATGGCCAGTGTGCCCAGGCCCGATCCTGGGTGTCCTCCCGAGATGTTCGCCGGCTTTCAGGATCTTCTTCGCCGGCTGATCGACGCGCGCACAAGCGCGGGAACGCACCACGCTTCGCTCCTGCGCGTGGCTGTTCAGCCCCCGCAGATCACCGGGAAGTGCCACCCGCCAGACTGCCGGGCACCTCGCCGTGAACGGCGATGGCCCGGAGCAGCTCGACGGACCGAGCCACGGCCGCACGGGCGGCGGCATCCTCGCGGACGAACACACAGATGCGCCGAGTGGGCACCGGCTCGCCAACGATCGACAGCGCAGCAAGCCTGGCGGGCAGGACGCCCATGGCCAACCGGGGGAGCAGGGTCAGGCCGACCCCGGCCTCGACGAGCGCGATGGCCGCGTGGTGATCGCTGGTGTGCGCGACATACCGAGGCGCGGCGCCGGCGGCCCCCCACGCGCTGCGCAGGATCTGAGCGGACACGGCGTCCTGTTGTCCCTCCGCAATCAGCCGCTCGCCGACCGCCTCCGCCAGACTCACCTCGGCACCGGCAGCGAGCGGGTGTTCGGTGGGGGCAACCAGAACATAGGGCTCGTCGACCAGGGCGATCCGGCGATACCCGGAGACTGACGTCGGTGGTTGACGCGGGTCCTCCGTCCGGAGGTCCAGGTCGTATCCGGAGGCCGGACCCTTGATCAGGTCCAGCAGGTCTAGGCGGAGCAGCAGGTCGGGGAATTCGGCCGTCAGGACGCGGGCAACCCCCGGGATCCAGTGCTGCCCCGCCGAGGGAAAGGTGCTGATCGACAGGCGCCCGGTGCGACCCTCTCGCAGGTCACCCACGAGCCCATCCAGGCGTCCCAGGCTGATCATGACCTCTTCACTACCGGTGGCCAGCGCCTGACCGACGGGCGTCGGGACGATCCCCCGCCCCGATCGCTCGAAGAGCGTCAGACCGGTCTCGCGTTGCAGGGCAGTGATGTGTTGGCTGACCGCGCTCGGGCTGTAGCCGAGGTTGGCCGCAGCGGCCTGGACCGAGCCGGCATGGACGACCGCGCGAAAGACCCGCAGGCGGGTGACGTCGAGCATGGGAAAATCATACACTTACACTGAATGGTCATGAAGTAATCGTCGATTGTGCTAATTAGTTGTTGGTTGCATAATTAGGTCCATGAACACCTCACGCCCCGCTCTGCGTCGCTTCGGTCACGGCTCCTTCTCGGCCTACGCCGGTGTCCCTGCCGACCGCGACACCCAGCGCCTCGTCGGCGAGCTGGCCGCCCTCCCCGCTGGCGACTGCTCCCCCGGCGCACCCGGCGCGTCCGGCTGGCATCGCCTCGTCGCGGCATTCCACCGCTCGCCCGCCGCCTAAGTCCTCCCGCGGGGCAGCCCGGGCGGCATTCGGGACGTATCAACCCCGGCCCCATGGTCCTCCTTCAGCCATGTACGAGGAGACCAGCGCTCCCCTACCATGGGCCATGCGCACGGCACGCCGCCGGGTCGGTGTGTGGGCAACCCGTCCCCTGGCCCCCTTGGTCGCCGCACCTCTGGTGCGGCGGATCCTGTTCCACGCCAGGCGAATCCGTGATGATCTGGACATCCACTTCTTTCGAGCCTTGACCCTGTCCTTGTGCGTCATTGTCGCCATCAGTGCCTTCCTCGTCACTGTCCTGGAGCCGGACAAGCGCTCCATTGCCGGACTGACCGGATCGGCCTACTGGGCCGTGACGACGGTGATCGGCTCGGGCGACTCGAGCTATGTCACGTCCCCGGGCGGCTATGTCATCGGGTGGCTCTTGGCCTTCTTCGGCGTGGCGATCGTCGCCGCGATGACCGCCGCCGTCGCCGGCTTCGTCATCGATTTCATCCTCAAGGAAGGGATGGGCATGGGATCAGCGGGCTATCGCGACCACATTGTGGTGTGCGGCTGGAATCCGACGGCGCGTGAGCTGATCGACGAGCTGCGAGGCGACGAATACGCCGCCAAGGTCGTCGTCCTTCACGAGGCCGACAAGAACCCCGCAGGCAGCGGGGCCTACTTCGTCAACGGGGATGCCACATCGGCCGCGGACCTTGAGCGCGCCGGCATTCGCGATGCTGCGGCCGCCATCGTCTGCCCCAAGGATTCCTCCAACGAAGCCGACATGCGCTCGATCCTGACTGTCCTGGCCATCGAGACCATCGCCCCCCAGGTGCGCACTGTCGTCGAGGTGAACAACCCCCTGCACGTCGAGCACTTCGAGCGGGCCCATGCCGACGAGATCCTCGTGACACCCCGGCTCGCCTCGCGACTCCTGGCCCGATCTGCGCTCTATCCGGGACTGGCCTCACTGGTCACCGACATCGTCTCGGGCGGACAGGGCTCCGAGCTCTACCGGGTGCGACTCACCCCGGAGTACGTCGCGCTCACTCTCGACGAGCTGTCGGCCAAGCTGCGTGGTGACCACCTGGCGGCGCTCGTGGCGGTAACTCGCAACGGGATCAGCCACACCAACCCGCCCTCGACCTTCGTCCTCCAGGAGGGTGACTACGCCATCGTGGTCGCCGAGAGCCTCTCGGTGCTCCATCCCCTCGAGGCCGAGCACGCCCTGGCCCGAGGTGGCGCCGACAGCGTCGACAGCGCCGCCGGAGCCCGATAGGGCGCCGGGTCGGCACGCGCTTGTCAGCGACCCTGCGGCAGCGCACACTCGACACCTTGGACCCGTCGCAGACGCGGGCGCAGCCGACCTGGACAGGATGAGACCGATGACCGACACCGGGGTGCAGGTACTCGTGGGCACGACCAAGGGGGCGTTTGTCCTGGACGGGAATGCCGCCCGCGACAGCTGGTCGGTCCGTGGCCCCTATTGCGATGGCTGGCCGATCAACCATGTGGTCGGCGACCCGGCCACCGGTGCCATGTATGCCGGAGGTGGCGGTGAATGGACCGGGGCCGGCGTTTGGCGATCCACCGACAACGGCCACACGTGGGACGTCACCAAACTCACCACGGGGCAGCTGGACCAGTGGGCGGCAGGCGATCCTGAGTTCGCGGCCACGATCGGCTGGGACGACACCCCGCCACCATTTGCGGACCGCTTCGGTCAGATCTGGTCGCTCGGCGTTGTGGGAGAACGGTTGTATGCCGGGACCAAGCCGGCCGCGCTCCTGGTCAGCGAGGACGAGGGGCGCACCTGGACCGAGGCCAAGGGGCTCACCGACCATCCGTCCGCTCCGGAGTGGAACCCCGGCGCGGCCGGCCTGGTATTGCACACGATCATCGCCGACCCCGACCACCCGGATCTCATGTGGATCGGAATCTCCAGTGCGGGAGTCTTCGCGTCCACCGACGGCGGCGTCACCTGGGAGCGTCGCAACGATCTCGCCGACCCTGCCGGAGCACCGTCCGTCGACCATCCCGCGGGCCCAAGCAACGGCCAGGTTGGGCACTGCGTTCATCACCTCGAGCGCGCACCCGGTGAGGGGCAGGTGCTGTACCAGCAGAACCACTACGGCGTCTGGCGCTCTGATGATGGAGGCGAGACCTGGCACAACATCACCGACGGCCTGCCGTCCACCTTTGGATTCCCCCTCCACGTCCACCCCCGTGACCCCCAGACGGTGTGGACGGTGCCCCTCAATGGCGACACGGCCGGGCGCTTCCCCCCGAATGCCGCTGCCGCCGTGTGGCGTTCCAGGGATGGGGGCGCCACCTGGACAGATCTGCGGGAAGGGCTGCCCCAGACGTCGTGCTTCTTCACCGTCCTACGACAGGGCATGGCTGGCGACACCCTCGAGCCAGCCGGGGTCTATTTCGGGACGAACACCGGCTCGGTCTTCGCCACCCGGGACGAGGGTGATACCTGGAACGAGGTGGCCCGGCACCTGCCGACGATCCTGTCGGTCGAGGTGCTGAGCCGCCCCGCAGACCGCAGCGCAGGAACGTGAGCCCGATCGCCATCCCGCGAGGCGCGATGCTGACGCCAACGGGTCCAGACGGCCTCGAACATCACGGACGTGTCCAAGACAAGCCAGGACATCGCAGGGCGCCCTGACCGACGCGGGCCGGATGCGAGGATGCCGGTATGCCGCCGCACCTGCAGATCGTCGTCGGCGGCGGCATCGTCGGACTCGCGATCGCCCGCGAACTCACCCTGCGTAACCCCGGCGGGCGAGTCGTGGTGCTGGAGGCACGCGATGACGTGGGGACCGAGCAGACGGGGCACAACTCGGGGGTCCTGCATGCTGGCCTGTACTACGCGCCCGGCACCCTCAAGGCCCGGTTGTGCGCCCGAGGGCGCGCAATGTTGGCGGACTACCTGGTCGAGCACGCACTCCCCTACGACGAGTGCGGCAAGCTCGTCGTCGCGGTCTCACCAGGCGAGCTCGGCCGCTTCGAGGACCTCGCCGAGCGGGCCACGCGCAACGGCGTGCCGGGCCTAAAGCGCCTGTCGCCCCGCGAGATCGTCGAGGTCGAGCCTCAGGCCGCTGGCCTGGCCGCGCTCCATTCGCCCCATACCGGCATCACCGACTTCGGTGCCATCGCGAGGGCCTACGCCGCAGACATCACCGCCCGCGGCGGCCACGTCATCTTGGGAGCGCGGGTGAAAGGGCTGCGGCAGAGCGCCTTCGGGGTCAGCGTGATGACCACAGCCGGGATCTTCCGGGGGCAGCAGGTGGTCCTCGCCGCAGGGCTCCAGGCGGACCGGGTCGCCCGACTCGCCGATGCTCGGGACGAGCTGCGCATCATCCCGTTCCGAGGTGAGTACTTGCGGGTGCGGGCTGAGAAGCAGGACCTGGTGCGCGGCATGATCTATCCGGTGCCGGATCCGCGCTATCCCTTCCTCGGCGTCCACTACACCCGACGCATCGACGGGAGTCTCGACCTCGGACCCAACGCAGTGCTTGCCCTGGGACGACAGTCGTATCGCCGCAGCGATGCCGACCTCGCCGACCTGCGGGACATGGTGACCTGGCCGGGCTTCTGGCGGATGGCCGGCTCCCACTGGCGGACCGGTGCCCGTGAGCTCGCCGGGTCGATGTCCCTCGCACGGACGGTGGCGTATGCCCGCCAGTACGTGCCGGCGATCGACACCGCCGACGTCGTCCGTGGCGGCTGCGGCATTCGCGCCCAGGCCGTGGACCGGGACGGATCACTGGTCGATGACTTCCGGATCGGTCACGAGGACGGCATCACGACCGTGCGAAATGCACCCTCCCCGGCCGCCACGAGCAGCCTGGCGATCGCCGAGTTCGTCGTGGACCAGATGGTTGCCGGATCGCCCTGACCCGGGGCGCAACGTCAGGTCGCGATCACGACGGCGAGCGTGCGCGGTCCGTGCACACCCTCGACCCGACTCAATTCGATGTCACTCGTCGCGCTCGGCCCACTGATCCAGGTCAGGGGTGGCGCATCAGCCATCATCCGCGGCCGCAGGACCCGCACGGCATCAGGCACGTCGGGCACTAGGTCGGCCACGCGGACCACGCAGACATGCACATCCGGCACGAGCGAAAGGGCCCGACGCCCCTGTCCCGCACCGTGATCGAGGATGATCGTGCCGGTCTCCGCGATCCCGATGGCGCTTGTGGTCACGACGGCATCTAGGGCATCGAGGGCGACGGGTGTCAACCCACCGTCCGAGACGACCTCGCCCACGAAGCCGGTGAGCCACGACGTCGGGAGCCCGGCCGGCTGAATCACCGATTGCGCCCCATGCGCGGCCAGGGCTGCGAGCACGGCCGCACCGATCTCAACCTCGCCAACCACCTGGACCTCGGCGCGATAGTCGATTAGCCGGTCGACGAACTGCTCGACCAGGACGGCCTGCTCCGCGGCTGAGGACGGGGCTGACGGGGAGTCAGCCAGGTCGGGGCCGGCTCCCGGCGAGACCGGGATGCCGGCGGCGGCATTCGAGGCCCTGATCCGCGCCAGGATCTCGCCCCTGGCCGTCATCGGCCCGTCCCCCGCGTGCGATCCCACCACTGGCGGAACGACTCCGGTGGAGCCGCGGGCACGTCCCGCCCCTTGGTCCAGGCGCCCACCGGCCCCGGGCCTCCCCGTGGGAGCCGGGCGCCGAGCACTCGGCCGAGGGCGGCGTAGGCACGGCCGGCCAACCCGAGCCGCGCCGGTGACGACAGGCCCCACTGCGTCATCGCGATGGCGACCTTCTCGGCGCGGTGTCCGGGAGCCCCAGCGACCTCGGTGCGCAGCCGCACCAAGAGGTCCGGGATATCGATCATGACCGGACAGGCCTCGAAGCAGGCCCCGCACAGGGTTGAGGCAAACGGGAGGGAGGCATCGATCTCGGATCCGGTCCCGCGCAACTGGGGATTGAGGATGGCGCCGATCGGTCCCGGATAGACCGAGCCGTAGGCGTGCCCACCCGTGCGTTCGTAGACCGGGCACACGTTCAGGCAGGCCGAGCAGCGGATACAGCGCAAGGCCGTCCGTCCGTGAGGGTCCGCGAGCACCCGGGTGCGCCCGTTGTCCAGGAGGACAACGTGCACCTGCTGCGGCCCGTCGCCATCGTGCGCGCCGGTCCACATGGTCGTGTAGGGGTTCATCCGCTCCCCGGTCGAGGACCGGGGTAGCAGCCTGAGGTAGTCACCCAGGTCGTCCCACGACCGCAGCACCTTCTCGATCCCGACGATGCTGATCAGGGTGTCCGGCAGCGTCAAACACATCCGACCGTTGCCTTCGGACTCGACGACGACCAGCGTGCCAGTCTCGGCGATCGCGGCATTCGCGCCGGAGATCGCGACTGTCGCTCGCAGGAACTTCTCGCGCAAATGCAGGCGGGCCGCCTCGGCCAGCCGCGCCGGGTCATCGGTGAGTCCCTCGGGAGCGGGCCGACCCACCTGCCCCATCTCCTCGACAAAGATGTCCCGGATCTCGGTGCGGTTCTTGTGAATGGCCGGAACGAGGATGTGCGAAGGGCGGTCGTGACCGAGTTGGACGATGAGCTCGGCTAGGTCGGTCTCCCACGCCGAGATGCCAACACTCTCCAGCGCCTCATTGAGCTCGATCTCTTGGGTGGCCATCGACTTGACCTTGACCACCTCGGTTGCCTGGGCCTCCCGGACCAGGCCAACGACGATCCGGTTGGCCTCGGCCGCATCACGGGCCCAGTGGACGATGGCGCCGCCGGCGACGAGGCGCTCCTCAAGGAGGACGAGATTGTCGGCCAACTCGGCTAAGGCGGCATCCTTGGCGGCCGCCCCCCGCTGCCGGGTGGCTTCCCAGTCGGGGACCTCGGCGACGACGGCGGCGCGCTTGGCCCGGATGGTCGAGGTCGCGTGTCCGAGGTTCCGCCGAAGTTGGGCATCGCCCAGGGCCACCCGCGCAGCGTCGGGGAAGGACGGCATTCCGACGAAGGTCGGGGAGGTCTGCTGGGCCGGGGCGGTCACGCCACACCGATCCGGGAATGCCGTGCCGGTGCACCCGTGGTGTTGAGGACCTCCGCGAGATGCATGACCCTGATCGGTTGACCCTGCCGTTGGAGAATGCCGCCGAGGTGCAGCAGGCAGGAGGCGTCGGCCGCGACGAGCACGTCGGCTCCGCTGTCAAGCACGGCGTGCACTTTGTCAGTGCCCATCGCCATCGAGACGTCGGGGTTCTTGACCGAGAAGGTGCCGCCGAACCCACAGCAGGCATCGGCCTGAGCGATCGGCGCCAACTCGAGGTCGCGGACCTGTTGCAGGAGACGGATTGGCCGATCCCCGATCTTGGCCACGCGTGCGGAGTGACAGGTCTGGTGATAGGCGACCCGGTGCGGGAACTGCGCGCCCACGTCGAGGACGCCGAGCACGTCGACGAGGAACTCGGTCAGCTCGAGCATCCGAGAGGCCAGGTCGTCGGCAGCCAGCGCGAGCGCCGGATCGCCCGCCTCCCGGGCCAACTCGGCGTGCTGATGACGCACGGAACCGACGCAGGATCCACTCGGGGCCACGACATAGTCATAGCCCTCGAAGGCGGCCACGAGATCGCGCACCATGGGCAGGGCACGCGCTCCGTAGCCGGAGTTGGTCAACATCTGACCGCAGCAGGTCTGGGCTCGAGGAAAGTCCACGATGCAGCCCAGTCGCTCGAGCAGCTCGACGGTGGCTTGGGGGGCCTGGGGGAAGGCCACCTCACCCAAGCAGGTCGCGAAGAGGGCAACGTGCACACGAACCTCCTGGGATCAGAGCGTCAACACGAGGTAAAGCCAGGGTTGGCGCTCACCGTACCGGTGCGGGACGGTGGGCGTCTCGGATGGCCGCGGTGGGCGCACCCCCGGGGGGGATTCTCAGGTTCCTGAGACGGCGGCAGATCCTTGACCCTCGGCGAACCCCTTGCGCCGCTTCCCGCCGGGGGGCGACCCGCGCAGCAGCATCCTCACCTCACCTCACCAAGGATCGTGGGGGCGACCCACGGCGTCCGACGCGAGCCTGACCTGCACGGACGTGATCTTTCGTGGCTTGCGTGCGGGGCAAAGGCCGCCCCACGTGGCCCGCCAGGAGCCGTCAAAACTCGGGTCAGGGGTCTGTCAGGAGACTGCGGAATCCGTTGCCTAGTCTGGGACACCCCCTATCGGGACCCGATGTGCGGGCGCAGGACCCTCGTCCCATCCTGAGGGATGATTGCACGCTCAACAACGTGTGCCTTAGCCTAGTTTTCGGCAAGCAAATGTGTGGGACCCCTGCCCTTTCCCCATACACCGGACACCTGCCCCGTCCGGCTTGTCAACGGGCACCTGCCAGTGCTGGGTGCGTTCGCGCATCCTGTTTTCCCCTATGAGAGCGACTCATGTCCCCTGTTTCGCGACCCTTGACGTCCCCTGCTCCCCTCGATGCCACGCGCCGTCCCGCGCCCGGCATCAGCCGCCGCAACTTGGCGATCGGCTCGGCCTGGGCCCTGCCCATGATCGCTGTCGGCGCGGCCGCGCCCGCCCAGGCGGCATCACCTGGCACCCCCGAGGCGTGCGTCAACGGGCGCCTGGACCTCGACTGGTCCTATGGCGCCGGCACCTTCAGCGGCACCGCCCTGCCCTCGAACCCCAACTACACCAGCACCATCACCGGGTGGTCCTCGTGGACCTGGACTCCGTATACGTTCGCCGGGTGGCCCGTTCCCCTGCAGATCACGGCCTCGTCGACCTTCTCCGGGGGATCGTTCGGGACCACGGCCAGCCTCGCCATGCGGGGAACGGCTGGCGGCTATGCCTCCGGCGTCAACCTTGGTTGGTGGGCGGGAACGCAGTTCGCGGGGGTCCCGGCCAACACGGCGATCGGGACCGCCCTCAAGGCGTGCTTCACCTTCAGTTTCAACATCCCCCTCTGTGGCCTGTCCTTCGCCCTCACGGATATCGACTGGGGAGCCCGCGAGTCGGTCTACATCTCCTCGCCGACATCGGGGTGGACGGGGACTGTCCAGGACTTCAGTGCGGTGACCAACCCGACAAGCCTGCCCGTGGCCGGCCTTGGCACATCCACCAACCCCTGGACCTCCAAGCTCGCCCTCACCGAGCTCGACAACGAGCTCTCGACCCGGGGCAACGTGCTGGTCAACTTCACCGCGCCGGTGTCAACGTTCACGATCTGCACCGACAGCCGCAACGCGACCGCCCTGAAGTTCGAGGAGAACGTGGCCCTGTCCAACCTCACGTTCGACTGCAACAACAACGGGCGTTCCTGCCCCTGACCCGTTTCGCCGGTTGTTAGCCCCGATCAACCAACTCGGGGAAATGCAGCGCGAGCTGCTCAGGGGTCAGGCTGAGCGGCAGCAGGTCCTCCTCCTGGTCCGCGCACACGACAATGAAGTCGTGCTGCGTGATGCCCTGACCGAGGATCTCCGCACCCACGCGACGCGCCGCGCGGGGGAAACACTGGAGGAACTGGTCATAGACCAGCTCCCAGGAGGCGAAGTCGCCCGCCTGAACGGCAACCCCGGCGACGGCGGCTGCGAGCTCCTCTTGGTCGCCGTTGGGACCGAACGGATGGGTGAGGGCCGACCCACTCCAGCGCAGCGCTGACCTCGCGTGGTCCAGGGCATCGGCAGGGTTCAGGGAGCTGTTCGCGGCGTACCTGGCGACGACATCGGCGAGCGATTCCTCGGTCCCGGCCGTCACGCATGGCCAATAGAGACGCGTGCCGTCCCCATAGAACTCGTGCCACATGGCCCCATAGATGTGCTCCTAAGGGTGGCGCTGGTGGATCTCTCCCACGGCGTTGCGGACCTGCTCGCACGCCTGGGCCTCAACCAGGGTCCACAGAGCTGTTCGATCCATGAGGTCAGCCTGCCCCCACTCACGGAGCCGCACCCAGCACGACAACGGCGGACGCCGCCACGAGGATTGGCCGCAGACCGCAGGCAGACCGAGGCGGGCGGCCAGAGTGCCCAGCGGGGGAGGTTGAGGGCCGGCTCGCCGACCACCACGAGCCGAGTTACGGCCCGCGTTAGCCTGAGGTACGGGCGTCCCCACGAGCAGACCGTGGAGTGTGCGTCATGTCCGAGTCCGTCCCGCCCGCCAACGTGCGCCTCAAGCGCGCCTATGCCGCCACGTCAACCGATGACGGGACGCGCATCCTCGTCGACCGGCTCTGGCCGCGCGGGGTCAGCAAAGAGCGGGCGGCGCTGGATGGCTGGCTCAAGGACATCGCGCCGACCACGGCGCTGCGGGAGTGGTTCGGGCATGATCCGGCCAAATGGGCAGAGTTCCAACAGCGCTACCGTGCCGAACTCACCACGCACCAGGCCGAGGTCGACCAGCTCCGTCAGATCGCGCTCGCCGGGCCACTGACGCTCGTGTACGCGGCCAAGGACACCGTGCATAACGACGCCGTCGTCCTGCGCGACGTCCTCCTCCACGGCTGACCCAACATTCCCGCCTGAAGCGCGTTGGTGCGGGTTCGCACCGGTTGTTTTCCCCTGCGAACCCTCACCTTCCGATCCCGAATGCCGCCCGCAGCCGCCCAAGGTGGGCGCCCATTCGGCTTCAGAGCGCGCTCACCGCCGCGGCTGTTGCTGCGTCGCACAGTGAATGCCGCCGCCGCCGGCCGCGATGCCGTCGATGTCCACCTGGACGATCTCGCGATCGGGATAGAGGGCGGCCAGCGCGTCTCGCGCCGCCGCGTCAGCGTCGTCGTCACCGAACTGGGGCACGATCACCGCGCCGTTGCAGACGTAGAAGTTGATGTACCCCGCCGCGAAGTCCTCGGCCGCTTCGGTGTCCCGCAACACAGTCGGGGCGGTCAGGGTGGTGACGGTCAGCGGGTTGCCCTCGGCGTCGGTGGCCGCACGAAGGATCTCCAGATGCTCGCGCGTGACCGCATAGTCGTAGGACTCCGGATCGTCATCCAGCGCGGCGACAACCTGCCCGGGTCCGACGAACCGCGCATAGAAGTCGGTATGCCCATCGGTGATGTCCCTCCCCGCGATCCCCGGGAGCCAGATGACGCTGCGGATGCCGAGGAGTCGGGATAGCTCTGCCTCAACGTCCTCCTGCGACCAGCCAGGGTTGCGGTTGTCATTGAGCACGCAGCTGCGCGTGATGATCGCCGTCCCATGGCCATCGACCTCCAGGCCCCCACCCTCCAGCACGAGCTCGGTGGGCACCGCCGTCGCCTCCGCCGCATCGGTCACCTCGCCGGCGACGCGAGCATCGGCCGCGTGTTCCTGCTTGTCGCCCCACCCGTTGAAGTTGAAGTTCACGCCCCCCAGCACGGGCGTGCCGTCGTCGTCGCCCACCACGAACACCGGCCCGGTGTCGCGTATCCACAGGTCGTCCAGCTCGGCGGGCTGGATCTCCACTGCAGCATCGAGCAGGGTCCGAGCGGTATCGATGTCGCTGTCCCGCACCAGGATCGTGACAGGCTCGAACGCCACAATGGCATTGGCGATGTCCGCAAGGTTCTGCTGCACGACCGGCACCAGGTCCTCGCCCCAGATCTGCGCGCTCGCCCCGAAAGCCATCCAGGTGCGCTCGTGCGGCTCGCCCTCATCGGGCATCCGCCACACCGGGTTGGAGGCGGTATCACCACCATCGGACGGAGAGGCCGTCGCGGTGCCCTCGTCGTCTGCGTTCGGGGACGCGCAGGCCGCAACGAGGAGCGCAGGGACCCCGAGGACGAGGCGGCGCGGCAGGCGTGGAGACGACACGAGCGGCAAGTCTGTCCCATCGCCCCCGTCCGGCAAAGTGCGGCTGCTGCGCACCCTGCCGGACGTGGCGACGGTCTAGAGCGTGAGACGACCTAGAGCGAAAGCCCGTGCCCGAAGCGGTACAGCGGGTCGGCGGTGTCGAAGGGGACATCCTCACGCGACGCCTGCACCGCCGCCATGCTGCGCGGGATGTCGAACGGCAGCCGACCACTCGCCGGGAAAGCACCGCACAGCACGTCGAGGACCGCCCGTGAATGCGCGCCCCAGTTGGCGACGACACCGGCCGCGAGATCGACGACCGGCTCGAGGATCGCCGGACGGTCGAGGAACACGTCGACCACGGTCGGCACGACCGCCGCCACCTCACGCAGGTGATCGAGCGTCGGCTCGGCAAAGTCCAGAGAGCCAGCATGGAAGAAGTTCTCGAATGCCGTGCCGCGGTCCTCGTAGGGCGCCCCGATCCGCAGCACCGCCAGGTCGGCCTCGGCCGGGGTCTCGACCACGGCGCCGTACTCCGCCGCCACCTCGGGGTCGATGCCTTCGACATAGAGCCGAATGCCGCGCGCGAACGGGAGGGCCCCCGCGTTGTGCAACACCGTGATCGACTTGCGCTGGGCGTGGTCGCCTGCGGCCCGGAACTCTGGCGCTCCCACGATGCCGTCCGCCGCCATCTCGTCCACGAAGGGCTCGTCGAAGAGCCCGAGGAGGAACTTCTCGCGGAGCAGTCGGCGCACCGAGACATCGATCCGCGCCTCATCGAGATGGCCGTCCCGCACCGCCGCGATGAGCAGCTCCGGCGCAGCCTCGCCCCCGAACTGGTCGACCCCGGCATTCACGGCTTTGATGATCCGCTCGCTCGGGGTGAGGTCCTCGACACCCCACGCCCGCGCCGGGAAGTGGGCGCCGAGGACGTCCTGGTCGGTGATCAGCCCCCAATCCGTACAGACCACCCCGTCGAACCCGAGGCGGTCGCGCAGCAGCCCGGTCAGGATGCCGCCGTTGAAGCCGAACGCGACCTCCTCGTACTGCGTGCCCACCGGCATTCCGTAGTACGGCATGACCTGGCGCACCCCGTCCGCGAAGGCCGGGAGGAACGGCTCCAGGTGCAGCTCGAACTGCCCACCGGGATAGACCTGCTCGCGCCCATAGGCGAAGTGGGGGTCCTCGCCGTCCAGCTGAGGGCCGCCGCCGGGGAAGTGTTTGATCATCGCCGAGACCGACTCGGGCCCAAAGGACTCCCCCTGGAACCCGCGGACGTAGGCAGCGCCGAGCTCTCCCGACAGTGCGGCGTCCTCACCGAAGGTCTGAAGCTGACGCGCCCAGCGCGGCTCGGTCGCCAAGTCGACCTGCGGGTGCAGAGCCGCGCGCAGGCCAACCGCCAAGTACTCGCGGCGGGCAATGTCCCCGAACTGCTCAACGAGCTCGGTGTCGCGGGTCGCTGCCAGACCCAACGGCTCGGGCCACTGCGAGAAGGGACCGGCGAGCAGGGCCGCCCCAGGGTTGTCGGAGAACCCATTGCGCGGATCGGTGGACACCGTGACCGGAATGCCGAGTCGCGTGTCCTGCGCGGCCCGTTGGAGGTGGTTGCTCCATCGGGCCATCTCCCGGGCCGACGGCGCGGGACCGAGGAGGTTGAAGTGCGTCATGTGCCGGACCGTCAGATAGTCGGCCGTGGGCGGCAGAGCGAAGGCGGGGTCACCCTCAGATAGCTCTCCCGCAGCCCCCATGGTGATCATGTGCTGGAACATCTGGCCGGCCTTCTCCTCCAGGGTCATCCGGGCCAGGAGGGTCTCGACGCGGTCCTCGACACTCAGGTTGGGGTCGAGCCAGGGGCGGTCGGCTGTGTTCATGGGTGCTCGCTTCCGGGAGGTGGGGCGGCCGGGCCGCGGTCAGAGCGAGGAGCAACCCTCACGAACCAGCAATCCGGTGACACGTATCACCTGCATCATGGCACCCCCATCGTTCGCCGCCAAGGGCCGATCTCGCGGATCAGCGCACGGACTGCCCACCCGGTCGAGATCGTCGCCGGCCAACTCCCGGCTGCTCGCCGCTCACCGCCCGGTCGCCAGCGCGGTCGAGATGACCCGACCCGCGGACGGATCCGCGGATCCGTCCGCGTGTCGGGTCATCTCGACGGGGGGAGTCGTCGGGGGACGGCAGCGGGGGGCCTGAGGCGCACGGAGCGTGCCACCGGCCGGATCTGGAGCGGAGAATGCCGCGCGACATATACCCCCCTGGGTATACTGGAGCTATGCCGACGACGAACCTCACCGACGCCACCTTCGAGCAGGCAGTCCAGGATCACGACATCGTGCTTGTGGACTTCTGGGCTGCCTGGTGCGGCCCGTGCCGCCAGTTTGCCCCGGTGTTCGAAGCGGCCTCGGACAAGCATCCCGACATCGTGTTCGCCAAGGTCGACACCGAGGCCGAGCAACAGATCGCTGCGGCAGCCCGCGTGTCCTCGATCCCCACGCTGATGGCATTTCGCGAGGGCGTCCTGGTGTTCAACCAGGCGGGCGCTCTGCCAGCCGCTGCCCTCGAGCAGGTCATCGATGGCGTCAAGGCGCTGGACATGGAGCCCATCCGCGCCCAGATCACCCGCCAGCGCGAGCTCCTCGACCTGCCGGCAGAGGTCGGCGTCGCCGACCTCCTCGCCCTGCCTGAGCGCACCCGGATCATCGACGTGCGCGAGCCTGCCGAGTACCGCGCCGGTCACGTGCCCGGTGCCGAGCTCAAGCCCCTCGGCCGGCTCCAGGAAACGTACCGCGAGCTGGACGCCGCGGCGCCGGTCTATGTGATCTGCGCGTCCGGCAACCGGAGCCTCCAGGCGGTCAATGCCCTGCGCGCCAATGGGATCGAGGCCTACTCGGTCGCCGGCGGTACGTCCGCGTGGGCGGCTGCCGGCCACGAGATCGTGACGGGCCCGTTCGCTGATGCCTCTGCCTGACGCATCAGGACCCGCGTCGAGCTGACCCGACCCGCGGACGGCAATCGGGGGCGGTCGAGATGCGCAGGCCCTCCACCCAGGGGTTTGCGGGTCGCGGCCAGGCGGGACTGTGGCCGACGCGTGGTCCGTCCGCTGCGCAGGGCAACCTGATGGACCAACTCGGCACGCATCCCGCCCCGGGCCTGGTAGTAGATAGCCTGATAGATCGTCTCGTGGGACACCCACTGCTCCGACTGGTTCGGGAACTCACGCCGCAGCCAGCCTTGGATCTGACTGGGCGACCACCGTTGATTCAGTTTCTCGCGAACCAACGGCCACAGCCGGCCCTGGTTGATCGGACGGCCACGGCCATGGTCCCCGATCAGCTTCCCGGGCCGATACCGCAACGCCCGACGCTGCGACTTCTGCTGGGCACGGCGAGCCGAATACGCCCACCGGTACACGCCACCCAACCCGGGCCGGTTCGCCCGCGACCGGCCCGGATGCCGGACCCGTTCCTGCTGCGGCAAATGCGACCCCCGATAGGCATGGTTCCGATTGACCTCCCGCCACACCGTGCTGCGGTCACGACCGATCAACACCGCGATCTCAGGAAACAGCAACCCGTGCCCGAACAACACCTCGATCCGCGTCCGCTCCTCCAACGTCAATCGTTTCCCAGGCATACAACGAATCCTCTCCATCGAGACGTTCGTTGCAACAACCACATGACACAGCCTCGAATGCCGCACGTGCGTCGGGTCATCTCGACGTGAGGGTCGTCGGGGGGCTGCTCCTCGCAGATCTGGCGCACCCTCTTCCCTTCGCGTAAAGGGCGCTGCTATCTTGCTATCTATACGGTTAGTCTAACCGATTAGACCAGGTCGATATCTCGCCTGCCAGTCCACCCGGATCAGAGGGAGTCATGAACATTCACTTTCCCAAACTCGCCACCGGCCTCGTCCTCGCTTCGGCGCTCACGCTGGCCGCCTGCTCGGGCGGTTCATCGTCCCAGGGTGGCGATTCGGCAGACCCGGGACCGGAGACGGGCACGATCAACCTGCTTGCCGCTGACGATGAGTCGGCCTACGCACCGGTGATCACGGCATTCGAGGCGGCCAACCCCGGCATTACGGTCGACTTCTCGCAGGTGCCGTTTGACCAGTTCAACGCGACACTGCAACAGCGACTGGACGCCAAGGACGAGACCATCGACGTCTACACCGTGGACCAGCCGCGCGTGGCTCAGCTCGCCGCCAAGGGGTTCCTGGTCGATCTCAGTGACCTTGACGCGCAACTCAAGGACGCGACCACGCCCGCCCAGTACGACGCGAACCACTACCAGGACACGCTCTACTCGCTGCCCATGTGGAACTCGACGCAGTTCCTCTTCTACAACAAGACCGTTCTTCAGGCGGCGGGGATCACCCCGCCCCCGGCTGATCCGAGCCAGCGGTGGACCTGGGAGCAGGTGTCCGAGGCTGGACGCACCGCCATGGACAAGACCGGGATCAGCCACGGCCTCTTCTTCGAGCAACCCGAGGGCTACTACCAGCTCCAGCCGCTCATCGAGTCGGCCGGGGGCGGCAGCGGCATCACGGGCGACGACATGCTCACCGCCGATATCACCAGCGAGGGGTGGGTCAAGGCCCTGACTTGGTACCGCGAGACCTTCGAATCCGGGCTGTCCCCACGAGGGATCGGCGGCTTCCAGACGGGAGCGGTCTTCTCCGATGGCAACGTCGCCTTCTTTGTCGGCGGCCCCTGGGACCTGGGCATCTTCGCCCAGTCCACCGTCGACTGGGGAGTCGCCCCGATGCCCTACTTCGAGGGCGGCGAGGAATACACCCCGACCGGTTCATGGGGGCTCGGCATCAACCCGGCTTCGACCAAGCAGGCGATGGCCCGCAAGTTCATCGAGTTCGCCACCCTGAATGCCGCCGGCAACAAGGCCACCACCGACGCCCTCACCATCATCCCGGCAAACGTCGAAGCCGAGGCTCAGTATCTGCCCGGGCTGGAGACGATC
The DNA here is from genome assembly GCA_017993715.1 of Phycicoccus sp. GTDB lineage: Bacteria > Actinomycetota > Actinomycetes > Actinomycetales > Dermatophilaceae > JAGOME01. The sequence continues at coordinate 55,295 of JAGOME010000012.1, forward strand.
GCAGGCGAGAAGAGCGCGGGAGCCGCGGCCATCGTGGCCTACGAATCGGCGAACACGGCGCTCCCCCGACCGGTCAGCGTCGGCTATATCCAGTTCGAAGAGGTGCTGACCAAGGCCTTCGCCGACATCCGCAACGGCGCCGACGCTAAGACTCGGCTGGACCAGGCTTCCCAGCAGTTGACTGACGCCTGGAAGGCGATCCGGTGACCGCTCCGGCGGCGCCCACCGACAACGGTGGGCGCCCGCCCCGGCGGTCGTCGCGCCCGGCATCGGGACAGGGTCGCGTCGCGCTGCTGTTCCTGCTGCCGGCGATCCTCGCCCTGGCCATTCTGCGGCTCATCCCCGCTGGCGTGTCGCTGGTCGATGGGTTCTATCGAGAGAGCCTGCTGCGCGGCGGACGGACCTTCGTCGGCCTGGAGAACTACGGCGACCTGTTGTCCAATCCGGACTTCCAACAGTCCGTCCTGGTGACGCTGCTCTTTACCGTCATCGTCAATCCGTTCCAGGTGACCCTCTCCTTTCTTCTCGCGGTCCTGTACACGCAGAAGGCCGCAGGATCGCGCCTCTGGCGCTCCTTGGTGATCCTCCCGATCGCGACCCCGCCTGCCGTCTCGGCGGTCATCTGGAGCGTCATCTACCGACCCGATGGGCTCGCCAACGGCCTGCTGGACATGCTCGGACTCCCCGCGCAGCCGTTTCTGACGTCGTCGGCCCAGGCGCTGCCCTCGATCATCGTCCTGCTCTCCTGGATCGGCGTGGGCTACTGGATGCTCTTCCTCATTGCGGGGATCAACGACATCCCCGCGGAGGTCAACGAAGCGGCGCTGCTGGACGGCGCTGGCTGGTGGCGTCGCCTGCTGAACGTCACCTTTCCTCTTGTCCGCCGTCCGCTGGCCTTTGTGCTCGTCGCCGCCACGGTGTCCAACCTGCTGGTCTTTGCGCCCGTTCAGATCCTCACCAAGGGCGGGCCCAACGGAAGTACGAACCTGATGATGTACGACATCTACACCCGGGCGTACGCCCTGGGGGACATTCACACAGCCCAGGCCGAGGTCATCCTCCTTGTCGCGGTCACGCTCGTGATCGTCGCTGCCCAGTTCAGGCTGCTGCGAGGGGACGACTGATGCACTCCGACACCAAGGACCTGGCCTACTATCTGCGGTCGGCGGCCGTCGTCCTGGTCGGACTGGCCTTCTTCGGACCTCTGATGTGGGCGATCACCGGCTCGCTCCGTCCGGGCTCGGAGACCTTTCGCTACCTGAGTCCGATCTCGTGGGAGACCTTCTTCACGTTCTCTCCCACCTTCGAGAACTACGCGAACCTCGTCGACAGCGACTTGGGACGCGCAACGTGGAACTCGATCCTGGTCAGCGGCATCACCGTCATCCTGGGGCTCGCCGTCTGCGCGATGGCCGCTTTTGCGCTGTCGGCGTTGCGTTTCCGTGGTCAGCCCGCGGTCTTCGGGATCGTCATTCTCTCCTTCCTGATTCCCTTCGACGCCATCGCCATCCCCCTGGCGGACATGTTCCGAGACTGGAAGCTCACCAACACCTTCACTGGGTTGATCCTGCCCGGGATCGGCAATGGCATGGCGATCTTCCTCCTGCGCCAGTTCTTCCTCGCCATTCCTGGCGAGCTCATCGAGGCCGGGCGGCTCGATGGGCTGAACTGGTTCGGCATCTTCACCCGCATCTACCTGCCGCTGTCTCGACCTTCGCTGATCGGTGCCGGTCTCACGCTCTTCCTCTTTCAGTGGCAGTCGTACGTGTGGCCGCTGCTGATCGGCACCGATCGCGAGCACATCCTCGGCCCGGTGGCCCTGGCCAACATGCAGGGACAGAACGTTGTCGACTACGGCCTGGTCTTCGCTGGGTCCATGGTGCTCACGCTCATCCCGCTCGCCGTGATCGTCACCTTCCAGCGGTATTTCATCCAGTCCGTGTCCAGCAGTGGTCTGAAGTAGAGAAAGGACCAACGTGCACACCCGTCCCCTGATTCTGGACACGGACATCGGGACCGATGTCGATGACGCCATGGCTCTGTCCCAGATCCTCGGCTCGCCCGCCGTTCACCTCGACTCCGTCACCACGGTCTACGGCGATACCCATCTGCGGGCCCAGATCGCCTGGTCATATGGGCGCCTGGCCGGTCGGCACCTGCGGGTGCACCCGGGTGAGGGCGTCCCCCGCACCGGTCGCGAGATCTACTGGCCAGGGCATGAGGGGACGCTGCAGCCCGATCTCCAGACCGCGCGCGTGGAGCCCATCGGGGCAGTTGACCATCTGATCTCCTCCTTGGCTGCACGCCCAGGGGAGCTGGACGTCGTCGCGATCGGTCCCCTGACCAACTTGGCCAGCGCGCTGGAGCGAGAGCCTTCGGTGGCCCGGTGGATCCGCCACCTCTGGCTCATGGCGGGCGACTTCAGCGGAGGTGACGAGGCCGAGCACAACGTCCTCAGCGACAGCGCCTCTGCCGCCATGGTTTTCGCCTCCGGCGTCCCGACCACGGTGACCGGCACCGAGGTGACCCGCAAGCTGCGCATCGAGGCTGAGGGACTCGCACGCATTGGTGCAGCGGGGGCACTGGGCGCGGCCCTCCATGCCGACATGCAGCAGTGGTGGGCCTATTGGCAGGAGACCTGGAATGTTCCCCATGACCCCGTCACGGTCCTCACCCTGACCCACCCTCATCTGTTCACGTTCTCCCCCGTCGGGCGGGTCGAGGTGGTGACGTCCGGGTCCGGAGAGGGCCGCACGCGGTTCGTTCCTGACCCCGCTGGCGCCACCCGTCTCACCCAGTCCATCAACGGCGCCGCGGCCGCCGAGGAGATGATCGCCGCCATTGAGCGCGCCGGGAGTCTTGCGGGCGCCGTCATTGAGGAGCAGGGCCCCGGCGGCCTCGATCTCCCCGCAACGACGAACGGCACTCCATGAGCCCTCATGAGGTCCTCGTCGTCGGTTCGATCAACCAGGACCAGATCCTGGTTGTTGACCGGCTCCCCGCGCCCGGGGAGACCGTCCTGGCGGTGCGCACCGATCGAAGCGCTGGGGGCAAGGGCGCCAACCAGGCGGTCGCGGTGGCCGCTGGTGGAGTCCGTGTGCGCCTGGTGGGTGCTGTCGGAGCCGATAGCGCCGGCCAGTCGGTGCTGACATCACTTGCGGAGCGGGGGGTGGACATCGAGGGCGTGCAGGTTCGCCCCGGGTACACCGGCCTGGCGGTGGTGACCGTGGATGCCCAGGGGGAGAACTCCATCGTGGTGGCACCCGGGGCAAACGCAACCGTCGATCCTGAGACGCTCCACGATGCGCTCAGCACTATCCCTGCCCAGTCCATCGTGCTGGCCCAAGGGGAGTTGCCGGCCCGGGTCATTGAGGCCACGGGCCGCGCTGCGCGAGCCGCTCAGTCCACCTTCGTCCTCAACCTGGCCCCGGCGATTTCGCTCGATCTCACCGTCGCTGCTCCCGCTGTCCTCATCGTCAACGAATCCGAGCTTGCCCTGATCGCGCAGGCCCACGACATTCCGAGTGGATCTGAATCAGAGCGGGCCGCGGCCCTCGCGACGGCATTCGGCATGGACGTCCTGGTCACCCTGGGCAAGCGCGGCGCTTTGGCGTGCACCCGGTCCGGCGATCTGCAGGAGGTTGTCGCGCCGGCTGTCGCCGAGGTGGTGGATTCCACCGGCGCTGGTGATGCGTTCGTTGGCGCGTTCGTCGCGGCGCTGGCACACGGCCATAGCCTGCACCTGGCCGTGCGGTGGGGCGTCGCCGCGGGGGCGGAGGCAGTCCAGCATGCCGGGGCCCAGAGCCAGGACATGTTCGATGCGGTCGGAGCTGCCCTCCGACAGCTCGACCACTAGCGCTCGCCTCTCGTGCACCCGGTCCGGGTCACACCATGGCCCGCCATCAGCGTGATGGCGGGCCATGGTGTGCTGGCTCAGGTCAGGTTCGACATGCGCACCGGAACGCAGAGTTCGCAGATCCCGACGGGTCGATGGTGACGGACGCGAACACGCTCATCGGATGGACGTAAAGTGAGAGGGCGTGGCTGCAGCTGGGGCCACGCTAACGGCGGGCGAAGGCCGATGGCGCAGGATCCTGCGAGCAGCCGCAGGACCGTCGGGTGATGAAGTCGAAGTCGAGCACGTCATGAACGGGATCCGTACCTGTCGGGCGGCCGAGGATCTCGACGGCCAGCCGAGCGAAATCGCCCCGAGGCTGGGCGATCGTCGTCAACGGCGGGATCGACACGGCGCTGTTGGCGGTGCCGTCACAGCCGACCACAGCCACGTCCTGGGGCACGCGCAGACCCGCCTCATAGGCAGCGATCAGGACACCGAATGCTTGCTCGTCCGTCGTGGCGTAGATCGCCCGTGGCACATCGCCTGAACGGAACCGTCCCCGCAGCGCTTCGACGACGGCGAACCGTGAGATCGGGGTGCGCCAGACATCATGGTCCACCGGATCAGGGTGGGCGCCAACGGCACGGCGAAACCCCCGCTCGTGCAGCATCGGGCCGAGCGCTGGCTCGGCGGTCAGCAGTCGCAGGTCGGTGTATCCGTGGTCGAGCAAGTGCCTGGTGGCGACGGCAGCAGCGGCGTCGTAGTCAATCGTGAGGGTGGACGCGAGCTCAGGATCTGGGACCGGGTGCAGCACAACAATCGGGATACCCGCCTCGGCGAGTTCGACGATCGGCGCGGTATCGGCTAAGGACAGCAGGACGATCCCGCCGACCTGGCGTTCGATGAAGACGCGGCAGTGGCGCTCCTCCTGCTCGTGCGACAAGGCCGAGTCGCCGATGACCAGCAGGTTGCCCAATTGGGCAACCTCGTCCTCGAGGGCCCTGGCGAGCTCTGCGAAGTACGGGTTGGTGATGTCCGGGACGACGAGTCCGGTCGTCCTCGTCGTCCCCACCCGAAGCGCGCGTGCGGTGAGGTTGAGTTTGTAGCCCACCTCTGCGGCCGCCTGCAGGACCCGCTCGCGCGTCGCGGCCGCCACTGGCCGAGGGCCGTTGTTCAGGACATACGACACCACAGCGGTCGATGTCCCGGCGCGCTCAGCGACATCACGCATCGTCGGCACGGTCCCCGGGTGTCCCTTCTTTGCTGGCCTCGACGTCAACGGAGGACTCCGTTCTTCCACCGCCCAAGGTACCGGGCGAGCGCAACCCCAAGATTCGTTGCGACGTCTGAGCACCTGCTGCCATCGCTCCGACCTCCCGACCGCGGGAAGTCCTCGAGGGCGGCGTTGAAGGCGGGGTGGTTCACACTTGCCGCATGTCCCCCTCTCGCGACGCGTCCGACGTGCGCGCCAAGGTCGCCGAGTCGTGGGTCCGGTCCTCGGCCGCCGGGGTCGACCCGGACCGCCATCTGGCTCCTGTCGCCCTGACCCGGGATGACGTCGCGGACTATCGCTCCGCCCACGTGCTGTCCCGGGTCTTCCCGCTGCTGTACGACGTCCTCGGCCGCGCCGCGGTCGACTGTGACGCGGTTATGGCGGTCGGTGACGCACAGGGTCACCTGCTCTGGGTGTGCGGTGCGCCGCGGATCCTGCGGGCCGCCGAGCAGATCAACTTCGTCGAGGGTTCCACGTGGGCAGAGTCCGCGGCCGGGACCAACGCGCCAGGGATGGCGCTGCACCTGGACGCCCCGGCGATGATCCGAGGGCGGGAGCACTTCAACCGGCTGGTTCACCCGTGGTCCTGCGTGGCCGCGCCGATCCACGACCCGGTCACGCATCGGATCCTCGGGGTCGTCGACGTGACCGGTTCGGACGCGGTTGGCACCCCACAGAGCCTGGCGATGATCCACGCGGCCGCGCGCATGGCAGAGGCCGAGCTGGGGCGCCTCGCCCTCACCGGCGCCGTCGGATTCGGCTCCGGGACAGTCGGCTCCGCAATGCCGTCTCATGCCGGACGCGTCCGGGTCGCCACCTTGGGGCTACCCGAGGCTGTCGTCGACCTCGACGGCCGGGTCCATCGACTCAGCCGCCGACACAGCGAGATCCTGGTGGCCCTGACACGTCATCCCAGGGGAGCCTCTGCCGAGCAGCTCGAGGCCGACGTCTACCCGCGGGGGTCGCGCGGGTCCACCCTGCGCGTCGAGCTGGGTCGGCTGCGCGCTCTCCTCGGGGACGACATCGTCGGGTCGCGCCCCTATCGACTCAACCCCGAGCTCGTGGGCGACTGGGTTGCCGTGCAGGCGCTTCTGGCGGCCGGGCGGATCCGCGACGCGCTCACGGCATACCAAGGGCCCCTCCTGCCCGGGTCGGAGGCGCCCGGCGTCGTCGAGGAGCGCGACGCCCTGGAGGCCCAGGTCCGGCGCGCGGTCCTCGACTCCGGCGAGGCCGACCTCATGGCGATGTGGACCAGGTCCCGGTGGGGCGCCGACGACCTCGAGATGTGGGAGCGGCAACTGCTCGCACTCCCCCCGTCGAGCCCGCTGCGTCCCGTCGCCTCCGCCCAGGTCGATCGGCTGCTGTCCGCCGACTCCTGACGCGCTCGCGCCGTCCGGCAGGTGGCACCGCAGCCACAGCGAGGTTGCCGGACGCAACGTCGTTGCAACATCGCCTCGCCTAGCCTCCCGGCACGCCGTCAACGCCGACGGCATTCATCCGAGAGGACGACCCCATGACGACGTTCCCGCCCCCCGGTTCCGACGCGAGCACCATCGAGGTCAAAACCCGATACGACAACTTCATCGGTGGCCAATGGGTGGCGCCGGTCGACGGGCGCTACTTCGAGAACATCACCCCCCTGACCGGCAAGCAGTTCTGCGAGATCGCCCGCAGCAGCGCCGCCGACATCGACAAGGCCCTCGACGCCGCGCACGCTGCCGCCCCCGGCTGGGGCCGGACGAGCACGACCGAGCGCGCCAACATCCTGCTCAAGATCGCCGACCGGATGGAGGCGAACCTCGAGGACCTCGCCGTCATCGAGACCTACGACAACGGCAAGCCGGTGCGCGAGACCTTGGCCGCGGACCTGCCGCTGGCCATCGACCACTTCCGCTACTTCGCGGGGGCGATCCGGGCCCAGGAGGGCTCGATCGCGCAGATCGACGACGACACGGTTGGCTACCACTTCCACGAGCCGCTCGGGGTTGTGGGACAAATCATCCCGTGGAACTTCCCCATCCTCATGGCGGTCTGGAAGCTCGCCCCCGCCCTGGCCGCCGGCAACGCCGTTGTCCTCAAGCCGGCCGAGCAGACGCCGTGGTCAATCCTCAAGCTCATGGAGCTCATCGGTGATCTGCTGCCCGCCGGTGTCCTCAATGTCGTCAACGGGTTCGGGCTCGAGGCGGGCAAGCCGCTGGCGAGCAGCAGCCGCATCCGCAAGATCGCCTTCACCGGCGAGACCACGACCGGGCGCCTGATCATGCAGTACGCGTCGGCCAACCTCATCCCCGTCACGCTGGAGCTCGGTGGCAAGTCCCCCAACATCTTCTTCGATGACGTCGCGGCAGCCCGGGACGACTTCTATGACAAGGCGCTTGAGGGCTTCACAATGTTCGCGCTCAACCAGGGTGAAGTGTGCACGTGCCCGAGCCGCGCCCTCATCGCGTCGTCCATCTATGACCAGTTCCTGCCTGACGCCGTCCAGCGGACCAAGGCCGTCATCCAGGGCAACCCGCTGAACACCGACACGATGATTGGGGCGCAGGCGAGCAACGACCAGCTCGAAAAGATCCTGTCCTACATCGACATCGGCATTCAGGAGGGCGCCAAGATCCTCACCGGTGGCGAGCGCGTCGACCTCGGCGGGGACCTCTCCGGCGGCTACTACGTCGCGCCGACGATCTTCGAAGGCACCAACACGATGCGGGTGTTCCAGGAGGAGATCTTCGGCCCGGTCGTCTCGGTCACCCGCTTCGACGGGTTCGACGACGCGCTCACGATCGCCAATGACACCCTGTATGGCCTCGGCGCCGGGGTGTGGACCCGCGACACCAACACCGCCTACCGAATGGGCCGCGGCATTCAGGCCGGCCGCGTGTGGACCAACTGCTACCACGCCTACCCGGCGCACGCGGCATTCGGCGGGTACAAGCAGTCCGGGATCGGGCGCGAGACCCACAAGATGATGCTCGACCACTACCAGCAGACCAAGAACCTTCTGGTCAGCTACGCGCCGCAGAAGCTCGGCTTCTTCTGATCGGCATGGATGTGACGAATGCCATGAGCAGGGTCGCCGTCTCCGACGAGGCGGCGGCCCTCCTGCGGGACCTCACCCGCGAGCACGGACCGCTGATGTTCCATCAGTCCGGCGGCTGCTGCGACGGGTCGGCTCCCATGTGTTATCCCGATGGGGAGTTCTTCCTCGGCGACGCCGACGTGCACCTGGGGGACATCGGGATCGGCGTGGATCGCGCTGTCCCCGTGTGGATGTCGGCCGCGCAATTCGAGTACTGGAAACATACCCATCTGACGATTGATGTCGTGGCCGGCCGCGGTGCGGGGTTCTCGGTCGAGGCCCCGACAGGAAAGAGATTCCTCATCCGGTCCCGACTGCTCAATGAGGAGGAACTCACGGCATTCGGACTGCTGTGAATCTTGGCGCTCACCGGGCCGGGAACGTCCCGGCCCGGTGACGGGAGGAATGCCAACATGCCGCCCGTCGGGGAGGCACGCGCGCAGCCCCGACGGCAGCCTCCACAATGAGCGCGTGACGAGCGATCGCGATGACCTGGCCGCCGGCCTCGTCCTCGCCACGATGGACACCGGCGAACCTCCCCCAGCGGATGCTCCCGAGGCCGCTGTGGCGTACGGCTGGCTCTTCACCGCGCAGTTCCCGGCAGCACTGGCTACGGCTCAGAAGGCGGGTCAGCTCACGGCATACGGCCAAGCGATCCACCATCAGGTGCACGCCCTGTGCACGGGCACCGTGCCGCGTCCACTGACCCGGCCCACGCTGGATCCCCGGACCGTCGTGGGCGCAATGGCGGTGTTCCACACCAGTGAGGCCGCGCACGTCGCGGGTGACATTGCCTTCTGCACTCGCCTGGTCCAGGAGACTCTGGCCTCGGGCGACATCCCCACAGGTCCGCGGACCTGGCTCGAGCTGGCCCTGGTGCGCAGCCTGCTTTTCCAAGGTGAGGTCGCCCAGGCCTCAGATCACCTCGCCGCGGCGGAACGGGGACCGATCAGCCCGCTCGCACGGCAGTCGGTGCAGTGCCTGCGGGCCATGATCGCGGGGCTAGGCGGTGACCGAGCGATCGTCGTCGAGGCGGCGGTGTCGCTCAAGGCTGGCATGACCCACCCGGCAACGTATGCCGATGCGGGACTTGCGCTGCTCGGCGCGATGGGGCTCGCCGCCAGTGGCCTCCCACAGTCCGCGGCCGACCTGCTCCAACACGGCGGCGGCGGGCCGGGCCTGCCGCTGCTCCCCTTGGCCCTGCGGGCCTATGGCTATGACCTCCTCGTCGAAGCGGCGGTCGCATCCGGCGCGCTGGACCTGGCGGCCTGGGTGCTCCTCGACTTCGATCGACTGGACCTGGGCCAGAACCCGCCATTGACCTCGGCCCGAGAGACCGCTCGGGCGCGGGTGCGGTGGGCGGAGGGGGACGCCGAGGGCGGCCGTGCCCGCTCACGCGCCGCCACGGCGTCGGCCCTTGAGTCCGGCAGCGCCCTCATTGGTGCCCGGGCCGCCGTCGTCGGGGGGCGTCCGGGCCAGGGGGACTCCGTGCTCGAACTCCTGGAGTCCCTCACCCCCGTGGAGTTGCGCGACTGGGCGGTGCGCACCCTGAAGGAGTCGGCCCCATCGGCACCAGCACCTTCGATGTCGGTGTGGGAGCGGCTCACCCCGGCCCAGCGGGTCGTCGGTCGGCTGGCCGCCCGGGGCCTGCGCAACCATGAGATCGCGCGCACGCTCGTGCTGTCTGAGCGCACGGTCGAAAGCCATGTCGCCGCCGTGCTCGCCACCTTCGGTGTTACCAACCGCATCGGCATCGTCGCCCGAGATCGCCCCGCCGGCGCCCTCGACGACACCGCCCTGTCGACCCTGACTCCGCGACAGCGGCAGGTCGCGATCGAGGTCGTCCAAGGGCGCACCAATGCGCAGATCGCGGTGGATCTCGGAGTCAGTGAGAAGGCGATCGAGGGTCACCTGCGTGCCCTCCTGCGAGCCTTTCGCGTCACCTCCCGGGCGGGGGTCGCCGCTGCTCTGCTCCGCGCCGTCGACCCAGAGGGGGCCGACTACGAGCGGGCCGACTCCGCGGGCGTGGCAGCTAGACCCGGCCCTTGACTGCCGGGACCAGGTCGATGACCTGCTGCACGGCGGCCGCGTCGTTCGCCATGGCACCGGTGACCCGAATCAGGAAGATCCGATCGGCGGTCGCGAAGTAGGCCCCGTTGGTGACGGGCACGGTGTCGGGGCTCCCCGCCGCCGGCGCTTCCGACGGAACGGGATTCAGGCCGCCGGGGACCCAGACGACCAACTCAACATTGGCCGCGTCCGCCGCGAAGGGGTCACCACCGGGATCACTGGTCCACACGCACTGGCCGCCGATGTCATCACCGAGCGAGCCGAAGGACTCGTTCGCGGCGTGGGTTGCCGGGCCGATGACCGCGGTGACCTCGGCCTCAGTAACGAGTTCGCAGAGGTCATTGGCGAGCTGCGCCGACGTGGGCGAGGTCGACGCGGACGGCTCCACAGCCGTCGTGGCACTGGCCGTCGGCTCGGGCGTCGTCGCCGCCGAGTCCGTGTCGCCGGAGCAACCGGTCAGGGCAGCCGCCGCCACGACGAATGTCGGCAACAACATGCGCTGGGGCAGGTTCACCACACACCTCCGGGGACGACAAGGGGACAACTCGACGATAAGCCGGGCGGACCGCACTGCGCCCGCTGAGTCGGCCGATCTCCGTGGTGCCCCCAGGTACGCCCCGTGGAATCCCTACCCCCAGGTGGGAGGGATGACCGCACTCGCGGCGGGATGAGTGACCGCACTCACGGTGGACAGGGCGGCTGCGCGCTCGTATTCTCGACCGAAGACCTATTCAAAAAGTTGACTATGGAGGTGCGGTGGAAGCCTTCCGTCGTGCCGTCGCAGCCCACGATGCGCTGGCCCTGACCGCGCTGCTCGCTGACGACGTGCGATTCACCAGCCCGGTGGTTTTCAAGCCCTACGAAGGCAAGGCCATCACGGCGGCGATCCTGCGCGGCGTCCTACGGGTCTTCGAGGACTTCCACTACGAGCGCGTGATCAGCAGCCCCGATGGCCGCGACCATGCGCTGGTCTTCCAGGCCATCGTGGACGGGCGCATCGTCAATGGGTGCGACTTCCTCCATGTCAATGACGACGGCCTCATTGATGACTTCGCGGTCATGGTCCGCCCCCTGTCGGGGGCCCAGGCCCTCGCGACCGCCATGGGTGCTCAGTTCGACGCCATCCTCGCCGACGCCGCCGCCGCCGCCTCATGATCACCTCCGTGAGGCGTGCCGCCACCACCCACGTCCTGTCTCGGACCCCGATCTGGTGCTGGCTCCCCCTCTATGCCGTCCAGGGGCTACGAGTGCGCGCCACAACGGTGCGGCTGCCCGAGGCGCAGGGCCGTTCGGGGACAACGGGATCCGGGGAGCCGTCACTGCGCCTCGTTGTCGTTGGCGACAGCGTCGCCGCCGGGGTGGGCTTCACGCATCACGAGGAGACGATGACTCGGATGGTGGCCGACGGTCTGGCAAGCCGGAATGCCGCCCGCGTCGACTGGCAGGTCGTCGCCAAGACCGGGCTGACGGCGGGGGGTATCGCGGATCTCGTCGACGAGAGTGAGCTCGGCGATCCCGACGTGGTACTGATGTCGGTCGGCGCCAACGACACCAAGGACTTGCACACGACCGCGCGGTTCCGGCGCGAGCTGGCCGACCTGCTCGATCTCATCCGGGAGCGAGCCCCGCGAGCGCAGATCCTCGTCCTCGGCGCAGCCCCGATGCAGATCCTGCCGGCCCTGCAAGGCGCCATCGGCATCCTGCTCGGAGCGCGCTCGGCCCGGCTCGGTCGAGTGGCGGGCGAGGTCATCGCCGGCCGACCCGGTGTCCACCACCTCCCGACCGGGATCCCGCAAGGCCCCGACCTCTTCGCCGCCGACGGCTTCCACCCGGGGACGGGGCTGCACACGGCATTCGCCGAGCTGGCCCTGACCGCCTTGAGCGCCACGACCACCCCGACCACCCCTTTGAGCACCGCCGACCTGACCACTGGAGCACTGCCATGACCCCGTACCCCCACCTGCTGGCCCCCCTCGACCTCGGCTTCATCACGTTGCCCAACCGCACGATCATGGGGTCGATGCACGTGGGCTTGGAAGAGGCCCCGGGCGGGTTCGACCGGATGGCCGCGTTCTATGCCGAGCGCGCCGCCGGTGGAGTTGGCCTCATCGTGACCGGGGGGATCTCACCCAACGAGGCGGGGCGGCCCTATCCCGGCGGCGCCATGCTGACCACGCCGGAGGAGGCGGCCCAGCACCGGGTCATCACCGAAGCCGTGCATGCCGCCGGTGGGCGGATCGCCATGCAGATCCTGCACTTCGGCCGCTACGCCTACCACCCCGAGCTCGTGGCCCCCAGTGCGATCCAGGCCCCGATCAGCCCCCACGTCCCACATGCCCTCACCGACGAGGAGATCGAGCAGACCATCGAGGACTACGTCCGCGCGGCGCGCCTGGCTCAGGAGGCCGGCTACGACGGCGTCGAGATCATGGGGTCCGAGGGATACCTCATCAACGAGTTCATCGTGCGGCACACCAACAAGCGCGAAGACCGCTGGGGCGGGTCCTACGAAAATCGCACGCGTCTGCCGATCGAGATCGTCCGCCGGGTCCGCGAGGCCGTCGGCGAGAAGTTCATCATCATCTACCGCCTCTCCATGCTCGATCTCGTGCCCGATGGCTCGACCCATGACGAGGTGGTCACGCTGGCCCAAGCCGTCGAGGCTGCCGGCGCGACCATCATCAACACCGGGATCGGCTGGCACGAGGCACGCATCCCGACCATCGCCACCGTCGTCCCCCGTGGAGCGTTCACGTGGGTGACCAAGTCCCTGATGGGCTCGGTCGACATTCCCCTGGTGACGAGCAACCGGATCAACACGCCCGACAAGGCCGAAGCCGTTCTGGCAGAGGGTAACGCCGACCTGGTCTCCATGGCGCGCCCCTTCCTCGCCGACGCCCAGTTCGTTGCCAAGGCCGCCCAGGGTCAGCCAGAAGCGATCAACACCTGCATCGGTTGCAACCAGGCCTGCCTGGACCACACCTTCTCGCTCAAGATCACGTCCTGCCTGGTCAATCCGCGGGCCTGCCACGAGACCGAGCTCGTCCTTGGTCCGACGCGGCTCACCAAGACCGTTGCGGTCGTCGGGGCTGGACCCGCGGGTCTGGCTGCCGCTGTCACGGCCGCGGAACGTGGACACCAGGTGACGCTGTTCGACGCGGCCGACGAGGTCGGCGGCCAGCTCAATGTCGCCCGCCAGATCCCGGGCAAGCAGGAGTTCGACGAGACCCTGCGCTACTTCCGCTACGAACTCGATCGTCACGGGGTTTCGCAGCGGCTTGGGGCGGCGGTCATGAGCGGTGAGCTCACGGCATTCGACGAGGTGGTCATCGCGACCGGCGTGACCCCGCGCGTCCCCGACCTGCCCGGCGTGGACCATCCCATGGTCCTGGGCTACCTCGATGTGTTGCGGGATAAGGCCGTCGTTGGCCATCGGGTCGCCATTCTCGGCGCCGGCGGCATCGGGTTCGACGTCGCCGAGTACCTCACCGACGCTGGTGATGACGCGACGCAGGACCCGGCGGCATTCCTCGCGACGTGGGGGGTCGACACCCTGCTCCGGGAGCCGGGCGGTCTCATGGCGCCACAGCGGCCCGCGACGCCACGACAGGTCACCCTGCTGCAGCGCAAGAGCACCAAGGTCGGTGCCGGATTGGGCAAGACGACCGGCTGGATCCACCGCACCGAGCTCGCCCACCGCGGTGTGACCATGATGCCGGGCGTGACCTATGACCGGATCGATGACGATGGTCTGCACATCGTCATTGGGGATGAGAAGCAGACGTTGGCCGTCGACAACGTCATCTTGTGCACCGGCCAGGACTCCAACCGCGCGCTCTATGACGAGCTCGTCGAGCTCGGCATCAGGGCCCACCTCATCGGCGGGGCAGACGTCGCCGCCGAGCTGGATGCCAAGCGGGCGATCGACCAGGGCGCCCGCGTGGCGGCACAGCTCTAGAGCCCGCCGGGCAGCGAGGGGGTCAAGGGTGCGTCAGGGCGCACCTTTGGCCCCCTCTTTGCCGCTGGGCTGGGCTAGTGCCGCAACGCCTTTGGGGTGCGGGCGTCCAAGGCCGCGAGGACGAGCCGGCACCAGCGCAGGTTCTCCTCCTCGAAGCTGATGCCGCGCGCGAGCGTGAGGTAGGGCCCGACCTTGGCGGAGCCCACCAGGAACTCCTCCTCGGTGCGCCCGCGCAGGAGGCGTTCGCGCGTCTGGTGATACCGCTCGAGCTTGTCGGTGGACGCGACGGCCTTGGTCTCGACGTGGCGACGAATGTCGTCGGGATCGGCAAAGCCCAGGGCCTCGATCTGCACCATGAGTTCGTCCCGCACGGCGGTCGGCTTGGGAGCCATCGCCGTGAACTCGGCCAGGCTCGCGCGGCCGGCATCGGTCAGCGACAGCATCCTTTTGTTGGGTCGTTTCTCCTGCTCCACGGTGCGGGCGGCCACGAGCCCCTCGTCTGTCAGCCGGTCGAGCTCTCGATAGAGCTGCTGCGGGGTGGCCGCCCAGAAGTTGGCCACGGTGACATCGAAGGCCTTGGCCAGGTCATAGCCCGAGGACTCTCGAAGCGCCAGGGCGGCGAGGATCGCGTGCTTGAGGGCCACGCGTTCGATCGTATGCCGTGCCGGACGTGGTCCTCCTCGTCCCCGGGGTCGAGGTGACGTGACACGCTGACGGTCCTTTCGGATCGTCAGCGTGTCACGTCGCCTCGATGGAGGGCCGGCTAGCGCACGTCGTCCCGTACCCCTGCCAGGCATCGGGAATTATGAGGCCGTTCAAACGTTGAGAACAACATGTTGCGTCACGACAGCCGCTACGTCCGTGCCGTCGAGTTGCTCGACGCCGGCCAACCGTTGGCTGCGCTCGTCCTGATCGAGACCCAGCTTGGCGAGGTCGAGGAGCGCCAGCGCTCCCGCGGGCGGCGACGTTGGAGCGTCACCGAACGGGATCTGCGGGTCCTGCACGCCCGAGGCCTGTACGACACCGCCCGCCTCGGTCCAGCCGAAACCGAGCTACGCACGGTCCTGCGGCATCGGCGCAACGACACCGAGGCGGCATTCGCGTTGGCGCGGGTCCTGCGCCGGCAAGGTCGTTTCGCCGAGTCCGCTCGCTGGCTCGAGGAGCTCGACAGCCAAGGTCACGACACCTGGACGAGCGACGCGGCCTGAGCCCCGTCAGCGCCAGGCTCCGGCTACCAGGTGTTCCAGTGGGTCAGGTCGGACGCCGGGAGGCGTCGGGCCGGCTTGAAGTCGGTGCCCTGGGTGTAGGCGATGGGGAACAGCCCGGCCTGGCTGTACTTCCCCGGCGGAATGCCGAGGATCTCCGCCGCCCGCGCCTCGCCGTCGTTCATGAGATGGACGGTGGTCCACGATGAGCC
Source organism: Phycicoccus sp. (assembly GCA_017993715.1). Classification (GTDB taxonomy): domain Bacteria; phylum Actinomycetota; class Actinomycetes; order Actinomycetales; family Dermatophilaceae; genus JAGOME01. The sequence goes on from JAGOME010000012.1 coordinate 70,927, forward strand.
GAGGCCCCGCTCCCGCAACGCGAGCATGAAACTCCACACCGCCGGCAGCAGGGATCCCCAGAATGACGCGCCCGCACCGGGCATGCCCTCCGCGCGGCCCCGCAGGCAGGGGACGAGGATGACCGGAGCCCGATGCATAGTGTCCGCGAGGTACTGGGCCGAGTCAGCAACCGGCACGCTGGCCGCCGCCCGCGGGTCGCCCTCGGCGTACTGCGGTCCGGGCAGCTGGCGGTACTCGGCGAAGTTCTCCGCATAGATGTCGGCGAGCGCGCGCTTGGGCTCCTCGTCGGTGACGAAGATCCATTGCCACCCCTGCAGGTTGGACCCGGTGGGCGCCTGCAGCGCGATGTCGAGGCACTCCATGAGCACCTCCCGCTCGACGGGCCGCTCGTAGTCCAGGCGCTTGCGCACCGAGCGGGTCGTGGTCAGGAGCTCATCGGGAGTCAGGCCGAGGTTCATCCCGGCAGTCTGGCAGCGATCGGCGCGTCGGCGCGGAATCGTGAGAGTCAACACCGCGCCCGACGCTCCCCCTTGGTGGCCGCGAGGTCGCCGCCGTAGCGCGCCCGGCCTCTCACTAGCGCTCAGGCAGTGGCTCAACAGCCCGGCTGAGCCCGCGTAGCCCGCGTCGTGACGGAATCTGCGGTGTGGACCCGGCACAGTTGGCCCTGCACCGTTTCCCTGACGAAGGAGGCCCACGATGCTGCGTGGCCTGCAAGGCTGGCATCTGCTGCTCCTGCTCCTGGTGATCGCCGGCTTCATCGCCTTCTGGGCCGTTGTGGCGCTCCTCATCCGGATGCTCAACCAGGGAGGTTCGCGCACTTCCGCGTCACGGCCTGCCGCGCCCGACGCGTTGCGAACCCTCGATGAGCGCCTGGCCCGAGGAGAGATCGACCCGACGGAGTCTGCCGAGCGCCGTCACCTCATCGAGGCCGGAGGCTCCCGATGACGTCGATCAATCGACGCAGCGTCCTGCTCGGCGGGCTCGGCTTCGCCGCGGCCGCGTCGGTCACCGCCTGCGAGTCGACAACGGTGTCACACAGCGGCATGGACATGGGTGGCGCCACCTTCGGCACCCCAACTCCCCTCTCGCCCAGTCCCGGCCAGAACGTCGTCGAGCGCACGCTGCGGGCCGCAGCGACGCGGTTCGACCTCGGCGGCACCCAGGTCGACACCTGGGCCTATGACGGCGTCGTGCCGGGACCGATCCTGAGGGCCACCGCCGGCGACTTCATGCGGATCACGTTGGATAACCAGCTCCCGACCGACACGACGGTCCACTGGCACGGCATTCGGCTCCGCAACGCCGCCGACGGAGTCCCTGGACTCACCCAGAATCCGGTCTCCTCGGGCCAGAAGTTCGTCTACGAGTTCACGGTCCCCGACCCCGGCACCTATTTCTTCCACCCCCACGTCGGGCTCCAGCTCGACCGCGGCCTGTATGCGCCCCTCATCGTCGATGACCCGGCCGAGCCCGGCGGCTATGACGCGGAATGGGTCGTCGTCCTCGATGACTGGCTCGACGGCGTCGAGGGACGCACCCCCGACGACGTCCTGGCCGCGCTCATCGAGGCGGGCGGCGGCAGCGAGGGGCACACCATGGGGATGGGCGGCATGGACCACTCGATGGGCATGGGCGTCTCACCGTGGGGGGCGGCAGGTGACGTGACGTATCCGGACTTCCGTATCA
>JAGOME010000102.1 GCA_017993715.1 Phycicoccus sp.
CAACTGCGCGCCTATGGGGCGAAGGTGGTTGCCGTCGTGGACGGCCTCGCCGCCTCTGCCGCCTCGTTCCTCGCGACGGGCGCGGACGAAACGATCATGGGTCAGAACACGCAGTTGATGATCCACGACGCCTGGGGGCTCTGCGTCGGTAACGCGGGCGACATGCGCGGCCTGGCTGACCTGCTCGACCGGCTGAGCAACAACATCGCCGACGTCTACGCCGCGAAGGCGGGCGGGACCACCGAGGACTGGCGCACGGCCATGCTCGCCGAGTCGTGGTACTCCGCTGATGAGGCGGTCGCCGCTGGCCTCGCCGACTCGGTCGCTGGCGACGAGCCCCAACCGTCTGCCGCGTTCGACCTGTCCACGTTCAAGTTCGCCGGCCGCGCGGAAGCGCCTGGACCTCTGACCCCGGTCGCATCCGGTCGCCGGCTGAGCAGCGCCGCGCGCGCCACCGACCTGCAGGCCAAGCGGTTCATCCCGCTCCCGCAGTAACCACTCCACCCCAGCAACCCACCGGGACAGCCCGAGTGGGTCACTCCGCCGCGTCCGCGTGCGGGGGAACCCCATCCGCGACGCGGAAGGAAGGCAAGGACCATGAGCACCAGCAACCTGCGTGAGCAGCGCGCCAACGTCTGGGAGCAGATGAAGGCACTGTCCGACCGGGCAACGGCGGAGAACCGCGACCTGTCGGCCGAGGAGACCGTCTCCTACAACAAGATGGAGGCCGACCTCGACGCGCTCGGCAACCGGATTGAGCGCGAGGAGAAGCTCGCCGCCCGAGCCCCGGAGTTCGACCGCGGCGCTTCCCCCGCATCCGGCCCGCCCCCCGTCGTCGACGAGCCCCACGGCGACGCCGACTACCAGGCCGCGTTCGCGGCCTACATCCGCAACGAGCCGATGTCCTACGAGCAGCAGAAGGCGCTGCAGGGCGGCTTCGACTCCAGCATCAAGAACGCGGCTGGCGTCGGAACGGGAGCGGCGGGCGGGTACACCGTTCCCCCGGAGTTCCGGGACAAGTTCATCGAGACCCAGAAGTGGTACGGCCCGATGCTGCAGGAGGCCGAGGTCATCTACACCGACAGCGGTGCGAACCTGCAGTGGCCGACCAACGACGACACTGCGAATGTCGGCGCGATCCTCGCCGAGAACTCGCAGGTCACGGAGCAGGATGTCACCTTCGGCACGGCGTCGATCGACTCCTACATGTACACGAGCAAGTTGGTGCGCGCCTCCCTGCAGTTCCTGCAGGACAACGCCATCAACGCCGACTCGTGGCTGGCGGAGCGGCTCGGCGTCCGCGTCGGTCGCATCCTCAACCAGCACGCCACCACCGGCACGGGCACCGCCCAGCCGGACGGCCTCGTCACGGGCGCGACGGTCGGGGCCACGAGCACCGGGTCCTTCGCGACCACGGGTGGCATCTCCTACGACAGCCTCATCGACCTGGTCGAGTCTCTCGACCCGGCATACGGCGGCGGGCCGGGCCTCAAGTTCATGGCGCACCAGACGGCGCGCAAGGCGATCCGCAAGATCAAGGACTCGCAGGGTCGGCCCCTGTGGGAGCCGTCGCTGCAGGTCGGTCAGCCGGACACCCTGCTCGGCTACGGCCTCGTCCTGAACAACGACATGCCCGCGATGGCGCAGTCGTCCAAGTCGCTGGGATTCGGCAACATCCGCGCGGCCTACGTGATCCGCATCGTCAAGGGCCTCACGGTCCTGCGCCTCACGGAGCGCTACGCCGACTTCCTGCAGGTCGGGTTCCTCGGCTTCGAGCGGGCGGACGGCACCCTGCAGGACAGCAGCGCCTTCAAGATCCACCAGACCACGGCCACGGCCTGACCAACGACAACGCCGCAGGGCGGGCCGAATCGGCCCGTCCTGCGGCCCGTCTGGAGGGAACACACATGGCTCGCAAGCCTGCAGTCCGGGACGATGTCGCGGAGATGGATGCACCCGAGGTCGATCGGGTCACCATGCCGTCCATCCGCGCGGACGGGACCCCCGACCAGTCGGACGGGTTCTTCGTCATCGAGGCCTGACCCGTGTCCGTCATCCTCCAGGACGAGGCGATGGCCTACTTGCGCACGTCGGCGACCACAACCAACGTGGACCCAACCGTGTTGCAGGGCCTCATCGACACGGCCGAGTCGATGGTCTCCCAGCGGGTCGGGCCGCTCGTGTCAGCCTCGCAGTCGACCATCACGTTCGGTGGGCCGTCGTTCGTCCTTCCGACGACGACGACCGCTGTCACGTCCGCGACCAATCTCGACGGCAACGCCGTCACGACCGGCTTCCGCATCGGCGTCGGCGGGGTCGTCACCAACTCGTCCTGCTCGCTGGGGACGTGGACGCTCGTCTACACCGCGGGGTGGGTCGAGATGCCCGCCCCGATCCGCACGGCCGTCCTCGAACTGGTGCGTCACCTGTGGCGGCCCCAGTTGGGAGCCATGGCCCGGGCGACCGAGGACAACGCGCCCGGCTACTTGATCCCCAACCGGGTCCGTGAGCTTCTCGACCCGTTCACCCTGCCGGGGTTCGCGTGACGGCCTCCGCTGTCCCAACCGTCCTGCGGGCACTCCGGGATGGGTTCGCCGGGCTCTTGACTGGCGTGAACGTGACTCTCGGTGCCGAGTATGACGAAACGCCTGGCACTCGGATATGGGTCGGGCTTGATGATCCGGAGACCCAAGCGAACCCATCGTCCGCCCGGTCGCGGCAGGTGCCCGCGACGATGGGCGGCACTCGGAACCGCGATGAGACCGGCGAAGTGGCCTGCGCGGTGCTGGTGCAGGTCGGCCAACTCGGGAGCATGGACGAGGCGCTCGACCAAGCCGAGGGCGTGATCGATGCCATTGGCGGCTGGCTCATCAGCGCCCCGTTCCAAGCTCTGCCTCAGTTTCAGAAGGTCGTGTTCGGCAGCGATACGCAGTGGTTGATGCCGGTCTTTGACTCTGGCCCTGCGCTGCTCGTGCAGTTCTCCGTGACCTTCGTGGCTCGCATCTACCCCTGACCTAACCAACCCCGTAACCCCTTGCACTGCAACGGGGTTCGTTGTCATGCCCTCTGGAGGCGCGTCGTGAAGATCCGCAATATCAACCCGCTCGGACGGGTGGACGTGCCGTTGCTGCGCCGTCAGGGCGACATCGAGGGCGAGGGCCGGGGGTGCCTGGAGCCCGGCGAGGTGATCACGGTGACCGCCGCGATCGGGGCCGCGCTGCTGGAGCAGACCACCAACTTCGAGGCCGTCGAGATGGCCTCTCCTGCGCAGGTTGAGGAGCCCACGTCATGACCACCCCCCAGGACTGTTCGGTCGGGCTCGGCGTCGAGTCCGTCTACGGCACCGCCGTCGCGCGGACCCGCTGGTTCGAGTTTCTTGACGAGTCATTCAACTTCGTCAAGAACGTCAAGCAGGGGGTGGGCCTGCGCGTCGGGTCCCGAGTTGCCCGCTCCGGCAGCCGCGTTGTCGCGTCCGCTGAGGGCTCGGGGGACCTGACGATCGAGGCCGTGACCAAGGGCCTCGGGCTGCTGTGGCAACTCGGGCTCGGGTCCGGCACGTCGACCCTCGTCTCGGCGGGTCGGTACCAGCAGGTGTTCACCCTCGGGGATGTCATGCCCTCAGCGACGATCCAGAAGGGCATCCCGCGCGCAGATGGCACGGTCGACGCCTACACGTTCACCGGCTGCATGGTGGAGAGCCTGACTAT
>JAGOME010000064.1 GCA_017993715.1 Phycicoccus sp.
GAGCCCCATCGTGGCGGGCATCTCCGCGACCAGGGCTTTGGCGACCCCGACCTGGCGGTCCATCACTGCCGGGGAACATCGCCGCGCGAGCGCGAGCTCGGCCCGGGCTGACCGGTCCGCCCGCGCAGCGCGGCGGCGACCATCGACCCGCCCGCGACGGCATTCATCAATCCCACCCACGGCAGCGTCGGCCGCGGCGACACGGCGGTCGAGGAACTGGACGGTCGCGCGGGCTTGGACCGCGGCCGCGGCGCCCTTGAGTTGCTCACACCAGGCGACGACGTCGACCAGGCCACGATCGTCATCGGCGGCGATCTCGACGGTCGCTAACCGCGTCAACAGGTCCGCGATGACCGCGGCCCCTGGTGCCGTGTGCGTGTCTGGTGTGATCCCCCGATCCATACCCTATTCGAACACATGTCGGACATTCGTGTCAAGGGTCTTCGGGCCAAAATCTGTTCTGTTGCAACACAATTCGTGACCTGGGGTTCGCGTGGGTCGCTGCCAGGAAGGTGATGGTTCGCAGGGGAAAACAACCCTTGCGAACCCGGACGTTCCCGCTTTAGGCGGGAAAGTTGGGACAGTTGGGAAAGTTGGGGCCGGGGGCTCCGGCGTCGCGCCCTCGGCAACGCGTGGGCGCAAGCACGAGGGTGGACGCTAGCCCAAGCTCGTGGCTGTAGACGATGAAGCCCTTGTGCTCCGCGACCTGGTCGTACAGCGCTCGTCCTGGCGTGTTCGTCGTCTGAGTCAGCCAGTAGACCCGGGGGCAGCCCGCGGCCGCCGCCAGGCGATAGGTCTCCTCGATGAGTGCTCGCCCCACTCCCCGGCCGCGGGCCTCAGGAATGGTGAACAGGTCTTGGAGGTAGCAAGCGTCCTCGAGGTGCAGCACGCTGCGGTGGAACACGTAGTGCGCGATGCCGACGATCACGCCTTGATCCTCGGCCACCAGGGCGCCAATGGGCTCTCCGTGGTCGAAGAACCGGCCCCAGATGACCTCGACGAGATCAGGGGTCAGCGCGGTGGCGCCGACGCGGCCGTAGAACGCGTTGTACCCGTCGTACAGCGGTCGCCACGCAGGGAAGTCATCCGGACGTGCTGGCCTGATCAACACCCCACCGAGCCTAGGCGACCGGCCGAGGGTCGAGCCCGTCCCCGACCTCGGCGCCTCGTCCGCCGCTAGGGTGGCCACCATGTCCGGTTATGCCGCCGCCGCAGCTGTCGTGCTCGCCGGCATTCTCCTGGTCACCGCCGGCATGACGGCCCGTCGCTTGCTCGCGCCGCGCGCGCCCAGCGCAGCCAAGCTGACCACCTACGAGTCCGGGGTCGACCCTGTCGGCGAGGGCTGGGCGCAGAGCCAGATCCGCTACCTGAGTTTTGCCTTCCTCTACGTCATCTTTGCCGTCGACGCGGTCTATCTCTTCCCGTGGGCGCTGGTTATCCGCAACCCTGACCTCGGCGTGACCTCCCTGGTCGAGATGGCGATCTTCGTCGGCATTCTCGTCCTGGGTCTTGTGCACGCGGCCCGCCGCGGACTCCTCCGCTGGACCTAGCCACCGTCCATTCCCGCAGGGTGCAGGAGCCACACATGAGTCATACCGAGGATCCGCTCGACTCCCAGTTGGTCGACTTCAGCACGATGCTCGTCGTGCGTGACCTTTCGGCCTCCGAGCAGTTCTATGCCGGCCACTTCGGCTTCGCCGTCACCGAGCGCCTGGAGTCGCTCAGGCGTCTTGAGCGGCCTGGGGTGAGCCTCTATCTGGTCCTCCCCGGCGATCCCACGAGCGACAAGCCAGGAGTGAGGCTTGCGCCGCAACCAGTGCGAGGCGCGACTGCTGTCAATCTGATCTTTCGCGTCACGGATGTCCGGGCCGTCCATAGTGCCCTTGTCGCGGGTGGCTTGAGCTTCCTGGCGCCTCCCACACAGCCGCCTTGGGGCGGCTGGCGATGTTTCACGCAGGACCCGGATGGACACCTCATCGAGATCGAGCAGCCGTCGGCCTAGCGGCCTCGTTCGCCTACCGCCCAGCGGGTGGCACGTCGTCCTCGACCCACTCATCGTGGTCACCAAGGCTGACCAGGGCGCCCTGGTCCGCGGCCTTGAGCTCCGGCGGCGCCACGGCATTCGCCAAGTGGTAGGCCCCGATGGCCACGATGGTGCCCAGCGCGATCCCGCCCAGCGCGAACGAGTCGGTGATCTGCAGCGAGACGTTGCCGATGCCGATGATGATCCCGGCGGAGATCGGGACCAGGTTGACCGGATTGCCGAAGTCGACCCGGTTTTCCTTCCAGATCTTGGCGCCGAGCAGGCCGATCATGCCGTAGAGGACGACGGTGATCCCGCCGAGGACGCCACCCGGAGTGGCCGAGACGAGGGCGCCGAACTTCGGTGACAACCCAAACAGGATCGCGACCAGGGCCGCCACGTAGTAGGCCGCGGTGGAGTAGACGCGCGTGCCCGCCATGACCCCGATGTTCTCGGCGTACGTGGTCGTCGGTGACCCGCCCACCCCGGAGGCGAGCACCGTGCCGATGCCGTCAGCGGCGATGGCCCGGCCGAGGTACGGGTCGAGGTCGGTCTTGGTCATCTCCGCGACAGCCTTGACGTGTCCGGTGTTCTCCGCGATCAACGCGATGACGGCGGGGATCACCAGCACAATCGCGGCCAGCGAGAAGGTGGGCGCGTGGAAGCCAACCATCGGCTGGCCATCGGCGCCGAGGGTGCCGGTCGAGGGCGGGAAGCCGAACCACGACGCCGCCTCGACATTCGCGAAATTGACCCGGAGATGCGTGGTCACCTCGCCGGCCGCCGGATCGAATGCCGTGAGCTGGCCCGCCGTCCGGTCCAGCACCCACGACAGGACGAAGCCGAACACCAGGGCCAGGAAGATCGCGATGCGGCTGATGAAGCCACGCCCGCCGACCGCGAGCACGATCGTGAAGAGCATCACGGCCATCGCCACCCACTGGTCCTGCGGCCAGTAGACACCAGCCACGACCGGGGCCAGGTTGAAGCCGATGAGCATGACCACAGCGCCAGTCACGACCGGAGGCAGCACCTTGTGCACGATGGCCGAGCCGAGGACATGGATGGCGATGCCAACGGCCGCGAGGACCGCACCGGCCACGAGGATCGCTCCTGTGACCGTGGCCGAGTCGCCTCCCTGCGCGCGAATGGCCGCGACCCCGCCGACGAATGACGCCGACGTCCCCAGGTAGCTGGGGACCTTGCCGTTGACGATGAGGAGGAAGCAGATGGTCGCCAGGCCGCTCATCATGATCGCCAGCTGCGGGTTCAGACCCATGAGCAGCGGGAAGACGAACGTCGCCCCGAACATCGCCACCACATGCTGCGCACCCAGGCCCACGGTCCGTCCCCAGGACAGCCGTTCGTCGGGGGCGACGACGTCCTCCGGCCCGGACAGTGAACCGTTCCCGTGCAACTTCCAGGTCAGTGCCATGTCATGCCTTTCGCAGACGGAAAGAGTCGCAGCGCCCGCCCGCTCCGATGTGTGCAGGCCCGCGCCCGGCAGGTTATCGGTGGTCAGGGTCGGCCGCGAGGCAGGGCAGACTGCCTCGTCCAACCCCTAAGGTGACCTTCGTGCGCGCCAAGTGGACCGACCGACGCGAGCTGACGGTCGATGTCTCCCCACGTCGACGCGCCCTCGGCCACCTCGCGGGTCCCGTCGTCGAGGTGCTGGTGTGCCTGGGCGCGGGCCTGGCGGCTTGGGCCTTCGTCGGGCGCGGCATCGGCGGGCTCATCGCCGGAGTCCTGGTCGCGGCCCTGTTCGCTGGCATCTTCTACCTCGTCCTCGGCCCGCAGGCCATGCGGCCCCTCCCGCGAATGGAGCGGACCGCGGTGGCCATGGGCCTGGCCCTCAGCGTGGCCGTCGCCCTCATCGCCGTCGGCGGCCCGGCATTCGGCGTCGTGCTCTGCGCCGGATCGCTCGTCCTCGGAGCCGCCCAAGCCATGCGGTGACCCGCTGCTGACCCGGCCACCGTCGCCCTGTTGGGCGGGCGGCCTCGGCCGCGTGGCGGCCTCACGGCATTCGACCGAACTAGGCTGACCGACATGAGCGGCGCGGTCCCCCTCCCCATGCCGAAGGTCGGCGCGCTGCAGAGCCATGCCCCCAAGCCGATCCGCGTCGTTCTCAACTGGGGCCGGCGGTACTCGCTGTGGGTGTTCAACTTCGGGCTCGCCTGCTGCGCGATCGAGTTCATCGCCACGTCGATGGGCCGCTACGACTTCATGCGCCTGGGCGTTATCCCGTTCGCCCCGGGCCCGCGCCAGGCCGACCTCATGGTCGTCTCCGGCACCGTCACCGACAAGATGGCGCCGGCCATCCGCCGCCTCTATGACGAGATGCCCGAGCCCAAGTACGTCATCTCGTTCGGGGCGTGCTCCAACTCCGGCGGCCCCTACTGGGACTCCTACTCCGTGACCAAAGGCGTCGACCAGCTCATCCCCGTCGATGTCTATGTCCCCGGCTGCCCCCCTCGTCCCGAAGCCCTCCTGCACGGCATCATCAAGCTCCAGGAGAAGATCGCCTCCGAACGCGTCACCGGCGCGTCGATCGCCGCCAAGGCCCGGTATGCCGTGAGCCGCACCGCCTCGGCTGGCGAAGTCACCCGTCCCCTCATCGCGCCGCCCACCGCGGCCCGTCCCCTCGTGCAGGAGTCCTCGTGAGTAACACCGGTATGGCGTCCTGGATCGTGCGCATCGCGGCGATCCTGCTGGAGCTGATCCTGGCTATCACCGTGTTCCAGCTCGGGATGCGCGTCGCGTCCGGGGTCTGGGGCTTCCTCCTGGGCATCCTCGGCCTCGTCGCCCTCTCCGGCGTGTGGGGGGTCTTCCTGTCAACGAAGTCGCCCAAGCGCCTGCGGCCGATGGGCCGTGCCCTTGTGTCCGGCGGCATTCTCGCTGGGGTCGCCAGCGTGGTCGCGATGACGGGAGCCCCGGGGCTCGGGACGTGGCTGATGATCGGGGTGCCCGTGCTGGCGCTGTGCGAGTACTCGCTCGAGCCTGCCGGTGACAGCACGCCCATGGCGCGCCCCTACTACTGACCGGCCCCGCCCGAATGCCGCCCGCCGGGATCCCGCCTCTGGCGCGCCTGTCCGGGTCGGCGGACATCGCCCAGGCCCTCGCGGATCTTGCGGCCGTGGAGCCGACCGACCCGGTGCGGTGGCGTTGTGGGACAACGGCACCGACGGCGGCATTCAGTCGGCGGGACACGCTCCTGCCCGGGTATGCCGACGCGGTCGAGGTGGTGCGCCGGCACGGGTTTGAGCCGGTCGTCAGGCCGGTGGGGGGACGGCTTGCGGCCTACGACCAGGGTGCGCTGGTCATCCATGGCTGGGCCGGAGATCCGTTGGCGCGCAACGGGATCCTGGCTCGGTTTCGTGCCTTCGGGGACCTCCTGGCTCGAGTCCTGACCGATGCGGGAGTGCCCGATGTGCGGGTGGGATCGGTGCCGGGGGAGTACTGCGAGGGCGAGTGGAGTCTGAACCAGGGCGGGCGCCACAAGCTGGTCGGGACGGGGCAACGGGTGCGCCGCAACGGCTGGCTTTTCAGTGCCGTCGTGACCGTTGCCGACCCGAATGCCGTCGCGGCCGTCCTCATCGACGCGTACGACGCGCTCGGGCTGCCGCTGGATCCGTCAACCGTTGGATCGGTCTCGGCGTGGGTGCCAGGCGCGACTCCGGAGCTGCTGGCCGCGACTCTGAGCGACGTCCTCAGCGACGTGCTGAACGACGTGCTGAACGACGTCCAGGGCGACTCCTGACCGACCCCCGTTGGGACCCCCCCCCCGTCGAGATGACCTGACACGCGGAGGTGCGCGCGGCATTCGTCCGCGTGTCGTGTCATCTCGTCCCGAGGGTCGGAGAGCCGGGAAGGTAAGCCGGGTCTGAGACGGGAGCCGCGCCTCCCGGGCGGTGCGGCATTGACGTCACCGCCCAGGATCCGCTGAGATACGGCATACCCCACTGGGTATCAGTTGGCGGCCGCCTCGCCGCCTCCCTGCCTCACTGCGTTGCCCCCAATCGCCCCTGCCAGGGCCCGTCCCGCCCTACCCCGTGCCCGCCCATCGCGCACGGGGAACTGACCCCAGCCTCGCCCTGAGCAAAGGAGCTCATCGCCCGTGAAGCGCCATCCCATCGTCATCGTCGGTGCCGGAACGGCCGGGACCACGGTCGCCGCGCGCCTTGATCGGGCAGGAGTGGGCGGCGTCGTCCTCGTCGACCCGGCCGAGGACCACTTCTACCAACCTTTGTGGACCCTCGTCGGAGGCGGCCTGGCCACGGCATCGGCATCGGCCCGCAAGCGTTCCCGGACCATCCCGAAAGGGGTGTCGTGGCTGCGGGCCGGCGCGGAGGGCGTCGACCCTCAGGCCCAGACCGTCAGCCTGGACACCGGCGAGGTCATCGGTTACGAGCAGCTCGTGATGGCTCCCGGCATTCAACTCGACTGGCACCGGATCCCCGGCCTCGTCGACACCCTGGGCAGCAACGGGGTGACGAGCAACTATCGCTATGACCTCGCGCCCAAGACGTGGGAGCTCATCCAGCGCACGAGGAGCGGCACGGTGATCTTCACCCAGCCCGCGGGGCCCATCAAGTGCGCCGGCGCTCCTCAGAAGATTGCCTACCTCGCGGCGGACTATTGGCGGAGCCAGGGTGTGCTCAAGGACATCGACATCCACCTGGTCCTGCCGACCCCGGCCATGTTCGGCATCAAGCAGTTTGCCGACATCCTCGATCATGTTGCGCGACAACGCTATGGCATGACGGTCCACCTCAACTCCGAACTCACCGCGGTCGACGGCCCTGGTCAGGTCGCGAGCATCCGCGACAACACCACCGGGACAGTCGCCGAACTCGGCTTCACGATGATGCACGTGACGCCGCCTCAGTCGGCCCCGGACTGGGTCAAGGCCTCCCTGCTCTCCGGGGCGGACGATCCTCACGGCTACGTCGAGGTCGACAAGCACACGCTGCAACACGTGCGTTACGGCAACGTCTTTGCCCTCGGTGACGCGGGGTCGACGCCGAACTCCAAGACGGGAGCCGCGATCCGCAAGCAAGCGCCAGTCGTCGTCGCCAACCTGCAGGCCGCCGCCCGCAGGGAGCGGCCGCGTGCCGCCTACGGCGGGTATGCCTCATGTCCGCTCACCACGGGACGCAACCGGTTGCTCCTCGCGGAGTTCGACTACACGATGACGCCCACCCCCTCGAACCCCCTGCGCTATCCGGACACGACCAAGGAGCTCGTGGATTTCCACCTGTTCAAGAAGGTCGGGCTGCCCAGCCTCTACTGGAACCTCATGCTCAAGGGCCGCGCCTGACGGTCTGAAAACGCCGGTCGATAGGGTGAGCCCGTGTCCGACACGGTGACCCGCGTGCCCAGCCCAGATGAGTGGGTGACGGCGGTGCGGGCGGCATTCCAGGACGGGTTCACGTTCTTCGACTGGCTCAGCGCCGTCGACGTCACCGACGATGCGGACGCGCCGGAGTTTGACGTCGTCTGTCACCTCCTCGACGTCTCCACTCCCGGTCAGCTCCGCGAATGCCGCCTCGCCGTTCGGATTGCCGACGGCGTGGCGTTGCCCAGCCTCACGGCGATCTACCCAGGTGCGGCGTGGCATGAGCGCGAGACGCACGAGATGTTCGGGATCGCCGTCTCGGGGTTTGTCGACGGCACCGGCCTCGGCCTGCGGCCGCTGTTGCTGCCCGATGCGTTCGAGGGGACCCCGCTGCGCAAGTCGTTCCAGCTGGCGGCGCGGGCCAGCAAGACCTGGCCCGGAGGCAAAGAGCCCGGCGAGGGGCATGACTCGGCCAAGTCGCCCAGCCGTCGCCGCGTCCAGGCGCCGGGCGTGCCCCCACCTGAGTGGGGTCCGCGCCAGTAGGCTGCCCCGTGGGGAGCGAGCTGGCGACGGTTCAGCGCGAGCGGTCGGCGGGTGCGGGGTCGTCGGTGGGCCTGCTTGCGTGGGGCTGGAGCATGATTTCGCGGACCGTGGCACGCGCGACCAGAATGGCCGGGTGGCTTCGGGGGAGGCCGCCCACGAGCGTGGTATCTGACCTAGGGGAGTCGCTGTTGTGAAGCCTGCATTGCGGGTGGCCCGCGGGCGGCGCGCGCGCGTTAGCCGGGCCACTCGACGTCTCCTTGCTGGCATGGGCGTGGTCGTCGTCGTTGGCGGTGGGCTGACCTATGTCGCGACTCGCCCCGGCAACACCGTCGACCACGTCCGGCCCAACGACGGCACGGTCTGGGTCACCAACGATCGAGCGGGCCTGTTCGGTCGCCTCAACGGTCCGGCCGCCCGCCTCGATGCCGCCGCCCAACCGGACGGTGCTGCCGCCCAGACCTATCAGCTCGACATCGTCGAGGCCGACGGGGTCGCCTTTGCCCGTGACCGGCTGGCCAGCACGCTGACGCCGATCGATCCCGTGCGGGGCACGTTGATCACCGACAACGCGATCAGCCTCGATGCCGAGACCCAGGTCGCCACCGGCGCCGGGACCACCCTCGCAGTCGATCCCGTGACGGGCGAGGTCCGCGGCAGCCTGCCTGCGCCGGATGGCTCCCTCACCACGGCCGCCCTGAGCGGGCAGGCCGAGCCGTTGGCGACCGTTCGCGTATCCGGCACCGCTGACGCCGGCGGGTCACCGGTCGATGTCGCCGTCGACGCCGCTGGCATCGGGTATGCCGTGGGGACCGGAGGTGACCTCGTCACCCTGACCCCCCGTGGAGGCCGACTCGAGGCGAGCACCACCAGCCTGCAAGGCGCCCTGCTCGACGCCCGTCTCCTCCTGACCCCCGAAGGGCCTGTTGTCCTCGACCTCGTCGCGGGCACCGCAGTCCACCCCTCGGGTGAGCGCATGCCGCTGACGAGCCCCGTGGCCGATGCCGTTGTCCAACAACAACCCGTCACGACCACGGCCCTCATCGCCACCCCCGAGAGCCTGCTGGAGCTCAACCCGGCGACCGGCACACTGGAAACCCTGGCCGACGGCGGCTCCGGCGCCCCCGCGACGCCCCTCTGGATCGACGACTGTGCGTATGCCGTGTGGGCAGGGACGCCGGGTCGAGTCGTGCGCGCGTGTGAGGGCGCTGATCAGGAGACGGTCGAGCTCGAGAACGCCACAAACCTGCTGTCCCCCAAGGTGAGAGTCGACCGGCGCACGGCCGTCCTCAACGATGCCGCGACGGGCGCGGTCTGGGACTTGGCCACGGGACGGCGGCTGGACAACTGGGACGCCGTGGCGCCGCCCTCGACGACGGAGCAGCCCGACGATCCTCAAGAGCCCGACCAAGTGGCTCAGGATGCCTCGCCGCCCAAGGCGCAGGATGACGAGTTCGGGGCTCGGGCCGGCCGGACGAGCGTGCTGCACCCGCTCGACAACGACTCCAATCCCTCCGGCAGCGTGCTCTCGATTGTCAGCGTCACGGCCGCGCAGCCGGGTCAGTCGGCGCTCGTCATCGCGCCCGACGGGCAGAGCATCCAACTCGGCCTCGACCCCGGCGCCCAGGCCGTGTCGTTCCAGTACACGATCGACGACGGCAAGGGAACCACCTCGACGGCGACCGTCACTGTCACTGCCAAAGGAGCGGACGAGAACAGTCCTCCCGTGCTGCGCGAACGCTATGAACCGCAATCGACGACCGTCGCCAACCGGGGGATCGTCAGCATTCCCGCGATCGGCGACTGGCGTGACCCTGAGTCCGACCCCGTGGTGCTGACCTCGGCCACCGACGCCAAGGAGTCCGTCCCGGTCACCAGCGATGGTCGGGTCCGCTACACCGCGCCGACCGACCCCGGTCCCCGGACCCTCGGCTATGTCGTCTCCGACGGCCGAGACACCGCCACTGGCGAACTCGCCGTCGTGGTGTTGCCGCCCGATGCGATCACCACCACACCGCCCCGGCCACTGCCTGATGTGGCGCGCGGCGATGCGGGGCAACCGATCGTGCTGCGGCCCCTAGACAATGACCTGCCGGGCACGGACCCACTCAACCCCGGTGCTCGCCTCGAGCTGGCCGGCGACGTCCTCGCCCCCGAGGGCACCACGGTCGCCACCAGCCCCGAGACCGGCGCGGTCACCGTGACCGCGGCGGCCGCCGGCACCTATCTGCTGTCCTACACCGTCCGCTATGGCGACGCCGCGCCCGCCCGGGGCACCATGCGCGTCGACGTGATCGACCCGGCGCAGCGCCCCGAGGGGCTGACCGCCGTCCTCGACCAGGCCGTCATCCACGGTCGCAATGCCTCGATTGTCGACGTGCTCGCCAACGACGTCGACCCCTCGGGGCGCCTCCTCGTGGTCCAGTCCGCCGTGGCCGAAGCCTCGGACGTCGTCGATGTCGCCGTGCTGCGGGGCCGCTGGGTGCGCATCGCCGCCACCCGAGGCGAGATCGTGCCCAATCCGCTGCGGATCCAATACACGATCACCAACGGGACCGGACAAAGCGTCACGGGCGACGTTTCCGTGGTCCAGTTGCCCATGCCCGCTGACGGGATCCCGAATGCCGTGGACGACACCGCCAGGGTCAGGTCCGGGGACACCGTCTCGATTGCCCCCCTGGACAACGACAGCGACCCCGCCGGTCAGCCGCTGCGGCTGCTGACGCAGGTCGAGGGGGCGGACCGGGTGGGGACGCTCCCGGTGAGCGGCCTGGACGGCATCACGACCGAGGAGGCCGGCGCGGCCTATGTCTCCGGGTCCACCGTGCGCTTCCAGGCACCCACCGTGACCACCTCGACCACCAGCGTTGTCGACTACGTCGTTGAGAACAGCGACGGCCAGCGGGCCACGGGAGCGATCCGCATCCGCATCGAGCCGCCGCCCTCGGCCGACCGACCCGACCGGGCGCCGGTGCCGTCCACCCTGGAAGGCCGGCTGGTCTCGGGTGACTCGCTCACGATCTCTATCCCGACCTCCGGTGCCGACCCCGACGGAGACTCCGTGACGCTCAGCGGCATCGCGAGCGCCCCACAGCTCGGCCGCATCCTCGAACAGAGCCCGTCGTCGATCACGTACCAGGCCTATCCCACCTCGGGTGGCACCGACGAGATCGGCTACATCGTCAGTGATCGGTTCGGCAAGACCGGCACCGGCACGATCCGGATCGCCGTCGCGCCCCCCGGGGATCCGCAGCCGGTGGTCGCCGTCGACGACCTGGTCACCGTCGCCCCCGGACGCGCCCTCGGGGTCGATGTGCTCAGCAACGACATTCAGCCCATCGGCGAACAGGCGACCGTCCAGCCCCTCGCAGCCCTCAACCCCGACCTGCCCGAGGGTGTCGCCCTCGACGCCGAGTCCGGCGTCCTCGGGGTCGTCGGTCCGGCGCCCGACGAGCCCTTTGTCGTCCGTTACAGCATCGTGGGCGCCAACGGACAGCCCTCGCAAGCCACCTTGACGGTGCGCGGACGAGACGGCACCAACCTGCCTCCCCTGGCCCGCAACGCGGTCGCGGTCCCCGACGTCGGGGCCACCTCGGTGTCGGTCGATGTCCTCACCGGCACCGTCGACCCCGACGATGCCCAGGGACGCTTGAACGTCACCAAGGTCTTCAACGTGCCCGGCGCCACCATCGACGCAGGCACGGTCACCGTGCCCGTGACTGATGTCCCCCAGGTGCTGTCGTTCGAGGTCGCCGACGCCGGCGGAGCCGTCACCCTCGGGCTCATCCACGTCGCCGTCGGTGGATCCGGAGCGCCCTACGTCAAGCCCGACACCCTGATCACCGTCGATCGCAACGGCACCGCCACCGTCAAGCTGTCCGAGGTCATCCTCGACCCCGGCGGCAAACCGGTGATCCTCACCACGACCGACCGCCTCAGCGGCTCGCCCGCCGGTGTCCTCTCCGTCGCGGACGAGGGCACCGATGCGGTCACCATCACCGCGAGCAACGACTACATCGGCCCTGCCGCGATCGCCGTGGAGGTCACCAATGGTGCAGACGCCACGGACCCGGCCGGCCGCCGAGCGCTCTTGACGATCCCCGTGCAGATCGGCCCCGAGACACCAGTATTGCGTTGTCCCACAACGGCCTTGGATGTCGTCATCGGGGGCTCGTCGCGCCCGATCTCCATCCGACAGTTGTGTCATGTCTGGACGGCCCGCCCGGAGACCATGGACTCGTTGCAATTCACCGGATCCTTCCCGGATGGTCAGCCGGGGCTGCAGGTCACCACCCAGAACACGGACACGCTCGTGGTCTCCGCGACCGCCGATGCCGAGCCGGGGAGCACCGCCCGCTTGCTCGTCACGGCCGCGGGCACCCTGGCGGAGCCGGCCGAGATGACGGTCCGCGTGGCCCCCGCTGCGCCCCCGACCCTGGACAACATGAGCCTGGTCGGGATCAAGGCAGGCTCGACCGGCACGATCAACCTGCGCGGCTACCTCACCTCGCCGCTCGGCAACCCCGACTTCGCCATCGTGGGCCCCCTGCAGCCGATCGGCGGATCGTCGGCGACGGTCAGCCAGGACGGCCCCACGACGATCTCGGTGACGCCCTCGCCGGACGCTCACGGCCTGGTGCAGTATCGCGTCACGGTGACCGACTCGCCCGGCTCGGGACGGGCCGACCGCACCGCGAGCGGCATTCTCAGCGTTGACGTTCTCGGCGTCCCGGGGGCACCGGGCGCGCCCGTGCAGGTGGGCGCCCAACTCACCCGCGCCGTCGTCTTGGCGTGGTCGACTCCGCCGGACAACGGCCTGCCCATCGAGTACTACGACGTGTCCTGGAACGGGGGGACCCAGCGGTGCTCGGCCTCGCCGTGCCGGATCGAGAACATCCCCAACGATGTGCCTTTGACCTTCACCGTTCGGGCTCGCAACGGAGTCGGCGACGGCCCGGAGTCTGGCCCCTCCGACACCATCACCGCCGACGAAATCCCCGGGGCGCCCGGGTCAGCGACGACGTCGTCTCCGCGCGATGGCGCCCTCACCGTGACCTGGGAGGCTGCTCCATCTGCGGGTTCGCCCGTCCAGAGCTATCTGTTGACCTGGCCTGGCGGCCAGCTCGAGGTGGCCGGTCTGAATGCCGACCCGACCGGCCTGGACAACCTGGCGGAAACGACGTTCAGCATCCGCGCCAAGAACAAGGCCGGCTATGGACCGCCCACGACAGTGACCGGGCAGTCGGCGGGGACCCCGGCCGTGCCGGGACCCCCCACGGTCACCCCGACGACGATCGCCGGTGGGGACGCCGTGAGCCTGCGTATCGACTGGTCTGCGGTGAGCGCCAACGGTCTTGGCTCGACGACCTACACCGTCGTCGGCTCCTCAGGCGGCGGTGCCTCCTCGGAGGTGTGTCGGTCGACGCTAGACACCTCCTGCATGGTCAACCAGATCGACCTCGACGGCACGACTCACGCCTTTGCGGTGATCGCGAGCAACGCCATCAACACCTCCGCCCCTGGCGCCTCAACGAGCTATGTCGCGGTCGGAGCCCCGGGCGACTTCTCCCAGGTGACCGCCTCCGCCACCGGCGTGAGCCGGCAGGTGGAGTTGAGTTTCCGGAGCCCGGCCGCCCGGGACTCCAGGATCACGATCACCTGCGAGGTCGCGGGAACATCCTGCGGGAGTTGGGAAGCGCCTACCCGCCCGACCTCCTTCCAGGAGCTCATCACCGTCCCCGCGGACGGCCAAGGCTGGGAGATCACCCTGACCGCTACGAACTCGGCCGGGCAGTCCACCGCGACGACGGTGACCAGTGATGTGGTCTACGGCCCGCTCGGCATTCCGACCATCACGGGACCTTCGGCGGTCGGGCCGTACATCACCTTCACGGTGTCGGTCGACCCCAAGGGTCTGTCCAGTGCGGTCGAGGTCGTGGTCGACGCTGCCGGCCGACGCACGACGCTGCCCGCTGAGAGCACCGGCTCCTCCGGGTGGTCAAAGACCTACACCGTCAAGGTCGGCTACGACGTCAACGCCGCCATCGCCGTGACCGTGACGCGACGCGGGTCCTCCGAGCGCGCCAACGGCGCGGTGTCGACCTCGGCCGGGAGCGTTGCTGTCTCGAGCACGACCGCGGCCGACGGGACGATCGAGGCCACCCTCGCCCTGACCAATGCTTCACCGTCTACGGCCATGTCGTGCACGATTGACGGTCAGGGCAATGCGCCCAACGGTGCGGCCTCGATCCCGACGAATGCCGCCGGGAGCGGCCAAAAGACGCTCACCGCAGCGGAGTTCGCTCCGGTGAGCGGACGCTCCTACCTCATCACGTGCGACGACGGCCAGAACCCCTCGACGCCCCTGACGCGGAGCTGGGCCGCGCCATGACCTGGACCCCTCGTGCGCCCGCCCGCACGTCAGATCGCCCGTTACGTCCCACTACACGCCGCAATTCACGCCCAGCCGGGAGCCCCAGATGACTGACCCCACGACGTTGGCTCAGGCCGATCAGATCACGTGGTACGCCCAGACCTTCACCCAGATCGTCGATGCCGTCAGCACCGCCGTGCTCGGCAAGCGGCCCGTGGTCGAGCTTGCGGTCGCCGCCCTGGCCGCCGGCGGGCACCTCCTCCTCGAGGACGTACCCGGCACCGGCAAGACCTCGCTCGCGCGGGCCTTGGCCAACACCGTCCAGGGCAGCCACCATCGAGTCCAGTTCACCCCCGACCTCCTGCCCTCCGACGTGACCGGCGCGTCCATCTATGACCCGATGAAGCAGGCCTTCGAGTTCCGTCAGGGGCCGATCTTCGCCAACATCGTCCTCGCCGACGAGATCAACCGCGCCTCGCCCAAGACCCAGTCCGCGCTGCTGGAGGTCATGGAGGAGGGACATGTCACTGTGGATGGCATCACCCACGATGTGCCTGCCCCGTTCATGGTCATCGCCACCCAGAACCCCATCGAGCAGGCCGGAACCTACCGGCTGCCCGAGGCCCAGCTCGACCGCTTCCTCATGAAGACCGCCATCGGCTACCCGGACCTCGAGGCGACGATCGGTGTGCTCAGCGGTCTCGCCGAGCGGGACCGGGCGACCACCGTCCAGGCCGTCGTCGGAGGCCGTGAAGTGCGGCAGCTGCGCGACATCGCCCGTCGCGTCTATGTCTCCGAGGGGCTCCTGGCCTACCTGACCCGCCTGGCACAGGAGACCCGCTCGCATCCCCAGGTCCGCCTCGGACTCTCGGTGCGCGGGCTGCTGGCCTATACCCATGCCGCGAAGGCGTGGGCGGCCTCACGAGGCCGCAACTACGTCATCCCTGACGACCTCAAAGATCTCGCGGTGCCGATCATGGAGCATCGCTTGCTCTTGGACGCCGACGCGCAGTTCGACGGCGTGAGCACCCTGGACGTCATCGACGAGTTGTTCGTGCGGGTTCCGTTGCCGCAGCGGGCAGCCTGAGCGTCCTCGCGAACCAATGACGACGACACCGAATGCCGCCGGGGCCCTGCCCTGGGTCGATCGGCTGCACACGCTGGCGGCCCGCACGGCCCCGCTGCGTGCGCCGGTGCGCGTCGTCACCGGCTACGGCTGGGCCATCGCAGCCTCGACCGTCATCCTGGCCGTGGCCGGCGCAGCCCTGGGCTGGGCCGAGCTGCTCGTCGTCGCGGTCGGCCTGGCCACCGTCCTGGTGATCGCGCTCGCCCTGACCCTCGGCGGTGCCCCCGTCGACCTGACCCTCTCGCTCCTCCCGCCGCGTGTCCGCGCGGGAGCCAGTTCGCGCGCCTGGTTGGTGGCGACCAACAGCCGCACCCGCCGGGTCCGATCCGCCAGCCTCGAGCTGCCGGTCGGAGAAGCGCTCGGCGCCTTCCGCATGCGCGGTCTGCCACCCGGTGAGCACGACGACTTCACCGTGGACATCCCCACCAGTCGACGGGGCATCATCGTCGTCGGCCCCGTCCGCATCGTGCGGGGAGACCCCCTGGGCTTGGCCAAGCGGTCGGTCAGCTCCTCCGCGTCGATCGAGCTCTTCGTCCACCCGCGCGTCCTCCCGATTCCGTCGCTCGATGCCGGCTTCGTGCGCGACCTCGAAGGCCGCCCCACGTCTGACCCCTCGGTGTCCGACCTCGACTTCCACACCCTGCGCCCGTATGTCCCCGGTGACGATCGCCGTCACGTGCACTGGCAGAGCTCGGCGCGAGTGAGCGCTCAGCGCGGCACGACCACACTGATGATGAAGGGCTACACCGACACCCGACGCAGTCACCTCGGTCTCGTTGTCGACGGCCGGCTCGCCGGGTATGCCGACGACGCGGCATTCGAGGATGCCGTCACCGCGGCGGCGTCCATCGCGGTCCGCGCCCTGCGTGACGACATGGACGTCACCGTCGTCGCCGCCGACCACGCCCTGGACCGGGTCGGGATCGTGCGCACCCTCGACGGGTTCGCCCGCGTCGCACCATCCGCGACCGCGCTGCCGGTCCTGGCGGCCCGCCTGACCACCCTGGCGCCGGGCACGAGCATCGCCATCCTCGTCACCGGCGGCGACATTCCGTTCCGCGAGTTGCAGCGCGCGTCGGCCCAGTTCGGCCCGCAGGTCCGGATCGTCGTCGTCCGGGTCGCGCCAGAGGAGCGCAGCTCGACGTCGTCGGTCCTCGGTTTCACCGTCCTCACCCTCGGATCCCTGAGTGATCTGGCCCGGATCGTCGACGTGGCAGGTGCCGCGTGAGCGTCCAGCCCACCATCGGAACCCGAGCTCAGCGGTTGAGTCGGGTCCCGCTCACTGCTGCACCGTCACGGGCCGAGATCGTCGATGCCGCGGGGGCCTTCACGGCGACCCTGGTGGCGTTGTCGGCCTTCCTCGGCACCTATGACGGCTGGGGCTGGCTGGGCAGTGTGGCCCTGGCGACGGCATTCGGTGTGGTGGCCGGTGTCGTCGTCGCGCGCCGCTCCTGGTCCTGGGTCCTCGGGCTCCCCGTCCTGGCCCTCATCACCGCCCTGGTCTTCCCTGTCCTCGGCCTGCGGGGCGCCTCCTCGCGCGGCCTCCCCACACCGGCCGCGGTGGCCGACGTCAGCCGGACCCTTGTGCGCGGCTGGCGTGACCTGCTGACGACGCTGCCCCCGGTCGACGGTTCGGGACCGGTGCTCCTGCTGCCGTTCGTCCTGGCGCTCGGTGGCGCCTATGCCGCGATGGTGCTCGCCCGGCGATCCACCGCGGCATTCGCGCCGTTCGCCCCGGCCATGGTCGTCGGGGCCCTCGCCGTCCTCCTTGGCGTCCCGTCACCGGTGGGGATGCTGGTGCGCGCCATCCTCATCCTCGTCATCCTCCTTGCCTGGGGCGCCGCCCGGGAGCGTCGCAAGGTCGTCAGCGCCACCGGAGATGCGGGCCGGCGGATGCTGGCCGCGGTCGGGGTCATCGTTGTCGCGGCTGGGGTGGCGGCGGCGTCCGCTCCCCTGCTCTCCTCCACGGAGCGCACGGTCTGGCGTGATGATGTCGCGGCTCCCGTCGACCTGACCAACGATCCGAGCCCGCTGGCGGCATTCCGCTCGTTCCGCCCCGGTGGCGCGGTGACGGACACGCCTCTGCTCGACGTGACCGGGCTGCCCGCTGGGGTCCCGCTGCGCTTGGCCGTGGTCGATGCCTATGCGGGCACGGTCTGGGCCGCCGGTGACGCCTCTGCCACCGGGGCGGGGACCAGCGCGGGCTTCCTGCGGGTCGG
>JAGOME010000103.1 GCA_017993715.1 Phycicoccus sp.
GTCATGTGCTCACTCCTGAGGCGGGCGGGTTGGTCGGCCGTCATTTCTTCGTCAACTCCGAGCGCTCCCAGCCACGTCGCGGGGCGCGGTTGCCGCCGCTGGAGGCCTGCCCGTCCCGGGACCGGTAGACCAGGTAGGGCCGCGTGAGGTAGCCCAGCGGTGCGGAGAAGACATGGACGAGCCGGGTGAACGGCCACATCGCGAACAGCAAGAACGCCAGCAGCGCGTGCACCTGGAAGCCCAGGGGTGCCGCTGCCATGAGCTCGGGCTGCGGCTGGAGCATAAAGATGCTGCGGAACCACACGCTCACGCCCTCCCGGTAGTCGTACTCGCCGCCAAACTGCAGGAGGCTGCCGGCGATGGTGTTCCACAACCCGAGGATGATGACCGTGCCCAGCACGGCGTACATAACCTTGTCGTTGGTGGTCGTGGCGCTGAAGACCGGCCCCGTCGTGCGCCGGCGATAGACCAGGATGGCCAGTCCGGCGAACGCCATCAGGCCAGCAGGAATGCCGCCCGCGAGCGCGATGACGTGGTACGTGTGCCGGCTGATGCCAAGGGCATCGGTCCAGATCTCCGGGATGACCAGGCCGATGATGTGCCCCGCGACCACGCCCAACATGCCGAAGTGGAACAGGGGGCTCCCGATCCGCAGGAGCCGGTCTTCGTAGAGCTGGCTCGAGCGGGTCGTCCAGCCGAATTTGTCGTAGCGGTATCGCCAGACGTGTCCGACCACGAAGATGGCGAGGCACACATAGGGGTAGATCACCCACAGGAAGGTGGTCATCGGGGAGCTCCCAACGGGATGGTGGCGCCGAGGAACTGGCGGCGGGCGGGATCGGGGGTGGCACCGGGCCCAGGGCCCAGCCCTCGGGCGATGTCGAGGCTGGGGTCAAGGGCGTAGGGCTCGAGGCCGACGTCCTCCTGCGGGGGGCCAGCGGCGATGAGGCGGGCGAGCACCTCGTTGTCGTCGCCGACCAGCGGCGGCAAGGTCGCCCGCAGGGCATCGACGATCCCCAGCCACGCCGAATCGCGCCGCGCCAGGCCGGCCCGCAACAACTCGATGGCCACACGGTGACGCACCAGGAGGTCCCAGGCGATCCCGGCGTCGTGGAAGGCGCCGAACTCCAAGACCACGCAGAGGTGGTCCGGCAGCTCGGCCCCGATCTCGAATGGCACGCCGGCGCGGCGGAAGGCCTGGACGAACTCGATGAGCGCTACGCCCCGCCGTCGGGTGTCCCCATGGGTGGCGTAGGTGAGATGCAGGGCGCAGGACCGGGTGACGTCAAAGGTGTCGACGTATTCGCGCTGCAGGTCGGCTAGCGGGGTTTGTCCGAATGCCGTGAGCGTGGCCACGAGCGGCTCCCGGGGTCCGTCCGGGAGCGAGCTCGCGACGTCGAGGAGCATGGGGATCCGTTGCGGCAGAGCCTCATCCGGGTAGTCCAGGAGCACTGACACGAGTTGCCAGGTATCGGCGAGCGCGTGCGGACTCAGGGCGGGGACGCGGCCCCGATGGCGACGCCACCTCATGACGAGCTGTCCTCACGCCGTCGCGCATCGCCCTGACCGCTGCCGGGGAACAGCCCATCGGGCATCCCCACGCCGTCCCAGTTGAGCAGGTTGACCCGGCCGCGGGCGTTGCCGCCGCCGATCAGCTGGTTGTCGGAGCTGTCCGCCGTCTGACGGTTGCGCAGCATCTGGAAGTTCTCCACGGCGACCGGCAGTGGCCGTCCGGAGCCTTCGCCGAAGACCGACTCGGGCTGGTCGTCGTAGTTGCTGACGGGGCAGTCCGTGGCCAACTCCTCAAGAGAGTGAGCCTGCTCGGCGTGGGCGGTCGGGATGACGTAGCGCTCGTCGTACTTGGCCAGCGCCAGCAGGCGATACATGTCGTACATCGCCTCGGGATCCATCCCCACCGAGGCCGGGATCTCGTCGCGTGGGTCGCGCCCGAGGTTGATGTCGCGCATGTAGGACCGCATCGCAGCCAACTGCTGCAGGACCCGCGTGACGGGGGCCGTATCTCCGGCGGTGAAGAGGTTGGCGAGGTACTCGACAGGGATCCTCAGGGCGTCGATGGCGCCGAACAAGTTGTCCGCGTCTTCACCGTCATGTCCGGTGTCGCGCAACACATCCACGACCGGCGAGAGCGGCGGAATATACCAGACCATCGGCATCGTCCGGTACTCCGGGTGCAGCGGGAGCGCGACCTTGTAGTCCATGATCAGCTTGCGGACCGGGCTCTTGCGCGCGGCCTCCATCCAGTCGCCGGGGATCCCGGCCTCCTCGGCGGCCTGCTGGACCTCCGGGTCGAAGGGGTCCAGGAAGACTCCGAGCTGGGCCTTGTAGAGGTCCTGGTCATTGGTCGCACTGGCGGCCTCGAGGACCTTGTCCTCGTCATAGAGGACCAGGCCGATGTAACGCAGCCGTCCGACGCATGTCTCGGAGCAGACGGTCGGAATGCCGACCTCGACCCGGGGGTAGCAGAACGTGCACTTCTCGGCCTTGCCGGTGCGGTGGTTGAAGTAGACCTTCTTGTAGGGACAGCCGGTGATGCACATGCGCCAGCCGCGGCAGCGGTCCTGGTCGACCAGGACGATGCCATCCTCGGAGCGTTTGTAGATCGCCCCGCTCGGGCAGGAGGCCGCGCAGGACGGGTTGAGGCAGTGCTCGCAGATCCGCGGCAGATAGAACATGAAGGTCTGCTCGAACTCAAGCTTGACCTTGTCCTCGATGCCCTTGCGCATCTGGTCCTTGGCCGCGTGCTCGCGAGACCCGCCGAGGTCGTCGTCCCAGTTGGCGCTCCAGTTCACGTTCATCGGCTTGCCGGAGATGAGTGAGTGCGGCCGGGCGACCGGGAAGTGTTTCTGCGTGGGCGCGTTGAGCAGGGTCTCGTAGTCGTAGGTCCAGGGCTCGTAGTAGTCCTGGATCGACGGCATCTTGGGGTTGCTGAAGATCGTCAGCAACTTCTTGAAACGCCCACCGGCCCGCAGGCTGAGGCGGCCGTTCTTCAGGACCCAGCCGCCCTGCCACTCCTCCTGGTCCTCATAGCCGCGGGGGTAGCCCAGCCCGGGCCGGGTCTCCACGTTGTTGAACCAGACGTACTCGGTGCCGGCCCGGTTGGTCCAGGCCTGCTTGCACGTGACCGAGCAGGTATGACACCCGATGCACTTGTCGAGGTTCATGACCATCGCCATCTGCGCCATGACCCGCATCAGAGAACACTCCTCAATCCGGTGTGGGCGTCCTCGCGGCGTATCGGCGCGAGGGACGAGCGGAGAACGTCGTGGGGATTCATCAGTACTCCACGTTCTGGTCCGTGCGGCGACGGATGGTCGTGACTTCGTCACGGTTGTTGCCCGTCGGCCCGATGTAGTTGAAGAAGTAGGCGAGCTGGGCATAGCCGCCGATGATGTGGCTCGGTTTGATCAGGATCCGGGTCAGGGAGTTGTGAATGCCGCCGCGGCGCCCGTCCCGCTCGGTGAGCGGCACGTCGATCAGCCGGTCCTGCGCGTGGTGCATATAGACCGTGCCCTCGGGCATCCGGTGGGACACCACGGCGCGGGCCGCGACCACACCGTTGCGGTTGACCGCCTCGATCCAGTCGTTGTCCTTGACCCCGATCTTGTCGGCATCCCGATCGGACATCCAGATCGTCTGCCCCCCGCGGGACAGGCTGAGCATGAAC